>NZ_CP059449.1:1392500-1992500 GCF_022023855.1 Azospirillum brasilense
ACAGGTCCTCCAACACGCGGGCGTAGCCCTTGACGTCGCCGAAGGCGCAGGCCTCGTAGAGCTTGGCGATGTAGGCATCCACCCCACCCGGCGCGTCCGCCGCCTCCGGAGCGCGGCGCAGCACCCCCCACAGCGTCGTCGGGTTGGCCTCGCCGCCATTGTTTACTAGGGCGATGACAGCGGCGAAGATGCGGCCGTGCAGCGGGTCATAGAAATGATCGGCCGAGAGCCGGTCGGCGACCAAAGGCACGCGGCTGTTGTCGGTCAACAGCTCCGCCAACAGCGCCTGTTCCACCCGCTCGTTGTGCGGCAGGTCGACGGTGATCATGCGACCTCCGAGGATTCGTCTGGATGCGCTGCGTGATTGATCACCAGCGCATCCAGAATGAAGTGTTGGTAGGCGTCGTCCAGAAACTGGATCGCCTTCTTGTCGTCGCCGTAGAGCGCGCGCAGGCTGCGCCGAATGGCGTGCATGAGCGCGGCCCGGTTGATCGGCGAGGGATCGGCTATGAATCGCGCCGTGGCCTCACCCTGCGCGCGACCGAGCGCCTTTTGCTGGTCGGTGAGCTGCATCACGCGCGCCCCTCGATGCGGTTGCAGATCGCGGTCAGACGGTCGATGCAGGCTCGCACCTGGTCGGCCGTCGGGTGCTGTGGCAACGCCTCTAGTTCCTGCACGACGCCGTGAATTTGCTGTTGCACCGTTGGCCGGTGGACATTGCGGGTGGCGGCCTTGATGTTGGGTAGTTTAAGGCCCTTCCGCTCAAGGTGGCGCTCATCAGAATCAGGCTGCCTCATGCCGCACCTCCTGGGATTGGAGGAAGGCATCCAGAGCTTCCACACGCACCAGCACACGGCCTCGGATCTTAACGACGGGAAGTTGGCCAGCTTTGGCGAGTCTCCATAGCGTCGTGCGGCTCAGCCCCGTCTTCAGACAGGTTTCCTTCAAGCTCAGAGTGAGGGGTGTGGTTTCCATGATTGCCAACTGCTTCGGGCTGTTTCGGATGGCCCAAGGCTGTCGTCACGACCTCTGAATGGGAGCGGGTTATTTTCGGCGGAAGCCAGGAGGGACGATTTTTCTTGACACTAGAAGTTCGTGACAAACTGATGTTGACCGCTGGTGCGGTTCTTCATCACTTTGATAAAGCTTACTAATTTCGAAAATCCTACCTAGTCGATTCGGCTGACTGTTGCGGTGCGACGCACCAAACGGCTCAATCGAGCGCCGCGAGCGCCCGCTTGACCAAGAGCCAGTGGTGGGGCAGCTCGGCGCCAAGCTCGATGTGCGCGGCATCAACGGCGGTCCGAAGGAGGATGCGGGCACCTTCGGGCGAGCTGCACGTGGCGTGGCCGATAGCCTCGGTAATGTCCATCTTCCGAGACAGCGCGTCGTCCATCTTCTGCGGGGCGGCGCCCTGACGTTCCAGCATCTCGATCTCGGCGCCAGCATCTTCCCAAAGCAGGCCAAAGGCGATCAGCCGGGCATCGGGATGCGAGGCGATGGCAATGTATGGGTATTCACGCCCGTGAGGCGCGTTGGGGGCATCGGTCATCTGTGGCTTCCGTATCTACGTGACGTGATACGAAATGTCTAATACACTAGCCCAAAAGCGTCAACCATTTTGGATAATGAACTGTGCAAAAAGGATCTCGCGCATGATGACGGCGGCATTGATGCGGGGTGCGCGTGGTTTGCTCGGGTGGAGCCAAAGCGACTTGGCGGCAGCAACCGGCCTATCCCTTCCGACAATCAAACGTATGGAAGGGCCAATCGGGCCCGGACGTAGTTCGGCGGACAACGTGACGGCCGTCCGCCGTGCTTTCGAGAACGCCGGCATCGAATTCATCCCGGAGAACGGCGGGGGCGAGGGGGTGAGGTTTCGCCAGCGCCGAGATGACAGGCAGATTGCGCCGGAGCTCAATGCAAATGAACAGTGACGATCCGGAATCTGAAGAGAAGCGTTATCTAACCGAACATGAGGCGGCGGAGCTTACCCGATTAAGTACTCGGACATTACAACGACTTCGCCAGAATGGAAAAGGTCCATCCTTCATCCGCTTGAGTGCGCGCCGATTAGTTTACGACCGCTCCGACCTGGAGTCTTGGCTTAAGTCGCATATGGTCGGTGACATGTAGATCCGTCGCTGGGCAACTTGAGGGCGCCCCCAGTCAAAACGCGGCACTCTGCCGCCACAGGTTGGAGCGCGCGGCCGAGCTTTTGGCCCAAGGGCCACGGCGGCGGCTGTCGGAACGACCAGCACGCGAACTGCATCGGCCGGTTGCACTTGCCCTTGGAGTTCCTGCGGTGGCATGCTCCAGCCGCAATTAAGGCAAATCCGGTGGCAGGGGTATGAGCGAAGCGTTTTTCGAGCGGCCGATCCTGAACTCGCCCTATGCCTACCCTGCACGCCATTGGGAACTGGACGCTGACGGCCAGCCGACGAACCGGATCGTCGAGCATCGCCGCCGGTCCGAACTCATCAGCCCGATCCCGAAGACGAAGAAACGCCGCAGCTCGACTCAGGCAAGCCTCGACCTCGACCACACTGCCGACCTGACGCACGACGGGCAGGAATACAACCCGACCCCCTACATCAACAAGATCCGCAGCGAGGTCGAATCCTGGCGCCGGTTGCCGAACCCCAACGACTGGGGCGTCACACCGGAAACCGCCCGCCTGCTCCAGCATTGGCGCCACCATCCGTTCCAGGGGGTCCGCCCTTTCTTCTGCCAGATCGAGGCGGTTGAAACCGCGATCTGGTTGACCGAGGTCGCCCCGCAGCGCGGCGAAATCTGGCAGCACATCAAGGGCGCCAACCAGCAAGCCAACCCGGAACTGCTGCGCATGGCGCTGAAGCTCGCCACCGGCGCGGGCAAGACCACCGTCATGTCGATGCTGATCGCATGGCAGACGGTCAACGCCGTTCGCCATCCGAACGCCAAGTCCTTCTCACGCGGCTTCCTGATCGTGGCGCCCGGCATCACTATTCGTGACCGGCTGCGCGTGCTGCTCCCCAACGACCCCGAGAGCTACTACCGCAACCGCGAGATCGTTCCGGGCGACATGCTCGCCGACATCGAGCGGGCCAAGATCGTCATCACCAACTACCATGCCTTCAAGCGCCGCGAGCGCATGGAGGTTTCGAAGGTCGGGCGCGCGCTGCTGAAGGGGCGCGGCCCGGACCTCGACACGCTGGAAACCGAAGGCCAGATGCTCCAGCGCGTCATGCCGGACCTGATGGGCTTGAAGAGCATCGTCGTGCTGAACGACGAGGCACACCACTGCTACCGCGAAAAACCTCCCGAACAGGGCGGCACCGATGATGTCGCCCCGCTGAAAGGCGACGAGAAGGACGAGGCCAAGCGCAACAACGAGGCCGCTCGCCTGTGGATTTCCGGGCTGGAGACGGTCAAGCGCAAGCTGGGCCTGCGCGCCGTCTACGACCTGTCAGCCACGCCCTTCTTCCTGAACGGCTCCGGCTACGCCGAGGGAACCCTGTTTCCCTGGACGGTCAGCGACTTCTCGCTGATGGACGCCATCGAGTGCGGCATCGTCAAGCTGCCCCGCGTGCCGGTGGCCGACAACATCCCCGGCGCCGACGTGCCGAAGTTCCGCGACCTGTGGACCCACATCGGCAAGCGCATGCCCAAGGCCGGGCGTGGTGCTGGCAAGACGCTCGATCCGCTGGCGATCCCGGTGGAGCTACAGACCGCGCTGGAGGCGCTCTACGGCCATTACGCCAAGACCTTCGACCTGTGGGAGCATGAAGGTATCGGCGTTCCGCCGGTCTTCATCGTCGTCTGCAACAACACCGCCACGTCGAAGCTGGTGCATGACTACATCTCCGGCTTCCACCGCCCCAACCCCGACGGGTCCGCGACGTTGGAGCACGGACGCCTCCCACTGTTCCGCAATTTCGACGAGTCCGGCAACCGGCTGGCCCGTCCGCGCACCCTGCTGATCGACAGCGAGCAGTTGGAATCCGGCGAGGCGCTGGACAAGGATTTCCGCGCCATGGCTGGCGACGAGATCGAGCGGTTCCGCCGCGAGATCGTCGAGCGCACCGGCGATATCCGCAAGGGCGAGGCGATCACCGACCAGGATCTGCTGCGCGAGGTGATGAACACCGTCGGCAAGAAGGGGAAGCTCGGCGAGTCGATCCGCTGCGTCGTCTCCGTCTCCATGCTGACCGAGGGGTGGGACACCAACACCGTCACCCATGTGCTGGGCGTGCGCGCCTTCGGCACGCAGTTGCTCTGCGAACAGGTGGTCGGCCGCGCCCTGCGGCGCCAGTCCTACGACCTGAACGGCGAAGGGCTGTTCAACGTCGAATATGCCGACGTGCTGGGCGTGCCCTTCAACTTCAACGCCAAGCCGGTCATCGCCCCGCCCGCCAAGCCGCGCGAGACGGTGACGGTCCAGGCGGTCCGCCCCGACCGCGACGCGCTGGAAATCACCTTCCCCCGCGTCGAGGGCTACCGCGTCGAACTGCCGGAGGAGCGGCTAACCGCCGCCTTCGGCCCGGACTCGGTGCTCGACCTCAACCCCGATCTGGTCGGCCCGTCCGTCACCCAGAACCGGGGTATCATCGGCGAGGGCGTGGACCTGACCGTCGCCCATCTGGAGGACATGCGCCAGTCCACCATCCTGTTCCATCTGGCCCGCCATCTGCTGTTCCAGAAGTTCCGCGATCCGGGGGCGGAGCCGAAGCTCCACCTGTTCGGCCAGTTGAAGCGGATCACCAAGCAATGGCTTGACGGCGGCTATCTGCGCTGCACCGGCGGCACCTACCCGGCGCAGGTGATCTACCGGGAGATCGCCGACATGGCGGCGGAGCGCATCACCGCCGCCATCACGCTGGCGCATGTCGGCGACCGGCCGGTCAAGGCGGTGCTCGACAGCTACAACCCCAAAGGCTCCACCGCCTTCGTCAGCTTCACCACGTCCAAGGCCACGCGCTGGCAGACCGACCCCCGCAAATGCCACGTCAATTGGGTAATCTGCGACAGCGATTGGGAGATGGAACTGTGCCGGGTGGTGGAAGCCCATCCGCGCGTCCTGTCCTATGTGAAGAACCACGTCCTGGGCTTCGAGGTGCCCTATCGCCACGGCTCCACCCCGCGCCGCTATCTGCCGGACTTCATCGTCCGCATCGATGACGGACGTGGCCCCGACGATCCGCTGAACCTGATCGTCGAGGTGAAGGGCTATCGCGGCGAGGACGCCAAGGACAAGGCGGACACCATGCGCGCCTATTGGGTGCCGGGGGTGAACAACCTGGGCAACTTCGGCCGCTGGGCCTTCGTGGAATTCACCGCCGTCTACGAGATGGAAACAGCGTTCGCGGCGCTGGTCGAATCCTTCACGCAGTTACAGGCCGCCTAGGAGTCGAGCAGCCATGCCCACCGCATTCAAGACCAACCCGATCAAGCTGGAAGAGCTTCTGTCCGATTGCGAGTCCGGCAAGATCCAGTTGCCCGATTTCCAGCGCAGTTGGGTGTGGGACGAGGATCGCATCCTCAGCCTGATCGCGTCGGTATCGCTGGGTTTTCCGGTTGGCGCACTGATGACGCTGGAGATGAGGGCTGGCGCGGCGGAAACCTTCGCCCGCCGCCCCTTGCACGGCACGCCGCCGGAGGCGACAGGACGGCACCCGGAGCAACTGCTGCTGGACGGCCAGCAACGGATGACCTCACTCTACCAGACCTGCTTGCGGCGCGAGGTCGTGAAGACGGTCACACCGAAACAGCGGGTGGTTCGCCGCTGGTTCTACATCGACATCGTCAAGGCGCTGACCCCTGGTCTCGACCGCATCGACGCCATTGTCACCGTGCCGGAAGACCGGGCGCTCAAAGCCGATTTCAACCGCCGGATCGTTCTCGACCTGTCCACGCCGGAGTTGGAATACGGCGCCCTGATGTTCCCGCTGAACCGGACCTTCGACTGGGACGAATGGCAGGAGGCGTATGGCGATTACTGGATTGCCCGTGGCGAATCGGCGAAGCGCGAAATCTTCAAGCAGTTCAAGAACGACGTGCTCCAGAACATCAAGGGCTATCAGGTTCCGGTAATCGCGCTTGGCGACACCACCTCCCACGAGGCCGTGTGCCTTGTCTTCGAGAAGGTGAACACCGGTGGCAAGCCCCTAGACGCCTTCGAGTTGGTCACGTCGATGTATGCCGCCAGGGGGTTCCGCTTGCGGGACGATTGGCTCGGCCATAACGGGGAACCGGGCCTCCAGCAGAGGCTTCAGACCTTCGGCCGGGTCGGCGACCAACCCTTCGGCATTCTGGAAAAGGTGTCGAGCACCGATCTGCTTCAGGCGATTTCCCTGCTCCACACAAAGCAGGTCCGGCAGCAGGCGAAGGCTGAGGGGGTGAACGACGCCGATCTGCCCCCCGTCCGCGCCACGCGGCAATCGCTGTTGGAGTTGCCGCTGGACGCCTACCGCGCGCACCGTGCGGCTGTCGAAGAGGGCTTCAAGACGGCGGCGCGTTTCCTGCGGCTGAACGGCATCTACCGGGTCATCGATCTGCCCTACCAGTCGCAACTGGTGCCGATGGCCGCGATCCTGGCGGAGATCGGCCCCCGGTGGGAGCATGCCGCCAACCGGGAAAAGCTGTCGCGCTGGTTCTGGTGCGGGATATTCGGCGAACTCTACGGCTCCGCCACCGACTCCCGTTTCGCCAAGGACGTGATGGAGGTGCCCGCATGGCTGGAAGGTGGCGCCGCCCCGACCACGGTCGCCGACGGCGTGTTCCTGCCGGACCGGCTCAAGACGATGCGGACCCGCCTGTCCGCCGCCTACAAGGGAATCCACGCCCTTCTGATGCGGGAAGGCGCCCAGGATTTCCGGTCCGGCCAGAATTACGACCAGACCGTCTTCTTCGACGAGGCGGTGGACATCCACCACATCTTCCCGCAGGCATGGTGCAAGCAGCGCGGCATCGACGCGAAAATCTTCGATACCATCATCAACAAGACGCCGCTGTCCTACCGCACCAACCGCATCATCGGCGGCGTCGCGCCGTCCGCCTACATCGCCAAGCTGGAAAACGGCAAGCCGCCGGGCGATCCCCCGCTGGCCCCGGCGGTCATCGACGGCCATCTGCGCTCGCACGGCATCGACCCCGCCCTGCTGCGTGCCGACCGCTTCGACGATTTTCTGGCCGACCGCGAGCGGTGGCTGCTGTCGCTGATCGCCAAGGCCACCGGACATCCCGTCATGGGCGCCGACATCGCTGGCCTGGACGGCGACGACGCGCCGGATGATCTGCTGCGCGACGCCGGTATGATGGACATGGCCGCCGAATGACGACCGAACCGGCTGGCGGCTTGTCCGACCGCCGGGTTGCATTGAATTGATCCAGTTGGGAACGCATCGGGTATGGCGAAGAAAGACATCGAGGTCGAGGCGCTGACGCACAAGGACGCCAAGCGGCGGCTGATCCCGACGGCGGAGTTGCAGTCGGTGATGGACGAAGCCGACAAGGCGCCCGTGCGCGTCGCCTATGAACGGCGCAACCGCGATCTCGATCCGCAACTGGTGTGGCGCGGCAAGGATGACCAGGACTGGTCGGACCTGATCGTCCAGGCCCCGCCGCTCTACATCCAGGAGAAAGTCCACCCGAAGGTTCTGATCGAGGAACTGAAGCGCGAAACCCGCGCGCGGGCCGACGCGAACAAGCCCAAGGGCAGCAATTTCGACCTGTTCGCCGATTTCAACGGCCTGCCCGCCAAGGATGTGGCGACCGAGTTCTACCGCCACGACTCCAACTGGACCAACCGCATGGTGCTGGGCGACAGCCTTGCCGTGATGGCGAGCCTCGCGGAGCGCGAGGGGCTGCGCGGCAAGGTCCAGTGCATCTATTTCGACCCGCCCTATGGCATCAAGTTCAACAGCAATTTCCAGTGGTCCACCACCAGCCGCGACGTGAAGGACGGCAACAAGGACCACATCACCCGCGAGCCGGAGCAGGTGCGCGCCTTCCGCGACACATGGCGCGACGGCATCCACTCCTACCTGACCTATCTGCGCGACCGCCTGACCGTCGCCCGCGACCTGCTGACCGACAGCGGGTCGATCTTCGTCCAGATCGGCGACGAGAACGTGCATCGCGTGCGGGCGCTGATGGATGAGGTGTTCGGGGATGAGAACTGCGTTGCGCAGGTAAGCATTGAGAAAACAAGCAGCCAAACGCAGGATTATATTTCCCCCGTCACGGATTATATCCTGTGGTATGCGCGAGATAAGGCGCGCATGAAGTATAGGCCAGCCTGGATGGATAAAGCATCGGGCCAAGCAGGCTTCGCAGAGTATAGTCGAATTGCATTGTCGGATATGTCTCGGCGACGGATGACGAATGATGAAGCAACAGGCAATGAATCTCTCCCCAACGGCGCGCGCATTTATCGTCAGGATAACTTGACCAGTCAGAGTATGGGGCGCGAGAAAGGGGAGGGTGCTGCATCTTGGTTCGATGTCCAAGTTGACGGCAGCGTCTTCCGACCAAGCCTGCAAAATAGGTGGAAGACCAATAAAACGGGGATGTCCCGCCTCGTAATGGCGCGCCGAGTTGAGGCACGTGGAAGCAGTTTGAGCTATGTGCGCTTTGTTGAAGACTTTCCAGTTGTTCCGATTAATAATATTTGGAGAGATGTGAAATTTTCCAGTCGTGCAGAAGACAAGGCATATATTGTCCAAACTGCGGCTCGGATGGTTCAACGCTGCATCCTGATGGCGACCGACCCCGGCGACCTCGTGCTCGATCCCACCTGCGGGTCGGGCACGACGGCCTATGTCGCCGAGCAATGGGGGCGGCGGTGGATCACCATCGACACCTCGCGGGTGGCGCTGGCGCTGGCCCGCGCCCGCATCATGGGCGCGCGCTATCCCTATTACCTGCTGGCCGACAGCCGCGAGGGCCAGATCAGGGAAGGCGAGATCACCCGCACCCCGCCCAAGGACGCCCCGACGCGCGGCGACATCCGCCTGGGCTTCGTCTATGACCGGGTGCCCCACATCACCCTGAAATCCATCGCCAACAACGCCGAGATCGACGTGATCTGGGAGGAGGCGCAGAAGGCCCTGGAGCCGCTGCGCGCCCAACTGAACGCGGCGCTCAGCACCGGCTGGGAGGAGTGGCAGATCCCCCGCGCGGCGGAGGAGGGCTGGCCGCAGGCGGCCAAGGCGCTCCACGCCGAGTGGTGGACGCTGCGCATCAAGCGCCAGACCGACATCGACGCCTCGATCTCCGCCAAGGCCGAGTTCGAGTATCTCTACGACAAGCCCTATGTCGACAAGGACAAGGTCCGCGTTGCCGGTCCCTTTACGGTGGAGAGCCTGTCGCCTCACCGCGTGCTGGCGGTGGACGAGGACGACGAACTGATCGACCTGCTCGACGCGGCCGAGGGCAAGCGCAAGCCGTCCGACCTCGCTCCCGACGACTTCGCGGCGATGATCCTCGACAATCTGCGGGCCGCCGGGGTGCAGCAGGCGCACAAGCAGGACCGCATCGCCTTCACGTCGCTGACCCCCTGGCCGGGTGACTTCATCGCCGCCGAAGGGCGCTACATGGAGGGCGAGCGTGAACGCCGCGCGGGCATCCTGATTGGGCCTGAATTCGGCACGGTGTCGCGCGCCGATCTGGTGGCGGCGGCACGCGAGGCGGGCGACGCCGGGTTTGACGTGGTGGTGGCCTGCGCCTTCAACTACGACGCCCGTTCAGCCGATTTCGAGAAGCTGGGCCGCATCCCGGTATTGAAGGCGCGGATGAACCCCGACCTGCACATGGGCGGCGACCTGAAGACGACGGGAGCGGGCAACCTGTTCGTCGTGTTCGGCGAACCGGACATCGACATCCTGAAGGACGCCGACGGTCGCCTGCGCGTGCGGATCAAGGGCATCGACGTTTTCCATCCCTCCACCGGCGAGATCACCTCGGGCGGCCCCGACACCATCGCCGTCTGGTTCATCGACACCGATTACAACGAGGAGAGCTTCTTCGTCCGCCACGCCTATTTCCTGGGCGCGTCCGACCCCTACAAGGCCCTGCGCACGACGTTGAAGGCGGAGATCGATGCCGACGCCTGGGCCAGCCTGAACAGCGACACCAGCCGTCCCTTCGACCTGCCCTCGTCCGGCCGCATCGCGGTGAAGGTCATCAACCACCTCGGCGACGAGGTGATGAAGGTGTTCTCGGTGGAATGAGGCGATGGACAGCGAAGGCAACGGCGGGAAGGGCGGCTCCGGCGATTAGGAGGCAACAAGCGGCGTCTACGCCATTCGTCCCGCTGGGCAGGAGGGGTGATTCCTGCGCAATTATCGCGACGACCTGTCGCGCTGTGGATCGCCGGACGTCTGGAGGACGACATAGCGCCGAAAGAAATCGAGGCGGCTTCGAGAACACGATGGCGCAGCAGATCGAAGCCGCCGAGGTTTATCGTGCGCTTGGCCGTCTTCAGCTTGCTGATCTGCCGTTCCACCAGTCCGGTGCTCCACGGCAAGGCCAACGCCGCGCGCACCGCCGCCAAATGGCACTTGGTGCCTGCGGCGAAGGCGCGTTCGGTTGCATTGATCTCGTTGTCCTCGGTCACGACCAGCCCCCGGTGCCGTGAGTAATTCCACCGGGAGACCGCTACTCCGGATGGCGAAGTGGGGATAATTTGGTTCCGTGACCGTGCCCAGAGCATGCCGCTGGAGCCTAATCTTCCCTCAAGGGAGATCCCATGACTACTAGAGCATTTTCCAGTTACTCCGGCTCATAGCCAGCGGCAGTAAAGTAGTTGGCGCATTCGTTGGGAGGGAACTCATTGAGAAGTTGGCCGATGGTTTGCCAAAGGGCCTCCTTGGTTCGGGCTGCGGCCTTCCTCAGGAGCGCCTTGAGCTTGGCGAAGGCGTTCTCAATGGGGTTGAAGTCCGGCGAATAGGGCGGCAGGAGCAGGAGGTGTGCGCCGGTGGCGGTGATCGCCGCCCGCACCGCCGCGCTCTTGTGGGCCGGCAGGTTGTCCATGATCACGACATCGCCCGCTTGCAGCGTCGGGCACAGGACCTGCTCGACGTAGGCCAGGAACCACCGCCCGGTCATCGGCCCATCCAGCACCATCGGTGCTGTGAAGCCGCTCAGGCGCAGACCGGCGACGAAGGTGGTGGTCTTCCAGTGCCCATGCGGGATGCCGGCGCGCAGCCGCTCGCCGCGGGCGCAACGCCCGTACAGGCGGGCCATCTTGGTCGAGGCGCCGGTCTCGTCGAGGAACACCAGCTTGGTCGGATCAAGGTCGGGCTGCGCCTCAAACCACGCCTCCCGTGCCGCGGCGACGTCCGCGCGGTCCTGCTCGGCCGCATGCGCGGTTTTTTTTAAATGTGATGCCGCGCGCGGCGAAGAAGCGCCACAGCGTGCCAATGCTGGCGGACGCGCCGCGCTCCTCACGCAGGCGCGCCTGCAACTCGGCCAAGGTGAGGTGGGGCGTCACCGCGACGAGACCGAGCAAGAACGCCGCATGAGCATCGAGCTTCGAGCCGCGCGGCGGGCCTTGACGCCGCGCCGCCGTCTCGCCGGTGCTGCGTGCCCGGCGCACCCACACGATCGCCGTGGCGATGCCAACCTGGTAGCGCGCAGCGGCTTGCCGGGCCGACAGGCCATCCGCCACCGCCTTCAACACGCGATCCCGCAAATACCTGGCTGTAGGCTCGGGCCATGCTGATCCTCCATCCGCCAAGGACGGTGAATCACGCAGCCCAGTCGCCGTAAATTCCTCCTGAATCGGTAACTCCTGAAAGGGCTCTAGCGAACTGCCTCCGCGTGTGCAGGAAAAGCTATTCCAGATCGTTAGGCTGCTGGCCCGTATCGCCGCACAGGAAACGATCAAAAAGGTCAAAGTCCCCGAGCCTGATCCGCCAAAGCCAAAATCCAGGAAAAGAAAATTACACAAGGAAAACGGCCTTGCGTAGCTTCAGGGGCGTTTCCCGGCCGCTTACGGCCCGACAGTGAGGTGTCCGCCACTAGGCACAGGCATTCGCGCGTGAAGTCGTCCACCACCGCCAGGATGCGGAAGTGGCGGCCGTCATTAGGGCGTCGCTGGCGAAGTCCAGCGACCAGTGCTGGTTCAGCCCCTAGGGCACGGCGCGCGGGGCTCGTGTGCCTAGGGCTCGCTTGCGGTCACCGCGCCGGCGCACCGGCAGACCCTCCTCGCAGTAGATCCGCAGTGGCTTCCTGGCATTCACTCCCAAACCCTCGCGCGTCAGCAGAAGTCCCAAACGCCGATAGCCGAACTGGCGCCGCTCAGCCGCCAGTTCTTGCAGCCGAGCCCGGAACGGCGCGTCATCGGGATGCCAGGAGCAGTAGCGGACTGACGAGCGGTCCTCTCCAAGAATGGCGCACGCCCGCCGCAAGCGTCACCATTTCTTGCGGCCAAGTCCTTGAGCAACGCGTATCGAGCATCACTTCGGCCAGCAAGCGCTTTAGGCGGGCATTCTCGTCTTCCAGTGTCTTCAGGTCTTTGGCTTCCGACACCTCCAACCCGCCGGACTTCGCTTTCCACGGGAAGAATGTAGCCTCGCTGATGCCGAGCTTGCGGCAGGTTTCCGCCGTCGGTCTGCCGGCCTCCTGCTCGCGCAAGGTCCCGATGATCTTCAGACCGGAGGAGCTTCAGGGGAGCAGGTCAGCACCCTTCGCTCATCCACGGTCTGACCACCTGTAACTCTGCCCAAATCTCAAACCTTCTCCATCGAGCGTGGCGGAATGAGTCTGCAGAGCCGTTATACCGACTCGATAGCCCAACGTATCCGTCGGCCATCTGGCGGTTCGGGGAGGTATCCTTCGAGAGCCTCAACGTCTCTGCGAGAGTTGACCAGCAATGCAAAAGGTCCCTTGGAGCTTCCTGTGTCCCTTACTACGCGATTGAGCAGTTCAAAGACAGAACGGCGAAGCAACCATCGAGCTGCTTGGTCTGCTGGATCGTTTAGGTTTAGTGGTTCGTGCAAATAAGAAGCTCCGCAGCTAACGAAAAGTGCGTAGGCCCGGTTGCGGTCCATTGTAACCAAGTCAAAATATGGAAAGGGACGCAGATCGATGACGGCCCGCGGTCGCAAGGCACTCAGAGCGTTCCTGAACGTATTGCCATGCAATTCGTTCATTGGACAGCATAAGAGCCGACCTGGGGCGTCGGGATCGAATAAGGGAAGCTGGACTGGCGAAACATATGGGTCGGGACCAGCCGAAGCGGCGTTGGTCACCGGAGTGCCGTTTTCCGTCACCAGCCTGATAGCTGCTCTGTGCATGGTCAAAATGCCTCGGAGAGCTCCGCCTCTAGCTTCGTATAAGGTACTTGGAAAAGGTCCCAAGGACCACCCCAATCCGGTGTGCCAAGCTGCATATCTCCAGTGGTCTTGTCCTTGTAGTCTCGATCCTTAAGGAAGGCTCGGGCGTACATCCGTGGAGCGACGCCGGTGAAGGGACGGAAGAGAACCCGAGCGTGTTCCGCCTCACGGGCCTCCTTAGCCGTTTGCTCGTCATCAATCTCCTGACGCGCCAGAGCGCGCGATGGGACTGCCCAGCCTACCTCCGTGGTCACAATGGAGTCACTATGAAGGTGCATTGCGCGGCTTTTGGGATAGGGTTCGATGTATTGCACCTCATCAATGCCCGCTGTGACAATATGTCGGGCGCAGTAATGGCAGGGGAATGTTGTCACAAACAGTCGGCAGCCAACCGGGGAAACACCAACGCGAGCAGCCGAAAGGATGGCGTCCATTTCTGCATGCACTGCCCGGCTGAATTCAATCAAGCCGCCTACGCGGGTTTTTCGGATAGCGTCAGTAGCTTCTTTTTCGGAGCGGATATTGAGCAATTCCGGAAATGCCTTGAAAAGCTCTTGAATGATGTTGTTCTGTTCCTTATTGCTGCTGCAATATGGGGTTTCGCGAAAAATACATCTATAATCATGTAGTTCTTGCGCTCGGTCGAATCCTTCGCCATAAACCCCACCGCCTGCTCTTGGCACCTCATTAGTGCCCGTAGCCACAATGTTTCCGCGCGGATCAACGAGTGCGGCTCCGACTTGGCGAGACATGCACGCGCTACGAAGTCTTGCAGAATGAGCGTGGTGCATTGCCGTCTCGGCGATAGTCGGCCGGACAACTTTGTTCATAGTCATCAACTGCACGAAACGACGCAGCGGCTCGTTCATATTCGTTTGGTTCGGATGGGCTTTGTCTGAATTATCAACAAAGAAGTCAGCTTCATGAAAAGTTTCCGTAACATGCTGACCATGTTTGTCAGGTGCATCAGCGTCGCGATCCATGAATTTCGCAACTTTTTCTTTTGCCTCTGGTTGCGACCGAACGTTAAAGCGAAAGCAGTTTTCTAATAGACGCCGTTCCCGCTCTTCCGGCGCACATACAACACCCACTAGCGCAAAAGCGTCCTGGTAAACGCGCCGGAGGAGATGAGCTTCGGCGGGGTGGCGAAGGGAATCGATTATGAACGCCCTTGGTTTGCCATCAGGAATAACGGGTGCTTGCTCCTCGACCTTGACACCCGTTGCATCGGCGCGAAGAACCATGATTTTTTTAATGATCGCGCGGGCGACAGCCGCGTGATCATTAGTCATCCGCCGCATATCATCGCCGCGATCTTGCATCATTTCCATGGCGTCTAGCGTTTTTTGCCCACCGTCTGCAATCGACGGCAGGGCTAGGCCTTTAGAGTTCGCCCATTCCCGAATAACTTCACTCCCTTTCACAATTTTTACGTCAAAGGGGGTGCTGTTTACGACCTCGGATTCCAAAAGGCTCTTCAGTGCCAGAGCACAGGTTCCAACGCCAGCTCCGGCCGGCCCAACGATAGCAATAAAGAGCTCGTTAGAACGGGAGCGCTTCAGCATTTCCTGGCTGCTCTCGCCCCGTGGTGCGGCCGTTGGCGTGGTTTTTGCTTGGGCGAGAGCCATTTGCACCTCCTATAGCATATGCGCAGATCATTTGTTCCCGTCGGAACGGATAAGCGCTGATACACTCTTTCAAGGGAAGATGGAATTAGCTAGTGACACGAGCTCATGTGGCGGACGGCTCTTCCACCACACCCTCTAGGTTTAACATTTGGGAAATGTGTTAATCCTACACGGTCACCCTCAACCATCGTGACACCGCCGTGACACCAATGTGCGTTATTGTGTTGGTCTTCACGTCAAATGCTGCTGGCGCAGGTAGTCCTCGGACTGCATCTCCATCAGGCGGCTGACCGTGCGTTCGAATTCGAAGGCGTGGGTGCCCTCGGGGTACAGCCGCTCCGGCGGGCCTTCGGCGGCGACCACGAGGTTGACCTTGTGCTCGTAGAGCGCGTCGATCAGCGTCATGAAGCGCTTGGCCTCGTTGCGCAGCTCGTCCTTCATCGTCGGCACGCCGTGGATCAGCACGGTGTGGAAGTGCGTCGCGATGGCGATGTAGTCGGCGGCGCCCAGCGGCTTGCCGCACAGGCTCCAGAAATCCACCAGCGCGACGCATTTGGCGGCGCAGGTGATCTCCACCTTCCGGCCCTGGACCGACAAATGGGTCGGTTCGCCCCGGGCGCCGTCGGTCAGCGTCGCGAAGGTCTGGCGAATTTTGGCGTCGCTCTCCGGGCCGAGCGGCCAGAAATAGACGGGCTTGCCCTGGAGCCGGTCCAGCCGGTAGTCGGTCGGCCCTTCCAGCGCCAGAACGTCGAGCTTTTCCTTGAGCAGCGCGATGAAGGGCAGGAACAGCTCACGCTGCAGCCCGTCCTTGTAGAGCATGTCCGGCGGCCAGTTGGAGGTCGCGACCACCACCACGCCGAGGTCGAACAGGCTGGTGAACAGCCGGCCCAGGATCATCGCGTCGACGACGTTGGTGACGTGGAACTCGTCGAAGCAGAGCAGCCACGCCTCGTCGGCCAGCGCGCGGGCCAGTTCGGGCAGGGCGTCGTCGGCGTCCTTGCCCTTGCTCTTGCCCGACTGGCGGTGCTGGTGGATGCGCTCGTGCACCTCCAGCATGAACTCGTGGAAATGGACGCGACGCTTCTTCTCCACCGGAGCGGTGTCGAAGAACAGGTCCATCAGCATCGACTTGCCGCGCCCGACGCCGCCGTACATGTAGAGGCCCTGCGGCGCCTCCGCCGGTTCGGAGCGCGGGCGGCCCAGCCCGAACCGCTCCAGCCAGCCGGCCTTCGCCCCGCCGGCCTTCCCGGCCGGCTGTGGGCTGTAGCCCTTCAGCGCCTTGTGGAGGCTCTGGAGCTTCTCGGCGGCCAGTTCCTGGTCGGGGTCGGGGCGCAGCGTTCCGGTGCCGCGGCGGGCCCGGTAGAGCGAAAGCGGTCCGTCAGACATGGAATTCGCGGGTCTCGGCAGGGAAAGGTCTTACGTAGCCGATGCATCCCTGCGGGGCAACGCCCGATGCCGGGATACAGATGCGCTCAGGCGATTACCATTCAGACGATCACCACGCGGTTGCGTCCCTGGCGCTTGGCCTCGTAGAGGGCGGCGTCAGCCCGGCGGACGGTGTGTTCGTAATCCGGGTGCCCCTCGTGCAGGGCCGCTCCGATTGAGGCGGTGACCCGCAGCCCGTTCCCGGCACCGTGAAAACGGTGCTCCTCGACCGTTCGGCGCAGCTGGTCGGCCTTCACGCGCAGCGCCGCCTCGTCCATTTCGGTCAGCAGGATGAGGAACTCCTCCCCACCATAGCGGAAGACGAAATCGCCGGCCCGGACGTGGGTATGCAGCAGTTCCGCCATGTCCGACAGGACGGAGTCGCCCGCCTGATGGCCCAGCGTGTCGTTGATCGTCTTGAAATGGTCGGCGTCCATCAGCAGCACGGCGAAAGGCTTGCCGTGGCGCAGGCTGATGGCGACCTCGCGCTGGAAGATCGCCGGCATGAAGCGCCGCGTCAGCAGGCGGGTCAGCGGGTCGCGCCCGCTTTCGATCTCCATCGCCTTCTCGATGATGGTACCGAGGACGTAGGCGATCTCTGTGACGTCGTTGTTCAACTCCTTCACGAAGGCAGGGGTGATCCAGCCGCCCTCCACCGCGGCGGTCACCTTGGCGCTGATGCGGTTGGTGCGCTCGCGGATGAGGTCCAATTCGGTGACGCGGCCGAAGGTCAGCTCCGCCTTGTGGTTCAGCCACAGGCCGAAATCGGAGGATTCGATGGGCGGCGGGCTCGCGTGGTTGCTGTCCTCATGCGCGTAGAAGGATACCACCGTGTTGCGCAGCCAATCGAACAGCGACGATTTCAGCCGCTCGCCCTCCAGCGCCAGATTGGGGCCGCTCATGAACATCTTCAGGGATTGCTGGTGTCGGACGTTGCCCAGCAGGTCGCCCAGATAGGCCTCGTGCATGTTGTCCAGCACGGTGTCCAGCAACTCGCCGACGAACAGGATGGCGGAGGCGGTCTGGGTGCGGCTGAGGTCGGCGGCGAGCAGGCGGGCGGACAGCTCCTTCTTGATGATCCGCACCCCGGCGTTGACCAGCGTCAGCGGGATGTTGATGCGGGCGTGGATCAGCCCGACTTGGTAATTCTGTTCCAGCACCGCCGCGATGGCCTCGTCGGAGGAGGCGGTGAACAGCGCGCCGATCCACCGCGCCAGCGACGGGCGCAGCCGTTCCTGGACCAGCGTGTGGCTGAGGAAGGCGTTGCTGTCCGGGCGGTCCAGCAGGATCGCGTAGAAGGTGTCCGAGATCGCATCGGCGTCGGCGAGCGCGATGGCCGTCACGCGCTCGCGCACGGCGGGTTCGGTGTCCGTCCACAGCGACGACAGCGTGGCGGCAAGGATCGCGGCCTTGCGGTCTTTCTGGCTGTCCATCGTTCCTGTTCCTTTGCGCAACCGTCTCCAACCCGTCCGGATTCTTAACGCCCGGAGACCGTCAGGCAAAGCGGCAATCGCTCGTGCGACTGATCGGGTTCATTGATGCATTAAGGTTAAACTTCCATTATGGTTTTCGCGCGAGATTGGCGGTGGCCGGGGGCGGTACCGTCTTACGTTGGGCAATGCCATGCGGGCGGTCCCTCAACGGCCCTGTTGTACTGCGTGCGGAGAGTTGTTCACAGCCATGGCCAGCCGCAATCCGGTTCGCGACGCGACCTCGCCGCCCTCTGGAATGGGGCCCGCCGGACTGGGCCCCTCCGGATTGGCCCCCTCCGGATTGGGGGAGCGGCTGTTCGAGGTTCTGGGGTCGGTGCGCTTCCTGATGAGGGCGTCCGGCGTGGCCTTCATCGTCGTGGTGAACGCGATGATCGCCTACGGCGTCTGGCAGCGCCACGCCGAGGCCGTCCAGGGGGCTGAACGCTCGACCCGGAACCTCGCCCGCATCCTGGAGGAGCAGGCCGTCCGCACGGTGTTCAGCGTGGATCTGCTGCTGTCCGATCTGGTCACCGTCCTGGACACCCATCCGCAGGCCCGCACTGTGGCGGCGCCGTCGGTGAACGCCCTTCTGCGCAACCGGCGCGACGCCATCGGCCCGGTCTCCGGCTTGATCGTGGTGGACGAGCAGGGGCGCGTCCTGCACCACTCCGCCGACAGCAGCCCGCCGGCCTTCGACCTGACCAACCGGCCCTATTTCGCGGTCCACCGGGACGAGGGTGCCTCGGACGGCGGGCTTCACGTCGGCGCGCCGATTCCCAGCATGGCCTTCCCCGGGACCTATGTCATTCCGATGAGCCGTCGCTGGTCCCACCCGGACGGGAGTTTCGCCGGGGTGGTCGTCGCCATGATCAACCCGTTGCGGCTCGGGGCCGGCTTCGAAGGACTGCGGCTGGGTCTGGAGGGCACGGTCACCCTGGCGCTTGCCGATGGCACGGTGCTGATCCACCGCCCCTGGGACGAGGGCCGCCGACGCCTCGCCACCCTTGCCGACTGGCCGGAGGTCGACGCCGCGCTGCGCACACGGGACGCGGCGACGCTGGACAGCGTGCTGCCCACCGACGGGCGCCCCAGCATCGCCAGCGTCCGCCGCGTCGCCGATTATCCCTTCACCGTCGCTGCGACGTTGCCGAAGGCCGAGGCGCTGGGCGAATGGAAGCGCGACAGCGCGGTGTGGGTCGCCATGGGCCTTGCCATGTCCATGGTGATCGCCCTGCTGACCTGGTACGTGGAGCGGCAGCAGTCCCGGCGGGAGCAGGACCAGAACCGGCTGGAGCGCGCCTCCCGGCGCATCCGCGGCATCCTGGAATCCATGGTGGACGCGGTGGTCACCATCGACTCCCGCGGCATCATCGAGACCTTCAACCCCGCGGCGGAGCGCATGTTCGGCTATGCCGAGGCGGAAGTGGTGGGGCAGAGCGTCAACATCCTGCTGCCGGAAGGTTTCCGCGCCGGCCACGACCGCTCGATGGCCGAATACCGTCCGAACGCCGGATCGCGCATCATCGGCAACGACCGCGAGGTTCTGGCGCTGCGCCGCGACGGCAGCACCTTCCCGATGAATCTGGCGGTCAGCGCGCTGCGGCTGGGCGGGCCCGACGGGGAGGGTGGGCCGGAGGAGAATGGCGCGCCGCGCCGCGTCTTCGTCGGCGTCATCCGCGACGTCACCAAGCGCCGGCAGCAGGAGGCCGAGCTGCTCGCCTCAAAGAGTCAGGCGGAGATGGCCAACCGTGCCAAGTCCGACTTCCTGGCCAACATGAGCCACGAGCTGCGCACGCCGCTGAACGCCATCATCGGCTTCTCGGAAATCCTCGACAGCGAGTTCTTCGGCAAGCTGAACGAGCGCCAGAAGTCCTGCGCGAAGGACATCCACGACAGCGGCAAGCATTTGCTGGACATCGTGAACGCGGTGCTCGACATGTCGAAGATCGAGGCGGGCCGCTACGAGCTGTCCGAAGAGGTGATCGACCCCTGCGAGGCGGTGGCCCAATGCCTGACCATGGTCCGCGACCGTGCCGCCGACAGCGGGGTGGACCTGCGCAACGGCCTGTCCGGTGGCCTTCCCACCGTCTGGGTGGACCGCCGCGCGTTCAAGCAGGTGCTGCTCAACCTGCTGTCCAATGCGGTGAAGTTCACGCCGGAGGGCGGCAGCGTCACCCTGGCCGCCCGCGTCGAGGAGGACGGCGCCCTGGCCCTGTCGGTGACCGACACCGGGATCGGCATCCCGAAGGAGTTCATGGATCATCTGTTCCAGCCCTTCCGGCAGGCCGACAACTCCGCCAGCCGCCAGTTCGAGGGCACCGGGCTGGGGCTGTCGATCTCCAAGAACTTCATGGAACTGCACGGCGGTTCGCTGACCTGCGCCAGCACGCTGGGCGCCGGCACCACCATGACCCTGCGCCTGCCCGCCGAGCGGGTGGTGAAGCCGGAAGACACCGCCGCGCGGATCGCCGCCGTGCTGGTGTGATGGGCGTTCGACGGCGTGACGGCAAAAAATAAGGCGCCTTGCGGCGCCTTATTTTTCAGGTTCCGGAGGCTTTCGTCCCCGGCGGTCGGGTGCGGGAGGACGGTGCCCCCGCAGTTCCCTTGTGCGGATCAGACGTCCAGCAGCAGGCGCCGCGGGTCCTCGATGTTCTCCTTGATGCGGACGAGGAAGGTCACCGCCTCCTTGCCGTCGATGATGCGGTGGTCGTAGGACAGGGCCAGATACATCATCGGGCGGATTTCGATCTTCCCGTTCACGACGACCGGACGCTCCTGGGTCTTGTGCATGCCCAGGATGGCCGACTGCGGCGGGTTGATGATCGGGGTGGACATCAGCGAGCCGTAGACGCCGCCGTTGGAGATGGTGAAGGTGCCGCCGGTCAGCTCGTCCATCGACAGCTTGCCGTCGCGGCCCTTCTTGCCCAGCTCGCCGATCTTGCCTTCGATCTGGGCGAAGCCGAGCTTGTCGGCGTCGCGGACGATTGGAACCACCAGACCCTGCGGCGTGCCGACGGCGACGCCGATGTCGTAGTAGTTCTTGTAGACGAGGTCGGTGCCGTCGATCTCGGCGTTGACCGCCGGGATTTCCTTCAGCGCCTGGATGGCCGCCTTCACGAAGAAGGACATGAAGCCGAGACGCACCTTGTGGCGCTTCTCGAAGAAGTCCTTGTACTCGTTGCGCAGCGCCATGACGTTGGTCATGTCCACCTCGTTGAAGGTGGTCAGCATGGCGGCGCTGTTCTGGGCCTCCTTCAGACGCTCGGCGATGCGCTGGCGCAGACGGGTCATGCGGACCCGCTCCTCCTGCGCGGCGCGCGGGCGGTCGCCCGCGGTGCCGGCGGTCCACTGGTACTTCTGCGGCGCGGCGGCCGGCGCGGCGGCGGAGGCCGCGGCCGGCTTGGCGGCGTGGTCGATCACGTCGCCCTTGGTGATGCGCCCGTCCTTGCCCGTGCCGGCGATCTGCGCGGCGTCGAGGCCCTTCTCGGCGACCAGCTTGCGGGCGGCCGGGCCGGCGTCGGCCAGGGCGGCAGCGCCCGCCGGGGCCGGAGCCGCCGCCGGGGCGGCCGTCTTGGCCGGGGCGGCGGCGGGAGCCGCGGCCGGGGCCGGAGCGGCCACGGCGGCGCCGGCCTCGCCGAGGACACCCAGCAGGGCGCCGACGCCGACGTTGGCGCCGTCGGCGGCAACGATCTCCGCCAGCGTGCCGGCGGACGGGGCGTTCACCTCAAGCGTGACCTTGTCGGTCTCCAGCTCGACCAGCGCCTCGTCGGCGGCGACCGCGTCGCCGACCTTCTTCAGCCAGCGGGCAACGGTCGCCTCGGAGACGGACTCGCCCAGGGTGGGGACCTTGATTTCGGTAGCCATAAGTTCCTCTCGTACTTTCTTGTTCTACGCCTGGGCGTCGAGTCAGCGGATGACGAGCGCGTCTTCCAGAAGCTTCGCCTGCTCCTGGTTGTGACGCTTGAGCAGGCCGGTGGCCGGCGACGCGGAGGCCGGACGGCCGACATAGCTGGGGCGCGAGGCCTTGTGCTCGATCGAGGTGAGGGCGCCTTCCAGACGGCGGTCGACGAAGGTCCAGTAGCCCTGGTTCTCCGGCTCCTCCTGGCACCACACGACCTCGGCGTTCGGATAGCGGGCGAACTCCTCGGTCAGGGCGGAGCGGGGGAACGGGTAGAGCTGCTCCAACCGGACGAGCGCCACGTCCTTGATGCCGCGCGCGGTGCGCTCTTGCAGCAGGTCGTAATAGACCTTGCCGGTGCAGACGACGATGCGGCGGATCTGCTCGTTCGGCAGCAGGTCCGTCGCCGTCTCGCCGAGCACGCGGCGGAAGTTCGTGCCCTCGGCCAGTTCCGACAGGCTGGAGACGCACAGCTTGTGGCGCAGCAGCGACTTCGGCGTGAACAGCACCAGCGGCTTGCGGAAGGGCCGGCGCATCTGGCGGCGGAAGGCGTGGAACAGGTTCGCCGGGGTCGTCAGGTTGCAGATCTGCCAGTTGTCCTCGGCGGACATCTGGAGGAAGCGCTCCGGACGGGCCGAGGAGTGCTCCGGACCCTGGCCCTCGTAGCCGTGCGGCAGCAGAAGCACGAGGCCGGACATGCGCAGCCACTTCGACTCGCCCGACGAGAGGAACTGGTCGATGATGGTCTGGGCGGTGTTGGCGAAGTCGCCGAACTGCGCTTCCCACAGGGTCAGGCTGTGCGGCTCGGCCAGCGAGTAGCCGTACTCGAAGCCGACCACGGCGGCCTCGGACAGCGGGCTGTCATGCACCTCGAACGGGCCCTGGTCGGGACGCAGATGGTTCAGCGGGATGTACTTGTTCTCGGTGTTCTGGTCGTACATCACCGCATGGCGGTGCGAGAAGGTGCCGCGGCCGGAATCCTGGCCCGACAGGCGGACGCCGTTGCCCTCGACCAGCAGCGTGCCGTAGGCGAGCGCTTCCGCGGTCGCCCAGTCGATGCCCTCGCCGGTCTCCAGCGACTTCTTCTTGGCCTCGAGCTGGCGGGCGATCTTCGAGTTGATCGCGAAGTCCTTCGGGTACTCGCAGAGCTTGTTGCCGACCTCGCGCAGCACGTCGATCGCCACGCCGGTGTTGCCCTTGCGCTCGTCGTCGGTCTTCGCGGCCTCCAGGCCCGACCACTTGCCTTCCAGCCAGTCGGCCTTGTTCGGCTTGAAGGAGTTGGCGGCCTCGAACTCACCCTCCAGCTTCTTCATGAAGTCCTGGATCATCTGATCGGACTCGGCCTGGGTGAGGACGTTCTCCTCGACGAGCTGCTTGCCGTACAGCTCCCGCGTGGTGCCGTGGGCGCGGATCTTCTTGTACATCAGCGGCTGGGTGAAGCCCGGCTCGTCGCCCTCGTTGTGGCCGTGGCGGCGGTAGCAGACCATGTCGATCACCACGTCCCGCTTGAACTTCTGGCGGAACTCGGCGGCGATGCGGCTGATGTGGACGACGGACTCGGGGTCGTCGCCGTTGACGTGGAAGATCGGCGCCTGGACCATCTTCGCCATGTCCGAGCAATAGACGCCGGACCGCGAATAGGTCGGGTTCGTGGTGAAGCCGATCTGGTTGTTGATGATGAAGTGGACGGTGCCGCCGGTGCGGTAGCCGCGCAGCTCCGACAGGCCCAGCGTCTCGGCCACGATGCCCTGGCCGGCGAAGGCGGCGTCGCCGTGGATCAGAACGCCCATGACCTGCTCGCGGTCCAGGTCGTTGCGCTGCGCCTGCTTGGCGCGCACCTTCCCCAGCACGACCGGATTCACCCATTCCAGGTGGGATGGGTTGGCGGTCAGCGACAGGTGGACGATGTTGCCGTTGAAATCGCGGTCCGACGAGGTGCCGAGATGATACTTCACGTCGCCCGAGCCCTGCACGTCCTGCGGGCTGGACGGGTTGCCCTGGAACTCCGAGAAGACCGCGGCGAAGGGCTTGCCCATGAAGTTGGTCAGCATGTTCAGCCGGCCGCGGTGGGCCATGCCGACGACGACCTCCTTGAGGCCGAGCTGGCCGCCGCGCTTCAGGACCTGCTCCAGCGCGGGGATCATCGACTCGCCGCCCTCAAGGCCGAAGCGCTTGGTGCCGGTGTACTTGAGCTGGAGGAACTTCTCGAAGCCCTCGGCGGCGATCAGGCGCTCGTAGATGGCGCGCTTGCCGTTCACCGTGAATTCGGTGTGGTTGCGGCCGCCCTCGATGCGCTCCTGAATCCAGGCCTTCTCTTCCGGATCCTGGATGTGCATGAACTCGACGCCGATGTTCCCGCAGTAGGTCTTCTGCAGGATCTCCAGGATCTGGCGCAGCGACGCCGTCTCCAGGCCCAGCGAGTAGTTCAGGAAGATCGGGCGGTCCATGTCGCCCGGACCGAAGCCGTAGGTCGCCGGGTCCAGTTCCGGGTGCGGCTCACGCTTCTCGAGACCCAGCGGGTCGAAATGCGCGTTCATGTGGCCGCGCACGCGGTAGACGCGGATGAGCATCAGCGCGCGGATGCTGTCGAGCGTCGCGGCGCGCAGCTGCTGGTGGCTGATGCCGCCATAGACCTGCTGGGCGTGGGCGACGAGGCCGGCGTTGCCGTTGGTCGCGGCCGGGGCGCCGATGCTTTCCAGCGAGGCGGCGACGGGGTCGAGCGCGCCGTTGGCGAGCGTGCCCTCCTCCAGGCTCCAGGACGGGCCGTTCAGCTCGTTCAGGACGGCGCGGGAGTCGTCGTCCAGCTCCCTGAAGAAGCCGTTCCAGCTCGAATCCACCGAGGAGGGGTCCTTCAGGAAGCGCGCGTACAACTCCGCGACATATTCGGCGTTCGAGCCGAACAGGAACGAGGTCTTCTCCAGATTAGCGGACATATGTTTGCCTCGGGCGTTTGCCCGGTTCCCTCAGAGAGTTTTTTTTGCTTGTCGCTGGGACCGAGCGGCCCCCGGATCTCCGGGAGGAGACAGGGGGCCGCCGGTCCTTCGGCAGTCGGCGGGAATATGGGGTCCCGCCTACCGCTTTATCAGCCCTTGAAGACCTTCAGCATGGTGGAACCCAGGCTGGCGGGGCTGTCGGCGACGGCGATGCCGACGGACTTCATGAAGTCGATCTTGAAGTCGGCGGTGTCGTTGCCGCCGGAGATCACCGCGCCGGCATGGCCCATGCGGCGGCCCGGAGGCGCGGTGCGCCCGGCGATGAAGCCGACGACCGGCTTCTTGGTCCCGGAGTCGCGGATGAACTCCGCGCCCTTGACCTCGGCGTCGCCGCCGATCTCGCCGATCATGATAATGCCCTCGGTCTCCGGGTCCTTCAGGAACAGCTCCAGGCTGTCCACG
Organism: Azospirillum brasilense; assembly: GCF_022023855.1. Classification (NCBI taxonomy): domain Bacteria; kingdom Pseudomonadati; phylum Pseudomonadota; class Alphaproteobacteria; order Rhodospirillales; family Azospirillaceae; genus Azospirillum; species Azospirillum brasilense. The sequence goes on from NZ_CP059449.1 coordinate 1,417,638, forward strand.
AAGTTCGTCCCGTTGACCGGATCGCCACCGATGCCGATGCAGGTCGTCTGGCCCAGCCCCGCCGCGGTGGTCTGCGCCACCGCCTCGTAGGTCAGCGTGCCCGAGCGCGAGACGATGCCGATCTTGCCGCGCTTGTGGATGTGGCCCGGCATGATGCCGATCTTGCACTCGTCGGGCGTGATGATGCCCGGGCAGTTCGGCCCGATCAGACGGGTCTTGGAGTTGCCCAGCGCCCGCTTGACGCGCACCATGTCGAGCACCGGGATGCCCTCGGTGATGCACACCACCAGCGGGATCTCGGCGTCGATCGCCTCCAGGATGGCGTCGGCGGCGAACGGCGGCGGCACGTAGATGACGCTGGCGTTGGCGCCGGTCTTCTCGACCGCGTCGGCCACCGTGTCGAAGACCGGCAGGTCGAGGTGCTTGGTGCCGCCCTTGCCCGGCGTGACGCCGCCGACCATCTTGGTGCCGTAGGCGATCGCCTGCTCGGAATGGAAGGTGCCCTGGGCTCCGGTGAAGCCCTGGCAGATCACCTTCGTGTTCTTATCGACGAGAACAGCCATCTTACGCGGCCTCCTTCACGGCCTTGACCACCTTCTCGGCGGCGTCGGCGAGGTTGTCGGCCGACAGGATCGGCAGACCGGACTCAGCAAGGATCTTCTTGCCCAGCTCGACGTTCGTGCCTTCCAGACGGACGACCAGCGGAACGTGCAGGTGCACCTCGCGGGCGGCCGCGACCACGCCTTCGGCGATGACGTCGCAGCGCATGATGCCGCCGAAGATGTTGACCAGGATGCCTTCGACGTTCGGGTCGGAGAGGATCAGCTTGAAGGCCGCGGTGACGCGCTCCTTGGTGGCGCCGCCGCCGACATCGAGGAAGTTGGCCGGCTCGCCGCCGTACAGCTTGATGATGTCCATGGTCGCCATCGCCAGGCCGGCGCCGTTGACCATGCAGCCGATGTTGCCGTCCAGCTTGACGTAGTTGAGGCTGTGCTTGGCCGCCTCGATCTCGGCCGGGTCCTCCTCGGCCTCGTCGCGCAGCTCCTCGACGTCCTTGTGGCGGAACAGGGCATTGTCGTCGAAGCTCATCTTGGCGTCGAGCGCCAGGATCTCGCCCGAGCCGGTGACGATCAGCGGGTTGATCTCGACGATCGCGCAGTCCAGGTCAACGAAGGCCTGGTAGGCGGCGACGATGAACTTGGCGGCGGCGGAGACCTGCTTGCCCTCGAGGCCGAGCGCGAAGGCGACCTTGCGGGTGTGGTAGCCCTGGATGCCGGTGGCCGGGTCGATGGCGACCTTGACGATCTTCTCCGGCGTGTTGTGGGCGACCTCCTCGATCTCCATGCCGCCTTCGGTGGACGCCATGATGGTGACGCGGCCGGTGGCGCGGTCGGTCAGCATGCCGAGATACAGCTCGCGCTTGATGTCGGCGCCTTCTTCGACGTAGAGGCGCTTGACCTCGCGGCCTTCCGCACCGGTCTGCTTGGTGACCAGCACGTGGTTCAGCATCTCGGCGGCGTTCTTGCCGACCTCCTCGATGGACTTGACGACGCGGACGCCGCCCTTGCCCTCGGGGTTGTCCTTGAAGCGGCCGGCGCCGCGGCCGCCCGCATGGATCTGCGACTTCACGACCCACACCGGGCCGCCCAGCTCGCGGGCGACGGTCTCGGCTTCCTGCGGGGTGTAGGCGACGCCGCCGCGGGGCACCGCGACGCCGTACTTCTTCAGCAGGCCTTTGGCCTGATACTCATGGATGTTCATCGGGCGTCCATCTGTTTTTATGGTCGGCTGACAGAGTGTGGTCGGCTGACGATGGGCGAAGATCGGGCAGGCGTTTCCTGCTGGCGGACGCGCCAGGGCGCAAGTCTTCGTGAGAACGAGTCCTTCAGGAAGCCTTACGCCGGCTGGCGCGAACGTCCGCGGTCACTGTACCACCCGGCGCGGACGGTTCAACCGTCCGCGCCGGGGCGACAAGGCCGCAGGCCGTCGCGCAGGCAAAAAACAGGCCGCCTTAAGAGGCGGCCTTCTCAGCCTGCTGCTTCTTGACCACCTCGACGAGCTGCTTCACAGCGTCGACCGAGTGATCGAACATCTTCTTCTCTTCCGCGGAGAGTTCGATCTCGATGATCTTCTCGACGCCACCGGCGCCGATGATCGTCGGGACGCCGACGTAGAGGTCGTTCTGGCCGTACTGGCCGGTCAGGTAGGCGGCGACCGGAACAACGCGCTTCTGGTCCTTCAGGTAGGACTCGGCCATCTGGATGGCGGACGCGGCCGGGGCGTAGAAGGCCGAGCCGGTCTTCAGGAGCTTGACGATTTCCGCACCGCCGTCGCGGGTGCGCTGCACGATGGCGTCCAGCTTCTCCTGCGTGGTCCAGCCCATCTTGACCAGATCCGGCAGCGGGATGCCGGCGACGGTCGAGTAGCGGACGAGCGGGACCATGGTGTCGCCGTGGCCACCCAGCACGAAGGCGGTGACGTCCTCGACCGACACCTTGAACTCGTCGGCCAGGAAGTAGCGGAAGCGGGCCGAGTCGAGCACGCCGGCCATGCCGACGACACGCTCCGGCGGGAGGCCGGAGGCCTGCTGGAGCACCCAAACCATCACGTCCAGCGGGTTCGTGATGACGATGACGAAGGCGTTCGGGGCGTACTTCTTGATGTTCTCGCCGACGGTCTGGCAGACGCCGGTGTTGATGCCGATCAGGTCGTCGCGGCTCATGCCCGGCTTGCGCGGCACGCCGGCGGTGACGATCACGACGTCGGCGCCTTCGATGACCGAGTAGTCGTTGCCGCCGCTGAGCTTGGCGTTGAAGCCTTCGACCGGCGAGGTCTCAGCCAGGTCGAGGGCCTTGCCCTCCGGCATGCCTTCCGCGATGTCGAACAGGACGACGTCGCCGAGTTCCTTCTGGGCAGCGAGCAGAGCCAGCGTGCCGCCAATCTGGCCGGCGCCGACGAGCGCAATCTTCTTGCGAGCCATGGAGCGTTTCCCTAAGCGTGAGCGTCCCCCATTCAGCGGAGGACAGAACCGATTGAGTGTAGCGTCCTAGGGGTCCAGCGCCCTGAGATTTCGAGGGCGGTTCCTAGCGCGATTCCGGCCCGAGGGCAAGCGTGACCGCAAGCACGGGGCGCGGAACTGTGCAATCGATTACGGCGAATGGCCGCAACGGCAAACAGGAATTTGGTGTTGCGGGTGCGGCGCACTATTCTTTGGATAGGTTTTCAAGGCCGTTTGGGATGGGGGGAAGAACCATGATTCGCTTTGCACCGGCATTTTGCCTGACCGTAACGCTGGCCCTGGGGAGCGGCGGCGCGGCCTTGGGACAAACCGTCGCAGATTATGAGACCGCACTGGCCAAGGCTCCATTGGCCAGTGCGCCGCCGGGCGAGGCGGCGGCCGGCGCTCCAGTGAATACCCCGTCGGCCACCGACATCCTGTATTGCCGGCCCGTGTCGAACTATGTGTACACCTCCGTCCCGCCAGGGGAGCGCAGCGGCATCGTGGTGCCCTTGGTGGCCTTCGACGGGCCGAGCGACCCGGCGACCCTGCGCAAGCGCGCCCTATGCGAGGATGTGCGCCGGATGGCGGTGATCCAGTTCGATTCCGGGTCGGGCGAGGAGATCGTCACCCCACCGCAACTGATCGACACCGATCCGTCGCGCCCGCTGTATCAGAACGATCCGACGCTGGCCCCCGACACGCGGCGTGCCCCGGCGCGCCGGCCGCTGGAGATCCAGTAAGGGAAATAACGTGGACAGCGCTCCACGGCGTCAGGAACGGACGCCGTAGAGCGCGAGGTGGCGGGTCATGTCCGCCGCGGGCAGCGGGTAGTCGGTGCCCTGGCGGGCGTTCAGCACGGCGCGCGGCGGGATACCGGCGGCACGGACCTGCACCCGCATGGCGCAGCGCATCGAGTAGCCCGCGCGCCAGACCAGGGCGGTGACGGCGCGGGCATCGCCGGAGCGCAGGATGTCGTCCACGATTCCCGGATGGACGGCGGCGCGCAGGGCCAGGGCGGCGCGGACGAAGTCCGTTTCCTCCCAGGACAGGGCGTCGCCGAGCGCCGTCTCGTCCAAGGCGCCCTGCCGGTGCAGACGGACGGCGCGACGCCCCGGCGACTCGGCGGGATCGCGCCCTTCGACCCAGGCGACGCGGCGGCGGGTCACGGCGGCGACCTCCGCCGCGGTTACCGCGTCCAGATCGGTGCGGCGGCGCAGCAGGTCGGCCACCGAGTCGTCGACGAACTCCGCCAGCCGCAGGGCCAGCCGTTGCGACAGGGCGGGGCGGCCGGCCAGCTTGGCCTGCCAATCCGGATGGCCGCCCGAACGCTCCACCAGATCCTCCAGCCGGTCTTCGGGGATGACCGCGCCGTCGTTGTCCAGCAGGACGCCCGTGGCCTCCGCATCGCCGGTGTCGACGATGGCGCAGGACAGCGGCTCGCTGACCGCCGGCCGCCGTGCGATGGCCGACAGCGCCCAGCCCGCGGGGGGACTGGCGATGATCTCCAGCAGGTCCTCGTCGGTCAGGCTGGTGCAGCAATGCAGGATTGGCTCCGCCACGGAGCGTTCGACGTCGCGGGCCAGCGTGCGCGCCACGGCGGGCGGAGCGCAGGCGACGTCCTTCAAAGCCCCGGCCAGCGCCGTCCGCACATGGGCCGCATGATCGCGGGCCAGCCGCTCCAACGTGCGCAGGGCGGTGGCGGTGGCCTTGTCTTGGCGGTCCGGGGGCAGGTCGGGCAGCAGCCGGCACAGCTTGCGCGCCAAATGCGCGCGAACCCCGGTATCGCCCATCCCGGCCCGCCGCGATTCGACCAGCGCCGTGCCAACGCGGCGGCGCGCCGGTTCCAGCACAGGAGGAGCGGGGGGAGAATCGTCGAACAGATAGCCGAGCAAGTCCGGGTCCACCCCGTCGTCCGCGGAGGGGTGGACCCGCGGCGCCGAGCGGGCCGCGCCGGGACGGTGGTCCCCGTGATCGGAGGGTGGGGCCTGACGTGGCTGCATCCGGATATCCAACGACGGGCCGGTTAACGGGCCGCTAATGGGGCCGAACTTGTCACCGGCGTCCGCTGTGCGCAACTATACCCTGCGCCGCCAATCCTGCCATCGGTTGATGCTGTCAAAGCGTCGAAAAGCGAAGGTTGAAAAGAAAAAGGGCCGCAACCCCGATGGGGCGCGGCCTTGAAGAGTTTAGGGAGGAAACGCACTGCAAAAGCAGTAACGGGGCAGATCATAGGCTTCGACCTTGGCGGATGGTAATACCAAGTTGGTATTGGTGCGGTGCGGTATGCGCATGGCGATGCGGGAATAAAATGTTGTTTGCCCAGCGGGTGGGCAGGATTTCGACCGTTTGCACACATTCGAGCCGAACGGGCGGATGATGGAAACGCAAACGATCGGATTGGGAATATTGTTTGTGACCGGAACTATGGCGGGTGAAGTCTCGTCGAATGCTGAGCGACATCCATCCGGGCATGCCCTTGGGCGCCACCTTCCTTGAAGGCGGTTTGCATGCTGGGCGGATTGTTCGTGAGGCTTGCCGGTCCGCTGGGAAAACCCTCCCCTGCGGCGGGCCGCGGCGCGGGGGAGGGGAAAAGGCCGATGGACGGTGCTCAGGCGGCCAGCTTCTCGCGGATCAGCGCCTTGGTCTCGTCCAGGCCGTAGAGCTGGATGAAGGAGCCCATGCGGGGGCCGGTGGTCTGGCCGAGCAGAACTTCGTAGAGCGCCTGGAACCAGGCGCGCAGCTCGGTGAAGCCGTGCTCCTTGCCGACGGCGAAGACCTCGTTCTGGATGACGTCACCCGCCGCGTCGGCGGGGATGGTGTCCAGACGCTTCAGCAGGTCCTCCAGCGCGGCGCGCTCGGCGTCGGTGGGGGCGCGGAAGCGTTTCGTCGGCTTCACCTGATCCTGGTAGTAGCGAACGGCGTAGCCGACCAGCTTGTCCAGGAAGGGGCTATTCTCCGGCGTCGCCTCGGGCGCGTAGCGGCTGATGAAGCCCCACATCACGTCCTTGGTCTCGGCGTTCGCCGCCCCGGCGAGGTTCAGCAGCAGGTTGAAGGACACGTCCGAGCGCACCGCCGGCGCCGTGCCGTTGTGGATGTGCCAAGCCGGGTTCTCCAGCGCCTTGGCCGGCTCCTCCACCGGCAGCTTGGCGACGAAGGCCAGATACTCGTCCACCGCTCGCGGGATCACGTCGAAGTAGAGGCGCTTGGCCGACTTCGGCTTCTGGAACATGTAGAGGGCGAGGCTCTCCGGCGGGGCGTAGGCCAGCCACTCCTCCATGGTCAGGCCGTTGCCCTTGGACTTGGAGATCTTCTGGCCCTTGTCGTCGAGGAACAGCTCGTAATTGAAGCCCTGCGGCGGGGTGCCGCCGAGGATGTTGACGATCTTCCCGGCCAGCTCGGCCGACGGGATCAGGTCCTTGCCGTACATCTCGTAATCGACGCCCAGCGCGTACCAGCGCATGCCCCAGTCGGGCTTCCACTGGAGCTTCACATGGCCGCCGGTGACGGGGACCTCGACCTTCTTTCCGTCCTCGTCCTGGAAGACGATGGTGCCGGCGTCCACGTCGCGCTCCAGCACCGGGACCTGCAGCACGCGCCCCGTGGAGGGGGAGACGGGCAGGAACGGGCTGTAGGTCTGCTGGCGCTCCTCGCCCAACGTCGGCAGCATGACGGCCATGATCTCGTCATAGCGCCGCAGCACGCCGAGCAGCGCCTCGTCGAAGCGGCCCGACTTGTACCAGTCGGTGGAGGACTGGAACTCGTACTCGAAGCCGAAGCTGTCGAGGAAGGCGCGCAGGCGTGCGTTGTTGTGCGCGCCGAAGCTGTCGTGCGTGCCGAACGGGTCGGGGACCTGGGTCAACGGCTTGCCGAGGCTGGCGGCGACCAGCTCCTTGTTCGGGATGTTGTCCGGGACCTTGCGCAGCCCGTCCATGTCGTCGGAGAAGCAGAAGAGCTTCGTCGGGATGTCGCTCATCCGCTGGAAGGCTTGGCGGACCATGGTGGTGCGCGCCACCTCGCCGAAGGTGCCGATGTGCGGCAGGCCCGACGGACCGTAGCCGGTCTCGAACAGGACGTAGCCTTTGGCCGGCGGCTCTTTCGCGAAGCGCGCGACCAGTTTGCGCGCCTCCTCGAACGGCCACGCCTTCGCCTGCAACGCCAATTCCCGCTCGCCGGTCATGGTAGAGCCCCTTCAAAACTCGACGGATATGTAGAAAGGCAGCGACCCTAGGGCGGACCGCGCCGTCCGTCAACGGGCGCCGCGCTTGTCCGCACCGCGGTTCGGGCGCATTTCTGGATGTGGATCACCCGCCGAGGACCCGCATGAGCTGGCTGTTTCTGTCCGTCGCCATCGCCTTCGAGATCGTGGGCACCGTCGCCATGAAGATGTCCGACGGCATGACCCGCCTGTGGCCCAGCCTGGCGGTGGTGGCCTGTTATCTGGTGGCCTTCGCGATGCTGGCCCAGGCGCTGCGCGAGATCGAGGTCGGCGTGGCCTACGCCATCTGGTCGGCGGTCGGCACCGCGGCTATCGCGGCGATCGGGGTGTGGGTGTTCGGCGAGTCGCTCAGTTTCCTGAAGCTGGCCGGGATTCTGCTGATCGTCGCGGGGGTGGTCAGCCTCCGCATGTCGGGGGGCGGGGCGTAGGCCCTCATGCCCGGATGTCGAGCGACGGACCAGGGCCGGCCGCCACCACCGGCACGCCGTCGCGGAACAGAGGCATGTCCTTCAGATCCTTGACATAGCCGCCGGTGGCGACGGCCTCGGGCGACTTGTCCTTGAGACGATCCATCGCGCCCTTGATCATGGCGACCAGCGGGCTCTCGCTGTCGAGATCGTCCGGTTCCCGGTCGCTGCTCCGCATCGTCTGCTCATAGCCGAACTGGTTGGCGGCGCGTTGGACCGCCCAGTTGGCCGATGCCTTCTCTTCGTCGCTGACGCCCTCCAGGAAGGCGACGCCGGCCCGGAAGCGGGCGGCGTGATCGTTGCCCGTCGGGTCCGCGGCCATCATGGCCTGCCCCTGCTGCTGCGACATGATCGATTGGGCGGTGTCCTGCTCGTCCTTGGAAAAGCTGCCGTCGCTGTTGCTGGCGATGGCGAAGAGGGAGCGGCGGTCGAGCCCGCCATAGACGGTGTCCCAGCTTTCCTGGGTGGCGTGCATGTAGTCCATCGGCTTGCCGTTCGCGGCCAGCTCCGCGTACTTGGCGTCGATGGCCGCCCGCGCGTCCTTGGCGACGGTCGCGAAATCCTTCTTGCCCGCGGTCTGGGGTGCCGTCTGGGTCACCAGGGATGCCTGGGCCGTCTCCGACAGCGTGACGACGGCCGCCGCATCGCGCGCGCTTGCGGAGCCGCCGGCCGTATCTTTAGTTCCCGCCGCCTTGGAAGCGGACGGTGTCGTCGCGAACAAGGTGGTCGGCTGCCGAGCCGCACCCACCGATGGCTCCATGACGTTCATCAGGCGGCCCTCCCGTTGCCGAGGCTTGCCAATGACGGAGCGTGTCGGCGCGCCGGACCACTCCGAGCCCATGCAGGGCAATCGGGGCAACTTACCACCGGCTGTATTGATGGTCGATTAACAAGTTTTCAGGTTGAGTGGGGCTTGTCGGGACTTAACGCGCGCAATCGGCCAGCCCGTCCCGCTCCACCACCGCCATGCGCCGTTCGATGACCGCCGCCCGCCGCGCCACGTAGGCGCCGGGCGGGTTCGGGGACCAGTTGCGCGGATTGGGCAGGACGACGGCCAGCAGCGCGGCCTCGCGGCGGGTCAGGGCCGACGCCGGCTTCTTGAAATGGTGGCGGGCGGCGGCTTCGGCGCCGTAGACGCCGTCGTCCCACTCCACGCTGTTCAGATAGACCTCCAGGATGCGGCTCTTCGGCCACAGCGTCTCGATCAGCAGGGTGAACCACGCCTCCACCCCCTTGCGGGTCCAGCTGCGGTCCGGCCAGAGGAAGGCGTTCTTGGCGGTCTGCTGGCTGATCGTGCTGCCGCCGCGCAGGCGCCGGCCCTCCTCGTTGTCCTCGAAGGCGCCCTCGATGGCCGCCCAGTCGAAGCCGCCATGGCCGCAGAACAGCGTGTCCTCCGACGCGATGACGGCGCGGGCGAGGTGGGGAGAAATTTGCGACATGGGCACCCAGTCGTGCTCCAGCCCGGACCCTCCGGCGGCGCGGATCAGCATCAGCGGCGTGGCCGGCACCGGCACCACGCGGTAGAGCGCCACCCAGCCGATGCTGAAGGCCACCAGCGCGACGGCCAGGGCCATCAGGAGTCTCAGCAGACGCCGGACCGGAAACCGCATGCGCTCGACCTCTCCTCTGTGACGCTCAAGGACGGGGGAGCACTTTCGAGGGGGCGGGCCGATCGGTCAACACGGGTTTGCTCGCATTGCGGCGACGGGGACCACTATACTGCGCGCCATGGATCTGACCTCGGCGCCCTCCCTCCCGTCCTTCAGCCTCGATGACGCGCCGGCACTGGTCGCCGGCGCGCGGCGCGTGGTTCTGCTGACCGGCGACGGCGAGGTCGAGGAACTGCCGCCCGCCGCTGCGGCGAAGCGGGCGCGCCGCCAGCCGCCGCTGGTCTGCCACGCGCGGGCGATGGCGCGGCGGCTGGGGACCGAGCCCTTCGCCGCCTTCGACCTGCTGGAGCTGTTCGCCTTCGTCCTGCCCGCCCGCTTCTGCGTGCCGACCCCGCGCGGTCTGGCCGAGGCGCTGGACCTGCCGATCCCCGACGGGCTGGAGGACGACGCGCTGGCCCTTCACCGGGCGGTGCGCAAGCTGCTTGGCCTGCTGGGATCGCCGGGGCGCGAGGAAGCCTCCGACCCCGTGGCCTTCGCCTGGGAGATGGGACGCGCCGGCTGGCTGTGGGCGCCCGCCGTTCTGGCCGCCCTGGGCAAGCCGGACGGGCCGGAGAAGGGGGCCGGCCGCGCCGGCCTGCGCGTCTGGACCCGCATCAAGGAATGGCAGGACGGCCCGCCCGAGCCGCCGCCCGCCCATCATCCGGTGGAGCCGGACGAGGCGCGGCGCCGGCTGTCGGTGATGCTGTCGGCCAGCGTGCCCGGCAAGGTGGCCGAGCCGCGTCCGCAGCAGGCCGACTACGCCAGCGCGGTGTCCGCCGCCTTCGCCCCGCGCCCCGCGCCCGACACGCCGAACGTCGTGCTGGCGGAGGCCGGAACGGGCGTCGGCAAGACGCTCGGCTATCTGGCGCCGGCCACAGTGTGGGCGGAGAAGAACGGCGGCACGGTGTGGATCTCGACCTACACCCGCAACCTCCAGCACCAGATCGACGCGGAGCTGGACCGCCTCTACCCCGAGCCGGCGACCAAGGCGCGCAAGGTCGTGCTGCGCAAAGGCCGGGAAAACTACCTGTGCCTGCTGAACCTGGAGGAGGCCGTCCGCGGCATGCCGATGCAGCCCCACCACGCCATTGGGGTGGGGCTGATGGCGCGCTGGGCGGCGGCGACGCGCGACGGCGACCTGACCGGCGGCGATTTTCCCGGCTGGCTGGTCGACATCGCCGGGCGCGGGCGAACGCTGGGCCTCGCCGACCGGCGGGGCGAGTGCATCTATTCCGCCTGCGACCATTACGCCCGCTGCTACATCGAGAAGAGCGTGCGCCGCGCCCGCAAGGCTGACGTGGTGATCGCCAACCACGCGCTGGTCATGGTGCAGGCGGCGCTCGGCGGCGGCGAGGAGCCGACGCTGCCCACCCGCTACGTCTTCGACGAGGGGCACCATGTCTTCGACGCGGCGGACAGCGCCTTCGCCGGGCATCTGACCGGGCGCGAGACCCAGGAGCTGCGGCGCTGGCTGCTGGGGGCCGAGGAGACGGGGCGCAGCCGCGCCCGCGGGCTGAAGCGCCGCATCGAGGATCTGGTCGCCAGCGACGAACAGGCGCAGGAGCTCATGGACGCGGTGATGCTGGGCGCCCGCGTCCTGCCGGCGGAGGGTTGGGCGGCGCGGCTGTCCGCCGACAACCCGCAGGGGCCGACCGAAGCCTTTCTGCTCGCCGCGCGGCGTCAGGTCTATTCCCGCACGGCGGGGCAAGGCGGTCCCTACAGCCTGGAGGCCGACAAGGCCTATCCGGTGGACGGGCTGCTCGACGCCGCGGAGGCGCTGGAGGCGGCGCTGGTCCGGCTGGCGGAACCGCTGGCCGGGCTGGCCAAGCGGCTGGCGGCAAGGCTGGAGGACGAGACGGCGGAACTGGACAGCGACCAGCGGCGGCGCATCGACGCCATGGCGCGCAGCCTGACCCGGCGCGGCGTGCTGACGGTCGAGGCGTGGCGGGCCATGCTGAAGACCCTGCCGGTGGAAACCCCGGCGCAGTTCGTGGACTGGTTCGCGGTGGAGCGGATCGACGGGCGCGACGTGGATGTCGGGCTCTACCGCCACTGGATCGACCCGACCGTTCCCTTCGCCGAGGCGCTGGCCGGGCCGGCGCATGGGATGGTGGTGACCTCCGCCACGCTGACCGACGGCACCGGCGACACCGCCATGGACTGGCAGGCCGCGGAGGACCGCTGCGGCGCCAGCCATCTGCCGAAGCCGGCGCTGCGCGCCCAGGTGCCCTCACCCTTCGACTATCCCAACCGCACGCGGGTGATGGTGGTCACCGACGTGCGCAAGGACGATCTGGGACAGGTGGCGTCGGCCTACCGCACGCTGTTCCAGGCGGCGGGGGGCGGGGGTTTGGGGCTGTTCACCGCGATCAGCCGGCTGCGCGCCGTCTACGACCGCATCGTCGAGCCGCTGGACGCCACCGGCGTCCCGCTCTACGCCCAGCATGTCGACCCGCTGGACGTGGCGACCCTGATCGACATCTTCCGGGGGGAGGAGCACGCCTGCCTGCTCGGCACCGACGCGGTGCGCGACGGGGTGGACGTGCCGGGCCGCTCGCTGCGGCTGATCGTCTTCGACCGGGTGCCCTGGCCGCGCCCCGACATCCTGCACCGCGCCCGGCGCGACGCCTTCGGGCGGCGGCGCTACGAGGACATGATCGCGCGGTTGCGGCTGAAGCAGGCCTTCGGCCGGCTGGTGCGGCGGGCCGACGACACCGGGGTGTTCGTTCTGCTCGACCCGATGATGCCGAGCCGCCTGTTCGGCGCCTTCCCCGAGGGTGTGGAGGTCCGCCGCGTCGGCATCAAGGAGGCGGTGGAGGCGACGGCGGAATTCCTGCGGGGCTGGTGAGACCCCGCAGGAACCGGACAGCGCCTCAGGCGGCGCGGATCGCCGCCAGGAAGCTCTCCACGTCGCGACGCAGGTTCTCCGCCTGCGAGGCCAACCCGCCGGCCGCACCCAGCACCTGATGGGCGGCGGCCCCGGTGGTGCCGGCGGCCTCGGTCACCTGGGCGATGTTGCTGGACACCTCGCGCGTGCCGATCGCCGCCTGCTGGACGTTGCGGGAGATCTCGTTGGTCGCCGCGGCCTGCTCCTCGATCGCGGCGGCGATGGAGGTGGAGATCTCGTTGATCGCCGCGATGGTGCGGCCGATCCCCTCGATGGCGCCGACCGAGCCGGCGGTGGCCTCCTGGATCGCCTGGATCTGCGAGGCGATCTCGTCCGTCGCGCGGGCGGTCTGGTTGGCGAGCTGCTTCACCTCCGACGCCACGACGGCGAAGCCCTTGCCGGCCTCGCCCGCGCGGGCCGCCTCGATGGTGGCGTTGAGCGCCAGCAGGTTGGTCTGGCCGGCGATGTTGGTGATGAGCTGCACCACGGCGCCGATGCGGTGCGCGGCGTCGGCCAGCCCGCGCACGGAGTCGGTGGTGCGCCCGGCCTCCTGCACCGCCTGTCCGGCGATGCCGGTGGAGCGGGTGACCTGCGAGCCGATCTCCCCGATGGAGCTGGACATCTCCTCCGCGGCGCTGGCGACCGTCTGCACGTTGGCGCTGGTCTGCTCCGCGGCGGCGGCGGCGTTGGCCGCCTGGTCGTTGGTCTGGCGGGCGGTGGCCGCCATGCTCTGGGCGGTGGTGTCCAGCTCGGTCGCGGCGGCGGCGACGTTGCGCAGCGCGTCGGCGACCTGCTCCTCGAAGGAGGCGATCAGCCGTTCGACCGCCTCGGTCCGGCGCAGCTTGGCGGCCTGGTCGGCGGCTTGGTCGGCGGCCAGCCGCTCGGCCTCGATCATCCCGTCCTTGAAGACCTGGACCGCGGTGGCCATGGCGCCGATCTCGTCGCCCCGGTTGGCGAAGAGAATCGCCGTCGTCTTGTCGCCACCGGCCAGCCGGCGCATCGCTTCGGTCATCGCGCCGATCGGCGAGGAGACCCCGCGGATCATCATCAGCGCACCGCCCAGGCAGACGGCGATGCCGATGAGCAGCGCGACGATGAGCATCGTGCTGGACTGGGCGTAGACGGCGTCTGCGTCGTCGCTCGCCTTGGCGGCCCCGCGGTTGTTGTGGTCGATCATGGCGTCGAGAGTCCGCCCGACCTCCTGGAAGCCCTTGTCGGCCGCGTCGCGGAACAGGGCGTTGGCGGCGGAATTCTCGTTGCGCCGCGACAGGGCGGTGATCTGACGCTGCAACGTCAAATACTGCGCCCACTGCTGCTCGAACTGGGCGAACAACCCGCGCCCTTCGGCGGTGCGTAGCGTTGCCTCGTAGGTCCGGCGGGCGTTGGCGATGCTGGCTTCCATCTCGTCCATCCTCTTCTCCGCCGCGGCCATTTCCGGCTCGCTGGTGCTGAGGATGTGGGCGCTTTGCAGGATGCGGAAGTTCGACACCGCGTCGTTCACGGTGTTGACCTGCACGACCCGCGGCATCCAAAAGGTGGCGATCTCCGTCGAGCTGTCGTTAACCACCGACAGGCGGTTGATTCCGAGGGTTCCAATTCCAGCGAGAAGCAGGGATAGAAATGCAAAAACGGCGAAGGTTTTTGTTCTGACGCTGATGTCATTCATGGTTTGTTTTTCTCTTTTCTGTCGTGAAGGTGATCGGTTTCCTCGCGCTTTCACCAAAGGAGGATTTTGTATTTTTGTTTTTCTTCGTTGAAAACGATCAATTTCGCAATGAACCGGTTGCGGCAAAATTGTTCATTGTGTGACAGTGGAGGGATGCCTCACATGCTTCCGCACGCCCGGCCGCATGGGCGCGCGGATGGGCAATGCAAAAGCTTACATGTTCTGCGATAAGTTGAAGGATTGGTCGGTGGCCAAGGGGCGGCCATGCGGAGAGATTCGTGGGACGCTTCCGAAGACGTTGGTCCGGAAGAAACTGGCGTCCCACAGTCATCATGGCCGCCTTGTTCCCGCGAGCGGTGAAGGAGACTTCGCTACTCTACCGGTGCAGAACCTGGACGCCCTTCGGGGCACACGGTTTCTAGTGTCGCGTGCGGGCCTTGGCCGGCGGCCCCGCGGAGCCTGGACCGAAGGCGGAATAAATGGAGCGCACACCGAGAATGGCCATGTCGTATCCATGCGTAAAAGTGCTGCGCACCGCGTATCCCAGCGTTTTCTACACGACAATACGTATCGTCGCAACATGAGAAAACGTGCAACCGACGATTGGCCTCGTCGCGAGCGGGGCGCCGTGGGAAGCAAATTCACCGTGGAAATGGAGGATTCCTCTCCAGGCCTGGGAGAAACCGGCATGGTGCAGCTTGGGGATCGACTCAAGACCGTGCGCGAATTTCTCGGTGAGACACAGAAAACAATGTCTCGCCGGTTCCGTCTCGGGGAGAACACGTGGCAGTCTTACGAGTTGAACGGCAAGCTGCCGAAGGGAGAGACCCTGTCGGAATTGGCCGCCCTCGGCATCGACATGAACTGGCTGCTGACCGGCCGGGGCAGCATGCGGACGGTGGCCGGCCGCCTGGAGTCCGGCGACGGCGCCCTTCCGCTTCCGCCGCGGGAGGCTGCCCTTCCGCGGCCGGTGCTTGACCTCGCGCTGTTGAGCGAGGCGATCGCCCTTGTGGAGCAGGGACTGGCCGACCGGGGTCGGCGCCTGTCGCCCCGCGCCAAGGGCAATCTGGTGGCGGCCCTGTATGGTCTGGCGGCGGTGGGGGAGGACGGCGGAGGGAGCGGCTCCCGTCCGCCGTGCGTCAGCCCGTCCGCCGCGGCGCATCTGCTCTGGCTCGCCTTGCAGATGGACGACGCTGTGCCGCCGGTGGGGGAGGGTGACGGGGCGGTTCGGTCGCCCTGACGGCCGCCTAACCGGCCGTGCCGATGCGGGAAAGCTCGAAGGGCGTCGTCTGGTAGATTTGGTTGATCCAGTTGGCGAACAGCAGATGGGCGTGGCTCCGCCACCGGTTTTCGGGCGGGCGGCTCGGGTCGTCGTCGGGGAAATAGCCCTGGGGAACAGGCGTCGCCGCGTCCTTGGCGACGTCCCGGACATACTCGTTGCGCAGCGTGTCCGTGTCGTACTCGATGTGGTTGAACATGTGCAGCGAGCGGTGGGCGGCGTCCTCCAGCAGGCAAGGGCCGGTCTCCGGGGCGTCGAGAAGCACGCGCAGGCCGCTTTCCGCCGGGAGGTCCTCCTCGCGCACCTCGGTCCAGCGCGAGACTGGGATGGGCACGCCGTCGGACAGGCCGCACAGATAGGGCGAGGCGGGGGCGCGGTTGCGGTGCCGGTAGACGCCGGATGCCTTGCGCGGCAGAAGATGCTTCGGCACGCCGTGGAAATGATGGACGGCAGCCTGCGCCGCCCAGCAGATGTTCAAACAGGCATGGACGTGGCTCTGCGTCCAGTCGAAGACCGAACACAACTCGTCCCAATAGGAGACCTCCTCGAAGGGCATCGTCTCGACCGGGGCGCCGGTGATGATGAAGCCGTCGAACGTCTCGCGGCGCGCGTCCTCCCACGACCGGTAGAAGGCGCTCATGTGGTCCGCCGCGGTGTTGCGCGGCACATGGTTGGTGATCCGGATCAGCGACAGCTCGACCTGAAGCGGCGTGTTGCCCAGCAGGCGGGCGATCTGCGTCTCGGTCCGGATCTTGTCGGGCATCAGGTTGAGCAGGCCGAAGCGCAGGGGCCGGATGTCCTGCCGGATGGCGTCAGCCTCCTGCATGACCATGACGCCCTCGGTCTGGAGGGCGGTGAAGGCGGGAAGATCGTTGGGGATCCTGATGGGCATGACTCGTCCGGCTCCGCTGTCGGTGCATCGGTCGGAACAGACGTCATGGCGAACCCCGTTTGATTGCCGGTCCGGCCACATCCCCCTTCGGGACGCCACCTTGCTCGGGTAAGCAGGTTGGCGTTGAGCGTCCGCTCAACTCTTGATGCGCGGTGCACATTATACGGGCAGCGGCGGCTTGGCAACAGCGGCGGGACCATAGTAGTGGGCCGCGATTCCGTCAGGCGGGAAGGGCGGGGTAGAACCAAGTGTTGAGCAGGAGCAGGAGCGCCCAGAAGCCGATCTCCAGCGTCTCGGTGATCGGCTGGATGCGCCGGATGGCGCCGTAGACATGGACCGCCAGCATCAGCCCGAACACGCCGAACAGGATGTCGAAGGCATAGGCGGTCGCCTCCACCGTCGTCGCACCGCGCAACATCAGGAACTCGACGATCAGGATGAACGCCCCGAGGCAGCGGCCGAAATAGACGGCGAGGTCGGTGTCCTGCGGGATGCGCCACAGCATCAGTCGAGCCCAGGCGAGCGGTGCGATGAAAATCGGCAGGGCAAAGAAAAGCGTCGTGCTTATCATCAGGACAAGCAAATAGGTCTGCGCGTGCTGCGCATAGATGCCCAGCATGGCGGCTCCTCCATTTTGTATTGTTGATGAAACAATGACCAGTGAGGGTCATGGAGTGCCGTGACAGCCGCCGGTTGTCAAACCGATTGCCGCGCGCTTCTTCGAAAGTATGAGGAGACGCGGGACGCCGGAGCCCATGCCGTGGCGGGGCCGCCGGTAGGCGGTCCCGCGGCCGCCCACCGGTTCCGGTTGCAGAATGCTCAGGCCGCCTTGATGGCGACGAGGAAGTTCTCGACCTCGCTCTTCAGGCGCATCGCCCCCTGGTTCAGGTCGCCGGAGGCCGACATCACCTGGGTCGCTGCGCTGCCGGTCTCGGTCGCGGCCTGCGACACGCGGCCGATGTTGCTGGTCACTTCCTGGGTGCTCTGCGCCGCCTGCTGGACGTTGCGGCTGATCTCCTGGGTCGCGGCGCCCTGCTCCTCGATGGCGGCAGCGATGGAGGAGGAGATGTCGTTGATCGAGGAGATGGTCGCCCCGATCCCGCGGATGGCGCCGACCGCCCCGCCGGTGGCCGCCTGGATGGCGCCGATCTGCTGGGCGATCTCCTCCGTCGCCTTGGAGGTCTGGTTGGCGAGGCTCTTGACCTCGCTCGCCACGACGGCGAAGCCCTTGCCGGCCTCGCCCGCCCGTGCCGCCTCGATGGTGGCGTTCAGAGCCAGCAGGTTGGTCTGGGCGGCGATGTTCTGGATCAGGTCCACCACGTCGCCGATGCGCTGGGCCGCTTCCGAGAGCCCCTGCACGGTGGCGTTGGTGCGGTCCGCCTCGTCCACCGCCTTGCCGGCGATGCCGGCCGACTGCGACACCTGCTGGGAAATCTCGGTGATGGAGGCGGCCATCTCCTCCGACGCGGCGGCGACGGTCTGCACGTTGGCGGAGGTCAGCTCCGCCGCCGCCGCCGCGCTGCCCGCCTCGGCCCGCGTGTGTTCGGCGATGTCGGTCATGCTGCGGGCGGTGGTGTCGAGCTGCGACGCCGCGGCGCCCACGGTCTGCAGGACGCTGTGCACCGCGCCGTCGAAGTTGCGGATCAGCGAATCGATCCGCTCGGTGCGGCGGCGCTTGTTCTCCTCCTCGGCGGCCTGGGCGGCGGTCAGGCGCTCCGCCTCGATCAGGCCGTCCTTGAAGACCTGCACCGCGCGGGCCATGGCGCCGATCTCGTCCTGGCGGGCGCCGCCCTCCACCGCGACTCCGAGGTCGCGCCTGGCCAGACGGTCCATGATGGACGTCAGGGCGACGATGGGCCGGGCGACCGACTTCGTCATGGCGATGCCGGCGAACAGGCAGAGGACCGCCACGAACGCGATGGCGCCCAGAATCCAGTTCCGCGCTCCGACATAGGTGGCCCGCCCCGAGTCCGCCGCCTTCGTGGCGTTCTGGACGTTGGAGGTGGTCAGGTCATTGACGAGCGCGGAGCATTCATCGAACGCCTTGCGCGATTCGTCCCGGTAGATGCCTGTGGCCTTCTCGTTCTCGTTGGCTCGTGAGGGGGGAAGCAATTTGCCCTGGCTGATTTTCAGATAGCCATCCCAAGCCGCCTCCCAGCGCCTGAAGGTCTGGGTTTCCCAACCGGGGGCCAGCAGCGGCTCATACTTCCGCCGGGCCTCCGCCAGGCGGTTCAGAACCGTGGTCATCTCCTTTTCGACCTCGGCCATTTCCGCCGGGTAGAGCGCCAGGATGTGGGACGCCTCCAGGATGCGGTAATCGTTGGCCGCACCGTCGATCTCTCCGATGGCGGTGACGCTGGGCAGCCAGTTGGAGCGGATTTCCTCCGCGGCGTGGTTGACGGTGCTCAGCCGGTCGACGGCGAACAGTCCCAGGGCGACTGACATCAGCAGGACACAGACGGTGGCGGCGACCACCTTGGTCCGGATGGTCATGGAACTCAGCATGGACATGGCGCGTATCTCTTTCCCCCGAAACGATGCGGCGGCGGTCGATTGTTATGAGTCTGAACGAAAGGATTCGGCAGACCAGCGCCCTCGCGTTGGGCGCTGGATTTGCCGTGATCAAATGATTGAACAGCAAATCTTAAGAAAGACGCAAGAATGACGCAGGGAGGCTGCCTCCCGCTTTTCAAATCGTTTCTTTCTTTTAAGAAAAATGAATGTCTGAAGAGGCGAGCGCGACCAGACGACCGCAAGCCAAGGTTCAGAGCGGCGGCGCGTAGGTGGCCAGCAGGAAGGACAGGGTGACCACGCTGGCGATGGTGGACATCAGGATCGCGGCGGAGGTGCGCTCCACATAGATGCGGTACTGGCTGGCCACCACGAAGGTCAGGGCGCCGGTGGGCAGCCCGGCGAGGATGATGGCCGATCCGGCCCAGAAGGGGTCCAGCGGGAACAGCGTCTGGATGAGGAACCACGCCAGCGCCGGCTGCACCACCAGTTTCAGGGCGCTGATCCAGCCGACCTCCAGCAGGTTGGCCTTCAGGCTCTGGGTCGCCAGGAACAGGCCTATGGCGAACAGGGCGCAGGGACCGGCGGAGGCGCCCATCAGGTCGCAGTAGATGGCGATCGGGCGCGGCACCGGCACGCCGGACAGGAAGACCGACCAGGCGAGCCCCAGGGCCGTGGAGATGATCAGCGGGTTCTTGAGCAGCGCCCGGCCGACGTCGCGCAGTGCCTTGCCGATGCCGCCGCCCTGACTGTTGGCGAACTCCAGCCAGATCACCGCGATGCCGACCATGATCGCGCTCATGATGACGGTGGCGAGGATGGCCGGGGCCAGACGGTCCGGGCCGAAGGCCGCCAGGAACAGCGGGATGCCCATGTAGCCGGTGTTGGAGAAGCAGGCGTTCAGCCCCTGCATGCACTGGATCTGCGTGCGCTCCCGGTGGATCAGCCAGCCCAGCAGGGCGCCCAGCGCGTAGACCGCCAGCATCGAGCCGAGAAAGGCGCCGATGAAGGGGCCGTTGAAGATCTCCGACAGCGAGCGCTTCGCGGTGCCGAGGAACAGCACCGGCGGCAGGGCCATCCAGTAGACGAACTTGTTCAGCGCCTCCGACGAGGCGGGACCGAGCAGCTTCGCCTTACCGGAAAGGACGCCCGCCAGGATGATGGCGAAGACCGGGAGCGCCACGTTGAAGACCACCGACATGGGACCCGACCTTAAGGGGCAACCCGTCCCCTGTCGAGGGACCCACCCGTCCGTCGCGGGCATAGCTCCCTTGACGGCGCTCCCTCCCTTGACGGCGCGCGGGGGGCGGGCAAGATTGGGCGGGGCCCTTTTTCCGCAGGAGTTTCGATGATCAACCATCACAGCGCGCTCATCTACGTCATGGTGCTGGTGTCGGCGTGCGACGGCGACATGACGGACGCGGAGCTTGAGGCCATCGGCGAAAACGTCCGCTACCTGCCGATCTTCAAGGATTTCGATATCGACCGGCTGACCGATGTGACCCGCGAATGCTCCGGCCTGCTGGCCGACGCCGACGGGCTGGAGACGACGCTCCAGATCGTCAAGGAGGCCATTCCGTCCAAGCTGTCCGAGACCGCCTATGCGCTCGCCTGCGACATCGCCGCGGCGGATCCGTCGGCCTCGCAGGAGGAACTGCGGATGCTGGAGCTGATCCGGCACAAGCTGGGCGTGGACCGGCTGTGCGCCGCCGCCATCGAACGCGGCGCGCGGGCGCGCCACACCCGCCTGTGACGGCCGGGGACATGGCGGCCAGGGACATGGCAGACCTCAAGGACCGTACGGTCGGCTTCATCGGGCTGGGCCTGATGGGCCGGCCGATGGCCCGCAATCTGGCGAAGGCCGGTGCGGCCCTGGTGATCAGCAGCCGCAGCCCCGGCCCGGTCGAGGAACTGGCCGGCGAGGGCATGAGCCCCGCCGCCGGACCCGCCGAGGTCGCCGCCCGCGCCGACGCCATCGTGCTGATGCTGTCGGACACCGTGGCGGTGGAGGCGGTGGCAGCATCCCTGATCGACGCGCTGCGGCCCGGCCATCTCGTCATTGACATGGGCACCACGGCGGTCGGGGCGACCCGCAAGCTGGCCGAGGCCGTCCGCGCCAGGGGCGCCGACTGGGTGGACGCCCCGGTGTCCGGCGGCACGGTGGCGGCGGAGGCCGGCACCCTGACCATCATGGCCGGCGGCACGGAGGAGGCCTTCGCCCGCGCCTTGCCGCTGTTCCAGGCGATGGGCCAGCGCATCACCCATGTCGGTGACAGCGGGGCCGGGCAGGTCGCCAAGATGGCCAATCAGGTGATCGTGGCGCTGAGCATCGGCGCGGTGGCCGAGGCGCTGGCGCTGGCCAAGGCGGCGGGGGTGGAGCCGGGCAAGGTCCGCGACGCCATCCGCGGCGGCTTCGCCGAGTCGCGCATCCTGGAGCTGCACGGCCAGCGCATGGTCTCCGACGACTTCACGCCGGGCGGCCGCGTGGTCACCCAGATCAAGGACCTGAAACAGGCGGAGGAACTGGCGGAGGAGTCCGGAATCCAGCTTCCCGCGCTGGGCCTCAGCCTGGAGCTGTTCGAGCTGCTGGCCGAGCAGGGCGACGGCGGGCTGGACCACTCTGCGCTGTATCGGCTGTTCGTCAAGTAAGCCTTCAGGCTCCGGTCGGGCCGCCTTGGCCGGAGCTATCGAGGGCGAGATGCAGCAAGGGGAACGGGCGGCCGCTGTCGTCCAGCGCGGAGCGCCCGATTTCCCGGAAGCCGAGGCGCCGATAGAAAGCCCGTGCGGCGCTGTTCTGCTCGTTCACGTCGACCGTCAGTCCCTGCCCGCTGTCCAACGCGTAAGCGACCAGGGCACGGCCGATCCCCTGGCCGTGCCACGCCGGATCGACGAACAGCGTGTCGATCCGGCACCCGCTCATGCCCAGGAAGCCGACCGGCCGGTCGTCGCCGTCCACCGCGACCATGAGCGCCGCCGACGGAAGATACTGGTCGCGCACGAGGTCGGCGTAGAAGCCGATGTCCTCCTCGCTCAGGAAGTCGTGCGTGCTGCGCACCGCGGCGAGCCAGACGGCAAAGAGCGCCGGGGCGTCGTCCGGGCGGGAGGAACGGATCGGGATCACGCGTCGAGATACTCCTTCACCAGCAGCTCGGCGATCTGCACGGCGTTGAGCGCGGCGCCCTTGCGCAGGTTGTCGGTGGACGCCCAGAAGGACAGGCCGTTGTCCACCGTGTAGTCCTCGCGGAGGCGGCTGACGAAGACCGGGTCGTCGCCGGCGATCTCGACCGGGGTGATGTAGCCGTCGTTCTCCTGCTGGTCGATCACCTGCATGCCCGGCGCCTTGCGCAGGATGCGGCGGGCCTCCTCGGCGGTCACCGGCTCGACGCACTCGATGGTGATCGCGGCGGAATGGCCGATGAAGACGGGGACACGGACGCAGGTCGCGCTCACCTTGATCTTGGGGTCGAGGATCTTCTTCGTCTCGACGTTCATCGCCCACTCGTCCCGCGTCGCGCCGTCCTCCATGAAGGGGCCGATGTGCGGGATGACGTTGAAGGCGATCTGCTTGGAGAAGACGGACTTCTGCACCGGGTCGTTCACGTAGATGGCGCGGGTCTGGCTGAACAGCTCGTCCATCCCCTCCTTGCCGGCGTCCGAGGCCGCTTGGTAGGTGGAGACGACGACGCGGCTCACCGTGACCTGCTCGTGCAGGGGCTTCAGCGCCATGGCCAACAGGATGGCCGCGCCGCCGGGGCTGGCGACGATGTTCTTCCTCGCGTAACCGGCGAGCGCGTCGGCGTTGACCTCCGGAACGACCAGCGGGACGTCGGGGTCCATGCGGAACTGCGGGCTGGCGTCGATCACCACGGCGCCCGCCGCCGCGGCGCGCGGCGCATGAGCCGCCGAAACCTTGGCGTCCGCGGCGAACAGAGCGATGTCCACGCCCTTGAAGTCGAAGCGGCCGACGTCCTCGACCTTCAGCACCGCGTCCTCGCCGAAGGACACTTCCTTGCCCACCGCGCTGTCGGCGGCCAGGGCGATCACCGCGTCGGCCGGGAAGCGGCGGTCGGCGAGGGTGTTCAGCATTTCCCGGCCGACGTTGCCGGTGGCGCCGACGACCGCGACTGTGTAGCCCATGGCGGTTAATCCCTGTGATATGCGGTGCGAAGAGGGCTTGAGGTATGCGGTTCCCAATGGAATTGCAACAGCGCCCGCGTTGTGACACCGTGTCCGCCCCATCACGAACGACCGCGACCGGCACACCGGGGCATGGCCACTCCGCTCGAAGACATCATTGCCAAGGCGATCAAGGACGCGGACAAGTCCTTCTTCAACGAGGACTACACCAAGCAGGCGCGTTCGGTGATGAACGCGCTGAAGAAGGCCGGCTACGAGGTCGCTCCGGTCCGCCCGCCCGAGGGGCTGGTGGAGTGGGCCAAGGAGAACATTCCCTTCGGCCGGCTGCGTCCGGCGGAGCTGATTACCCAGATGTATTCGATGATGGTGGAGAATGTTCGCCGCTTCGACAAGTAATAGGCTGAACGGCGAAACCGGGTTTCGGCCCTGGTAATACCAGCTGCAGCAAAGCCCGTTAGTTTTCAGGCACTTCCCGCGGTGCGCCATTTTGGCCACGGCCAAGTCCCTGCCGTTGACTCGTGTGCGGTAGAGGCGTAATTCAATCGCCAAACACAGCAGGGCTTAAAACTTTCGGTCTCGCATCACCCGCCGTCGCGGCAACAGCCCTCCTTGCCGCGACCGGTCGCCGAACTGAGGACGACGCAATGGCAAACGGCAGCGGTCGGCCGCTCTCTCCGCATCTGCAGGTCTACAAACTCCCCAGGACCGCGCTCCTGTCCATCACGCACCGCATCACGGGCGTGGGGCTGGCCGTGGGCACCCTTCTGCTGACTTGGTGGCTGGTCGCCGCCGCCACCAGCCCCGCCGCCTACGAGCGCGCGCAGCACTTCATCGGCTCCTTCATCGGGCTGCTGCTGATGTTCGGCTGGTCGCTGGCGCTCTACTATCACCTGTGCAACGGCATCCGGCATCTGGTGTGGGACGCCGGCAAGGCGTTCGAGCTGAGCGAGGCCGACCGCGGCAACCAGATCGTCATCGGTGCGGCGGCCGTGCTGACCGTGCTGACCTGGATCATCGGCTTGGCCGTGTGGTGAGGAGAGAAGACATGGCGTCCAACAGCAAGACCCTCCGCTCGCCGCTGCAGATCGCGCGCGGCTTGGGTTCCGCCAAGCACGGTACCGAGCATTGGTGGCACCAGCGCGTCACCGCCATCGCCCTGGTTCCGCTGACCATCTGGTTCGTCTTCGGCGTGATCCGCCATCTGGGCGCCGACCATGCGGCCTTCGTCGCGTGGCTGGAGTCGCCCTTCTCGGCGCTGATGATGGTGCTGACCGCCGTGGTCACCTTCCACCACGCCCAGGCCGGGCTGCAGGTGGTGATCGAGGACTACGTGCACAACGAGATGGCGAAGATCCTGAGCATCCTGGCCGTGAAAGCCCTGTGCTTCGTGCTGGGTGCCGCCTGCGTCATCGCCGTCCTCAAGATTTCGTTCGGAGCCTGACGAGCCATGGCCGCCTACGATATTATCGATCATTCCTATGACGTCGTCGTCGTCGGTGCCGGCGGTGCGGGCCTGCGCGCCACCTTCGGCATGGCCGAGAAGGGCCTGAAGACGGCGTGCATCACCAAGGTCTTCCCGACCCGCTCGCACACCGTGGCCGCCCAGGGCGGCATCTCGGCGGCGCTCGGCAACATGAGCGAGGACGACTGGCGCTTCCACATGTACGACACCGTCAAGGGGTCGGACTGGCTGGGCGACCAGGACGCCATCGAGTACATGTGCCGCGAGGCCATCCCGGCGATCATCGAGCTGGAGCACTACGGCGTGCCCTTCTCGCGCACGCCGGAAGGCAAGATCTACCAGCGCGCCTTCGGCGGCATGACCGCCCATTACGGCAAGCAGCAGGCCTACCGCACCTGCGCCGCCGCCGACCGCACCGGCCACGCCATCCTGCACACCCTCTACCAGCAGTCGCTGAAGCACGAGGCGGAGTTCTTCGTCGAGTATTTCGCGCTCGACCTCATCATGGAGGACGGCGTCTGCAAGGGCGTGGTGGCCTGGAACCTCGACGACGGCACCATCCACCGCTTCCGCGCCCAGCTCGTTGTTCTGGCGACGGGCGGCTACGGCCGCGCCTACTTCTCCGCCACCTCGGCCCACACCTGCACGGGCGACGGCGGCGGCATGGTGCTGCGCGCCGGCCTGCCGCTGCAGGACATGGAGTTCGTGCAGTTCCACCCGACCGGCATCTACGGCTCCGGCTGCCTCATCACCGAGGGCGTGCGCGGCGAGGGCGGCTACCTCACCAACTCCAACGGCGAGCGCTTCATGGAGCGTTACGCGCCGTCGGCCAAGGACCTCGCCTCGCGCGACGTGGTGTCCCGCTCGATGACCATCGAGATCCGCGAGGGCCGCGGCGTCGGTGAGCACAAGGACCACATCCACCTGCACCTGGAGCATCTCCCGCCGGAGATCATCCACCAGCGCCTGCCCGGCATCGCCGAGACGGCCAAGATCTTCGCCGGCGTGGACGTCACCAAGGAACCGATCCCGGTTCTACCGACGGTGCACTACAACATGGGCGGCATCCCCACCAACTTCCGGTGCGAGGTCGTCAACCCGACCGCCGAGGACCCGGATCGCGTGGTGCCCGGCCTGATGGCCATCGGCGAGGCGGCCTGCGTGTCGGTGCACGGTGCGAACCGCCTGGGCTCCAACTCGCTGCTCGACCTCGTGGTGTTCGGCCGTTCGGCGGCCATCCGCGCCGCCGAGATCGTCGAGAAGGGCAAGTCGGTGTCGTCGTCCGCCGCCGCGACCGACGTCGCGCTGGAGCGCTTCGACCGGATCCGCAACGCCAAGGGCTCCATCAAGTCGTCGGAGCTTCGCCTGGAAATGCAGCGGACCATGCAGAACAACTGCGCGGTCTTCCGCACCGGCGAGGTGCTGGAGGAGGGCGTCAAGCTCATCGACCAGACCTTCGCCAAGAAGAGCGACATGGCGATCAGCGACCGTTCGCTGGTCTGGAACTCCGACCTCGTCGAAGCCATCGAGCTGGACAACCTGCTGTACCAGGCGGTCGCCACGCTCCATTCGGCGAAGAACCGGCCGGAGAGCCGCGGCGCCCACGCTCGCGAGGACTATCCGGACCGCGACGACGAGAACTGGATGAAGCACACCGTCATCGAGGTGTCGGACAAGGGCGAGACGAAAATCGGGTACCGCCCGGTCCATCTCTACACCCTGACCGACGAGGTGCAGGTGTTCCCGCCCAAGGCCCGCGTCTACTAAGGCGGCAAGAGCAAGGCAAGGATACGAACCATGGTCGAATTCAACCTGCCCGCCAATTCCAAGGTCGGCGTCGGCAAGACCATCAACGCCGCCACCGGCGCCAAGCGGGCGAAGACCTTCAAGATCTACCGCTGGTCGCCGGATGACGGCCAGAACCCGCGGGTCGACACCTACGTCGTCGATCTCGACAAGTTCGGCCCGATGATCCTGGACGCGATCATCTACATCAAGAACAACATCGACTCGACCCTGACCTTCCGGCGGAGCTGCCGCGAGGGCATCTGCGGGTCCTGCGCGATGAACATCGACGGCACCAACACGCTGGCCTGCCTGAAGGCCATCGAGGAGGTGAAGGGCGACGTCAAGATCTACCCGCTGCCGCACATGCCGGTGGTCAAGGATCTCGTCCCCGACCTGAAGCACATCTACGCCCAGCTCGCCTCGATCAAGCCGTGGCTGCAGTCGCAGTCGCCGGCCCCGAGCCGTGAGCGCCTGCAGTCGCCGGAGGACCGCGCCAAGCTGGACGGCCTCTACGAGTGCATCCTGTGCTTCTGCTGCTCGACCTCCTGCCCCAGCTACTGGTGGAACGGCGACCGTTACCTCGGCCCGTCGATCCTGCTCCAGGCCTACCGCTGGATCGTCGACAGCCGCGACGAGATGACGGGCGAGCGCCTCGACAACCTCGAGGACCCGTTCCGCCTCTACCGCTGCCACACCATCATGAACTGCACCAAGGCGTGCCCGAAGGGCCTCAACCCGGCCAAGGCCATCGCCGAGATCAAGAAGCTGATGGTTCAGCGCCGCTGATCCGTCCGCTTCGGTTCGTTGATTAAAGAACGGGGCGCCTCCGCAAGGGGGCGCCCCGTTTGCTTTGGCCCGTCGGCGTCGTGGCGGCTCAGGCGAAGTCGGGATCGGTGGGCCGGGACGGCGGCAGGTCGTCGTTGGGCAGGGGGGAGGGCATGTCCTCCTGCGGGCCGGGGGTCGGCAGGTCCGGGTTGTCGGTCAGGGGCCCCGGGGTGGGAACGTCCTGTCCCGGCGGCGGGAAGGGCGGGGCCGCGCGCAACGGCTGCGGAAAGGCGCTCGAGTAGGTCCAGCCCATGGGTCGGTCGCTCCCGGTGTGGTGAGGGTGTCCTGCATCAACCGTCCGGCTGGCCCGTCTGCGCAGGTTGACCGGCGGCGATGAGGGGGTATGCTTTTCGAGGGAGCGAACCATCCGGATAGAACCAACCCGAAGCCAAAAAGGGAGAAGATCATGGGCAGCACGGCCGGTCAGGCGTTGAGCTACATCCAGGGCGAATGGATCGCGGGCAACCCCGCCATCGTCGGCCCGATGACTCACGCGCTCTGGCTGTCTTCGGTCGTTTTCGACGGTGCCCGCGCCTTCCAGGGCGTGGCCCCCGACCTCGACCGCCACTGCGCCCGCGTTGTGCGCTCAGCCCAGGTGATGGGCCTCGCCCCCATGCTGACCGCCGGGGAGATCGAGGAGCTGTGCTGGGACGGCATCCGCCGTTTCCCCAAGGAGGCCGAGCTTTACATCCGGCCCATGTTCTACGCGGAGGAGGGCTTCGTCGCGCCCGACGCCGAGAGCACGCGTTTCGTCCTGTCGGTCTACGAGGCGCCGCTGCCCAGCGCCGGGGGTTTCACCGCCTGCCTGTCCAGCCGCCGCCGTCCGATGCCGGACATGGCGCCGACCGAGGCCAAGGCCGCCTGCCTCTACCCCAACGCCGGGCTGGCACTGAAGGAGGCGCGGGAGCGCGGTTTCGACAACGCCATCATGCTCGACCCCATCGGCAGCGTGGCGGAGTTCGCGACAGCCAACCTGTTCATCGCCAAGGACGGGGTGGTGCGCACGCCGGTACACAACGGTACCTTCCTCAACGGCATCACCCGCCAGCGCGTGATCGCCCTGCTGCGCGACGACGGCGTGGCGGTGGAGGAGGTCACCCTGAGCCCTCGCGACGTGCTGGAGGCGGACGAGGTCTTCTCAACCGGCAATTACGCGAAGGTGGTGCCGGTCACCCGCGTCGAGGAGCGCGCCCTGCAGCCCGGTCCCCTGGCGGCGCGGGCGCGCGGGCTCTATTGGGAGTTCGCCTTCCGCTGATCCGCTTCGGATGACCCGGAATGCCGGTTTCCGGGCGGTATGCGGCCCAAAAACTGGCTTGATAGGTGATCCGTTCCACGGCATGATTCCTTCGAAACGGTGAATCGGTCCATCGAAGGACTCTGTCGAGGGGGGAGATGATGCAATTCCGCGAACGGCGCCGCGTGATCCAGGTGATCCGCACCGTCTACGATCCGGACCTGAAGCGCGGGCGATCGGAGCTGGTCGGGAAGATCGACAAGGCCGCGCCCGTGGTCACCGACAGGCTCCAGAAAAGCTGCACGGCTGAGGAGTTGTCGGAGATCCTCACCTATCTGGACGACCGCCACAACCGCCTGCGCAACGAGGCGGTGCGCGCCGGGGCGGAAACCCTGCCGGCCCAGATGCGGGAGGCGGCGGAGTATTTCCGCACCCACCGCGACGACGACGCGCGGGCCTTCGCCACGGAAATCCGCCTGGCGTGGGAGGAGTTGAAAACGGCGTTGCGTGACTCTGGCTTTTCAAGGAACAAGCTGTTGAAGAAAGCCACGGAGCGGGCCGAGGCGGCGCCGGTCGCCGTACAGGTCGCTGCGGAGGAGGTGGCCGAACCGGCGGAAGTTCCGCCTGCCGAGGCGCCGGTTCGCAAGCCGCGCGCAAGGAAGGCGAAGACCGCCCGTGTCGTTGCCCTGAATACAGAGGTTTCCAAGGCGGACGAGACCGGCGCTCCTCCGGCCGCGTGACGGCGGCACCCGCTCAAGCCCCCACAAGGAGCAGGAGGCTGGCGGCGTTGCGATGGTGGGCCAAAGCGGCGGTGAGGCGGGACAGCCACGCGTCGTCGGCGGTCCGGTCGGCGGGCAGGGTGCGGCGCCGCCGCGCTGCGCCTTGCCGGGCCTCGGCGGCCAAGCGGTCGTGCAGGCGAAGCACCGCGGCGCGGGCCAGGGTGGCGTGCCGGTCCGCCCCGTCGAGAAGCGCCGTCCGAAGCACGCCGCGGGGCGGCGCGTCGTCGTGACGGCGTTCGAGATCATCCAAACGATGTGAAATGAGGGACAGCGGGGCGGGGAGTGGACGCGACGGCGCCCCGGTGGATCCGGTCATCCTCGGACGGTAAGCCTTTTGATGACCAATTTAAAGGATAAATATCCTAGGACAGAGTGCCGCAGGGCTGACGTTTACTGGCTTGCCCAGACGATGCGGGCCATCCAGGCCACCTCGGCGCGCGGAATGCTGCGGTCCGGGTGGGCACGGTTGATGGAGATCAGCTCGATCTTGGTGGCGGTTTCGCGAAGGAGTTGCTTCGCCATCACCTCGCCGCCCTTGGTGCGGACGACGACGCGGTCGTTGCGCCGGATCTGCGCAGCGGGCGAGACGATGATGGTGTCGCCGTCACGGTAGACGGGATCCATGCTGTCCCCCGCGATCTCCAGCGCGTAGGCGTGCGGGTCGCCGATGCTGGGGAACAGAAGCTCGTCCCAGCCGACGCCCGAAGGAAAGCCGGCGTCGTCGAAGAAACCCGCGTTGCCCGCCTGCGCATAGCCGATGACCGGCACCCGCTGGAGCGAGCCGGCGCCCGCGGCATCGCCGACGAGGCTGACGAACTCCGACAGCGACGCACCGGTCGCCTCCAGAACCTTGGACACGCTCTCCGTCGAGGGCCAGCGGAGCTTGCCGTCGCCGGTGGTCCGCTTGCTCTTGTTGAAGGTCGTCGGATCCAGCCCCGCGCGCCGCGCGAGTCCGGAGGCCGACAGCCCGTGCTGGGCCGCGAGGCGGTCGATCGCCCGCCAAATGTCCGCATGTTTGAGCATGGGAGGATAATCACATAAACGAACCAGCCCGTCCCTAGGAACCTATTCATATTGTCCTTGACGAAGGACTTTAATCAGTACATAACGTGAACATGTGTTCGCCAGCCGCGCGTGCCGCGGCCCATCCGGCGCTCCGCCCGAGAGCGATGCTGCGCCCGCGAACCCAAAAGCTGCAATTCTCAGGGAGACCTCACGCATGGTCCAGCACCGCAACACGTTCATGGTTCTGTCCGACGCCGTCGGGGAACCGTTCGGCAGCGCGGAGGAGGCGTGGTTCTGGTCGGTCCAGGCGCAGGACGCCAAGGCTGCCGGCGCGCGCATCGCCGCCGGGCGGGGGCTGGTCCAACGTCCTTGCGAGCCCGGCGACGTGCTGTGCGCGGTGGACCGGCTGTACCGTCGCCGCCTGCTGATCCGCGACCATCTGCACGTGCTGGTCCACTACGGGCGCCGGCTGATGGCGCCGGACCCGGCGCGGTACCGCGAGCAGCGCGCTCACACCCTCTGGCAGGAGGCGTTCGACCGGCTCCGCCCGGTGCTGCGCGAGAAGGGCATCGTCCAGTGAGCGCGCCGATGCCCCAGCCGTGCCAAGTGGGGCTCTGCCAGGTGGGGCCCAGCCGGGCCGGAGCGGACGCGCCGCGCGCCTGGGTGGTCTTCCGGGGCGAGGCGGAGCTGTGGTGGCTGCGCCTGCTGAAGCCGGGATTCCGCCACTGCTTCGCGCTGCTGCATGACGGGCGCCACTGGGTGATCGTCGATCCCCTTTCGCCCTTCACCGACGTGTCGGTCCTCGACCTGCCCGCGGCCTTCGACCTGCCGGGCTGGTACCGCGGAATTGGGATGGCGGTGGCCCCGGCGTCGGTGCGGCGCGGTCTGACTCGCCCGGCCCCCTGGGCGCCCTTCACCTGCGTCGAGGCGGTCAAGCGTCTGCTGGGGCTGCACGCGCCCGCGGTCCTGACGCCGTGGCAGCTTTACCGGCGGCTGGCGCGTCCCGCCGCGTCCTGATCCGCGCCGCCGTCCCGCCCCCGCCTCCAGTCGCCCTGTCTCACCAAGAACAAGGAAACCCTGCCCATGGCGAACCTGTTCAAGGCGCCGCGGCCAACGGCGCCGCCCGCGCCTGCCCCGGACCCCACCCCAAATCCCGCGCCGGTCCCTCAACCCCCGCCTGCCCCCGCTCCCGAGCCTGCCCCCGTGCCGACCCCGGCGCCGGTGGAAGCTCCAGCTCCGGTTCCGGTCACGACGCCCTGGTGGAACACGGCCCCGGAACTGGTGCCGGCACCCTCCGCCCCCGTGGACGAGCCCCCGGCTCCCGCGGTGCCGCCCACCGCCGACCCGGTCACCCGGCCTTCGGCGACGGAGGAGGAGAAGGACCCGGCCAAGGCCGCAGAAGCGCTGATCCAGCGGCGCAACCGGGGACGGGCGGGGACGGTCCAGACCTCCTGGCGGGGAGCGCTGGACGTCGGCGCGCTGGTGCCGCTGCGCAAGCGCCTGTTGGGGGAGTGAGGCCATGAGCGACACCACACACGACGCTGTTCGGAAACGCCGCAAGGGGGATGCCGCATCCGCGCCGCCGAACGGGCCGGAGCGTCTGCTGGAGCGCTACCGGGCGGCGCGGGAGCGCCGGTCGGTCTGGGAAAGCCACTGGCAGGACTGCTACGACCACGCCCTGCCCAACGGGCAGCCCTTCCGCGGCGGCGGCACTCCCGGCGAGCGGCGGGTGGACCGGCTGTTCGACGGGACCGCGCCTGACGCCGTGGAGCAGCTCGCCGCCAGCCTGCTCGCCGAGTTGACCCCGCCCTGGTCGCGCTGGTTCGGGCTGCAGCCCGGCCCGTCGCTGCCCGATGGGGAGCGCGACCGCGTGGCCCCGATGCTCGACCGCGCCGCCGGCATCGTGCAGGCCCATGTCGACCGTTCCAACTTCGCCGTGGAGATCCACCAGGCCTTCCTCGACCTTGTGACGGTGGGCACCGCCTGCCTGCTGATGGAGGAGGCCCCGCCCGGCGCCGCGTCCAGCCTGCGCTTCACCGCGGTGCCGCTGGCCGAGGCGGTGCTGGAGGAGGGGGCGGACGGGCGGCTGGACGGCACCTTCCGGCGCAGCGAGGCGACGCTGGCCCAGATCGAGCGGCGCTTTCCCGGCGCCGCCCTGCCGGACGAGGTGCGGGAGCGCGGCGGCGCGGAGCCGGACAGCCGTTTCCCGCTGGTCGAGGCGGTGCTGCCCGACGGGCTGGCCTACCGCTGGACGGTGGTGCTGGACAGCGGTCCGGCCGATCCCGCTACGCTGGCCGAGGGACGCTTCGCGCAATCGCCGTTCATCAACTTTCGTTGGTTGAAGGCACCGGGGGAAACCTATGGCCGGTCGCCGGTCATGAAGGCGCTGCCCGACATTAAGACCGCCAACAAGGTGGTCGAGCTGGTGCTGAAGAACGCCTCCGTCGCCGTCACCGGCATCTGGCAGGCCGACGACGACGGGGTGCTGAACCCCGCCACGATCCGGCTGGTGCCGGGGACGATCATCCCCAAGGCGGTGGGGTCGGCCGGGCTGACGCCGCTCGCCAATCCCGGCCGGTTCGACGTGTCGCAGCTCGTGCTCGACGACCTGCGGGCGCGCATCCGCCACGCGCTGCTGGCCGACCGGCTGGGGACGTTGGACCAGCCGCGCATGACCGCGACCGAGGTGGTCGAACGCTCCGCCGAGATGGCCCGGCTGCTCGGCGCGACCTATGGACGGCTCCAGGCGGAGCTGCTGACCCCGCTGGTGCTGCGCGCCGTCGGCATCCTGCGCCGCCGCGGCGAGATCCCGGACATCGCGGTGGATGGGCGCACCGTCGCGTTGCAACACCGCTCCCCGCTGGCCCAGGCGCAGGCGCAGCGGGACGTCCAGGTGACGCTGCGCTGGCTGGACACCGCCCGCCAGCTCGGCCCGGAGGCACTGTCCGCGGTGGACGTCGCGGCGACCGCGCGCTGGCTGGGCGAGGCCTTCGGCGTGCCCGCCAAGCTGGTGCGGGCGGAGGCGCCCCATGGCTGATCCGGCGGAGTGGAACAACGGCGGCTGGGCTTGGCTGGATGGAGCCTCGCCCGCCGAGGCGGTTCCGGCCGGCGATCCGGCCCCCAGCTTCGCCCGCTGCTTCGCCGGGCCGGACGGGGCGCGGGTGCTGGACACGCTGAAAGCCATGACGCTCGAACGCGTGCTCGGCCCCGACGCCTCCGACGCCGCGCTGCGCGACCTGGAGGGCCAGCGCCGTCTGGTCGCCCTCATCCTCGCCCTGACCGCCCGTGGGCAGGGCGCCTGAGTCTTTCATCGATAAGGAGCTATCCATGGCCGAGAACCTGCTGACGTCGACCGTTCCCGGCGCCCCGCCCGCGGTGCCCGAGAAGTTCCGCGACCCGGAAACCGGTGCGGTGCGCGTGGAGACGCTGCTGAAATCCTATCTGGAGCTGGAGCGCAAGCTGTCCGCCCCCGCCTCTGGTGATGGCGAGCGGCCCGGCCTGCTGGTGGCGCCGGGTGTGCCCGATGGGCCGGAGGGCTATTGCATCGCCTGCGACCACGGGCTGTTCGAGCCGGATCCGGCGATCAACGGCCGCCTGCACGGCGCCGGCTTCACGCCGGAGCAGGCGCAACTCGTCTACGACCTCGCCGCTGAGCGGCTGGTCCCGCTGATTCAGGAATTGGCCGCCGAGTTCCAGGCGGAACGCGAGGTCGAACGGTTGTCCGCCCAGTTCGGCGGGGCCGAGCGCTGGCGGGAGGTGTCGCGGCAACTCCACGCCTGGGCGGTGAAGAACCTGCCGCCAGCGGCGGTGGAGGGGCTGTCGACCACCTATGAAGGGGTGATGGCGCTTCACCGGATGATGACCGGTGGCGAGCCCGCCGCCCTGTCCATGCCGGCTGGCGCGCCGTCCGCCGGCGGGGAGGCGGAACTGCAGGCGCTGATGCGCGACCCCCGCTATTGGCGGGACCGCGACCCGGCGGTGGTGTCGAAGGTGACCGACGGGTTCCGGCGCCTTTATCCGACCGCCTGAGCCTGTGGACCGTTGGCGCGGCGTGGCATTGCGCGGCCTCTCGGGAGGGTTTTGCGATGCCCCGCCGCGCCGGATGGGCAAAATGTCGCAGCCGGATTGAAAAGAACGCAGGGGGGGCGGGGCGGGCAACTTGGCCGTTGCGTGTTTGAAATAAAAAAGCGACGCTTTCGCGCAGAATGACAACCGGCCGGAAGCACAGGCCGGGTGCGACGATTGCCGCCGGAACCGTGATGACGCTGCGCCGCAAGATCCGTTGGCTGACCTGGATTGGCCTGATCGGCTGCCTCATGGCGGCAATCCCTGCGCTTTACCTGCTGCGCAGCGGTCTGATCACGGAGCGGGGACGGCTGACCCATGCGTTGGTCGGGTCGGCCCACGCCATGCTTGGCGAGATCAACGCGGCCATCGAGGCGGGCGCCCTGCCGCGGGACGAAGGCCAGGGGCAGGCGCGTCTGGCGCTGCGGGCGCTGGGGCGCGATCCCTTTCATGTCAGCGTGTTCACCGACGGGCGCGTATCCGAGGGCTGGATGGGCGAGGGCCATTCGGTCCGCGCCAGCCTGACCTTCGAACCCTGGGGCTGGGCCATCGCGGCGGCCAGCGGGACCGACGACCTCGACCGCGAATTCGCCATGGAGGCCCTGGCCTTCGTCCTGTTCATCGCCGTTCTGCTGGTGCTGAGCTGGCCGCTGTCGGTGTTCCTGTCGCAGCATGTGCTGGGTCCCATCGAGGCGCTGTCGGAGCGGATGGAGCGGCTGACCGAAGGGCAGACCGGCATCGACATCCCCGGCCGCGACCGCAAGGACGAGTTCGGCGCCATGGCCCGCGCCATGGACTATTTCCGGCAGGCTGCCGAGGCGCTGATCGTGCGCGACGAGCGGCTGTTCGGCATCATGAACAACATCGGCGAAGCCATCGTGCTGGTCGGCGAGGACGGTCGGGTCCAGGAGCACAACCCCGCCGCCGTCGCGCTGTTCGGCGTGCCCGCGGAGCGACTCGACGGCCATCGCTTCGCCGACCTGTTCGTCGAGGAGGACCGCGAGCGGGTCGCCCGGCTGTTCGGCCTGGGGACGTTGGCTGGGGGCGGTTCGGCGGGCGCGGCGGGGACGGGCGGCGTCCGCACGGAGCGCGCCGAGGAGCTGGCGATCGAGCGGGAGGACGGGCGGATCGACGCCTCGCTCTCCCTGTCCTGCCTGGACGTGCAGGGGCGGCGCAGCTACGTCTGCGCGCTGGCCGACATGACCGAGCGGATGCGTCACGAGCGGGAACTGCTGCGCCTCGCCACGCGCGACCGGCTGACCGGCCTGCCGAACCGCGCCCTGATCGAGTCGCTGCTCGACACCTCCATCGAGCGGGCGCGGCGCCATGGCCGCCGCTTCGCGGTCCTGTGCTTGGATCTGTCGCGCTTCAAGCTGATCACCGACACGCTGGGCCACCACGCCGGGGACCTGCTGCTGCAGGAGGTCGCCTCGCGGATCGTCGTCACGGTGCGGGCCAGCGACACGGTGGGGCGCATCGGCACCGACGACTTCGCGGTGATCCTGGACGAGGTGGGCGAGGCGAAGGAGGCGGAGATCGCCGCCCAGCGCATCCTGGCGGCCTTCGACGAGCCGGTGCTGCTGATGGGCACGGAGCATTACGTCCGCCCGTCCATCGGCATCGCCCTGTTCCCCGACCATGCCGACAGCGCGCAGGAACTGATCCGCTCCGCCGACACGGCGCTCTATGCGGCCAAGCGGGCCGGCGGCAAGCGCCACGCCTTCTTCCGCAAGGAGCTGGCCGACCAGGCGCACCGCCATCTGGCGCTGGACCGTGACCTGCGGGCGGCGCTGGCGCGCGGGGAGTTCCAGCTCCACTACCAGCCCAAGGTGTCGCTGATCGACCAAGCGCTGGAAGGGTTCGAGGCGCTTCTGCGCTGGGACAAGCCCGGCTTCGGCATGATCCCGCCCGGCGAGTTCATCCCGGTCGCCGAGGACACCGGCTTCATCGTGCCGCTCGGCGACTGGGTGCTGGATGAGGCCTGCCGCCAGTTGCGCGACTGGATCGACCGCGGGTTGGAGCCGGTGCCGGTGGCCGTCAACATCTCGCCGCGCCACCTGCGCCAGCGCTCCGCCGAGGATTTCCGCCGGATCATCGACCGCCACCGCCTGTCGCCCGATCTGGTCGAGCTGGAGATCACCGAGGGTGCTGTGATGCAGGACATGGACCACGCCCTGTCCGTCCTGGCCGCGCTGAAGGCCATGGGCATCCGCGTGGCGGTGGACGATTTCGGCACCGGCCATTCCTCGCTGAGCTACCTGAAACGGCTGCCGGTGACGACGCTGAAGATCGACCGCTCCTTCGTGAACGGCGTGCCGAGCGAGCGGGAGGACAACGGCATCGTCTCCACCATCATCGCCATGGCCGACATGCTGGGGCTGGATGTGGTGGCGGAGGGGGTGGAGAAGCAGGAGCAGGCCAATTTCCTGCGCCACCACAACTGCACCCTGGTCCAGGGCTGGCTGACCGGGCGCCCGGTCCCCGCCGGTCAGGCCGCCGATCTGCTGGCCGTGCGCCTGCGCCGGTCGGCGTGATGATTGGGGTGTCCGGGGGCTGATGCCCCCGGACCGTTCAAGACGTCAGCGCAGCGCGCCCTTGACGTCCTCGTACTTGTCCTTCTGCCAGGATTCCAGACCCTTGAGGTCGTTCTCCGTCATGTCGACGGTCAGACGCTTACCCTTCATGTGCAGCCGCTCCAGCGGCAGGACGACGTCCTTGTCGCTGATGTCGGCGATGTGATCGACGTCGATCACCGCGAAGGTCTGGCCGCCCTTGCGGACGATGCCCTCGATCTCGGCGATGTCCTTGCCGTCGCTGCCGTAGACGTCCTTCCCCTTGAGCTGGGCCGCGGTCATCTTTGCGACCGCCGGGTCGAGCGAACCATGGGTGGCCGCGACCTGCCCGGTCGCCTTGTTGTTCGGAACCTCCTTGGCGGTGGTTCCGGACATGCTTTCGGCCAGAGCCGGCGTGGCGAGCAGAAGCGCCGCGACGCCACAGGCGGTGATGATCGTCTTCATGAAGCGTATTCCTTTTTTATGCCGTGTTTTCGGGCCGTTGAGGCCAACCATTCAACAGCGTGGCTCCGGGGGATATTCCGTTTCCCGAGGAGGTACCGCGGCAAGGGAATGGCTGTTCGATAGAGGAAAATATTCTTGACATGGCAGGGCAGTTGTCCTAGAAACGGACTTGCCAACGCCCGTCGTGCGTCCCCTCACACGACGGGCCGCGGCATCCCGAACCTCCCCTCCACGCCTGTCCTGAAAGGGGCTGACCGGACAACCGAAAGGCCCGGCCAGCCCCTTTCTTTTTCGCGCTTCGCCCGCGGCCGGGCGCGCGTCCCCTCGTCCTGTTCCGGGATCGGGCGCGCCTGACAACCGGGTGGCGGAATGCTTCCCGTCGGACGGGATCCCCGCAGAACGCGAAAGGAATACAGTCCAATGTCCACCTCGGTCGCCCAGGCTTTCGTCAAGCAGTTCGAACGCGAAGTGCACGACGCCTACCAGCGCATGGGCTCCAAGCTGCGCAACACGGTGCGCACCAAGAACAACGTCCAGGGCGCCTCCACCGTCTTCCAGAAGGTCGGCAAGGGCACCGCGTCGACCAAGGCGCGCCACGGCGCGGTTCCGGTGATGAACCTCGACCACACGCCGGTCGAATGCACCCTCTACGACTTCTACGCCGGCGACTGGGTCGACCGGCTGGACGAGCTGAAGACCAACATCGACGAGCGGCAGATCATCGCCAGCGCCGGCGCCTACGCGCTGGGCCGCAAGACCGACGAACTCATCCTCGGCGAGCTGAACAAATCCACCAACTTCGCGGGCGGCTCCAACGACGGGCTGACCAAGGCGAAGGTGCTGACGGCCTTCGAGAAGCTGGGCGAGTCCGACGTGCCGGACGACGGCCAGCGCTACGCCGTGGTCGGCTGGAAGCAGTGGAGCCAGCTTCTGGGCATCGACGAGTTCGCCAGCACCGAATATGTCGGCGCCGACGAGCTGCCCTGGCGCGGCACGCAGGCCAAGCGCTGGCTGGGCACGCTGTGGATGCCCCATTCCGGCCTGAAGGCGGAGGGCGGGGTGCGGCTGTGCCACTGGTACCACAAGACGGCCGTCGGCCACGCCTCCGGCGCCGATGTGAAGACGGACATCTCGTGGCACGGGGATAGGGCCGCGCACTTTGTGAATAACATGATGTCGCAGGGCGCCGGCCTGATCGACGCGGCGGGCGTCGTCACCATGCGCTGCCTGGAAGCCTGACGCCCTCCCTGCCGACGATCGAAATGGAGTTTTCCCCATGGCCTATCTTCCGAAGGACCTGAGTGTCCTTGCCTACGCCAACGGCTTCACCCTGTGGCACTACACGACGCCGGACGCCGCCGCGCTGGTGGACAACAGCGGCTATTTCAACGGCGCGTCCGACCTGCTGCGCAGCGGCGACATGATCCTGGCCAACACCGGCACCGCCGGGACCCCCGCCGCCGGCGTCCTCGTGGTCGCCGCCAACGCGGCGGGGGTGGTGGACGTCACCAACCTGTCGCCCTTCGGCGCGTCCAACACGGACTGACGGGTTCCCTTCGATGTCCCCTCTCCCCCTTGGGGAGAGGGTCAGGGTGAGGGGGATGCGCGTTTGCCGGACGTTTCGCCATGCGCAACCCCCTCACCGGCCCTGCGGGCCACTCTCTCCCCAGGGGGGAGAGGGCTAAGGCGACGTGCCTCCCTCTGATCCGAAGGATCGACCTCATGGCATTGACGGCTATCGGGCTGTGCAGCCGCGCGCTCATCAAGATCGGGGCGACGGCGATCACCGCCTTCGACGAGGGCTCCGCCGAGGCGGAGGTCGCGGGGGCGCTCTTTGAGCCGGCGCGCGACGCGCTGCTGTCGGCCAACGCCTGGAGCTTCGCCACCCGGCAGGCCCGGCTGGCGCGGCTGGCCGATGACCCGGTTGCCGATTACGGCGTGGCCTTCCAGCTTCCCGCCGATTTCCTGCGCGCGCTCGGCGCCGGGGCGGGTGGACGGGGCCGCGGGTTGGATTACCGCATCGCCGGGCGGACGCTGCAGGCGGCGTCCGACGCGGTGGTGCTGACCTATGTCGGGCGCCCGGCGGAGGAGGATTTCCCCGCCTTCTTCGACCAGGCGCTGATCGCCCGGCTGGCCGCGGAATTCTGCATTCCGCTGACCGAGAGCACGAGCCGGGCGGAGCTGCTGCAGCGGCTAGCCGAAAGCGAGTTCCGCCGCGCCCGCCAGATCGACGCCCTGCAGGACAGCCAGCCGGGTTTCGAGGATTTCACCCTGATCGACGCGAGGGGCTGATGGCGCGGGTTCGTCAGGTGAAGACCAACTTCACGGCGGGGGAGATTTCCCGCCGGCTGCTCGGGCGCGGCGACCTGCGCGCCTACGACAACGGGGCGCTGGCGCTGCGCAACCTGTTCATCCACCCGACCGGCGGGGTGACGCGCCGTTCCGGCCTCGCCTTCGTCGATCCGGCCCGCGGTGACGGGCGGCTGGTCGCCTTCGAGTTCAACACCGAGCAGACTTATCTGCTGGTCTTCTCCGAGGGTCGGATCGACGTCTATGGCAACGACACGTCCATCGCCAGCGTGGAGGCTCCCTGGACCGCCGCCCAGCTTTCCCAGATCACCTGGACGCAGAGCGCCGACACGCTGCTGGTCTGCCACCCCGACGTGCCGCCGCGCAAGCTGACCCGCAGCGGCGCCGACGCCTGGGCGCTGAGCGGCTGGAGCTACGTCGCGGACGGGGAGCGGGTGGCGATGCCCTTCTACCGCTTCGCCGATCCCGCCGTGACTCTGACCCCGTCGGGAACGGACGGGCTGGTGACGGTGACCGCCTCCGCCGCTGTCTTCGATCCGAAGCAGGAAGGTACGCGCCTGCGCATCCAGGGCAAACAGCTCCGCGTCGAGGGGGTGGTGTCGGCGACGCAGGTCACCGCGACGGTGCTGGAGACGCTGGCCAGCCACGCCGCGACGACGGCCTGGGACGAGCAGTCCTTCTCGCCGCTGCGCGGTTGGCCGGTGTCGGCGGCCTTCCACCAGGACCGGCTGGTCATCGGCGGGTCTCGCGACCTGCCCAACCGGCTGTGGCTGTCGCGCTCCGCCGATCTGTGGAACTTCGACCTCGGCACCGGGCAGGACGACGAGGCCATCGAGTTCGGCATCCTGTCCGATCAGGTGAACGCGGTGCGCGCCGTCTTTTCCGGGCGGCATCTCCAGGTCTTCACCTCGGGCGCCGAATACATGGTGTCGGGCGATCCGCTGACTCCGCAGAACATCCAGGTCCACCGGCAGACGCGCATCGGCTCACCCGTCGACCGCTCTGTCCCGCCGCGCGACGTGGACGGGGCCACCCTGTTCGTCTCGCGCAACGGGCGGGAGATCCGCGAATTCCTCTACACCGACACCGAGGCCGCCTATCAGGCCAACGATCTGGCGCTGCTCGCCCGCCATCTGGTGGTGAAGCCGCGCGACCAGGATTACGACCAGGGCCGCCGCCTGATGTTCGTGGTGATGGAGGACGGCGCGCTGTGCGCCCTGACCGTCTACCGGCTGGAGCAGGTGACCGCCTGGACCCGGCTGGAGACCGACGGGGCGGTGCGCTCCGTCGCGGTGGTCGGGGACGAGGTCTATGCGCTGGTCGACCGCGCCGGGCGGTGGAGCGTGGAGCGCTTCGACGACGGGCTGAACCTCGACGCCGCCCTGGTCGGCGACCACGACGCCCCGACCGCGGTGTGGAGCGGGCTGGACCATCTGGAGGGGCGGACCGTCGCGGTGGTCGCCGACGGCACGGTCCGCGCCGATGCCACCGTCGCCGCCGGCAAGGTCGTGCTCGACCCGCCGGCCCGCCATGTCGAGGCCGGTCTGCCCTACAGCCACCGCATCGAGCCGCTGCCGGTCAGCCTGCTCGGGCAGGCGGGCGGAACCGACGCGGTGCGGCTGGTGTCCGTCGGCTTCCGGCTGGAGGAGACGGCGGCGCTCCACGCCGACCTGGGGCGCGGCCTTCAGGAACTGCCGCTGCACCGGACGGGGCCGCAGCCCGCGGGCGGTGTCCCGGCGCTGGTCTCCGGCGACCGCAGGCTGCGGGCGCTGGGCTGGCGGCGCGACAGCGACCGGCCGCTGTGGAGCATCCGGCAGGACGCGCCGCTGCCCTTCACGCTTTTGTCCGTAACCATGGAACTGAGGGTGAACGACTGATGGGCGGAATCACGACCCTGGCCACCACGGCGCTGCCGCTGGCCAACGCCGTCGCCGACACGGTGGACCGTGTCTCCGGCACGTCGGACAGCGCGCGCCGCCAGCAGGCCGCCGACGAGCGCCGATACGCCTATCAGGCGGAGCAGCAACGGCTGGAATGGCAGCGCGAGGACGAACTGCGCCGCCAGGACCAGGAGCTTCAGCGCCAGAAGGAGGAGCAGGCCCGCGCCGAAGCGGAGCGGCAGCGCAGCCGGGAGATGGACTGGCTGGCGCAGAGCCAGAACCTGGCCGCCCAGCAGCTCCGCACCGGGCAGGCCGCCACGTTGGCCGACAAGGAAGGGGACGCCCGCACGCGGCTGGCCCAGATGTCCGCCGCCGCGCAGTCCGATGAGCGGCGGCGTGTGGACGCCCTGCGCCGCACCGTGGCGCGCACCCGCGCGACGCTCGGCTCCAACGGGGTCAGCGCGGCGGACGGCTCGGGCGAGGCGATCCTGCTCGGTGTCGTCAAGGACAGCGCCGCGGAGCGCGGGGAGGCGGAAGGCGCCGACCGGCTGAAGCGCGAGGCCATCCAGCAGGAGGTGGACAGCGTGCGCCGCCGCAACCTGCTGGAACAGGCGCAGCTCGCCGAGCGCCAGCGGCTGGAGTTCATGAGCCGCTTCTACTGACGCTTCCGGTCAACCCACGCAGCAGGAGGGGCGCCCCATGCCCAGCGCACTCGACGTTCCGCGCGGCAACCCGCGCGTCCAGTATCTTGCCGACGGCGTGCAGACGGACTTCACCTTCCCGTTCCCGGTCTTCGAGTACAACGACCTCCAAGTCTTCCTGGGCGCGGCGCGGCAGACCACGGGCTATGCGGTGAGCGGCGCCGGGGAGACGGCGGGCGGCACGGTGGCCTTCGCGGAGCCGCCGGAGGCCGGGACGCCCGTGCTGCTGCGCCGCCGCCTGCCCATCGAGCGGATGAGCGACTTCCTGGAGAGCGGGCCGTTGCCGGCCGCCAGCCTGAATCGCGAGTTCGACCAGCTCACCGCCGCGCTCCAGCAGGTGGCCGGGGATCAGGAGCTGATGCTGCGCTACACCGACACCGACCTGCCGGCCTCCAACCGCTTGCCGGAGCGGACGGTGCGGGCCGGTCAGCTCCTCGCCTTCGACAGCACGGGAAACCCCATCGCCCGTCCGCCGGTGGACGAGGAGGCGCTGTCGACCTTCGTCGCCCCCGGCGCCGGCGCGGTGCGCCGCCCGGTGCGCGAGAAGCTGGCCGACACCCTGTCGGTGAGGGATTTCGGCGCGGTCGGCGACGGGGTCGTGGACGACACGCGGGCAATCCAGGCGGCGCTGACCGGCGCGGACACCGTCTATATGCCGCCGGGCACCTACCGGATCACCAACACGCTGACCGTTGGCTACGGCCAGACGCTGTATGGGGCGGGGCAGAGGTCGGTCATCGCCGGAGCCTCGGCGGGGTTCGACCTGATCCATCTGCCGGACGGCTACGCCACGGTGAGCGGCCTGCGGCTGGAGCGGGGCGACGCCGCGGTGCGGCTGTTCGGGCGGGACGGCCCCTGCGTGCACAACACGCTGAGCGACCTGACCATCTGGGACCCGCGGGTCGGATTGCTGTTCGACGGTTACGCCGACCCCAACTGGCCCTGCTACTGGAACATGGTGTCGCGCGTGCTGGTGGCCCGTCCGTCATTGCACGGGGTGTGGCTGACCCGGACGGGGGAGGGCGACACGCCCAACGCCAACCGCTTTTCCATGGTGCGCGTCTATTCCCTGTCGGCGCCCATTGCCGGCTGCGGCTTCTTCGTGGAGCAGGGCAAGTACAACAACAGCTTCCAGGACTGCGAGGCCAACCTGTCGACCATGGCGCTGGCTTGCTTCCGCGTCGGCGCCAACACCGACAAGACGCTGATCCTGAATTTCTACGCGGAGTCGCTGGGCGGCGTACCGAATGTGCAGCTCGACGCCGGGTCGGTGGAAACGGCCATCGTCAACCTGCTGTCGATGTCCGCTGGCCCGGCCATCTACGATCTGTCGGGCGGCCGTTACACGGCGGTGAACGCCGGTTACCCGGAGAAGAACCGGCTGGCGCGCAGCCGCGTTTCCGAACTGGTCGTCGAGGCCCTGCGCTACGACACGGAATTCGTGGAGCCGCAGGTGGGCGGGGTGGTCGCGCTTGACCTGACCAGCTCCGTCTATCTGGTCAGCGCCTACAGCGGCGACGTGGAGCTTCGGCTGCCGGCGGCGGGGGCGGCCAATGGCCATGCGGTGACGGTGAAGCGGATCGACGCCTCCACCCACCGCCTGATCCTCACCGAGGAGGGCGGGCCGGGGCCGGACGGGGGGACAATGGCGCTGGGCAACCGCTACGACTTCGTGACCATCGTCTCGAACGGGGCCGGCTGGTGGGTG
Organism: Azospirillum brasilense; assembly: GCF_022023855.1. Classification (NCBI taxonomy): domain Bacteria; kingdom Pseudomonadati; phylum Pseudomonadota; class Alphaproteobacteria; order Rhodospirillales; family Azospirillaceae; genus Azospirillum; species Azospirillum brasilense. The sequence goes on from NZ_CP059449.1 coordinate 1,461,117, forward strand.
GTGGCCGGCAACAACCGGCCGGGCAACGCCCATTTCCACGACCGGCCGGGCCTGTTCGAGCCGGACCTGAACCAGGCGCTGTATCTGGTCAGCGCCTTCAATGGCGCGGTCACGGTGAGGCTGCCGCCGCCGGGGGCGCTGCACGCGGTCGGGCGCACGGTGACGATCAAGAAGGCCGATGTCTCGGGCAACCCGGTCACCGTCACCGTGCTGGGCGGCAGTGGGCCGGACAACGCCCCGGTGTCGCTGAATTCCACCGGCAGCGCGGTCACGGCGATGTCCAACGGCGCCGGCTGGCACATTCTGGGACGGGTGGTGTGATGGAGGCGGCGGAAACGCGCAAGAAGGGCTTCTTCGCCTTCGTCCAGGACTGGAACCGGCAATCGGAACTGACCACACCCCGCCACCATCTGCAGATCGCCGCGTGGCTGGAGCGGCAAGCCGTCGGAGTCGGGTCCTTTGGCATCGGGCCGCGCCTGCTGCTGATGGCCTTCCGCGGGGCGGGCAAGTCGTCCATCGTCGGGCTGTTCGCGGCCTGGATGCTCTACCAGGATCCCAACCGGCGGCTGCTCGTCCTGGCGGCGGACCTGAAGCTGGCCAAGAAGATGGTGCGCAACGTCAAGCGCATCATCGAGCGCCATCCCGACACCCGCGGCCTGAAGCCTCCGGCGAAGGAGCGTGACCAATGGGCGGCCGACCAGTTCACCGTGGTGCGGGCGCAGGAGCTGCGCGATCCCTCCATGGTGGCGGCGGGTGTTGGCGGCAACATCACGGGCAGCCGCGCCGACGTGGTGATCTGCGACGACGTCGAGGTGCCGCGCACCTCCGGCAGTCCGGGCAAGCGCGCCGACCTGCGCGAGAGGCTGGCGGAGATCGATTATCTGCTGGTGCCGGGCGGGGTGCAGCTCTATGTCGGGACGCCGCACAGCTACTACTCCATCTACGCGGAGGAGCCGCGGACCGAGGCGGGGGAGACGCGGCCCTTCCTGGACGGCTTCGCGCGGCTGCTCCTGCCGGTCTACACCGACGGTCCGGACGGCCGGCGCCGCTACGCCTGGCCCCAGCGTTTCGGCGAGGCCCACGTCAACCGCATCCGCAAGACAACCGGCCCCAACAAGTTCACCAGCCAGATGCTGCTCCAGCCGGTCAACGAGGCGGAGGGTTTCCTCGACCCCGACCGGCTGGGCCGCTACGACGGCGAGCTGGACTACCGGGAATCGGCAGGGCGGGCGGTGTTGACGCTGAACGGCCAGCGCATGGCCTCGGCCTCCTGCTGGTGGGACCCGGCCTTCGCACGCCCGGCGGCGGAGGGCGGCAAGCCCGGCGATTCCAGCGTCGTCGCCGCGGTGTTCGGCGGAGCGGACGGGCGCTTCTACCTGCACCGCGTGCTCTACCTGTCGGTGGACCCGGGCGATCCGGACACCGAGGCGGAGCAGCAGTGCCTCCAGGTCGCCCGCTTCCTGGAGCGGCACCACCTGCCGGCGGTGCATGTGGAGATCAACGGCATCGGGCGCTTCCTGCCCGGTCTGCTGCGCAAGGCGCTGCGCACGGAGAAGGTCGGCGCCGCCGTGGTCGAGGAGGCGAGCCGCCGCGCCAAGGCGCTGCGCATCCGCGAGGCGTTCGACGCCCTGCTGGCTGACCGCCGGCTGCTCGCCCACGCCGCGGTGTGGGAGACGCCCTTCATCCGCGAGATGCGCGAATGGTCGCCGGACGGGCGCTATACGGGCCGCGACGACGGGCTGGACGCGGTGGCCGGCGCGCTGTCCTGCGAGCCGTTCCGCTTCGACCGCCAGACGGCGCCGGGGCGGAAGCCGGATTGGCGCGCCACGGCGGCGTCGACCTCGGCGGAGAGCTGGGACGTGTGACCATGCCCGCAAAGCCCCTTGGTCCGACGGGCCGCCTTCCTGACCGGACGGCGGCCTTTTCTTTTGCCTTTTTCCTTGGAGAACGGAGATGCAGGAGTCCATCGACCTGTCCTGGTGGATCACGGCGGTCGAACTGCCGGTGATGGGCGGGCTGTTCTGGCTGATCGCGCGGCTGCGCCGGGATGCCGAAACCGCGCTGGAGACGGTGCGGGCGCGCGCCGAGACCGCCCAGTTGCAGGTGCGTGAGAGCCTGGCCGCCTACAAGCTGGAGGTCGCCAAGACCTATGTCTCGGTCGCGACGTTGAAGGATGTGGAGCGGCGGCTGACCGACCATCTGCTGCGCATCGAGACCAAGCTGGAGAACGGCTGCGCGCCGCTCGTCCAGCCCTACGCCCCGCCCTACGGCGACGGGGGCCGCCGATGAGGCCGCGTGTCCTGAAGCCGGAACCCGGACCGATGGCCGCGCCGCAGGGGCCGGCCGCCGATGCGCCCGGCCAAGCCGTCGACACGCTCGCCCGCACCCTGTGGGGTGAGGCGCGCGGCGAGTCCGTGCGAGCCATGGAGGCGGTGGCGGCGGTCGTGATGAACCGCGTCGGCCGGGCGCGCGACCATGGCGGGTGGTGGTGGGGGAACGACGTGGTCGCCGTCTGCCGACTGCCGGGGCAGTTCCCCTGCTGGGACCCGGACGCGCCGGGGCGGCTGGGGCTGCTGTCGGTGACCGCCGCGGACCCGGTCTTCGCCGTCGCCCAGCGGATCGCCCGCCGCGCGGTGGCCGGTCTGCTCGACGACCCGACGGGCGGAGCGACTCACCTGCACCGGGCGGGGGCGAACCCGCAATGGGCGCAAGGGCGCAGCGTCTGTGCCGAGATCGGCGGGTTCCAGTTCTACGACGACGTCGAATGACCGATCGTTCTGCACCTACGTCTCCCGGCCGCGTTCCGGCGGGCCGGACATCCGGGTCCGGACCGCCGCCGCGGAAGGAGAGGCTGGAACAGACCGGTCAGGCGGCTTCCTTGATCATCGCCAGATAGATCTTCCAGGCCGTCTCGACCGAGACGCCGCCGGCGCGCGACCCGGCGGCCAGCATCGCCGCCGAGGGCTTCAGCGGAACGGGTGTGCTGCTGGGCTCGACGGTGGCGGCCAGGGGGGCGCTGTCCACGCTGGACACGATCACCCCATGGATGCGCGAGTCGAGCGCATGCTCCACCGGGTGGCGTTCCTTCACAACATTCATCGCAATCGCGTTCATGGGGCATCTCCTTGCTTGCCCACCTCTCAGCAATCCCGATGCCAACTCCGAAAAGTTGCCGAAGAAGGGGTGGATGCCCTGGAGAATCCTTGATTCTGCGGCTTTTCCGTGTGGTCGCCGGGGTGCGATGCGGCGGAACGGCGAGTTTTCCTTCTGCAAAATGTCGGGGGATTCCCAAAGCCACGTTTGCAAATTGCGAAGCAAACAGCGCAACGTCCCATTCTGAAGTTATCAACGCTCCGCCGGTTCTCCCGTTTTTGCCACGGCTGGCATTGGCGGAGGGCTTTGCGGTAAGGTCGCCCCGCCATGACTGAACGGATCATCTTTCATATGTGCCGCGCCGCGGAGTGGGAGCGGGCGCTCGCCGCCGGGGCCTACCACGGCTCGTCGCAGGATGCGGCGGACGGCTTCATCCATTTCTCCACCGGTGCCCAGGTCGAGGAAAGTGCCGCCAAGCACCGCGCCGGGCAGGACGGCCTCGTCCTGCTGACCGTGGACGGCGCCGCGCTGGGCGACGCGCTCAAGTGGGAGCCGTCGCGCGGCGGCCAGCTCTTCCCCCATCTCTACGGCCCGCTGCCGCCCGCGGCGGTGCTGCGCGCCGACCCGCTGCCGCTGGGGCCGGACGGCCGTCACATCTTTCCGGCGACCTTCAAGGACACCACACCGTGATCGACCTGTTTCCCATCGTCGGCCCCGTCCTGCGCAGCTTCGATCCGGAGACGGCGCACGGGTTGACCATCAAGGCCCTGTCGAGCGGGCTGATGCCGCTGGTGCGGGAAAAGGACGATCCCATCCTGCGGAGCCGGGTGTTCGGTCTGGACTTCGCCAACCCGGTCGGCCTCGCCGCCGGCTTCGACAAGAACGCCGAGGTGGTCGACGCCATGCTGCGGCTGGGCTTCGGCTTCGTCGAGGCGGGCAGCGTCACGCCCCGCCCGCAGCCCGGCAACCCCAAGCCGCGCCTGTTCCGCGCGCCGGAGCAGGGGGCCGTCATCAACCGCATGGGTTTCAACAACGAGGGGCTGGAACCCTTCGCCCAACGGCTGGAGCGACGCCTGTCCGGCGGGCGCAAGGCGCCGGGACTTGTCGGGGCCAACCTCGGCAAGAACAAGGACACGGTGGAGGCGGCCGACGATTACGTCCTCGGCGTGACCCGGGTGGCGGCTCTGGCCGACTATCTGGTCGTCAACGTGTCGTCCCCCAACACGCCGGGCCTGCGCGCTCTCCAGGGGCGCGACCCGCTGCGCACCCTGTTGGGCCGCGTGCTGGACGCCCGGACCGCCTGCAGGCTGGCCAAAGCGCCGCCCGTCCTGCTGAAGATCGCCCCGGACCTGACCGACGAGGACAAGGCGGACATCGCCGCGGTCGCGCTGGAGTCGGGCATCGACGGGCTGATCGTCTCCAACACCACCATCGCCCGCCCGGCGGAGATCCCGGAGCCGCTGCGCGGGGAAGCCGGCGGCCTGTCCGGCAAGCCGCTCTTCGCGCCCTCAACCGCGGTCCTGCGCGAGATGTACGGGCTGACCGGCGGCAAGCTGCCGCTGGTCGGAGTCGGCGGCATCGCGTCGGGCGCCGACGCCTACGCCAAGATCCGCGCCGGCGCCTCGCTGGTGCAGCTCTATTCCGCGCTGGTCTATGCCGGGCCGGCGCTGGTTCTGGCGATCCGGCGCGACCTCGCCGCCCTGCTGCGCCGCGACGGCTTCGCCTCGCTGAGCGACGCCGTGGGGGCGGATCACCGCTGAGCGGGCGCATGGCGGCCCTGGCGGCCTTCCTGCATGGGCTGGCCGTCGCCACGGCGGCGGCCTCGGTCGCCCTTGGCCTGCCGGAATTGCGACCCGGCACCGACCCGGCGGTGGGCTGGATCGGCGGTGGGCTGGTCCTTCTGGCGGGCGGCGTCGCGGACCTGCACCGCCGCCTGGCCCGCGGGCAGCGTGACACCCTGCGCCGGCTGGGCCACCTTCAGAAAAGCGTGGACGCGCTGGCCGAACGGCTGGAGCAGCGGATCGCACCAAGGGAGGAAACCGACAACACTCCTTCTTCCGCCGCCCACGAGGCCGTGCTTCAGGAGGTCAAGCTCCTGCACACGCTGGTTGCCCGGCTCGGCGAATCCCGATCGCCGCGAGAGCATGAACCGCCGGCGGCATCCCGCCCGGCCCGGCCAGGGGCACAAGCCCCGCGCATTCCGGATCCACCGCCCGCGGCCGGAGCCGAAGCGACGCCGATGGACGACGCCGCGGTTCTGGAAGCGGTGCGCGAGGCACTGGCCGCCGACCGGATCGACATCCACCTCCAGCCCATCGTCAGCCTGCCCCAGCGCAAGCACCGCTTCTTCGAGGTGTTCTCGCGCGTGCGCGCCGTCGACGGGGCGCTGATCCTGCCCGACCGTTATCTGGAGATCACGGAGCGCGCGGGGCTGATGGCCACCATCGACAATCTCCTGCTGGTCCGCTGCATTCAGCTGATCCGTGAGACGGAGCGGCGCCAGCACGCCATCGGCTTCTTCTGCAACATGTCCGCCGCCACGCTCAGCGACGCGGCGTTCATGCGGCAGTTCCTCGATCTGTTGGCCCAGAACCCGACGCTGGTGCCCAAGCTGGTGTTCGAGTTGAGCCAGCAGGAACTGCGGGCGGGCGGGGCGGTGATGATGGGCATTCTGTCGCAGCTGTCCCGCATCGGCTTCCGCTTCTCCATGGACCGGGTGAGCGATCTGGACATCGACCTGGACTCGCTGCTGCGCCACGAGATCCGCTATCTGAAGCTGGACTGCACCCTGCTGCTCGACCCCGCGCTGGCGCCGCGCGTCGAGGCGCTGCGCCATCGCCTGGAGGGCACGGGGATCGACCTCATCGCCGAGAAGATCGAGACGGAGGCGCAGCTCGACGCGATCCTGCGCAGCGGCATCGATTTCGGCCAGGGCTACCTGTTCGGCGGGCCGCGTCCGGCGCGCAAACCGTCATGAGATAATTTTGCCGTGAATTAATAGTGCAAGAAAATTCGCGGTTCGGGCGGCGGATTCGGGCCGGAAATGCCCGCGGCGCCCTTGACAGAAAGCCCGCCCGCATTAGAGATTTCGCCTCCCGGCATCCGCCGGGTGCGATGCAAACAGTCAAATGGTGACTTCGGTGACGTCCAACATCGCCATCACGCTGCCCGACGGCAGCGTGCGGGAGTTCGACCGGCCGGTGACGGGGCTTGAGATTGCCCAGTCGATCGGACCGCGCCTTGCCAAGGATGCGCTTGCCGTCAAGCTCGACGGCGAGGTGAAGGACCTCACCACCACCGTCACCACCAACGCCAAGATCGAGATCGTCACGCGCAGTCATCCCGACGCGCTCGAGGTCATCCGTCACGACGCCGCCCACGTCCTCGCCGACGCTGTGCAGAAGCTTTATCCGGGCACGCAGGTGACCATCGGTCCGGCGATCGCCAACGGCTTCTATTACGACTTCGCGCGCGAGGAGCCCTTCACGCCCGACGATCTGCAGAAGATCGAGGCGAAGATGCGCGAGATCGTCGCCAAGGACGTTCCCATCGTGCGCGAGGTCTGGACCCGCGACGATGCGGTCGCCTACTTCAAGAAGCTCGGCGAGCATTACAAGGCCGAGCTGATCGAGGCGATCCCGGCGGACCAGGACATCAGCGTCTACCGCCAGGACGACTGGCTGGACCTGTGCCGCGGCCCGCACGCCCCGACCACGGGCAAGGTCGGCAACGGCTTCAAGCTGATGAAGGTGGCCGGCGCCTACTGGCGCGGCGACAGCCGGAACCCCATGCTCCAGCGCATCTACGGCACCGCCTGGCGCGATGAGAAGGAGCTGAAGGCCTACCTGCACCAGCTCGAGGAGGCGGAGAAGCGCGACCACCGCCGGCTGGGCAAGGAGCTGGACCTGTTCCACGTGCAGGAGGAGGCCGTCGGCTCGGTCTTCTGGCACCCGAAGGGCTGGACGCTGTTCCGCACGCTGGAGACCTACATCCGCACCAAGCTGAGCCAGGCGGACTACGTCGAGGTCAAGACGCCGCAGCTCATCGACAGCTCGCTGTTCAAGGCGTCGGGCCACTGGGACATGTATGGCGACAACATGTTCAAGGTCTCGGCGGACGACGGCGAGAAGATGCTCGGCATCAAGCCGATGAACTGTCCGGGCCATGTGCAGATCTTCAAGCACGGGCTGCGCTCCTACCGCGACCTGCCGATCCGCATGGCGGAGTTCGGGTCCTGCCACCGCAACGAGCCGTCGGGCGCGCTGCACGGCATCCTGCGCGTGCGCGCCTTCACCCAGGACGACGCCCATATCTTCTGCACGGAAGATCAGGTGGCGAGCGAGGCGGCGGAGTATTTCAAGCTGCAGCTCGGCGTCTACCGGGATCTGGGGTTCGACAAGATCGCGGTGAAGCTGGCGCTGCGTCCCGACGTGCGCACCGGCTCCGACGATCTGTGGGACCGGGCGGAGGGCGCGCTGCGCCAAGCGCTCGACGCCGCCGGGCTGGAGTATGAGGACCTGCCGGGCGAGGGCGCCTTCTACGGCCCGAAGGTGGAGTTCCACCTGACCGACGCCATCGGGCGCACCTGGCAGTGCGGCACGCTCCAGTACGATCCGAACCTTCCCGAGCGGCTCGACGCCTCCTACATCGGCGAGGACGGCGCCCGCCACCGCCCGGTGATGCTGCACCGGGCGATCCTGGGGTCGCTGGAACGCTTCATCGGCATGCTGATCGAACACTACGCCGGCAAGTTCCCGATGTGGCTCGCCCCGGTCCAGGCGGTGGTCTGCACCATCACCAACGAGGCTGACGGTTACGGGCAGGAGGTGGTCAGCCTGCTGAAGCGCCGCGGCATCCGTGCCGAACTCGACACCCGGAACGAGAAGATCAACCTGAAGGTCCGCGAACACAGCCTTCAGAAGGTTCCCGTCCTGGTGGTTGTGGGCAAGCGCGAGGCGGAGGAGCGGACGGTCGCGCTGCGTACCCTCGGTGGTAAGGATCAGGAAGTTCTTGCCCTCGACGCCGCTCTCAATAAACTGAGTGAGGAGGCGCGGTCCCCCGCGGGCGCCGCCGCCTTCGATTCGCCGTTTTAACCGACCGCACCGTTCGGGCGGGCTTCCCTCCGGGAGGTCGCGCCCCGGTGGGTTTCCAGTCATGGAGAAGCGTCCATAGCCAGGATACCGTCCGAAGCCGCTCCGACCCGCGATGGACCGCGGGTAAACCGGGAGATCACGGCTCGCTCGATCCGTCTCGTCGGTGCCGACGGCGAGATGGTGGGCGTCGTTTCGCTGCGCGATGCGCTGCTGGCCGCTGAGGATGCGGGTCTCGACCTCGTCGAGATCGCCCCCCAGGCTGAGCCTCCTGTCTGCAAGATCCTCGACTATGGCAAGTACAAGTACGAGGCGCAGAAGAAGGCTGCCGAGGCGCGCAAGAAGCAGAAGATCATCGAGGTGAAGGAGATCAAGCTCCGACCCAACATCGATGACAACGACTACGACGTGAAGATGCGCTCGGCCCGCCGCTTCCTTGAGGAAGGCGACAAGGTCAAGGTGACCATGCGCTTCCGCGGGCGTGAGATGGCGCACCAGGATCTTGGCATGAACGTGCTGGTCCGCGTGCGCGACGAGCTGGACGAACTGGCGAAGGTCGAACAGATGCCGAAGCTCGAAGGCCGCCAGATGGTCATGGTCCTGGCGCCGAGGTGACCCTTCGGCGCGATGGCCCGCCCGCCGTCCGCAGAGCACACGCGTCCCCAAAAAGGCCCGCCGGTTCCGGCGGGCTTTTTTGTTGGGCGGCGGGGCCGTTCCGACGCTCCGCAATTACGGGGTAGCGGCATTGCGGAAGCGGGACGGTGCGCCGACGTGAGGCTCATTCCGCCTCCACCATTCGGCCGATGCTCCGATCATCCCTGCTCCGCCGCGCTGCCCTGGCTTTGACGCTCGCGCTGCCGCTGCTGTCCGGCCTCCCAGTGCCGCCCCCCGCCCAGGCGATGGACCTGTTCGGGGACGAGTTCCGCACCGTCGACGATGTGCTGGCGTACAACCGCGGCCATGGTGTGCGTTTCCTCGACCGGCAGGGGCGCTTCATTGGCTCCATCGGCGAGACGTACGGCGACACGCTGACGCTGGAGAAGCTGCCGAAGCATTTGATCCAGGCGCTGATCGCCAAGGAGGACCGGCGCTATCTGGAGCATGACGGCATCGACTTCCAGGGTCTGGCCCGCGCGCTGGCCGTGGCGGTGACGTCCGGCCGCTTCAGCCAGGGCGGCAGCACGCTGACCCAGCAGACGATGAAGCTGATCTTCCTCAACCGCTACAACCGCTGGTCCCGCAAGGCGTATGAGCTGTACAGCGCCAGCGATTTCGAGGAGCAGCTCGGCAAGAAGAACGTCCTGTACCTGTACCTCAACCGCGCCTATTTCGGTTTCGGCGCGTACGGGGTGGACGCCGCCGCACGTGTCTTCTTCGGCAAGCCGGCGGGCAAGCTGTCGCTGAAGGAGTCGGCGATGCTCATCGGCGCGCTGCCCGCCCCCTCCCGCCTGAACCCCTTCGCCGACCTGGAGAAGGCGGAGGCCAAGGCCGCCCTGGTGCTCGACGCCATGGCCGACGTGGGCTTCATCACCGAGCGCACGGCGGAGCAGACCAAGCGCCAGCGCCCCATGCTGGCCGCCGCCAACAAGGCAGCGGTGCTGTCCACCGGCCATTTCCGCGAGACGGCCAAGGCCCGTTTCGACCGCTTCGCCGCCGACCGCTACGGCGGCGACCTTCCGGGGCCGACCTTTACCGCGCGGACCACGCTCGACCGCGACCTTCAGGCGGCCGCCCTGCGCAGCGTGGAGGCCACCCTGAAGCGCCACGCCAAGAGCCTGGGGGACGCGGAGGTCGCCCTGGTCGCGCTGGACGGCGACGGGGCGATCCTGGCGATGATCGGCGGGCGCGACGCGGCGGCCCGGCGCGACCACTTCAACCGCGCGCTCCAGGCGCGCCGCCAGCCCGGCTCGGCCTTCAAGCTGTTCGTCTTCCTGGCGGCGCTGGAGCGCGGGCTGACTCCGGATTCCCGCGTCGACGGCTCGCGTATGGAGTTCACCGACGGGCGGGCCATCCGCAACTTCGACAACCGTTACCCGTCCTCGCTGACGCTGGCCGACGCCTTCGCCCATTCGACCAACACGGCCTCGGCCCGGCTGACCCGTGGCCATGCGGAGGAGATCGCCGCCGCCGCCCGCCGTCTCGGCGTCGAGTCGCCGCTGGAGCCGGACCTCGGCCTCGCGCTGGGGGTCAGCGAGGTGTCGCTTCTGGAGATCACCCAGGCCTACGCGGTGGTCGCCAACGGCGGCAGCACGGTCAGCGGCCATCTGTTCCAGCGCATCGGCGATCCCGCCGGGCGGACGATCTACAGCTACACCCCGCCGAAAGCGGACCGGGTGATCGACCCGCAGACCGCCGCCACCCTGAAATCCATGCTGGCGTCGGTCATGCGGGACGGCACCGGCAAGACGGCCCGCCTGCCGGCGGCGCTCGCCAAGAGCGGGGCGGGCGGCAAGACCGGCACCACCAACGATTACCGGGACGCTTGGTTCATCGGCTTCGCCGACGGCGTGGCCGGGCGCGGGCTGACGGTGGGGGTGTGGGTCGGCAACGACGGCAACACGCCGATGAAGGGGGTTACCGGCGGCTCCGTCCCGGCGGAGATCTGGCGCCGCTTCATGGTCGAGGCCGCCCGGGTGAAGGGTTAGCGGCCCTTCGTCCCGGCGAGGAGGGATGCGCCGACGAAGCCCAGCGCCCGCCCGTTCCGCCCGACCTCGTACCAGGAGCCGAAGGCGGCCATCACGGTGACCGTCTCCCCACGCTCCAGGACGTCCGCCACCTTGGCGTCGCAGAAGGGGGCGACGCGCAGGTTCGCGGCGGCGCGGACGCGCACCCGTGTTCCCATGGTGATGGCCGGGCGGCGCGTGTCGGTGCCGCGTTCCTCGGTGATATGGCCGGGCAGGGCACAGCCGCGGTCCTCCTTCGAAGCCTTGGCGTAGCCGCCCTTGAAGCGGTTCGTCGGGGTGCCATCGGCGACCGCCGCGGGCGCCGGACCGGAAGGCTTGCGGGCGGGCAGAGGGATGGCGACGGTGTCGGTGGTCGCCTGCGCCGGAGGCTCCACCCCGGCAGCGGCAGAGGCAACGGGGGTAACCGGCTCCGGCGCCGTCGCCGACGCGGGTGGCGTCAGCACCGGCAAGGGAAGCAGCGGCGCCAGGGGCTGCGGCGTCGCCTTCCCCGCCGCTCCCAGCGGCGTCAGCCGGGGCAGAACGGCGGTCGGCGGCGGGCGTGGCGTGAAGGTCGCTTCGGCCTCGTCCGCCCGCGCCGAGGGGCCGCCGAACAGCGCCAGAAGTCCGAGAAGGGGAAGGGCGACCCGGCGCATCCGCCGCCTCAGTCCACGACGACGCGGGCGATCAGCGCAGGCAGGGTCTGGCAGCGGAACAGCCCGTCCAGGGCCTGCTGCTCAGTCAGGCGCAGCGACAGGACGCAGCCGTAGGCGTTCACCGTCAGGGTGGTCTGCGCCAGCGTGCCGATGGCGGCGGAGGGCTTGGCGATGCTGTAGCCGGGGGCGCCCAGACGTCCCGCGAGCGCGCCGTTGACGGGGTTGACGGAATCGATCTCCAGCGTCAGCGGACCCAGGTTGTTCAGCACCGTTTCGGAATGCGGGTCCTCCTTCGTCGCGTAGAGCTGCACCGGCACCGCCTTGCGGCGGGCGATCCAGTCCTTCAGCGCCAGATTCCCCAGCACCGGGTCGCGGCCCTGCAGCGCCGCCTCCATGGCGATCTGGCGCAGCGACGGGTCGTTGCCGCCCAGCGCCGCCTCGTAGGCGGCGATCCGCGCCGGGCGGTCCGCGCCCTGAATCCGGGTGCGCAGGTCGGCGATCCGCGCCGCACGGGCCTCCTCCTGCCGCCGTTCGGCGGCGGCGCGCTCCTCCTCCGCCTTGGTGGCGGCGGCCTGTCGGGCGAGCAGATCCTCCTCGCGGCGGCGGCGGGCGTCCTCCTCGGCGCCGCGGGCCTCGGCGTCGCGGGCGATCTGCTCGCGCAAGCGGTTGGCCTCGGCGGAGCCGGCCAGCACCGGGCGGCCGGGAAGCTCTTCCAGCGGCTGGCCGATGCCTTCCAGCACCTCCGGGTTGCGCAGTTCGATGCGGGCATTCCAGCCGTTGGGGCCAAGCGTGGCGAGCGCCGTGGCGGTGAGCGTCTTTTCCAGACCGGCCTCGGCGACGGGGCGGATGAAGGTGATGGCGCCGTCCCGGCTTTCCACCATATAGGTCGGCTTGGCGAGCCGAAGCTTGGCCCCGATTCGGACGGCGGCCCGCGATTCGGCGGATTTCGCGGCGGTCCTGCCCTCAGGCGCTGGCGCGGGAACCGGGTCCGCCGTCATCTCCTCGACGGTCCAGAGCGGCGGGACGAGGCGCGACACCTCGGCGCGGATGCGGTCGATGGGCAGGTCGGACGCGCGGGCCGGCAGGACGGGCGCCAGCCCGGCCATCAGCGTCACCGCGATCCCCCACGCCGCCGGTCGCACCATCGCTCGTTCTCCACCGGAAGTGACCACTACAGCTTGTGTCGGCCCATCGAAGCACTGGTACAGCGAAGGCGCCCGGGAAGGGAAGCGGCTTTTGCCCGGGCCAAGGTTGCGCGGTGGCGGGAACGGTGAACCCCGGGCCGGGATCGCGACCCCCGGTCGAAATTGGCTTTGTGCCCACACGCCGCTTGCAATATCATCATACAAGTGAATGTATATTCGCCGGAAACGCGAGCGCCTTTCCGCAACGGCAGGGGACCAAGGGCAACGATATGGCGGGCAGACAGGGGAACAAGGAAGGGCCGGTCCTGGTCTGTCGCAATGTCAAGGTTTCGGGCCGACGCACCAGTCTTCGGATGGAGCCCTATATTTGGGACTCCTTGAAGGAAATCTGTGAGCGTGAGGGGCTGACTCTGAACGACATCTGCACCCAGATCGATCAAAGGCGCGGGGAGGCGAATTTGACCGCCTCGATCCGCGTCTTCATTGTCAGCTATTTCCGCAACGCCATCGGAAGCCGCGGCTTCTCCGAAGATGGGCCGTCCAGCATTCTGCGCAAGGCCATGGACGACGCCATCCCGCCCTTCGATTGAATCGAGGAGCGGGACGCCGTCCCTCTTACCAGCGCAGGCTGGGCAGGCCGTAGGTCGGCTGGTGGCCGGCCGCCGCCGCCGCGGCGGCCAGCTTGTCCGGGTCGACCGCCTCGCCCCAGGCCCCTCCCAGCTCTTCGCGATGAATGCCGAAGGTGACCAGCGCCACGTCGATCCCGGCGGCGTTGGCTCCGGCCACGTCGGTGCGCAGGCTGTCGCCCACCGCCAGGATGCGCCGCTTGTCCTTGATGCCCATCAGCGACAGGCAGCGGTCATAGACCGGGGCGTGTGGCTTGCCATGCCAGAAGACGTCGCCGCCCATCGCCTCGTAGCGCTGGGCCAGCGTGCCAGCGCAGATGACCATCTGCTCGCCGACCATCACGATCAGGTCGGGGTTGGCGCAGACCATCGGCAGGTTGCGGCGGCGGCAGGCTTCCAGCGCCGGCTCGTAGACCGACAGCGATTCCCCGAAGTCGACGATGCCGGTGTTCACGACGAAATCGGCCTCGTCCGGCGATGCCGCGAGCGTGTAGCCCAGCCCCTCGTACACGTCCATGTCGCGGTCGGGGCCGATGTGGTACAGCCGCCGGCCCAGTGCTGCGTGCCACGGGTCGTCGCGGTCGCGCAACGCGTCGTAGGCGGCCTCGCCCGAGGTCATGACATGGTGGTAGCGCTCGCGCCCGATTCCCATGCCGTCGAGCTTGGCGATGACGCCGCCGGTGCGGCGCGGCGCGTTGGACAGCAGGCAGATCACCTTGCCCGCCGCGCGCAGCCGGTCCAGGCACTCCGGCACGCCGGGATAGGGCCGCTCCCCGTCGTGCAGGACGCCCCACAGGTCGAGGATGACCCCGTCGTAACGGTCGATGACGGAGGCGATTCCGGAAAGCTGGACGATGTCGGTCATGATGTCCGGTGGTGTGACGGGCGGGAAGAAAGGGCGGCTCAGCGGCCTTTTACGGCGCGTTTGGGCTCGGCGAGAAGCTCCGCATAGACGGCCAGCGTGTCGGCGCACATGCGCTGCTTGGTGTAGCGCTCGGCGACGAAGGCGCGGGCGCGGGCGCCGATGGCGTCGCGCTGCTCCGTCGTCAGGGACAGCGCCTCGTCCAGCGCCTTGGCCAGCGCGTCGGGATCGGCGGGCGGCACCACCCAGGCGGTCTCGCCGGGAATCACCGTCTCCTGGTAGGCGCCGATGGCGGACACGATCACCGGGCGGCCCATCGCCTGCGCCTCCACGATCACCCGCCCGAAGGCTTCCGGCTCCTGCGAGGCGGAGACGACGACGGTGGACAGCCGGTAGGCGGCGGCCATGTCGTTGCAATGGTCGGTCATCGTGACGACGCCTTCCAGCCCGGCGCGGCGCACCTGCTCCTCCAACTCCTGCCGGTAGCCGGTGCGGCCCTGATCGGACCCGACAAGCAGCGCGCAGACGTCCTTGCGCCCCAGCTTCGCCAGCGCGTCGATCAGCACCGTCTGGCCCTTCCAGCGGGTCAGGCGGCCGGGCAGCAGGATCACCGGCTTGTCGTCCGGCAGCCGCCATTTCTGGGCGAGCTGGATCATGCGGGCGGAGCTGACCCGCTCCGGCGCGAAGGACAGCGGGTCGATGCCGCGGTGGATGGTGCGGATGACCGCCGGATCGACGTCGTAATTCTCCAGGATGTGGCGGCGGATGAAGCCGGAGATGGCGATGATCCGCTCGCCCCGCGCCATCACCGAATTGTACCAGCGCTTCAGCCCGTTCTTGTAATTGTAAGGGGCGTGGAAGGTGGTCATGTAGCGTGCGCCGGTCGCCTGGCAGGCCAGCCAAGCGCTCCAGGCCGGGGCGCGGGAGCGGGCGTGCACGATGTCCACGCCGTTCTCCCGGATGATCGCCTCCAGCTTGCGCGCGTTGCGGCGGATGACCAGGGGGTTCTTGGAGGCCAGCGGCAGGGTGATGTGGCGGATGCCGGCGCGGTCCAGCTCCGCCGCCATCGGCCCGCCTTCGGACGCCACCAGCGGCAAGGCTCCGGCCTGGGCCAGCGCCAGCGCCACGTCGATGCAGCCGCGCTCGGCCCCGCCGGTGACCAGCGCCGGCAGCACCTGGAGAACGACGGGCCGGCGGCCGGCGGCCGCGAAGGCGCCGGCCGGGTTGCGCGGGTCCTCGCCGGTGCTAAGCTGGGATTCGACGTCCATAGTCACAGATTCCTAAAGTCCTGGCCCACAGAGGTGTCCGATATGAACGAACCCGCAGCCGGCCCCGTCCCGTCGCCGGGCGGCGCGCACCATAGCCTGAAGCGCGGCGCCGCGACCATAGCCTATCGTCACACCCCGGGCCGCGACCCGGAAGGGCTGGCCCCCGGCGTGATGTTCTTCGGCGGCTTCATGTCCGACATGACCGGCACCAAGGCGTTGGCCCTGGAGGAATGGGCGGCGGGCGAGGGGCTGTCCTTCACCCGTTTCGACTATCAGGGGCACGGCGCCTCCAGCGGACGGTTCGACGAGGGCACCATCGGGCTGTGGGCCGACGACGCGCTGGCCGTCCTGGACCGCGTGACGGTGGGGCCGCAGATCCTCGTCGGCTCCTCCATGGGCGGCTGGATGATGCTGCTGACCGCGCTGCGCCGTCCGGAGCGGGTGGCCGGGCTGGTCGGCATCGCTGCCGCCCCGGACTTCACCGAGGACCTGATGTGGGACCTCTTCGACGAGTCCGTCCGCCGCGAGATCCTGGAGACGGGCCGCTGGCTGCGCCCCTCCGACTACGGGCCGGAGCCGCAGCCGATCACCCGTGCCCTGATCGAGGACGGGCGCAACCACCTGCTGCTGCGCCAGCCCATCGCCTTCGACAAGCCGGTGCGCCTGCTGCACGGCATGGCCGACCCGGACGTGCCCTGGCAGGTCAGCCTGACCCTGGCCGATCGCCTTAGCAGTTCGGATGTGCGGGTGACGCTGGTGAAGGACGGCGACCACCGCCTGTCGCGCGACCAGGACATCGACCTGCTGTGCCGCACGGTGGGCGATCTCGTCCGCGGCCTCGGCTGAGGGAAGGTGGCTTCGATCCGCCCCGCGGATCATCACGAAGGCGGCGCAAGATTTTTCCAAAAAAGTGATATCAGGGGCTTGCGCGCCGCCTTCGGGCTGGATATAAACGCGGCCTCTGCGGAGGGGTGGCCGAGTGGTTGAAGGCGCACGCCTGGAAAGTGTGTATACCTCAAAAGGGTATCGAGGGTTCGAATCCCTCTCCCTCCGCCAGTTCAACTTTTCCCTTTGGAAACAAGGGACTTTTGTCGCTTTCCTCTTTAAGCGGCAATTGGTGCTTATGCGAGAGAGTGCATCACGCATAAGCGAGACCGATGCGCCGGTCGCCTGTCCGGCATGGATCTACAACAACCGCAACCTCGTCGAGCGCTTTTGGGCCGGGATCAAGGAGTGGCGGGCAATTGCCACCCGCTATGAGAAAACTGCCAACTCCTTCACGGGCGTCCTTTGCCTCGCCGCCGCCCTCGATTGGATCAAGCGCTAACAGGCCCTACTACAATCGCCAACGCCTCTACTCGGCGATTGGCTACAGAACTCCTGAGCAGGCCAAGTTGCAGGTCGCATAACCCGCCGTCCATTGTGCCGGGGGATGCTCACGGTCTCCCTCCACCAAAACCAGACACCAACGCTTGGTACGGGTCACGACAGGTGGGTCGGTTCGCCGGTGTCATGGATCAGCACGACGACGGACCGCGCTTCCACCAGATAGGACAACTCACTCAGCGTCGGCGCTAAGCTCCACTCGACGATATCACATGGGGGGTCGAGCGAGGTGTCGATCCATCGGCGCCATGGGCCAACACGGCCGTCATTTGCTGGCGGAAGTTCAAAGCGAAGCGGTTTCCAGTAGGCGTTCAGGATCAGGTAAATGCGAAGCCGGCCCTGCTCCACCTTCGCTTCGACGGCGATGCTGTGGGAATCGCGGCTCCAATCCGGTTGCTCGGGGGTCACGCCGTGCCAGGTTATCTTCGCCTTCCGGAGCAGCTGCCGCAAAGGCACACGCTCGTACATCCTGTCCCGCAGGCTTCGGCGTGTGTTGAGCGCAGTTACGAACCGGTGCACGTCCGCGTGCGTCTCGACCAGCGTCCAATCAAACCAACTGGTTTCGTTGTCCTGGCAGTAGGCGTTGTTGTTGCCGGACTGAGTGCGCCGCGCCTCGTCGCCCATCGTGATCATCGGGACGCCGAGCGATAGCATCGTCACGGTCAGGAAATTCTTTACCTGACGGTTTCTCAGCCGCTCGATTGCCGGGTCGTCGGTCGGGCCTTCGACGCCGCAGTTCCAACTGCGGTTGTCGTCCGCGCCATCGCGATTGCCTTCGCCGTTCGCCTCGTTGTGCTTGCGGTCGTAGGACACCACGTCGTTGAGCGTAAAGCCGTCATGGCAGGTCACGAAGTTGACGCTTTGTTCAGCCTCCCGCTCCTCATGCCCATAGATCTCCGGGCTGCCGAGGATGCGGTCCGCGATCTGGGTCACCGATCCCGGTTCACCGCGGAAAAACGCACGCACGTCGTCACGGAACCGTCCGTTCCATTCCTTCCAGCTGTCGCCGACGAAACTGCCGACCTGATAAAGGCCCGCCGCATCCCAAGCCTCGGCGATCAGCTTCGTACCGGCCAGCGCCGGTTCCGTTTCGATGTCCCACAGGATCGGCGCGTTCGGGATCGGATGTCCCGATGTGTCGCGGGACAGTACCGAGGCCAGATCGAAGCGGAAGCCGTCCACATGCATCGTCTCGACCCAGTATCGAAGGCTGTCCACAATCATGCGCCGGACGACAGGGTGATTGGCGTTCAAGGTGTTCCCGGTGCCCGTGTAGTTGGCGTAGCGGGATCGGTCGTCCTCGAGAAGATAGTAGGTGGGATTGTCCAACCCTCGGAAACACAGGGTCGGCCCGTTGTGGTCGCCTTCCGCCGTGTGGTTGAAAACGACGTCGAGGATGACCTCGATGCCGCCGCGGTGCAGCGCCTTGACCATGTCGCGGAACTCGTCCAGCGGACCGAGCGGATCGGAACGCGAACTGTACGCCGCATGCGGCGCAAAGAACGAGACCGGCGCATATCCCCAGTAATTGACCTTTCCCGGCGGGCAATCCTGCGTATCGAATTGGAACACCGGCAGCAGCTCCACCGCGGTGACGCCCAATTTCTGCAGGTACGGAATCTTCTCGATCAGTCCGGCAAACGTGCCGCGGGTCTTCTCGCCGACGCCGGAACTGGGATGGCGTGTGAATCCGCGCACATGCATCTCATACACGATGGTCTGCGCGGACGACCGGCGCAACGGTGCGTCGCCTTCCCAATCGTAGGACCCCGGATCCACCACCACGCTTTTCATGGCGCCGCCGCAATCGTCACCGGGTTTGCGGATGCCGTCGCGGCTGTAGCGGTCCGGAACGACCACCGCGCGGCCATAGGGATCAAGGAGAAGCTTGTCCCGATCGAAGCGCAGGCCGTTGGCGGGGTCCCATGGCCCCTCGGCGCGATAACCATAGATTTGGCCGGCCGTCACGTCGGGAAGAAACACGTGCCAGTAATGATAGGTGCAATGGGTGGAGGGATCGAGGCGGATCACGCGCGCAGGCCTCGCATCCTCGGCGCGGTCGAAAAGCAGCAACTCCATTCCGGTCGCGTGCTTCGAAAACACGCTGAAGTTCGTCCCCTGGCCGGTGGGGATCGCTCCCAGCGGCGCCGCGGTTCCCCGAGCGGGAGGACTGGGCGTGCCGGCCCGCCCCGTATCCGCGTCCACCTGAACCGCCGATCCGGCCCTTACGGCACCGGGCATGGCTTCGCATCCCATATCTCGGCGGCGTATTCGGCGATGGTGCGATCGCTGGAGAACCGGCCAGAGTTGGCGATGTTCATGATGACCTTGCGCGTCCAGTCCTGCGGGGCCGCGTAGGACGCCAGCAACCGCCGGTCCGCCTCCAGATAGGCCGTGAGATCGGCGAGATGCATGAAGCGGTCCCCGCCCGTCAGCAGCGCGTCGCGCAGAGGTTCGAAGATGCCTGGTTCGTTGCGGTTGAAATGGTCGGAAAATACCAGGTCCAGCGCGGCGCGGGTTTCCGGTTCGTTGTGGTGATGCCAGAAAGGGCTGTACCAGCCGGCGCTGCCGCTCACCTGATCCGCCGTCAACCCGAACAGGAAGAAGTTTTCCTCGCCTGCGGCTTGCGCCATCTCGATCGTCGCGCCATCGCGCGTGCCGATCGTCAATGCGCCGTTCATCATGAACTTCATGTTGCTGGTGCCGCTCGCCTCATAGCCCGCCGTCGAGATCTGGTTGGACACGTCGGAGGCGGGAATCAGCTTCTCGGCCAGGGACACGCCGTACTCGGGCAGGAACACCACCCTGAGACGGCCGCGCACCACCGGGTCGTCGTCGATGGCGACGGCGAGGTTGTTGAGGAATTTGATGATCACCTTGGCGAGACGGTAGGCGGGAGCCGCCTTTCCCGCGAAGAAGAAGGTCCGCGGCGCCATGTCGAGGCCGGGGTTCTGCCGCATCCGGTTGTAGAGCACGACGATCCGCAACGCGTTCAGAAGCTGCCGCTTGTATTCGTGGATGCGTTTGATCTGGCAGTCGAAGATCGTGTCGGGATCGACGGTGATGCCGTTGGTCGATGCAAGCCACGCCACGAAGCGGTGCTTCATGGCGCGCTTGGCCTCCCGCACGGCGTCCTGGAAAGCCCCGTCGTCCGCAAGCGGCGTCAGCTTGGCCAATTGGGACAGGTCGGTGATCCATCCGTCCCCAATGGCGTCGGTGATGCAGCGGGAGAGGGCGGGGTTGGCCAGCCGAAGCCAACGCCGGGGCGTCACGCCGTTGGTCTTGTTGTTGAAGCGCTCGGGATACAGTTCGGCCAGATCCTTGACCGTCACGGTGCGCAGCAGATCGGAATGGATCGCAGCGACCCCGTTGGTGCTGTGCGATCCGACGATGGCGAGGTTGGCCATCCGGATCTTCCGCGGACCGCCCTCCTCGACCAAGCTCACACGCTCGATACGGCCCTCATCGCCGGGAAAGCGGGCCCGCACTTCGTCGAGAAGCCGGCGGTTGATCTCCAGGATGATCTCCAGGTGGCGCGGCAGCAGAAGCTCGAACCAGGGCAGCGGCCATTTTTCGAGCGCTTCGGGCAGCAGGGTGTGATTCGTGTAGGCGAGTGTCCGCCGCGTGATGTCCCACGCCTCCTCCCAGCCGAGCCCCGCGTCGTCGAGCAGGATCCGCATCAGTTCGGACACCGTCAGGCTCGGGTGGGTGTCGTTGAGCTGGACGGCGACTTTGTCGGGAAGCACCCGCCAATCGGCCGGGCTACCGACCAAATTGGTCCGGCGGAAGCGCCGCACGAGATCCGCCAGGGAGCAGGCGACCAGAAAATACTCCTGCACGAAGCGCAGGCCCTGCCCCATGCTCGTCGAATCGTCGGGGTACAGGACCCGTGTGAGGGACTCCGCCGAGAGCCGTTCGGCGAGCGCACTGACGAAGTCGCCGGCGCTGAACGCCTGGAAGTCCAGCGCGTGCGGTGCCGCCGCCGCCCAGAGCCGCAACGTGTTGATCGTTCGGCCGCCGTACCCGACAACGGGGCGGTCGAACGGAATGCCGAGCAGGTTGGACGGCCGGCCGGGCACGGCGGCGAACGTCCCGTTGCGCACCTCGAACGAGCAGCCGAGCGTGATCTCCACGGCCTCCTGGGGCCGGGCGACCTCCCAGGGATCGGGCCGGCGCAGCCAGTTGTCGGGCTGTTCCTGCTGCCAGCCATCCCGCAGGCTCTGCCGGAAAATGCCGTATTCGTAGCGGAGCCCATATCCCATGGCCGGGATCTGCATTGTGGCCATGGAGTCTATGAAGCAGGCCGCCAACCGGCCAAGCCCCCCGTTCCCCAGTCCGGCGTCGGGCTCCTCGTCGAGCAGGGCAAGCCAGTCGATCCCCTTCTCGTCGGCGACCCGCGCCACGACCGGATCGAGAAGGAGGTTCATGACGTTGTTGGCCAGGGAGCGCCCGATGAGGAACTCCATGGAAAGGTAATAGACGCGTTTCGGATTCTCGCGTTCGTAGGTCTGCTCGGTGCGAAGCCACCGCTGTGACAGCACGTCGCGCACGGAGCGGGCGACCGCCTCGTAGCGTTCGCGGGGACCGACCGATGTGGGATCGACCACATGGTCGAACATCAGGTGCCGCTCATAAAGCGCATCGTGCGTTCCGGTGAAGTGGATCGGGCCGCATCCATATTGCTGGAGCAGGTCCGTCGATCCGGAGACATTCGACGCCGTTGCGTCGGCCATGGTCATGTCGCTGCTCATGGCGTTTCCTCCTCGCCCGGTCGCAGCCGCCGCGCCGTTCGACGGATGGCCCGACCATCGTCTTATGGTTCAAACATTGTCGGCCTCGGTCGAGGCGGCTGCGACCGCTCCGGGTTGGCCCCAGGTCCATCCCGCAATCTCGGGCATGTCATCGCCATACCGTCTGATGTGTTCCTTGTGCGCGATGAGCTTGTCGCGCATTGCCTGCTTGACGTAGGCGGCGCTCGCGCCGCGCGCCGGAACCCGGTCGATCACGTCGCCCACGAGGTGGAACCGGTCGAGATCGTTCAGCACGCACATGTCGAAGGGCGTGCTGGTGGTGCCTTCCTCCTTGTAGCCGCGCACATGCAGGTTGCCGTGGCCGGTCCGCCGGTACGTCAGCCGATGAATGAGCCAGGGATAGCCGTGGAAGGCGAAGATGATCGGTTTGTCCGTGGTGAACAGCGCGTCGAAGTCGCGGTCCGGAAGTCCGTGCGGATGCTCGCCCGGGGGCTGCAAGGTCATGAGGTCGACGACGTTGATGACGCGGACCTTCAGGTCCGGGGCGTAATGGCGCAGGAGATCAACCGCCGCCAGGGTCTCCAACGTCGGCACGTCGCCGCAGCAGGCCATCACCACATCGGGTTCGCCGCCGCGGTCGTTGCTGGCCCATTCCCAGATCCCCAGACCGGCCGTGCAATGCCTGATGGCTTCATCCATCGTCAACCACTGCGGGGCCGGTTGCTTCCCGGCGACGACGACGTTGACGCAGTTCCGGCTGCGCAGGCAATGGTCCGTGACTGACAGCAGGCAATTGGCATCGGGTGGCAGATAGACCCGGACGACGTCGGCCTTCTTGTTCACCACATGGTCGATGAAGCCAGGGTCCTGGTGGCTGAAGCCGTTGTGGTCCTGGCGCCAGACATGGCTGGACAGCAGGTAGTTCAGCGAGGCGACGGGACGCCGCCAGGGAATGGTCCGGCAGACCTTCAGCCACTTGGCGTGCTGGTTGAACATCGAATCGACGATGTGGATGAAAGCTTCGTAGCAGGAAAAGAAACCGTGACGACCCGTCAGCAGATAGCCTTCAAGCCACCCCTGGCATTGGTGTTCGCTGAGCATCTCCATGACCCGTCCGTCCGGGGCGAGATGGTCGTCCCACGGGACGGTATCGGCAACCCATGTCCGATCCGTGACCTGGAGCACGTCCTGCCAGCGGTTGGAGTTGTTCTCATCGGGACTGAAGAGCCGGAAGTTCCGCGCGTCGAGGTTCAGCTTCATCACATCGCGCAGAAACTGCCCCATCACGCGGGTGGCTTCTGCGACGGCCACGCCGGGAGCCTCCATCGGGACGGCGTAGTCGCGGAAATCCGGAAGGCGCAGATCGCGCAGGAGCGTGCCGCCGTTGGCGTGCGGGTTGGCGCTCATACGGCGAATGCCGCGGGGGGCCAAGTCGGCGAGGTCGGGGCGGAGGCGGCCTCCCTCGTCGAAAAGCTCCTCGGGTCGGTAGCTTTTCATCCACTCTTCGAGAACACGCACATGGTCCGGGTTCTCATGCATTTCCCCCATCGGGACTTGATGCGAACGCCAGAAATCCTCGGCCCGCTTGCCGTCGATCTCCTTCGGGCATGTCCATCCCTTCGGTGTGCGGAGCACGATCAGGGGCCAGCGGGGACGCTGCGTGACCCCGTTTCGGCGCGCGTCGTCCTTGATCCGCCGAATGTCGGCGATGGCCGTGTCCAGAGTGGAGGCCATGCGTTCATGCATGTCGTCAGGTTCGTGGCCTTCCACGAAATAGGGGATGTATCCATACCCGTGGAACAGCTGCTCCAGCTCCTCGTGGCTGATCCGGGAGAGAATGGTGGGGTTGGCGATCTTGTAGCCGTTGAGGTGCAGGATCGGCAGAACGGCGCCATCGCTGAGTGGATTGAGGAATTTGTTGGAATGCCAGCTCGTCGCCAGCGGCCCGGTTTCCGCCTCCCCGTCGCCGACGATGCAGGCGACGATCAGGTCGGGGTTGTCGAAGGCGGCTCCGTACGCGTGGGACACGGCGTATCCGAGTTCGCCGCCTTCATGAATCGAACCGGGCGTCTCCGGCGCCACGTGGCTGGGAATCCCGCCGGGAAACGAGAATTGCGTGAAGAGGCGCTTGATGCCCTCCTCATCCGGCGAGATGTTCGGGTAGACTTCGCTGTATGTTCCCTCAAGATAGGCATTCGCGACCATGGCCGGTCCGCCATGCCCGGGACCGGCAATACAGATCATGTTCAGATCCAATTGCCGGATCATCCGGTTCAGATGGACATAGATGAAATTCAAGCCGGGTGTGGTTCCCCAATGCCCCAACAACCTCGGCTTTATGTGTTTGAGGGTAAGGGGAACTTTGAGCAATGGATTGTCATAAAGATAAATTTGCCCGACGGACAAATAGTTTGCTGCCCGCCAGTATGCGTCGATGAGAGCCTTTTCCTTGACTGACAGCGCTTCGGCCATGCCCGCCTCCCGCAGCCCTAGTGATGTGACGCGGTCCTCTGCGATGCCATGCCCGGCCTCTCGGCGTTGGATCGGGTCGGTGTGCGGCATCCATCATTCCACCAAGCGTGGCAGCGGTCAGAGTGCCAGTGACCGCCCATTCCGTCTCGGTCTCATCGGTGTATGACCTGGGTCCGGCATCCGCTTCGCGGGATGCGAAAAAGCGCTTTTGTCCGGCAACGCCCCTTCAGCCGATGGAAACGTTGAACTCGAAGGGCGATCCCCAGCCGCCCGCAACGACGCGGTTCTCACCGTGGTTCAGAAGGGCGGTGTCCCTCATGAAATCGTGCCCGATCGGCTGTCCGTTAACGACCGTCCCAAGCGTGCTGCCAAGATCGGACACGAGCAGCCGGCCCTGGCTGCGGCTGATCATGAAGTGATCGCGCGACAGGCGAAACGGCGGCTGATCGTCTATGGACAGATCGGGTGACCGTTGGGGCGGTGCCTCGCCGTTGATCGGGAGCCGACCGACCACGAAGGGCAGTTGTCCAACCTGAATTGAGCTTGGACCGATCCGGCTGCGCAGGGAGTCCGACCCGGCGGTCAATAGAATGCGTTCGTTGTCGTTGGGAAGTGCCTCCGACGACGGCGCGCCGTTCTCTGACGTTTCCGCCTCGCGCGTCGAGAGCAGCAGATCGCCGGCAATCTTGTCCTCGATCGTCCGCAGGCGGATGCTGAGACGCTGGATCAACCCGCGCGCCAGGGATGCGTCCCGGCTCACCCGGTCCAGGAACTCCTGCGGGGTGAGGACTTCCGCGGCGCCATCGCTGACGGCTCGGGCGGTGGCACTCCGGCTGCGGCCTTCAATGACGCCCATCTCGCCCAGCCACTCGCCGCCCCGCACATGCCCGATCAGGATGGCGTTGTCTCCATTCTCGCGCAGGACTTCAATTTCACCGTGCCTGACCCAAAAAACGCAGTCGCTCGCGTCCCCCCGCCGGAACAGCAAATCGCCTGATTTGAACTGAATGGATTTGGCCATATCCGGAAGTTCTCCGCTGTTTGGCCGTGCGTCGCAATGGCACGACAGACGGGGATTCTGTACGATGAAAGCAGAAGCGAAACCCACCGAGAAAATGGACGCACACGACAGAGTTCCAACTCTCCTTTCTTTTGGTGCATCGTTTCATCAGACGACCAGACGGTCATGACTGTACGGCCGTGATTCTTTCCATCGCGCGTTCGATTGAACACGCAGTTCATGTCATCCATCGGATCAACCCAAGCATAAACCGGCACTTCGCCGTTTCCAGTGAACGGTCGGGTGTTGTCAGTTTGGTGGTAAACGGTCCGGCATGGCTGGTTGCCAGGCATGCTCACCAACCCGTACCGCGGTTTTCGTTATCCAGCCGCGCTCCTCGCGCTGACACACAGGATGCTCAAGACGTACGGTTTCAAGACTACCCAGATCACCGCCCCAGATCACCGCCGAAAATCCGCAGTCCTTTGGAGCTGCGTTCTGCCGACGGCGGATTCATCAAAATTTGGCGGTCGATGAAAAGTAAAATCGCACTTCCTTAAGCTGGAGCCAAGCGGTCCTCTTATTTCGCAACTGCAAATTCGCAATTGCGAAATAAATATATTGCGCAAGTGAGCTTTTCCTTTGATATGCCAAAAGTCATCGGTTGAGATACCGTATCACGCCCCTGTTCACGGCGTGGCAAAAGCCCTTTTTGCTCCGCAAAGTCCTTAGAAAACAATGCAAGCGACGAATAGCGACGTGGAAACCGTATCGAACTTATGTAACGGGCCGTCGAACAGTCAAGTTTGGGACTTCCATTCTCGGTCTCCATTCCTTGAAGGCCATTCAATGGACGTGACCGGTCGGCGCTGGAGCGGAAGACGCCCCGCCTCATTGCCCGCCTCATTGGAGGAAATCCTTGACGACAGGGAGATGACGGCAGGGAGGCGAGGATAGCGGAGAGACGGCGATGACGACGGCTGACGTGAACGATCTCGTGTCGGTGAAGAACGCTGGCGTGGCGCAGACCCGGAAGTCGGACAAACTGACCTTGCTCCCACTCGTTGCGCTCGTTGTCGGCTCGATGATCGGCGGCGGCGTTTTCAATCTTCCATCGGACATGTCCAAGGGCGCGTCGCCCGGCGCCATCCTGATCGGCTGGATGATCACCGGTATCGGCATGATGATGCTCGCCTTCGTGTACCAGAACCTGGCCGTGCGCAAACCGAACCTGAACGCAGGCCCCTATGCCTATGCCAAGGCCGGCTTCGGCCCGTTCGTCGGCTTCAACAGCGCCTGGGGCTATTGGCTGAGCGCCTTTCTTGGAAACGTGGCCTACGCGGTGGCCATCTTCTCGGCCCTGTCCCACTTCTTCCCCATCTTCGGCGACGGCAACAACCTGCCCTCCATCGTCGGCGCGTCGCTGTGCCTGTGGCTGATCCACGCGCTCGTGCTCAGCGGCATCAAACAGGCGGCCTTCGTGAACGTCGTCACCTCGATCGCCAAGCTGGTGCCGCTGTTCCTGTTCGTCCTGGTGGCCATCGTCGGCTTCCATTGGGATCGCTTCACGGTGGATTTCTGGGGAACCGGCGCCGGGTCCGGCACGGGCGGCCTCGGCTCGGTCATGGAGCAGGTGAAGAGCACCATGCTGGTGACTCTGTGGGTGTTCATCGGCATCGAGGGCGCCAGCGTCTATTCCGCCCGCGCGGCCCGCCGCTCCGACGTCGGGCGGGCGACCGTGATCGGCTTCGTCGGCGCGTTGGGAATCTACGTGCTGGTCTCGCTGCTGGCGACGGGCGTTCTGCGGCAACCCGAACTCGCCGACCTCAAGGTGCCGTCCATGGCCGGCGTGTTCGAGTCCCTCGTCGGCCCGTGGGGCGCCGCCCTGATCAACATCGGTTTGGTGATCTCGGTCGGCGGCGCCTTCCTCTCCTGGACGCTGCTGTGCGCGGAGATTCCCTACACCTGCGGCCGCGACGGGACCTTCCCGAAATGGTTCGCTGCTGAGAACGCCAACGGCTCGCCCGTGAACGCGCTGTGGGCGACCAATCTCCTGATCCAGCTCTTCCTAGCGCTCAGCTTCTTTTCGCGCAGCGCGTACCAGTTCTTCTACTTCATCGCCTCGGTCGCGATCCTTCCCCCCTACGTCCTGTCCGGCGCCTACGCGTTGAAACTGGCCCTGACCGGCGAGGGCTACGGTGCCGAATCGCGGACGAAGGGCATCCTGGTCGGTGCCTTGGCGATGGCCTACGGCCTCTGGCTCGTCTACGCGGCCGGCCTTCAGTACCTGCTGATGTGCGCGGTCCTCTTCGCACCGGGAATCCTCGTCTATGTCCGGGCCCGACGCGAGCACGGGGAGCGCGCCTTCACCAGCGTGGAGATAGTCATCGCGGCGGCCATCGCTGTCCTCGCCGTGCTCGCCGCCTGGCTCATGTGGACCGGCACGATCAGCCCGCTGTGATGGCCGCCGCGCCGTCACAAGACAACAAGGCCCGCACGGAATACCGGGCCATCGAAGCAGGGAGATGCGTCATGTCTGAAGTCGGCGTGCATTCGGAAGTCGGCAAGCTGCGGACCGTCCTGGTTTGCCGGCCGTCGCTGGCGCACCAGCGCCTCACCCCCGGCAACTGCCACGACCTTCTGTTCGATGACGTCATCTGGGTGCACGAGGCGCAGAAGGACCACCACGACCTCGTGCTGAAGATGGAGGAGCGGGGGGTCGAGGTGCTGGACCTGCACGATCTGCTGGCGCAAACGCTCGACGATCCTCAGGCGCGCAGGTTCGTGCTCGACCGCCGCGTCACCGCCAACACCGTCGGGGTCGCCGCCGTGGAGGTCATGCGCCCCTGGCTGGACGAGATGCCGTCCAGGGAACTCGCCGTCCATCTCATCGGCGGCATCGCCATATCGGACCTGCCGGACAACACCGTGAGCGTGCTGTTGAACGAGGCGTTCGGCGGCACCGATTTCGTGCTGCCGCCGATTCCCAACACGCTGTTCCAGCGGGACCCGTCCTGCTGGATCTACAACGGCGTGACCTGCAACCCGATGTTCTGGCCGGCCCGCAAGCCGGAGACGTTGCTGCAGCGGGCGGTCTACAAGTTCCATCCCCGCTTCCGGGACGGCGGCTTCACGATCTGGTGGGGCGATTCCGACGAGGACTTCACCGGCGCCTCCCTGGAGGGCGGCGACGTGATGCCGATCGGCAAGGGCATCGTCCTCATCGGCATGGGGGAGCGTACCAACCGTCAGGCGGTCGGCCAGGTGACCCGCGCGCTGTTCCGCAACAACGCGGCGTCCCGGGTGATCGCCTGCCTGATGCCGAAAAGCCGCGCGGCGATGCATCTGGACACGGTGTTCTCGTTCTGCGACCGCGATCTGGTGACGGTCTTCCGGGAAGTCGTCGACCAGATCCGCTGCTACAGCGCCTATCCCCTGGACGACGAGGGGCGCTTCGAGGTGAGGCCCGAGGCGAGGCCGCTGCTGGAGGTCGTGGCCGACGCGCTGGGCTATTCCAGGCTCCGCATTGTCGGCACCGGCGGAAACGCCTACGAGGCGGAGCGCGAGCAATGGGACGACGGCAACAACGTCGTCGCCCTCGAACCCGGCGTGGTCGTGGCCTACGACCGCAATACCTACACCAACACGCTGCTGCGCAAGGCCGGCGTCGAGGTCATCACCGTCCGCGGGGCGGAACTCGGCCGCGGACGGGGCGGCGGCCACTGCATGACCTGCCCGATCTGGCGGGAGCCCGCCTACTGACGACCCGCCGCGGCCAACGAACCCGGAGGGAACCCCAGGAGGAAAAGATGAGCTTCAATCTGCGCAACCGGTCGCTGCTCACCGTTCAGGATTACACGCCGCGGGAGTTCCGCTATGTGCTCGACCTCGCGCGCGACCTCAAGCGTGCGAAGTACGCCAGGACCGAGCAGCAGCACCTGCGCGGCAAGGAGATCTGCCTGATCTTCGAAAAGACGTCGACGCGGACCCGCTGCGCCTTCGAAGTCGCCTGCCACGACCAGGGCGCCAACGTCACCTACCTCGATCCCGCGGGCTCGCAGATCGGCCACAAGGAGTCCTTCAAGGACACCGCGCGCGTCCTCGGCCGGATGTACGACGCCATCGAGTACCGCGGCGCCGCGCAGGGCGGCGTGGAGCAATTGGCGAAGTACGCGGGTGTACCGGTCTACAACGGCCTCACCGACGAATACCACCCGACCCAGATGCTCGCCGACGTCATGACGATGCGCGAGCACAGCGACAAGCCGATCACCGACATCACGTACGCCTATGTCGGCGACACCCGGTCCAACATGGGCCATTCGCTGATGATCGTCGGTTGCCTGATGGGCATGGACGTACGCATCTGCGGACCGCAGAGCCTGTGGCCGTCGGAGGAGTACACCGCCATCGCCCACAAGCTCGCGGCTGCCTCGGGCGCACGGCTGACCATCACCAGCGACACCGCCGAAGCGGTGGCCGGGGTCGATTTCATCCACACCGACGTCTGGGTTTCGATGGGCGAGCCCAAGGACGTGTGGCGGGAGCGGATCGCGCTGCTGAAGCCCTATCAGGTCAACCCGGAGCTGATGGCGGCAAGCGGCAACCCGCAGGTCAAGTTCATGCACTGCCTGCCGGCCTTCCACGACAGCGAGACGACGCTTGGCCGGCAGATCGCCGAGGACTACGGGATGCCCAACGGGCTCGAGGTGACCAACGAAGTCTTTGAATCGGAGGCGAACATCGCCTTCGAGCAGGCGGAGAACCGCATGCACACGATCAAGGCGCTTCTCGTCGCCACGCTGGGGGAATGAGGGGGAGAATGAGACTATGCGCGTCGTCGTCGCTTTGGGAGGCAACGCTCTGTTGAAACGCGGCGAGCCGATGACCGCCGACGTGCAGCGCCGCAACATCCGCATCGCCGCCGAGGCCATGGCCCCCGTCGCCCGGGAGCATCAGCTCGTGATCAGCCACGGCAACGGGCCGCAGGTCGGGCTGCTGGCGCTCCAGGGCGCCGCCTACCGGCCGGACGAGGCCTATCCGCTGGACGTCCTGGGGGCCGAGACCGAGGGCATGATCGGCTACATGATCGAGCAGGAGCTGGGCAACCTGCTGCCGTTCGAGGTGCCTTTCGCCACGCTGCTGACCATGGTGGAGGTCGACGGCGACGACCCGGCCTTCAACGACCCTACCAAGTTCGTGGGGCCGGTCTACGGGGCCGCCGAGGCCCAGCGCATCGCGGCCGAGAAGGGGTGGGTGTTCAAGGCGGACGGCGCGTCCTGGCGGCGGGTCGTGCCGTCGCCGGCCCCCAAGCGCATCTTCGAGATCCGGCCGATCCGCTGGCTGCTGGACCAGGGAACCATCGTGATCTGCGCCGGCGGCGGCGGGATACCCACCATGTACCAGCCGGCCATGCACCAGCCGGACAAGGAACGCACGCTGGTCGGCGTCGAGGCGGTGATCGACAAGGACCTTTGCTCGGAGCTGCTGGCGCGCGAGTTGGGTGCCGACCTCCTCATCATGGCGACCGACGCCGAGGCCGTGTTCCTCGGCTGGGGAACGCCGGATGCGCGGGCCATCCACCGCGCGAGCCCCGACGCGATGGGCCGGCACACGTTCCCGGCCGGGTCCATGGGGCCGAAGGTGGACGCCGCCTGCCGGTTCGCGACGGCGACGGGGCGAACCGCGGCGATCGGGTCGCTCGCCGACATTCCGGCGATCGTGCGCGGGGAGAAGGGCACGCTGATCGACAACGCCTTCACGACGACGAGTTGGCACGGGTAGTCGGCCTGATTGGGGCGGCGATCCGGAAAAGGGGGCTGCGACCATGACGAACCACGTCTCGAACCATATCCCGACAGCGGCTGGAGAAAAGCGGAAGGCGCGTCAGCCCACCCTGCTTGACGCCTTGCTTCCGATGATCGCCCTCATCGCCCTGCTCGCGTTGTCCTACCTCCTGTTCGGCAAGGACGCCTCCGCCGGGCCGAACCAGGTGGCGCTGCTGTTCTCCGGGATCATCGCGGCGGGGATCGCCTACAAGAACGGGATGCCCTGGGACGGGGTGCGCCAGGCCGTGGTCGACGGCATCGCCACCGGGCTCGCGGCCATCATGATCCTGCTGGCGGTGGGCGCGCTGATCGGCACCTGGGCGCTCAGCGGCACCATCGTGGCGATGGTCTATTATGGCCTCCAGATCCTCAGTCCCCACTATTTCTACGCGACGACCGCAATCATCTGCGCCCTGGTCGGCTTCAGCATCGGAAGCTCCTGGACCGTTGCGGGTACCATCGGCATCGGCCTGATGGGCGTGGCGGCCAGCATGAACCTGTCGCCGGAAATCACGGCCGGAGCAGTGATCTCCGGCGCCTATTTCGGCGACAAGGCCTCCCCGCTGTCCGACACCGCCAATCTGGCGACCGCGGTGACGGGGGCCGGGATTTACGAGCACATCCGGGAATCGCTGTTCACCTCGGTTCCGGCGCTGCTCGTCGCCATCCTTCTCTTCGGGATGCTGGGGGCGCCCGGCGATTTCGACGCGACCGCCATGATGTCCGGCATCGAAAGCCACTTCACGGTGTCGCTCTGGGCCTTCACGCCCCTGCTTCTGGTCCTCGGCCTGTCGATCGCCCGGTTTCCGCCCTTCATCACGATTTTCTTCAGCGCCCTGGCGGGCGGGCTTCTGGCGGTCGTCCTGGAGCCGGCGCGCGTCGTCGCCTTCGCCGCCGCACCGGAGATGCCTGCCGCCGTCGCCATGCTGAAGGGGGTGTGGATGGCGCTCGCCAACGGCTACGTCGCGCACAGCGGCAACGAGTCCCTCGATGTCATCCTGACGCGGGGCGGCATGTCCAGCATGATGAACACGGTGTGGCTGATCATCACCGCGCTGTCGTTCGGCGCGACGGTGGAGCATGCCGGGCTCCTCAATCGCCTGATCGACCCGGTGATCCATCGGATGAGGTCCGTCGGCGGGCTCGTGGCGACCGTGGTCGCCACCTGCATCGGCGCCAACATCGTCACCTCGGACCAGTATATTTCGATCGCCCTGCCGGGCCGGTTGTTCAAGGCGGAATTCGCGAAGAGGGGCCTCGCTCCCGTGCTGCTGTCGCGCGTCGTCGGCGATTCGGCGACGGTGACCTCACCGCTGATCCCCTGGAACAGTTGCGGGGCCTATATGGCGGCAGCGCTCGGCGTGTCGGCGACCGGCTTCGCCATGTACTGCTTCTTCAACATTCTCAATCCCTTGGTGACGATTCTCTTCGCTGTCTCCGGTCTGCGGGTTTGGAGAACGACCATCGACACGCCTCCGGGCAACGCACCGCCGCTGCAAGGCTGACGAGCCCTGCACATGGTGTCGACCGCTGCCCGGCGCGGATAGGAGCAGTTCCGTCTTCTGGCTCAACGTGTGGAGTGATCACTGCCAGGATGGAGGGGACAATCATGAACCGCTGTTTTCTGGCAGGCTGCGCTGCCGCTGCTCTGGCAATGGCCGCCGGGGAAGCCAATGCTCAGGCCAAGTACGAGATAAAAATCGGTGGCGATGCCTTCTTCGAAGCCGGCTTCGTCAATCAGGACCTTGACTCCGGCCTGCGTTCGACCGAGTTCCGCAACCGCTTCCGCGTGCACATCACGCCGGTCGCCAAAGCGGACAACGGCCTGGAGTACGGTGGCCGCATCCGCCTCCGCGCCTCCGGTTCCGACACCGGCGTCAACGCCGACCGTGCCTTCATCTTCGCACAGGGCAGGCTTGGCGAGGTGCGCCTCGGCGTGTCCAACTCCTTCAACGATGAGACCTTCATTTCGACGCCGGGCGACTATCTGCCGACCAGCATCATCGATCTCGATCAGGTGACGAACTGGGTCGGCCCGACGACGGCCGGGCAGTCCATCAACCCGACGAACGGACGGTATCAGGGCTCCGACGTGCTCGGTGGGGTCGCCGAAGCCGTCAATGCCGCCAGCATCCTGTGGCCGTCGCTGACGCCGGACGCCAACGCAACGAAGATCGTCTACTTCTCCCCACGCTTTGCCGGCGTGCAGTTCGGTGCCAGCTACACCCCGCGCAACGACTCCTTCAATCAGGACGTCAACCGGTCGAAAGCGTCTTCCGCCATCGCCGACCAGGGCGTCACCAACTCCTTCACCGATCTGGTCGAGGTCGGCGCGAACTATGACGGCAACGTCTTCGGCTTCGACGTCAAGGCCAGTGCCGGCTATTTCTGGGGCACGTCCTCGGACAGCACGGTGGCTGCGGACTCCTTTCGCGACCTGAACGCTTGGCAGGTTGGCGCGCAGTTCGGTTATGCCGGCTTCGCCGTGGGTGGCAGTTACACCAGTTTCGGCAAATCGGGCCAGAACAAGCGTTCGGGTTTCTTCGCGGACGATATGTACAACTGGACCGCGGGTGTGCAGTACACCGCCGGAGCCATCGTGGTGGGTGCGAATTACAAGTACGGCGTCGACCCCGGTTCCATGGTCGATCCGGGCAGCCGGCGGGTGACGGCCTACGAAGTTGGTGCCGGTTACACGGTCGCTTCGGGCCTGACCGTGAACGCCCAGTACGACTATGTGCTCGCCAACAGCGATCGCCCCGAGACCGCGGCCACGGGCTCGCCGGATGACAAGGCGCACGTCATCGTGCTTCGCACGGTCCTGGCGTTCTGATCGTCAAGGGAGCGGAAAAGCTGATCCAGCGTGGAGCGTTGAACCGAAAAGCGCCGGAATGCCCGGCAACGGCGTCGCCGCCATGCTGGATATCATCAACGTTCCTATGGAAGCCACGGCAAGGAAGTGAACCATGGCAAAAACGATGAAAGCGGCGGTGGTCCGCCAATTCAAAATGCCGCTGTCGATCGAAGAGGTTCCGGTGCCGGAGGTCGGTCCGGGCCAGATCCTGGTCAAGATCGAAGCCTCGGGTGTTTGCCACACCGACCTGCACGCGGCCGACGGCGACTGGCCGGTGAAGCCGAACCCGCCCTTCATTCCAGGCCATGAGGGCGTCGGCACCGTTGCCGCGGTGGGCGCCGGCGTGACCGCGGTGAAGGAGGGCGACCGGGTCGGCGTTCCCTGGCTGCACACGGCCTGCGGGCACTGCCGGCAGTGTCTCGCCGGCTGGGAAACCTTGTGCGACCTGCAGAAGAACACCGGCTACTCCGTCAACGGCGGCTTCGCGGAGTACACGCTCGCGGATCCCAACTATGTCGGCCACCTGCCGGACAGGCTTGACTGGGAAATGGCCGCCCCGATCCTGTGCGCCGGCGTAACCGTCTACAAGGGGCTGAAGGAAACCGACACCAAGCCCGGCGACACGGTTGTGATCTCCGGGATCGGCGGGCTCGGCCACATTGCCGTGCAGTACGCGAAGGCCATGGGGCTCGACGTGATCGCCGTCGACATTTCCGACGAAAAGCTGGCGCTCGCCCGTGCCATGGGCGCGGACGCCGCGATCAACGCGAAGACGGCCGATCCGGTTGCCGAGGTCAAGGCATTGTGCGGTGGCGCCCAGGGCGTGCTCGTCACCGCCGTGTCCCGGCATGCCTTCAACCAGGCTCTCGGCATGCTCGCCAAGCGCGGCACCATGGCCCTTGTCGGCCTGCCGCCCGGATCGTTCGAACTGGACATCTTCAGCACGGTTCTGATGCGGAAGACGATCCGCGGATCGATCGTCGGCACCCGGTTGGACCTCGCCGAATGCCTCCAGTTCGCCGGTGACGGCAAGGTGAAGGTTCATTATTCGGTCGAGCACTTGGAAAACATCAACGACGTGTTCAGCCGGATGCGCAACAACGAGATCGACGGGCGGGTGGTCATGCGGATGTAAAAAACCAAATGGCAGCCAATCCATGTGACCGGTAGAACGCCCGTGATTTCGACCAAGACTTACGTTATTCCAACCTGCAAACGAGGGAAAGATCGGCATGTGGTCGCGACGCAGGTTTCTGGCGGGGGCACTGGGGGTCGTCCTGGCCGGCTGTGCCGGATCGGGAAGCGTTGCTTATGTGAACGACCCTTGGGGCTACCCGTTCTATGATGACGATTGGGTCTACTACTATGATGAGGGTGACGTGGACTTCCTTGCCGGGCTGACCGACGAGCAGAAGGCTGCGCTCAAGCAGAAGTGGGACACGCTCTCACCCGAGGAGAAGGAGCAGATTCGTGACCGGTGGAACGCTCTCAGTGCCGACGAGCGCGAGCGCGTGCAACAAGCATGGAGCGGCTTGGATGCGGAGAAGCGACAACAGGTGGTTTCCAGCATGCAGACCCGCGTCCGCGATGGGACGCTCCGTTCCGTGACGCCTGCCGCGGCCGGGCCATCGCGCTTCCCGGCAGGATCCAGCGGTGGCCTGGATCGCAGTGGTGCAGGAACCCGGACCGGCTCGTTTGATCGCGGCAGCTTTGGTGGCGGCAGGCTGGGTGGTGGTCGGTTGGGTGGTCGGCGTTAGCGGCATGGATCAAACGGGCTTCGGCGTTCGCAGATCAGGAAAAATTGCGAACGTCCGGGCGCCTCGCGTTCCAAAAAAAACATTCGGTTCTCTCGGGACAATGAACATGATGCACAACCGCAGGAAGCCAATGGAAAAATCACAGTATAAATACCTCATCATCCTGATAGCAAAAACGGTCGTTGTCATTGGGGCAATAGCCATCGCAGGGTATCTAATTTTTGGCTATAATAATGATGTCCACCTGCTCGAGAGCAAACCTATGGTCGTGCCGCTTCTGCGATAGAGGCAGGTTTTCATTGGAATTGATTTTATCTTTTTTGCCATCGCGGTCTTGAGGCCACTTGACCAGCTTCCCTCTGCACGGAAAACGGGGATGGTCAAACTTCATTTGGCCTTTCCAACGCGGGAAGGTCGGAGCGGATGCTCACCCGGAGCGGTTCGCCTTTCGCACCCCCTTCAAATGGGGCGCCACGAGCTTTTCGTAGGCAAACTTGACCTGCCGGTACTCCTCTTCGCACAGTTCGGCCCGTTCGGCCGGCAGATAGCCCTTCTCCACGAAATCGCCGAAGCTCTTCCGGTCGGAGCCATAGCTGATACATATCAAGTTGTAGAAACGTTGGGCTGGCAAGCTGTGCTCGTTCGCGAAGTCCTTCAACTCCGTCGGCGCTTCCTTCGCCTCGCTCGCGTACATCACGGCAACGCTGGCGATTACCCGGCGGGCCTCGTCCTTACCCAACTGCAACAACGTGTAGGCGGCAATTTGATCGGCGGCATCCTCCTCACGGCCCAGGATCGGCACTTTCTTCAGATCGAAAATGGCGTGGGCGAGTTCGTGAAGCACGACCTCCAGAAAGGGGCCGACGATGTAGTTCGCAGGCGTCAGCCCCTCGCTGACACCGGCCGGTGGGATGTTCTGTCCGAGTTCCTGGATGTAGGCGAGATATTCGTAACAGATGGTCAGCGTGGCGTCGGAGGTCTCGTAGGAGGCATTGATCTCACCGTCGCACCCCTCGGTCCTGATGGTCAGCACGCGCGGCAGGTCGATTCCCTCAACGCGGTCGCGGATGCGTTCCAACACGCGCTTGTCCTGCAACGTCCGGTAAATCGCCTCGTGCGAAGGGTTTTTTGGCACGGCGTAGACGGTCCGGACATCGCCTGGACGGGCGTCCGCCGGGCAAGCAATGGCAACGGTCGCCAGTGCGATCAGAAGAACGCCGCAAAACGTGTAAGCGAAACGGGTGCAACGTGAATGAGTACGCATGGGCCGCGCTCCTCTGTCGGCCAAGGGGACATTAATCAGTCCCACAGAGATCATCCAACATGATCTCCAATCCGCTGTACAGATATCCTGAGGGGGGTCGCGTCCCCGAGCGTGGTGTAGGAACTGTGGGGCACGACCAAGCGTTCAGGGCCGCGGATACAACGAACAGGAATTCCCTGTTTCCGATTGGCGTCCGAATCGGTTGAGCGCGCCGCAAGGCTGAAAATGTCAGCACCAAACGGTATCCCCGAAGCTAGCCCACGTCAGCGCACCAGCCGCATTTCCCTGTATTTTCCCTGTTGAGCAGTGGAACGGTCTCGGACTCCGACGGAACCTGTCTCTTGTCGGCCTTGTTGGGGTCAGGGAACCTCGCCTCGGACTTCGCCCTCCGCCAGATTTTCTCAGCAAGCCGCTGAGTGGAGCCGGTCCATAGACCAAGCCGGCTCAGCCGATTTCCATCGGACGCCATCCACGCCATTCCCGCTGCGCCGCCCTTTCTTTGCGGAAGGCCGAGGCGGGCGTCGCATGGACTATTCCCGTTTCTTCGTCCGTTGCCGTGAGGCAAGAATTTCATCGACGGTCACCGGGCGGAAATCCCACACATCCACACCGACGTCGAATTGCCGGGGCATACCCTTCAACTGGCCGTGGCTGTGGCCGTGCAGGTTCAAAGCGCCCTTGTACATGCCGTTCCAAGTGCGAAAGGCGTAGTGGCACAGCACGCCGCCGCTCGCCCAGCGAAAGTTCCGCGTAAGGCTGGACGCTCGCCCAGCCGGGCAGGGCCAGCGTGGCGGGGCCGTCGTTGTTGCCGGTGATCAGGTGCTTGGTGCCGTGCAACCGCTCCAGAAGCGCCGCCATGGCGTCCGGCTTGCGGTGTAGGGCGAAATCGCCGAGGTGCCACACCTCGTCGTCCGGGCCGACCGTGGCGTTCCAGTTGGCCGCCATGACCTCGTCCATCTCCGCGACCGACGTGAAGGGGCGGCGGAAGCGGCTGAGTGCGCCGGCGTGGCCGAAATGCGTGTCGCTGGTGAATAAGAACCGCCATCGGGAGGCCTCAACACAGCGGCGGCGCGGAGGGTTCCCCGCGCCGCCGCTGCGGCCGTCCGTCAATCGTGCTTGTGCCCATCCGCCGACGGATCGAGCAGGCGGTGCAGGTGCACGATGAAATAGCGGGTGTGGGCGTCGTCGATGGTCATCCCGGTGGCGCCGCGCCACGCCTTGTACGCCTCGTCGTAGTTGGGGAAGATGCCCACGATGTGGACCTTCGTCGGATCGACGAACTGGTCGGAATCGGGACGGACGAGTTCGCCGCCGAAGACGAGGTGGAGAAGCTGCTTGTCGGGCATGACGCGGGCATCCTTGATTGGACGGGGGTGGAACGGGGTTGGGCCGGATTTTTGAGTACGTCATATCCGTCGTCCACCCGCTTCTTCAAGTGCAATGACAGTGCTGCGCCGCCGCCTACCCTCTCGATTGTCGCTTTTTTTCCGAAAGCTGGGCAAAAGGCACCGCCTTGGGGCATAGTCTAAGGAAGAACAGACGAAGCGAGGGGTGATTCATGGTTGTTGGTAATACCACAAATCGCACGAAGGCCCGGCGCGACGTGGCCGTCTGGGACTTGCCGACGCGCCTGTTTCACTGGAGCTTGGTCCTTTTGGTGACGGTCGCGGTCGTCTCCGCCAAGACCGACCGCATGACCATCCACATGCTGGCGGGGGAGGCGATCCTGGCGCTCCTGCTGTTCCGGCTGGTCTGGGGGCTGATCGGCAGCCAGACGGCGCGCTTCAGCCACTTCGTGAAGGGTCCGCGCGCCGTCCTCGCCTACGCCTGCGGGATGCTCCGCGCCGGTCGCGGCGGCAAGGAACCCGCGCCGGTCGTCGGGCACAATCCGATGGGCGGGCTGATGGTGCTGGCTCTGCTGGGGGCGCTGACGCTCCAGGCGGTGGCCGGCCTCTTCACCTCCGACGACATCCTGGTGGACGGGCCGCTGGTGGCGCTGGCATCGGGGAGTATGGTGGCGGGGTTCAGCACGCTGCACCGCATCCTGGCCGACGGAATCCTCATCCTGATCGGCGTGCATGTGCTGGCCGTGCTGGCCTATCTGCTGGTCAAGCGGGACAATCTGATCCGCCCGATGGTCACGGGGCGGAAGGCGATTCCGGCGGATGCGCCGATCGAATCGCCGAAGCGCCGTCCGGCCACTCTGGCCCTGGCGGTGTTGGCCGCGGCGGCGGGTCTGGTGGCGGCGGTGGTGCAGGCGGGCTGAGGGTCGCCGCAAGGGTCCTTCCCCACGCTTGGCGGGGAAGGACGCGTTTGCGGACCGGCCGGATCAGTCGGCGCGGTAGCGCTCGTGACAGGCCTTGCAGGCGCCGCCCACGGCGGCGAACTGCTTGGCGGTGGCGGCCTTGTCGCCGGACGCCGCGGCGGCTTCCAGCCCCTTGGCGGCCGCCTCGTAGGCCTGGGCCTTGGCGGTGAAGTCGGCGTTGTTCGCCCAGATGTCGGCCTTGGCCTTGGTGTCGCCCTTGTCGCTGCCCGCCGGGAACAGAGTGGGGATCTGGGCGGCGAAGGCGCTCATGCGCTGGGCGGCCGGGCCGACCTGGGCGACCTTGTCGCTCCCCAGCAGGTCCTTGATCTCGGCCATCGCGTTCTTGCTGGTCTGGAAACCGTCCTTGCGCGCCTTGATCGAGTCCTGGGCCATCGCCGTGCCGCCGACGAGGAGCAGGGCGGCCGTGGCGGCCAGCGTGACGCGGGTGAGCATGCAGATCCTCCGGATGATGGGTTTGATTAGAAAGAGGTAAGATACCCCGTCCGCCGCGCCGGCTGTCAAGCCGGGCCTGTGCGGTGCAGCAAGCGGCTTCCGCGCCGCATGGCGCGTCCGCCGGCCGGGAAACCGCTCCGCTCAGGGAGTGATCGGCTTGCAAGAGCAATAAGGCGGAAGTAAGGTCCCGCGTCGCGTTCGCGCGGTCATACCAAGTTCTCACCCGAACCTTCCGCCACCTTCGTCATAGGGGCCAGTACGCCATGTCGATCATCGCGTCCCGTCTGTCGCGCATCAAGCCCTCGCCGACCATTGCCGTCACCCAGAAAGCCCGCGAGCTTGCGGCGGCCGGTCGCGACGTCATCGGCCTCGGCGCCGGCGAGCCGGACTTCGACACCCCCGACAACATCAAGGACGCCGCCATCAAGGCCATCCAGGCCGGCGACACCAAGTACACGGCCGTGGACGGCACGCCCGCGCTGAAGAAGGCCATCTGCGCCAAGTTCGAGCGCGAGAACGGCCTGACCTACGCGCCCGACCAGATCACGGTCGGCGTCGGCGGCAAGCAGGTGCTGTACAACGCCCTGATGGCGACGCTGAACTCCGGCGACGAGGTCATCATCCCGGCCCCCTACTGGGTGTCCTACCCGGACATGGTGGAGTTGGCGGAAGGCACGCCGGTCTTCGTGTCCTGCCCGGCCGAGCAGGGCTTCAAGCTGCAGCCCGCCGACCTGGAGAAGGCGATCACGCCGAAGACCAAGTGGCTGATCCTGAACTCCCCGTCCAACCCGTCGGGTGCCGCCTACACGCGCGACGAGATGAAGGCCCTGACCGACGTGCTGGTGAAGCACCCGCAGGTCTGGGTGATGACCGATGACATGTATGAGCACCTGCTCTACGACGGCATCGAGTTCGTGACCCCGGCCCAGGTCGAGCCGGCGCTGTACGACCGCACGCTGACCGTCAACGGCGTGTCGAAGTCCTACGCCATGACCGGCTGGCGCATCGGCTACGCCGGCGGCCCGAAGGCGCTGATCAAGGCGATGGGCGTGATCCAGAGCCAGTCGACCTCCAACCCGACCTCGATCGCCCAGGCCGCCGCCGTCGAGGCGCTGAACGGCCCGCAGGACTTCATCGCGGAGCGTGCGGCGGTGTTCGCCCAGCGCCGCGATCTGGTGGTGTCGATGCTGAACCAGGCCAAGGGCATCTCCTGCCCGAAGCCGGAAGGCGCCTTCTACGTCTACCCGTCCTGCGCCGGCACCATCGGCAAGACGACGCCGGACGGCAAGGTGATCGAGACCGACGAGGACTTCGTCACCTACCTGCTGGAGTCGGAAGGTGTGGCGGTCGTCCAGGGTTCGGCCTTCGGCCTCGCCCCGCACTTCCGCATCTCCTACGCGACCAGCACCGAGGCCCTGGAAGAGGCCTGCAAGCGCATCCAGCGCGCCTGCGGCAATCTGAAGGACTGATCCCCGGCGCTCGCGACCGGTGGAAAAGGAAGAGGGGGCCGCAAGGCCCCCTCTTTTCGTTTGTGCGCTTCTGTTTTACGCGCGGCGGTCGGTGCCCGCGGCCTGCAGGGCCGGCGCGGCGTCCTTGGCCGACACCAGCCGCAGAACCAAGGCGCCCGCCGTCGCCGACAGGATCGAGCCGGCGAAGACACCCACCTTCACCGCGTCGCCCAGCTCCGGCGAGGTCGGGAAGGCCAGCGCTCCGATGAACAGGCTCATGGTGAAGCCGATGCCGCACAGCAGGGCGACGCCGTAGAGCTGCGCGGTGCTGGCCCCGGCCGGCATGCCGGCGAAGCCCAGCCGGATGGTCAGCCAGGCGGTGCCGAACACGCCGACCATCTTGCCGAGGAACAGGCCAAGCGCGATGCCCAGCGGCAGCGGGCCGGTGAGGATCGAGGCGTCCATTCCGGCGAAGGACACGCCCGCGTTGGCGAAGCCGAAGACTGGGACGATCAGGAAGGCCACCCAGGGGTGGATGCCATGCTCCAGCCGGAGCAGCGGCGCGTGCGGGTCCGCCGCCTCGCCGGCGGCGGGGCGCAGCGGAATGGTCAGGGCCAGGGTCACGCCGGCCAGCGTCGCGTGCACGCCGGAGAGCAGGACCGCGCCCCACAGGCCCGCACCGAGGACCAGATAGGGAAAGAGGCTGCGCACGCCGAACCGGTTCAGGCCGATGAGCGCCGCCAGGAGCAGCGCCGCCACGCCGAGCGCCGGCAGGGACAGGTCGGCGGTGTAGAACAGGGCGATGATGATGACGGCGCCCAGATCGTCGATGATCGCCAGGGCGGTCAGGAAGATCTTCAGGGAGACGGGGACGCGCGGCCCGAGCAGCGACAGGACGCCGAGCGCGAAGGCGATGTCGGTCGCCGCCGGGATGGCCCAGCCGTTGACCGTGGCCGGGTTGCCGGCGTTGAAGGCGAGATAGACCAGCGCCGGCACCAGCATGCCGCCCGCCGCCGCGACACCGGGCAGGACGCGGCACGACCAAGTGGAAAGCTGGCCATCCAGCATCTCCCGCTTGATCTCCAGCCCGACCAGCAGGAAGAAGACCGCCATCAGGCCATCGTTGATCCAATGGCCGATGCTGAGCCCGAGGATGTAGGTGTGGAGCGTGTCGAAATAAGCGGTGGACAGGGGGGAGTTCGCCACCACCAGAGCCAGCGCCGCGGCGACCATCAGCAGGATGCCGCCCGAGGCCTCGTTGCTCATGAACTCCCGGATGAAGGCTGCCGGGCGCCGGCCGGCGGGTTGCCTGTGAGCATCCATGGCGCGCTGTTCCTTTCGTATGCGGTCGATTGAATGGATCGGACGACACTTGGGGATGCGGAAGGGCCACGGACAGGTTGAATCGACCGGTTTGGACCGAAAACGGCTCCCCTCTCCCGCTCCCGGAAAGGGGCGGGAGAGGGAATTCGAGGTTTTATTGCGCGGCCAGCGTCTCCTTGCGGATCTCCACCGCCTTGTCGGCGGCCTTGCCGGTCAGCTCCTGCAGCCGCTCGAAGCTCCAGGTGAAGGTGCCGACGCCGAGGGAGAGGGAGCGCAGCTCGACGATCAGGTCGTGCATCTCTGCCTGCGGCAGATAGGCCTTCACCTCGTCCCAGCCCTGCCAGCCGGGGCGCGCGTCGTAGCCGAGGATCTGCCCACGCCGTCCGCTGACCAGCCGCTGCACCTTCGAGGTGAAGTCGCTGGGCACGGCGATGGAGACGGTCAGGATCGGTTCCAGAAGCACCGGCTCGCAGGCCGGAAGCGCCTCGGTCATCGCCTGCCGCGCCACCGTCTTGAAGGCCATCTCGGAGCTGTCCACGGCGTGGAACTGGCCGCCGGTCAGCTTCACCGCGAAATCGACCACGGGGAAGCCCAGCGGCCCGCGCACCGCGTAGTCGCGCACGCCGGTCTCCACCGCCGGGATGAACTGGCGCGGCACGACGCCGCCGACGATGCCGTCCTCAAACTGGAAGCCGGTGCCGCGGGGCAACGGCTTCACTTCGACATGGATGTCGGCGAACTGGCCGTGTCCGCCGGTCTGCCGCTTGTAGCGGGCGTGGTGGGCCGTGCCCTTGCGGATCGACTCGCGGTAGGGCACCTGCGGCGGCACGCCCTTGACCGAGACGTTGAACTTGTTGCGCAGCCGGTCCATGGCGATCTGGAGATGGATGTCGCCCTGGCCCCACAGCACCAGCTCGCCGGTGTCGGTGGACTGGTCCAGACGCAGGGACGGGTCCTCCTCGACCAGCTTCTGGATGGCGGCGGTCAGCTTCACCTCGTCGTTGCGGTTCTGGGCGTGCAGGGCGAGGCCGAAGACGGGCGGCGGCAGCTCCGGCCACAGCGCCGCCCGGCCGGCGTTGCCCTTGTCGGTCAGCAAGTCACCGGTCGCCGCCTTGTCCAGCCGGCCGAGCGCCACCACCTCGCCGGCCGCCGCCTGGGACAGCTTCTCCTGATTGTGGCCCATCATGCGGAAGACGCCGGACACCCGCTCCCCGCCCAGCGTCATGCCGTCGTTGACCGTACCGCGCCAGACCCGGGCGAGGCTGATCTTGCCGGCGTGGGAGCCGTTCAACGTCTTGAAGACCTGGGCCGCCACCGTGGCATCC
This sequence comes from Azospirillum brasilense, assembly GCF_022023855.1. NCBI lineage: Bacteria > Pseudomonadati > Pseudomonadota > Alphaproteobacteria > Rhodospirillales > Azospirillaceae > Azospirillum > Azospirillum brasilense. Next base: position 1,504,683 of record NZ_CP059449.1, read on the forward strand.
GCCGGGATGCCGGCGCGCTCCGCCGAGGTGGCGACGTCCGGCCCCTCGTGGCGCAACGCCTTCAGCAGGCGGCGGATGCCGTTGTCGTTCTCCGCCGAGCCGAAGAAGACCGGGACGATCAGATCGTCGGCCAGCTCGCTGGCCAGCCGGTCATAGACCTCCTGCGTGTCGGGGGCGACGTCCTCCAGCAGCTTTTCCAGCAGGGCATCGTCGTAGTCGGCCACCGCCTCCAGCATCTCCTGCCGGGCCTCGTGCTCGCGGTCCTTCAGGCTGTCGGGGATCTGGACGAGGTTGGACGGCTTGTGCGGGTTGAAGTGCCAAGCGCGCTCGCTGACCAGATCGACGAAGCCGGTGATCTTCCCGCCCTCGCGGATCGGCACCTCGCGGAGCACCAGCTTGCGCGCCGACACCGCCTGATAGGCCTGCACCACGTCGCGAACCCGCAGGTCGCCCAGGCTGTCCACCTTGTTGATGAACAGCAGGTGGGGGATGCGGTTGTCGTCGAGGAACTTGAACAGGGGGGCGAGCAGCACGGCTTTTTCCGGCACCGCCTCGGCGACGATCACGGCGACGTCCGCCACCATCAGGGCGCTCTGCGTCTCGCAGGCCAGTTCCACCGAGCCGGGGCAGTCGAGCACGCTCCAGCGCTCGCCCAGGAACTCGAAGGAGGCGACGTTGACCTCGACGCTCATCTGCCGGGCCTTGGCCTCGGGGGAGCTGTCGCCGACCGCGTTGCCGTCGCGGACGCTGCCCTTGCGCGTGGTCGCCCCGGCGGCGGACAGCAGGCTTTCCAGAAGCGATGTCTTGCCGCTGAGATAGGGGCCGACCAGCGCAGCGCAGCGGGCCGTCTGGATCTGAGTATGGGGCATGCACACCTCCCGTATGGCGTCTTCCCGAGTGGGCATCGGCCGGAACGCCGGGTGGCCTGGGTGGGCCGGGTGGGACGCTGTGGCCGGAATCACCGGCGGCGCGCATGGCCCTGACAGGGTGCCGGACTGGTCCGGTGCTTTAAAAACAGTGCCTTTTCAAGGTTATGGTCCACCCGTGGCGGGGGACGTGTCGATGGAAAAAAGGGGCGGCATGACGTCACGCCGCCCCCGCTGGGGTGTCCTTCCTCAGGGCGGTCCGTCGGCGTAGGGTGCCAGGGCCGCCGCGACCACCCGGTGGACGGGCGTCGGCACCCCCAGCTCCGAGCCGAGCTGCACCACCGCCCCGGACAGCCAGGGCAGCTCCAGCCGCCCGCCCCGCGTCAGGTCGTTCAGCATGGAGGAGGTCATGGCGGGCGGCAGGCCGTCGAGCAGCGCCTCGACGCGGGCGACGATGCCGGTGCCCAGATCGATGTCGCGGGCGCGGGCCAGCCGGGCGACCTCCGCCACCGCGTCGAGGAACAGGGCGCGGCTTTCCGGAACGCGGCGGATCACCCCGGCGGGCTGGCGGGTCAGCGCGGTGACCCCGCTGAAGGGCGCCAGGAAGGCGAACTTCTCCCACTGCGCGCGCAGGATCGCCGCGGACAGCACCGCCTCGAACCCGGCCGCCTCGGCCAGAGCGTGGAAGGCGGTCAGCCGGGGCGAGGGGCGCCCGTCCAGTTCCCCGTAGGTCAGGCGGGCCAGCGTCCCGGTGTGGCGGATCACGCCGGGGGCGGCGATGGTGGCGCCGATGTGGGCGACGCCGCCCGCCACATGCTCCCGCCCGAGGAGCTGGCACAGCGTGTCCATCCCGGTGACGCCGTTCTGCACGGTGACGACCACGGTGCCCGGCTTCACCAGGGGGCGGCAGGCCTCCGCGGCGCGGTCGGTGTCCCACAGCTTGACGGCGAACAGCACGAGGTCGACCGGCCCGACCTCCGCCGGGTCGTCGGTCGCGCGGACGTCGGTCAGATGCAGGGGGGCGGCCTCGCTCTTGATGCGCAGGCCTCCGCGGCGGATGGCTTCCAGATGCCGGCCGCGGGCGATGAAATGCACCTCGGCTCCGTGGGTCGCCGCGAGGCGCGCGCCGAAATAGCCGCCGACCGCGCCCGCCCCCATGATTGCGATGCGCATGCGATGCTCCTCCCAAATACGGTCCGGGCCGGCGCGCACCGTTGGATGGGGCCGAGGGATCGGCAGAGGCCGGGCGTGCCTTCGTGGTGCCGGACGCTGGGGACAGTGTGGCCCGCGCGGAACTTTGCGGCAATAGGCCGCAGGATTGGCGGATTGCCGGAGGCCGACTTTCTTTCGACAGTGGGCGAACCGATCGGCGCCCTTTTCCGCATGACGTTCCCGCATTGGCCGGTCCGGGGGATTTGCCATGAGCGCCTTCGTCCGAGTGCCGCCGCTCCGCGTCCTACGGGGCTTGCTGACCGCCCTTCTGATCGTAGCGCTCCACCCCGCGGGTGCCCACGCCCAGCCCGGTGATCCGGAGCGGGAGCAGGTCCGCGCCGTTGCGCTGAAGGCGGCGGAGCTGATCGCCGCCCGGGGGCTGGAGGCCGCGGCGGCGGCGTTCAACCGCGACGGGGAGTTCAAGCACGGGGCGCTCTACGTCACGGTCATCGACTTCGCCGGGGTGTGGAAGGTCTATCCGCCGCGGCCCGCCGGGGTCGGGGTCAGCGTGATCAACGTGAAGGACCCGGACGGCCGCGACATCGTCCGCGACATCCTGTCGGTGGCGCGGGACGCGGGCGAGGGCTGGGTGGAATACCGCTGGCTGAACCCGGCCAGCGACCGGATCGAGCCGAAAACCACCTTCGTGAAACGGGTGCCGGGCCAGGATCTGGTCGCCTATGTCGGGCTGTACCATTGACGCCGTGGGGCCGCGCGTTCGGGGCGCTCGATACCGATGCCCGATCCCGATGCTTGATACGGATGCTGTTGCGGCGCACATCTTGACCCGCACCGGGTGCGCCCAAGCTTGTCGGGGTGGCCTTCACGGCATGCCGGGGCATGCGGGTTGCGCAGGGCTGCTTTTTAGAAAGTTTCTAAAGTAGGGTCTTTACCCGGGGCGCAGCGGGGCGTAGCCTCGATTGCAGCCAAGAATGGAAGACAACCCCTCGGAGGATTGAGAAACCATGCAGATCGACATCGGGATCGCGGAAGCCGACCGCAAGGCCATTGCCGAAGGCCTGAACAACGTGCTTGCCGACACCTTCGCCCTGTACCTGAAGACGCACTCCTTCCACTGGAACGTCACAGGGCCGATGTTCAACACGCTCCACACCATGTTCATGACCCAGTACACGGAGCTGTGGACCGCCCTGGACGAGGTGGCGGAGCGCATCCGCGCCCTCGGCTATCCGGCGCCGGGCAGCTTCTCGCAGTTCACCAAGCTCGCCTCGATCAAGGAGGAGCAGGGCGTTCCGAACGCCCAGGAGATGCTGCGCCAGCTCGTCGAGGGACATGAGGCCGTCGCCCGCACCGCCCGGAAGGTCTTCCCGACCGCCGAGGAGGCCAACGACCAGCCGACCGCCGACCTGCTGACCCAGCGCCTGCAGATCCACGAGAAGACCGCCTGGATGCTGCGCTCCATGCTGGAGTAGTCGGCGCTGAACAGCAGTTTGCGATTTGATGGGGCGCCGTCCTTCGGGGCGGCGCCCCGTCCTTTTGGGGCCAGACAATACAACAGGGGGCGAAACAAGAGGGTGGCGGCACGCGTTCTTAAGGGATGTCCTATGGACGCGGGAGAGGGCGCCATGACCTCCTACAATTTCGACCGGACGCGGGGAGCGGACCGCGAGGCGACGGGCGCGCAGGACGCGCTGCTGCTGGCCGCAAGGCTTCTGATCGGAGCGATCTTCGTGGAAAGCGGCTTCGGCAAGCTGATGAATCTCGGCGGCTTCGCTGAAAGTCTGGGCGGGCAGGGGCTGCCGATGCCGATGCTGCTGGCCGCGCTGGGCGGTGCGGTGGAGTGCTTCGGCGGGCTGGCCGTGGTGCTGGGAGCCTGGACGCGGCTGGCCGCCGCGGCGTTGGTCCTCTTCACCATCATGGCGACGCTGATCGCTCACCGCTACTGGACCTACCCGCCGGAGGCCCAGGGGATGCAGCGCATCCAGTTCATGAAGAACCTCGCCATCATCGGCGGCTTCCTCGCGCTGATCGCCTCCGGGGCCGGGCGGTTCAGCGTCGATGGGATGATGCATCGGCGGTAAGAGGGGACCGGTCGCCCGGCCCCGCCAACAGTTTACCAATTGCCCGCCGGGCTCGGCTCGCCCTCGTGGTGGGCCAGCCAGCGCTCGGCCTCCAGGGCGGCCATGCAGCCCATCCCGGCGGCGGTGACGGCCTGCCGGTAGATCTTGTCCTTCACGTCGCCCGCGGCGAAGACGCCCGGCACGTTGGTGGCCGTCGAGTCGGGGGCGGTGACGATGTAGCCCTCGGAGTCGGTCTCCACCTTGCCCTGGAAGACGGCGGTGGCCGGGACATGGCCGATGGCGACGAAGACGCCGGCCACCGGGATCACCCGCTCCTCGCCCGACTTCACGTTCTTCACGCGCACGCCGGTGACGCCGCGCGGGTTGCCCAGCGAGCCGTCGCCCTCGCCGACGATCTCCTCGACGACGCTGTCCCAGACCACCTCGATCTTGGGGTTGCGGAACAACCGGTCCTGCATGATCCGTTCGGCGCGGAAGCTGTCGCGGCGGTGGATGACCGTCACCTTGGAGGCGTGGTTGGTGAGGTACAGCGCCTCCTCCACCGCGGAGTTGCCGCCGCCGATCACCGCGATCTCCTTGCCGCGGAAGAAGAAGCCGTCGCAGGTGGCGCAGGCCGACACGCCGAAGCCGCGGTAGATCTCCTCGCTGGAGATGCCCAGCCAGCGGGCCTGCGCGCCGGTCGCGATGATGACGCTGTCGGCGGTGTAGGTGTCGCCCGAGTCGCCCTTGCAGACGAAGGGGCGCTGGCTGAAGTCGACGTCGGTGATCAGGTCGAAGACCATCTTGGTCCCGACATGCTCCGCCTGCTTCTGCATCTGCTCCATCAGCCACGGCCCCTGGATGGGGTCGGCGAAGCCGGGATAATTCTCGACGTCGGTGGTGATCATGAGCTGGCCGCCCGGCTGCATGCCCTGCACCATCAGCGGCTGCAGGTTGGCGCGCGCCGCGTAGATGGCCGCGGTGTAGCCGGCAGGACCGGCGCCGATGATGAGAACCTTGGTGTGGTGGGTGCTGGGCATCGCTCTGTCCGTCACGATCTGATCTGACGCGGACCATAGGGCCGCGCCGAACATATGGTCCAGTTCCGGCGCGCTGTCATCGGAAAGCCTGCCATGCCGGCCCATCATGGGGACGATGTTTCACCCCGACCGCCCGGGGAATGCCCCTCAATAGTGGGCCGGCGCGGCGCCCTTGCGGTTCTTCAGCCAAGCGCCGACGCGGTGGCGCCACTGCTCGTGCCAGATGTAGACGCTGTTCCGGACCCAGTTCATCTGCACGGCGCGGCGCCGGCCCTCGAAGGAATGGTGCCCGTGCCAGGAGGTGTCGGAGCGGCGGAAGCACAGCAGCGTGCCCTCGTCCGGCGGCACCTCGGCGGCGTAATCCTCCATGTTCGGGCTGCGCAGCACGCGCAGGCGTCCGCCCGACGCCTCCCAGGGCGGATTCATGTAGATCAGGACGGTGACGATCTTGCTGGCCGAATCGGGGTGGATCTTGCCGTCGGTCGCCCGGCACATGCCGCGGGCGGTGAACATGGTCGGGTAGCGCGACAGGTCCAGCCCGAACTTCTCCGAAAAGGCCTGGCAGACCGCCTCGCCGCGCAGCTCCCCGATCAGGGCGTCGAAGGCCGGCCCCTGCGGGAAGACGCCCAGGGGGATGGAGCCGGGCTTGTCCACCTTGGGGTAGTCGCGGTGCAGGGCCTCCAGATGCTCCCGCTTCACGAAGCTGGGGACGCAGAGGAAATCGAACGGCTCGTGCTGCAGCGGGGTGGCGCGGAAGCGGTCCAGATCCAGCAGGGAGGTGGGCATGGACATGGGGCGGTCTCCAGACGGCAGCAATTCAGGCCACGGGCGTGTCGGGGAAGGCCAGCTCGTGGCGCGCGCGCCATTCCGGGCCGACATAGTTCACGATGATCGACTTGCGCACGCCGCGGATCGGGCGCGGGGCGAAGCCATGCCACGTGTTCGTTCCGGGAACGAAGACCAATCCCCTGTTGAAGGCGTAGGGCGCGCGGGTGACGACGGTGCGGGTGGCGTTCAGCACGTCGGTGCCCCAGTCGGCGCAGTCCGGCCCCTTGGAGAGATAGATCAGCATCGTGAACTTCTTGACGCCGATGTCGGTGTGCGGCTCCAGCCAGAAGCCGTCGGTGTCCTGGCAGTATTCGATGCGCAGCGAGGTGCCGGCCAGATCGACGCCGCAGGTCCGCTCGATCGCCTCCGTCACAGCCCGGCGCTGGAAGGCCGTGGCGACCGCGTCGCAGACGGGATGCTCGGCCCGGCTGCGGGCGCAGAAATAGCTGCGGGTGGCGTTGTTGGTGTCCCGCTTGCCCATGCTGTCGCCGATCGGCGGCGGCGCCCAGGGCAAGGCGGCGATGCCGTCCGCGGCCTCGTCGGTGAGCGCGCGCGACAGCAGCCAGTGGCGGTAGGGGTCATCCTTGGTCGGGGCACCGTCCAGGGAGCGGATGAAGGCATCCTGGACCGCGTCAGGCGAAACCATGCGAAAAGATCCAATGCGTCCCAGCGGTAAAGGCGAACTACCATAGGGCGGCACACGCGCTAAATGAATTAGCGTTCATGAACCGTTTGACAGGATTCCTTCCTGAACAGCGCAAGCAAACAACAACACGCCGTGGCATCGCGGAGCGTGGTGCGCGCCGGATTTCAGGCGCCGTGCTTGGCGCGGTGGGCCAGAAGGCGATGGCGCAACTCCTCGGCGACTTGCCGGGTGTCGTCCAACGTTGGATGGGTCCAGTGTTCCAGGGCCCCGGTGAAGGGACGGGTGATGCCTTCCTTGTAGAGTTCTTCGTGGAAACTGCGGAACTTGGGCGAGCCGCCCTCCAGCTCGATCACATAGACCGGCTTTCCGGTGGAGCAGGCTTCCGAGGTCATGGACACGCTGTCGCAGGTCACCACCACCGCGTCGGCCAGACCGAGATAGGCGAAATAGGGATTCTCCCCCGTGCCGTCCCACACCTCCGCCGGCAGGCCGTTCAGGCGCGCGCGCAGGATCGCCTCGTTGTCGGCGCCGGTGCGGCGCGACGGGGTGACCATCAGCCCGGCTCCCTTGCTGCGGGCCAGCTCCGACAGCTTCTCCGCGACGTCGCCCATGATGGTCGGGGTCAGGGCGTAGACGCCGTTGGTGCCGCCGATCAGCACGGCGACGCGCGGGTGCGGCAGGTCGGCGAGCCGGGGGGCGTGGCGCTGCGCGGCCTCGGCCAGCAGCTTGGGCGTCACCCGGTGCAGGGCGCCGCGGGTGGCCATCACGTTGGGGCCGCGCAGCCGGTCGTGGCGGGGCACCACGACGAGACCGAAATGGCGCGGGTTGATCTGCGGGTCCTGGATGTAGACGGTGAAGGTCCGCCCGCGCGACTGCTTGCTGGCGGCCAGCAGCGGCGCGATGGCCTGGCGACCCGAGCCGATCATCAGGTCGGGCCAGGGCGCGCGGATGGGATCGCCCTCCGGCCCGGCGGCGAAGCGGTTTCCCAGCCGCAGGAAGGGGCTGAGCTGACGCCACGGGCTGCGCAGCCGCACGCGCTTCACGACGGGAGTGAGGCCCAGCGCCTCGGCAAGGCCGATGCACTGGTTTTCCATGCCGGGCTTGCCGTCCGACACGACCCAGCAGGTAAGGGAACCGGAAAGAGAGGACTGCATCGTCACACGAATGGTTTGGGGGTGCGGCTGGTTGTCGCGTCTGGGTGGGCGTCGGGGCCGGATACATCGATAGAAAGTTTTTCCACCAACGCCGATACGGGTTTCTTGCTTGGCGTGGATGGCTTCGCCGTGTAATATCCTTTCTTCAAATCACCCCCGGAGCGACCGAGCAAACCATGCGGCGGGTCAAACTCGACCGAATTGACCGGCGGATTTTGCGCGACCTGCAAAATGACGGCCGGATGACCAACGTAGAACTCGCGAGGCGTGCCGGCATCTCTGCCCCTCCGTGTTTGCGGCGTGTCCGCGCCTTGGAAGAGGCGGGCTTCATCCGCGGCTATCACGCCGACATCAACCCCGACGCGCTCGGGTTCGGTGTCACCGTGTTCGCCCAGGTCGGCCTGTCCAGCCAAGCTGAAGTGGACCTAAAGAAATTCGAGGAACTCGTCAACTCCTGGCCCATGGTGCGTGAATGCAACATGCTGGCGGGCGAGTATGATTTCCTGCTGAAGATCGTGGCGGAGGACTGGGACGACTACCAGCGTTTCCTGACCACGAAGCTGACGGCGGCGCCCAACGTGGCGCACGTCAAGTCGGCCCTGTCGATCCGCACGTCGAAGCACACCCCCGGTGTGCCGATCGACGTCGACTCGCCGGACATCCCCGACTCGCTGGAGGATGACGACGAGGAGGACGAGGGCGAGTCCTCGACCCGAGTGGCGCGCCGCTGACGCGGCGCCGCACCGACGCGAAGCCTTTTCCAGGACAGCCGGCACCGTACCCCGCGCATGGGATGTGGTGTCGGCTGTTCGCGTTTCGGGAGCGCGGCCCTCGCGCAATTTCGTAACACCGAGCGTTTCCGAAAATGGATTTCTGCCCATCTTCGCACGTGCGATGCTTTCCACGGCGAAGGTGATAAACTTGCGCGCAACCGACTATGCCGATTTTGCCCGTGACCGGGAGACGATGATGGCCTCACCCCGACGCCGTGCCCTTCCGCCGCGCCTTTTCCTGCCGACGCTGGCGCTCGCCGCCGCCTTGGCCTTGCCGCCCCTGCTCGGCTCCCCGCCGGCGGTGGCGGCCACGCCGGGCGTCCATGCGGAGGAGATCGTCCGCTTCCCCTCGCTCGACGCCGACCTGAACAGTGGCGCCCCGACGCCCCTGACCGGGCGCTTCCTGCGCCCCAGGGCCGACGGCCCCTATCCCACCGTCGTCCTGCTGCATGGCTGCAGCGGCCTCTATGCCAAGACCGGGCGGGTGGCCTCCCGGCACATCGACTGGGCGCTGACGCTGCGCGAGCAGGGCTACGCGGTGCTGATGGTCGACAGCTTCGGCCCGCGCGGCGTGGCGGAGGTCTGCACGGTGAAGGACCGCCCTGTCCGGGCGACGGAGGAGCGCAAGCGCGACGCCTGGGCGGCGCTGGCCTATCTGCGCGCGCGCAGCGACGTGGACAGCGACCGGATCGCCCTGATGGGCTGGTCGCAGGGGGCGGGCACGGTGCTGGCCGCCTATGGGCCGGGCGGGCAGGGGAACGGATTCCGCGCCGCCATCGCCTTCTATCCCGGCTGCCGGACGCCGCTGAGCGACGCCGATTGGCAGCCGGAAGGGCCGTTGCTGATGCTGCTGGGCGGCAAGGACGAATGGACCCCGGCCGAGCGCTGCCTGGAACTGGCGAGCCGCGAGCCGGTGAAGGAGCGCACCGAGGTGGTGGTCTATCCCGACGCCCATCACGGCTTCGACTCCCCCCATGCGCCGCTGCGCAAGCGCCGCAATCTGGCGACCGCCCCCGCGGGCGAGGCGACGGTCGGCACCGACGAGTCCGCCCGCAAGGATGCCATCGAACGGGTCAGCGCCTTCCTGGCGGAGCGGCTGCGGGGCTAGCAGGCTGTTCCAAGGATGGAAACAAAGGATAAAAACAAAGCGCCCCGCATCGGTTGTCGGTGCGGGGCGTTTCGGTTCGCGGTCGGTGGCGGGGCCGCGTCTTGCGAACCGGCCCCTCAAGCTTGAACCCGCGCTTACTTGAAGGCGACGGTGACGATCTCGTAGACCTTGGAACCGCCCGGCGTGGAGACTTCCACGCTGTCGCCGACCGACTTGTTGATCAGCGCGCGGGCCAGCGGCGCCTGGATGGACAGCATGCCGTTCTTGATGTCGCTCTCGTCCTGGCCGACGATCTGGTAGGTGATCTCCTCGTCGGTGTCCTCGTCCGCGAGCGTGACAGTGGCGCCGAACTTCACCGAACTGCCGGACAGCTTCGTCGGGTCGATAACCTCGGCGCGGCTGATCTTGTCCTCCAGCTCCGCGACGCGGCCCTCGATGAAGCTCTGGCGTTCACGAGCGGCGGTGTATTCGGCGTTCTCCGACAGGTCCCCGTGCTCACGCGCCTCGGCGATCGCCTTGATGACGTTGGGCCGTTCGACAGTCTTGAGGTGCTTCAACTCCTCTTGCAGGCGGTTGTATCCCGCCGCAGTCATTGGAACTTTTTCCATCGTTCAATCCATCACCATGCCGACGCAGCGCCCTGGGAAAGCTACGGCGCGGCGGAGGAGGTCCGCCGCGCCGTAAACTGTCCTAATAGGAACCGCTAAGGTACGACTGCAACGGCGCGACTTCAAGGCTGCCGTTCCGGAGTGCGGCAATCGCTTCCACCGCCGCGCGTGCACCGGCCATGGTGGTGTAGTAAGGCAGGTTGTAGGTCAGCGCCGTGCGCCGCAGGCTGAAGCTGTCGGACAGGGCCTGCGCGCCGTCCGTGGTGTTGATGACCAGATGCACCTCGCCGTTGATCATCGCGTCGACGATGTGCGGCTGGCCTTCCACCACCTTGTTGATCGACTCCGCCGGGACGCCGGCTTGGCGCAGCGCCGCCGCGGTGCCGGTGGTCGCCAGGACGCGGAAGCCCATGGCGTGCAGCTTCTGCCCGATCTGCACGGCCGACGGCTTGTCGCGCTCCTTCACCGAGATGAAGACGGTGCCCTGGACCGGCAGGGTGACGCCGGCGCCGAGCTGCGACTTGGCGAAGGCCAGCGCGAAGTTGTGGTCGAGGCCCATCACCTCGCCCGTCGACTTCATCTCCGGGCCGAGCACGATGTCCACGCCGGGGAAGCGGGCGAAGGGGAACACGGCCTCCTTCACGGCGGTGTGCGGCGGGGTCGGGCCGTTCAGCGTGAAGTCGGCCAGCTTCTCCCCGGCCATGACGCGGGCGGCGATCTTGGCGATGGCGGTGCCGGTGGCCTTGGCGACGAAGGGCACCGTGCGGCTGGCGCGCGGGTTGACCTCCAGGATGTAGACCGTGCCGTCCTTGACCGCGAACTGGACGTTCATCAGGCCGACGACGTGCAGGGCGCGGGCCAGCGCCTCGCCCTGGCGGCCGATCTCGGCGATGGTCTCGGCGGGCAGCGAGTAGGGCGGAAGCGCGCAGGCCGAGTCGCCGGAATGGATGCCGGCCTCCTCGATGTGCTCCATGATGCCGGCGATGTAGACCTGACCGGTGGCGTCGGCCACCACGTCCACGTCCACCTCGATGGCGTCCTGCAGGTAGCTGTCGATCAGCACCGGGTTCTTGCCCGACACCTTCACGGCGTTGCCCATGTAGCGCTTGAGCCCGGCCATGTCGTGGACGATCTCCATGGCACGGCCGCCCAGCACGTAGGACGGGCGGATGACCACCGGGAAGCCGATCCGTGCGGCGACCGTCTCCGCCTCCTCCAGCGACCGGGCGAGGCCGTTGGCCGGCTGGAGCAGGTCGAGCTGGTGCAGCAGCTTCTGGAAGCGCTCACGGTCCTCGGCGAGATCGATGGCGTCCGGCGAGGTGCCGAGGATCGGTATGCCGGCTTTCTCCAGCGCGTCGGCCAGCTTCAGCGGGGTCTGGCCGCCGAACTGCACGATGCAGCCGAGCACCGTGCCGTTGCGCTGCTCGACGCGGACCAGCTCGATCACGTCCTCGGCGGTCAACGGCTCGAAATACAGGCGGTCGGCGGTGTCGTAGTCGGTGGAGACCGTCTCCGGGTTGCAGTTGACCATGATGGTCTCGATGCCGGCCTCCCGCAGCGCGTAGACGGCGTGGACGCAGCAATAGTCGAACTCGATGCCCTGGCCGATGCGGTTCGGCCCGCCGCCCAGGATGACGACCTTCTTCTTCTCGGTCGGGTCCGATTCGCACTCGGCGGCACCGGTGCCGTCGGTCTCGTAGGTCGAGTACATGTAGGGCGTGCGCGAGGCGAACTCGGCGGCACAGGTGTCGATGCGCTTGAAGACCGGCGTGACCCCGGCGGCGCGGCGGGCCTCGGCGACCTCGCCCTCGCTCGTGCCGGCCAGCTCGGCCAGACGGGCGTCGGAGAAGCCCATCTGCTTCAGCGCCTGCCAGCCGGCCTTGTCGGTCGGCAGGCCGCCGCTGCGGATCGCCTGCTCGCGGTCCACGATGGCCTTGATCTGCTCCAGGAACCACGGGTCGTACTTGGAGACCTGCTGGACCTCGGCGACGGTGAAGCCGTGGCGGAAGGCCTGGGCGATGACCAGCAGGCGGTCCGGCGTCGGGCGGGCCAGCGCGCCGCGGATGGCGGCGGCGTCCGGCGTGTCGCTGTCGCCGATGCGCACCTCGTTGAAGCCGGTCAGGCCGGTCTCCATGGAGCGCAGCGCCTTCTGCACCGACTCCTGGAAGGTGCGGCCGATCGACATGGCCTCGCCCACCGACTTCATCGAGGTGGTCAGCAGCGGCTCGGTGCCGGCGAACTTCTCGAAGGTGAAGCGCGGCATCTTGGTGACGACGTAGTCGATCGTCGGCTCGAAGCTGGCCGGGGTGGTGCCGGTGATGTCGTTGGTCAGCTCGTCCAGCGTGTAGCCGATGGCCAGCTTCGCGGCGATCTTGGCGATCGGGAAGCCGGTGGCCTTGGAGGCCAGCGCGGAGGAGCGCGACACGCGCGGGTTCATCTCGATGACGATCAGGCGGCCGTTCGCCGGGTTCACCGCGAACTGGACGTTGGAACCGCCGGTCTCCACCCCGATCTCGCGCAGCACCGCGATCGAGGCGTTGCGCATGATCTGGTATTCCTTGTCCGTCAGCGTCAGCGACGGGGCGACGGTGATCGAATCGCCGGTGTGGACGCCCATCGGGTCGATGTTCTCGATGGCGCAGACGATGATGCAGTTGTCCGCCTTGTCGCGGACGACCTCCATCTCATACTCCTTCCAGCCCAGCACCGATTCCTCGATCAGCACCTCGCCGACCGGGCTGGCGCGCAGGCCGCCGCGCACGATGTCCTCGAACTCGGCGCGGTTGTAGGCGATGCCACCGCCGGTGCCGGCCAGCGTGAAGCTGGGGCGGATGATCGCGGGCAGCCCGACGAACTCCAGCGCCTCGGTCGCCTCCTGCATGTTGCGCACGAGGCGCGAGCGCGGCGATTCCAGGCCCAGCTTGTCCATGGCGTCGCGGAACAGGATGCGGTCCTCGGCCTTGGCGATGACGTCGCGCTTGGCGCCGATCATCTCCACGCCCAGCCGCTCCAGCGTGCCATCGTCGGACAGCGCCATGGCGGTGTTCAGCGCGGTCTGGCCGCCCATGGTCGGCAGCAGGGCGTCGGGGCGCTCCTTCTCCAGGATCTTCGCCACCACGGCCGGGGTGATCGGCTCGATGTAGGTGGCGTCGGCCAGACCCGGATCGGTCATGATGGTGGCCGGGTTGGAGTTGACCAGGATGACGCGGAAGCCTTCCTCGCGCAGCGCCTTGCACGCCTGGACGCCGGAGTAATCGAACTCGCAAGCCTGGCCGATGACGATCGGCCCCGCGCCGATGATGCAGATGGATTTGATATCAGTGCGCTTGGGCATGGGTCCGCTTCTCGACGTTCGTGCAGCAAAAGCCCCCTCGCGCCATTGGCCCCTTGGCAGGGGCGCGGGTGTGAGAGGGCACGGATCAATATGTCGTTGCGAGGCCCCTTTATAGGGAACAAGGCGGCGCGGGGGAAGGGGTGGGATGATGCGCGGGCCACATGTCTGAAACATCGCCAGCGGGCGGCGAGGCAAGGCTTGAACCCGCGCCGAAAGGGCGTCATCAATCGGGGTGCGCCGGAAACCCGGCGTGTTCCGAATTCGTCCAGCGGGAGAAACCCGCACACCTGATCCTGATTGCCGCCGGAGTTCGTGCCCAACGATGACCCACGCTTTCGCCAAGGACAGCCGCGCCTGCGCCGCCTGCGTTTCGTGGGGGGGTGACCGCGCCCTGTCGGACGACAACACGCTCGTCCACGTCGACCGCTACAGCGCGGAGGGGGAGTGCCGGACGGCGACCAGCCAGGATTACCGGAAGGTCACGCGCTCCTACCACACCTGCCAGACCTGGGCGCCGCTGCCGATGCTGAAGAAGCACGGCGGACGGCCGGAGCGTCAGCCGGTCTTCGCCAGCCGCCCGGCGCCCGCCGCCGCGAAGCCGGTTGCGGAGGCCGTGGTGGCCGCGCCGGTGCGCGCGGTTCCGGCCGCCGCCGCCGTTCCGCCGCCGCCGCCCGCGCCGCCGGTCTGCCGGTCGGAGCCGCTGGACCTCGAGCAGATCCCGCAGATCGCCAGCCTGATCTACGTCCATTGGCGGCGCGTCCGTCGCGGGCGCGCGATGCCGGAGGCACGCGACATCGACACCGCGCAGATCCGCGAATGCGTGCCGCGCCTGTGCCTGATGGAGCCGCTGCGCGGCGGCGAGGGTTTCCTCTACCGCGCCTGCGGGCGGGCGGTGCAGCGCCGGATCGGCCAGCGCGCGGTGCCGCGCCCGGTCAGCGATTGCCACCCCGCCGAAGCGGCGGCGCGTTTCAACGCCGACCTGCGCGCCTGTCTGGAGACGGGGGAGCCGCGCGGCCTGCTGGTGCGCGACGACCCGATGCTGCCGGGCGCGCGCTTCGTCGAACTGCTGCTGCCGCTGTCCGACGAGGACGGCCGCCCGGCCCGCGTGCTGGCCTTCCGGCACGTGCCGGGGGGCTGACGGAGGCCGCGGTGCCCTGGAGCGCGCAGCCCCCGCCGGAGCCCCCACCGGAGTCTCCGATGCCGGCGCCCGGCGGTGCCGGGCCGGCCGGCGGCGCCGACATGGTGGGAGTCTGGCCGTCCGCCGTCTGGATCGTCGTCGGCACGCTCTTCTATCTGGAACATCCGCAGAGCTTCGCCGGCTGGAAGGGCGCACTCTATTATGTGGTCGGCACCGCCGTCGTGGCGCTGGTGATCGGCCTCGTCAGCCTGAGCCTGCGCCGCGCCGTCGCCGGCATGCTGGCCGAGGTATTCCCCCGCCGCGACCGCTTCACCGACCTCGTGAGCCTGATGCTGCGGCTGATGCTGGCCATCGCGGAGGGTATGCTGGTGGCCCTGTTCGCCCGCTGGACGCTGGGTGCGCTGGGCTAGGGTGGGGGGTAGGGTGATCCTTCGCCAACCAATCGGCGCTACACTGTGCTTTCCGGGACCGATCGTCCTGGGGGGAGGGGCGTCATGCTGAACCTGTCCGCCTACTGGTCGCCGGCCGAACTGGCCGTGAACGGCATCATCCTGCTGCATCTGGTCGGGGCGCTGGGGCTCGGCATCCTGATGGGGTACGAGCGCTCCTTCCACGGGCGGGCGGCGGGGATGCGCACCTACGCGCTGGTCTGCCTCGCCTCGACGGCGCTGACCGTCGTCAACGCCTATCCCGGCCTGTGGTACGGCGGCATCGGGAGCGGAAGCGGCGGGGGCGGGGACCCGACGCGGGTCATCCAGGGCATCGTGACCGGCATCGGCTTTCTCGGCGCCGGGGTCATCATGCGGGAGGGCTTCTCCATCCGCGGCCTGTCCACCGCGGCATCGATCTGGACGGCGGCGGCGATCGGGGTGACCATCGGGCTGGGCTTCTACGCCGCGGCCATCGGCTTGGCCTTTCTGGTCATTCTGGTGATGAGCGCCTTCCGCCGGCTGGAGGCGGTGCTGCCCCACCACACGGTGGTCCAGGTGATGCTCGTCTTCGAGCGCGACCAGGCGCCCCCGGCGGAGGTGATCCGCGTCAAGGCGCTGGAGCACGGCTACGAGATCGTGTCCTGGGCCTTCCACCTGCGCAACGGCAGCGGCCACCTGGAGTATCAGCTCACGCTCCAGGCCAACGGCACGCCGGACCCGATGGAGCTGATCGACAAGCTCGCCCACACCAGCCGGGTGGTGGAATTCCGCCTGTCGCCGTCGCGCATGTGAGGGGCCGGCGCCTTTACTTGTCCAACAGGAAATAGGCGAAGTCGATGCTGGGCGCGGCCAGCCCGAACTGCGTCAGCAGCGTGTGCGCCTGCCCGCGGTGGTGGGTCTGGTGGTTGAAGACATGGGCCAGCACCGCGGAAAAGGGCATGGTGAAGGCTTGCCCGGCCAGCGAGCGGTAGTGGAGGTCCGTAGCGAAGCGCGCCTCCTCCTGCTCCGCCACGACGCGGACGATGCGCTCGTCCTCCGCGTCACGGGCGGCGCGCAGCTCTTCGAAGCCGTCATAGAGGATCTCGTCCAGGGCGAAGGGCGTCGGCCCGTCCCCCTCGATGCGGCGCAGCCACACCCGGTCGGCCACCAGGATGTGGTTCAGCGTTCCCCGCACCGAGCGGAAGAAGGCGCTGCGGTCCTCGCGGTACTGGGCGTCCGACAAGTCGGCCGCCACCGCGTAGAGGCGGCGGTTGGCCCAGCGGTTGTAGCGCGCGAACCGTTCGAAATGCGCCTTCATCGCTCCGACTCCTGTGTTCGAAGGCTCCTGCGTTCAGACCCCGGCGCGCTTGGCCGACAGGCCGGCGGGGGACAGCAGCACCTCGCGCTTGCCCTGGTGGTTGGCCTGGCCGACCACGCGCTCCGTCTCCATCCGCTCGACCAGACGGGCGGCGCGGTTGTAGCCGATCTGGAGCTGACGCTGGATGAAGCTGACCGACACCTTGCCCTCGCGCACCACCAGGTTGACGGCCTGCATGTAGAGGTCGTCGCCGGAGTTGCCGCCGCCGCTCTCGTCGTCCTCGTCGGCGACCGCCTCATCCTCTTCCTCGGTGATGGCGGTGACGTAGTTGGGGGCGCCCTGCGACTTGATGAACTGCACGATCTCCTCGACCTCCGAATCGGAGACGAAGGGGCCGTGGACGCGGGTGATGCGGCCGCCGCCGGCCATGTAGAGCATGTCGCCCTGGCCGAGCAGCTGCTCCGCCCCGGCCTCGCCGAGGATGGTGCGGCTGTCGATCTTGCTGGTGACCTGGAAGCTGATGCGGGTCGGGAAGTTGGCCTTGATGGTGCCGGTGATGACGTCCACCGAGGGGCGCTGCGTCGCCATGATCAGGTGGATGCCGGCGGCGCGGGCCATCTGGGCGAGGCGCTGGATCGCCGCCTCGATCTCCTTGCCGGCCACCAGCATCAGGTCGGCCATCTCATCCACGATGACCACGATGTAGGGGAGCGGCGTCGGCTCCTGCGGGGTCAGGTCGAAGACGGCCTCGGCCTCGCCGGGGACGGTGCGGCGGGGCATCGGCTCGCCGTTGGCGATCATCTCGGCGATGCGGGCGTTGTAGCCCTCGATGTTGCGCACGCCGAGCTTGGACATCGCCTCGTAGCGGCTCTCCATCTCGCGCACGGCCCAGCGGAGCGCGATGACGGCCTTCTTCGGGTCGGTCACCACCGGGGTCAGCAGATGCGGGATGCCGTCATAGACGGACAGCTCCAGCATCTTCGGGTCCACCATGATGAAGCGGCAGCGGTCGGGCGGCAGCCGGTAGAGCAGCGACAGGATCATCGTGTTGATGGCGACCGACTTGCCCGAGCCAGTGGTGCCAGCGACCAGCAGGTGCGGCATGCGGGCGAGGTCGGCGACCACCGGCTCTCCGCTGATGTCCTTGCCGAGCGCGATGGCGAGATGGGCCTGCGATTCGGCGAAGGCCGTGTGATCGAACATCTCGCGCAGATAGACCATCTCGCGCACCGGGTTCGGCAACTCGACGCCGATCACGCTGCGGCCCGGCACGATGGCGATTCGGGCGGTGACCACGCTCATCGAGCGGGCGATGTCGTCGGTCAGGTTGATGACCGTGGCCGACTTGGTGCCCGGCGCCGGCTCGAACTCGTAGAGCGTCACGACGGGGCCGGGGCGCACGTCCATGATCTCGCCGCGGACGCGGAAGTTCCGCAGCACCGTCTCCAGCATCCGCGCGTTGCGGGCCAGGACCGTCTCGTCATGCTGCTGCGGCGGCCGCGGCGGCGGGTTCTGGAGAAGCGTGGTGCCGGGCAGGGCGTAGGGATCATCCTCGCCGACGGACAGCGCTGCCTCGTCGGATTCGGGCTCGGATTCGTCGTCGAAGGTGTCGGTGTCGTCGATGTCCTCCGCGTCGTCCTCATAGGCCGCGTCGTCCTCGTGGGCCAAGGTGTCGTCCTCGGCTTCCTCCGACTCCGCTTCCTCGGACAGGGCCTCGGGCAGATCCTCGGCGTCGGGAATGAGGACGTCTTCCACCTCGTCCGGCGCGTCCACCGCCGCGTCCGACGCCGGGGGCGGGACGGCGGTTTCCGCGGGGCGCGCCTCATAGGCCCACTCGACGCCGGACAGGAAGGCGAAGCCGGCGACCACCGCCAGCGCCTCGTCGCCGAGGTTGGTCGAATAGACCGTGCCGGCGCGCGGGGTTCCGGGAAGCACCTCCACGTCCCACAGCAGCCGCCCGTCCGGGCGCGCGTTGGGGATCAGGTTGAAGGGGCGGCCGTTCAGCGCGCACCACAGATTGAACTCGTCGGCGGTGACGACTCCCGACTGGGTCGCGGGCGCGGTCAGGTGGGGCGTGCGCGGCGTCATGCCGGGGCTCCCGGTTTCTGTTCGGTGGAGAAGGACTCGCCGTCGTCGGCGTCGTCGTCGGGGGTATCGTCGGTCTCGGTCTCGGTCTCGGTTCCGGCTTCAGTGTCCGCGGCCCCGTCCGTATCGTCGTCGATGTCGGTGCCCTCGTCCGCAAGGGACTCGGATTCGCCGTCCACCGTGTCGTCCGCCTCCGGCCCGTCATCATCCGGCCCGTCATCATCCGGCCCGTCATCATCCGGACTGTCGATCTCCACCTCCGCCTCATCCTCCGTCGCGTCGGGGACGAGCACGGCGCAGGGCGGTTCGTCCGGCGGCAGCTCATAGGCGGCGACCAGGATCTTGTCGATGGTTTCGCCGTCGCTGGACATCGGCAGCGCCAGCCGCTCCCAGGTCCGCATGACGCCGCTGAAATCGGCGGTGTAGACACGGGCGACCGGCAGCCGTTCGCGCAGGAGCGAGGCGTATTCGGGGCGCAGGATGGCCCGCTGCTCCTCCGGCAGATCGTCCAGCGTGGCGCCCAGGCGCGAATGCCCGAAGGCCGCCGCGAGCGACTGGCCGTAATAGGAATAAACGAAGTCGTCGTCGCCGATGACCTCGAAAATCACAATATTATCCTTCCACGGCCGCAGGTCGGCCGGGGCGATGCTGCTGGACACCGGCGGCTTCCCGCCGATGCATTTGGTGAGCCAGAAGTCAAGCAGGCCGCTCAGGTGCGGCGTCGCCAGCTCGGTTCTTTCCTTGATCATGGATTGGGCGCGGAATGTCTCGGGCGGCGCCCCGCGGGGCTACCCCCTGGAGCTTTCATGGACCGCCGGAACCATACCCGCAAGCGACGGGCAGGCGCAACCGCAAGGGACCGCCCCGTTCAAGCCGGCTTAACCCTGTCGCCCGGATGCCGCAGTGGGGGGCGGGAACCGTCTCCATGGTTCAGCCCCCGCACCGCAAGAGCGCGTCACGCCGCGCAGGTCACCCCGGTGCCGCCCAGCCCGCAGTAGCCCGCGGGATTCTTGGACAGATACTGCTGGTGATAGTCCTCGGCGTAGTAGAAGGGCGGGGCCTCGCGCAGCTCCGTCGTCACCGGGCCGAAACCGGCCTGCTCCAGGCGGGCCTGATAGGACTCGCGGCTGGCCTCGGCTGCGGTGCGCTGGGCGTCCGTGTGGGTGTAGATGGCCGAGCGGTACTGGGTGCCGACGTCGTTGCCCTGGCGCATCCCCTGGGTCGGGTCGTGCGCCTCCCAGAAGACGCGCAGCAGCTCCTCGAACCCGACCTTGGCCGGGTCGTAGACGACGCGCACCACCTCGGTGTGGCCGGTGCGGCCGGAGCAGACCTCCTCATAGGTCGGGTTGGGCGTGTGGCCGCCCTGATAGCCGACCATGGTCGTCCAGACGCCCGGCACCTTCCAGAACTTGCGCTCCGCCCCCCAGAAGCAGCCGAGCCCGAAGTCGGCGACCTCCAGCCCCTCCGGATAGGGCGGGGTCAGCGGGTTGCCGTTGACATGGTGGCGCGGCGGCACGGGAACCGGCGTGTCGCGCCCGGGCAGGGCCTCCTCCGCGCTGGGCAGCGCCAGGGGCTTGCGCATGAACATTCCGAGCATCTCGGCCTCTCCGATGGCGTAGGATTTGGGGATTATGTCGGGTCGCCCCGCCCCGGAGGCAAGTCGGCGCCTTTGCGCGGGAGCCTTCCGCGGCCCCGCGTGTTTACCCTTCGGAATGTTCAGTCCAAGGTGGAACCGCGGGGAGAGAATCATGACGATCGACGACGCCACCCTCCAGCGCCTGATCGACAAGGGGCGCCAGCACGGCAACCGGCTCAGCGTCGAGCAGCTCGGCCAGGACGTGCCGGTGGAGACGATGACCCCGGAGGAGGTCGCCGTGGTGGTGGAACGGCTGGAGGCCGCGGGCATCGACGTGGAGCTGACCGACGAGCGGCTGAAGCGCCCACGCGGCGGCGGCGGTGGCGATTACCAGCGCGGGGCCGGGGTGGTCACCATCGCCAGCCCGGCGGCTCCCGCCGTCTCCGCACCCGGCGCCCGCCCGTCCGAACATGGCTGGGCCGACGAGGGGCTGGGCCATGCCCATGGCGCGCATCACGGCTCACGCCGGGCGCCGACCTGGGACCGCGGCGGTGTGGACATGCTGCCCGTCGTCTCGGTCATCGTGGTGGCGCTGGTGCTGATCATCGCCCTGGGCGGCTGATCAGCCAGACTGTCAACCCGGCTTCGCCAGCGCGTGGATGAGGATGGCCGCGGTCGCCGCGACGTTCAGCGACTGGATGCGGCCGGTGCCGGGCAAGGTCAGGATGTCCTCGCAAGCGGCGAGGGTGGCGGGGGGAAGCCCGTCCTCCTCGTTGCCCAGCACGACGGCGGCGGGCCGCTCCCCCGTGGCGAGGACCGCCGGGTCGGTGACCACCGCCCGGCCCCGGCCCAGCGCGGTTCCGGCCACCCGGTGGGAGTCGCGCAGCCGCTTCAGGACCGTCGGCAGGTTGGACGCCCGGTACAGCTCCACCCATTCGAACCCGCCCTCGGCGACGCGGTAGGCGGACTCCGACGGCAGGGCCTGCCCGGGATGGTCCGACACCACGACCCGCCGCAGGCCGAAGAAGGCGGCGGTGCGCAGGATGGCGCCCAGATTGTGCGGGTTGCCGACTCCGTCAAGGATCAGCAGCGGCTGCCCGTCCGCCGCCCAGCGCTTCGCCGCTTCGGTGTCGAAGGCGGGCACCGGGCGCGGCGGGATCAGCGCGACCACCCCGCCGTGAAGGACCGTCCCGGCGACCTTCGCCAGCTCATCGGCCTCCACCATGCGGTAGGGCTTGCGCGCCGCGGCCATCGCCTTGCAGAAGTCGCCGGTCTTCGCCTTCAGCCGCTCCTCGAAGAACAGCCGCTCCACCTGCGCCGCGTCATGGGCGAAGAGGGCGGAGACGGCGGACAGGCCGGCGACGCGGAACAGCTTCCCCGGCTCCTCCCGCACCTCTTCACGGCGCATCTCCTTGCCAGCGCGGGCCGGACCCGGACGCGGGGAGCGGGCAGGGGCAGGGGCGGGCGGACGGCCGCGCGGGGTCGCCGGCTTCGGCATGATGGACTCAGGGTTTGGGGGAACGGGCCGGCATTCTGGACCAACCCGTTCCCGAACTCAAAGCCCTCAGTGGTTTCCGTTCTTGCTCCGCGCGTAGCCGGCGTAGGCCGCCGCCGCAGCGGCCGCGACCCCGGCGACGAGCAGGGGCGACACCCAGGCGGGCGGCGGGGTGCGGAAGCCGCCGGTGACGCCGCGGCCGCGCTCCACCGGACGGAACAGGTTGCCGTCGCTCGTCGCGGCGGGCGGGGTCCGACTGAAATGGCGGTGTGCGCCGTGGCCGGCGATCTTCTCCATCAGGCGTGGCGCCACCGCGTGCCCCAGCCGGGTCAGCGGGGTCATCGCACCGACCATCGCCTGGGCGCGCGGGCGCAGCGCCACGGCCAGCACGGTGTCCGCCACGTCCTGCGGGTCATCGTAGAAGGGACTTTCCGCGTCCAGCTGATGGCCGGTGTAATTGGCGCCGTGGGACATGCCCGGCGTGTCGGTGAAGAAGGGATAGACGCCGCAGACATGGACGCCCGGCGCGTCGACCAGTTCCGCCCGCAGGCTTTCCAGAAGCCCTTCCAGTCCGAATTTGCTGGCCGCGTAGGCGGCGGCGTAGGGGGCGGGCGCCCAGGCCCCGACCGACACCGTGTTGATGAGCACACCATGGCCCTGCCGGCGGAACAGCGGCAGCACGGCGTGGGCGGCGTGCAGCGGGCCGAACAGGTTGGTCTCGACGACGCGGCGGTGCGCCTCCAGCGGGGTGTCCTCGAACCGCCCGACGGCGCCGACCCCGGCGTTGCTCACCCAGACGTCGATGCCGCCGAACATTTGCACCGCCCGGTTGGCGAGCCTCCGCACCGCCTCCGCATCGGTGACGTCGGTGGGCACCACCTCGGCCTCGCCGCCCAGCTCCCGGCATTCCTCGGCGACCTCACCGAGCAGGGCCTCCCGCCGGGCGGCCAGAACCAGCCGGGCGCCCTCCCGCGCGAAGGTCAGGGCGGTGGCCCGCCCGATTCCGCTCGACGCGCCGGTGATGACCACCACGGCCCCGCGCACGCTGTCCATCCATCCTCTCCCGTCAATGCCTCGATGCCGCATCAACAGGACAGGACGGCCCGGCGTCGCGGTGCCGCGGTGGAGTTGGGGTGGCGTTGCCGTGGATCAGATCAGCTTGATCGCCAGGAAGCCGCCGATCAGCGCGACGGCGAAGGCGGTGGTGACCAGCGTCAGCCGCTTTTCGATGAAGGCGCGCACCGGCTCCCCGAACCAGTAGAGCAGGGCGGCGACCAGATAGAAGCGGATGGCCCGTGACAGGATCGAGGCGCCGATGAACACCCAGATGTTCAGCTTCGCCACACCCGCGGTGATGGTCAGCAGCTTGTAGGGGATGGGCGTCATGCCCTTGATGATGAGAATTTCCGCGCCGTATTCGACGAAGGTATGGCGCAGCGTCTCGAACTGGGCTTCCAGGTGGTAGAAGTCGATGACCGCCTTGCCAATGGCCTCGTACAGGAAGAAGCCGATCATGTAGCCGGCGATGCCGCCCACCACCGAGGCCAGCGTGCAGATCGTCGCGATCCGCCACGCCGCCTGCCGATTGGCGAGCACCATCGGCACCATCAGGATGTCCGGCGGGATCGGGAAGAAGGAGCTTTCCGCGAAGGAAACCCCCGCCAGCCAGGTGGTGGCGTTCTTCGAGGCCGCCTTGGCCATCGTCCAGTCGTAAAGGCGCTTCAGCATGCCGGTCGCAGCCCGTGTTGTGCCGGTGAGGGAGCCCCTGTTTTAGCGGGGGACCGTGTCAGCGGCTACGACCAATTCGGGGCGGCCCCGGAAAGGCTAAGCCATCGGCCTAGCGGGGCGCTGGCTTGCTCCCGGATTCGGCGGTGTGCGGTTCCGCCTTCTCAGGGTCGGCGCGCGACACCGGATCGCAGTCGCCGTCGCGGGAACCGCCGGGATGACCGCCCGGCATGCCGCGGTAGCGCGTGTCCGGGTTGGACCCGCCGCCGCCGCTCTGCTCGTCGCAAAGAGGCTCGATGTCGGTCTTGTGAATGTCCTTGGGCTCGGCGCCTTTTTGTCCTGCGGTGTCGTCGGCCATGGCCGTTCTCCGGCTGCGGGGGGAAACCGGGCAACAGGCTGGCCGCGGTCCCGGTTCCCGTCCCGCTGACGCTCACTTCGTCGCGGCTTCCAGATAGGCGATCAGGTCGGCGCGGTCCTCCGGCTTCGCCACCCCGGCGAAGGCCATGCGGCTGTCGGCGATGACCGCCTTCGGGTTGGCGAGATAGGGGTCGAGCGTCTTGGCATCCCACGCGATGCCCGACGCCTTCAGCCCCTCGGAGTAATTGGCGTAGTTGTCCACCGCTCCGGCCTTACGCCCGAACAGCCCGTGCAGCGTGGGGCCGACGCGGTTCTTGCCCGCCTCCACGGTGTGGCAGGCCTTGCACTGGCGGAACAGCTTTTCGCCGTTCGCCGGATCGCCGTCGGCCAGGGCCGGGAGCGGCGCTGCGGCGAGAAGGACCAGGGCGGCCAAGGCTGTACGGGCGGCGGTGCGGGCGGCGGTGCGCATGGGTCGGGGGCCTCCTTCGTTTCGCCGCGGCGGAAGGTCGCGGCGTCGAGGGAGACTTTACGGATCGCCGGAGTCCGGGCCATTGGACTTTGGATCAGCGGGTTCCGCGCCTTTTTCGAGCGCCGCCTCCGGTTTCAGCGCCTCGTCCAGCCAGGCGAGGTGGGGGGCGGCGGCCCGGCGGGCCTCCTCCTCCATGCGGCGGTAGCGGGCGATCACCTCCTGGCCGAAGGCGGTCAGGCCGGTCCCGCCGCCCTCCCGCCCGCCGACGTTGGTGCGCACCACCGGCTCGCGGAAGGCGGAGTTCATGGTTTCCACCAGGAACCACGCGCGGCGAAAGGACATGCCGAGCGCCCGTGCCGCCGCCGAGATCGAGCCGGTGCGGTCGATCTCCTCCAGCAGGGACACCTTGCCGGGTCCGATGGCGCCGGAGGGGTGGAGGAAGCGCAGCCGGATGTCGGTCGTCATGTCCTGAAGTCTCGCCGGGAAACGGAAGGGTCTCCGCCCAAGGTATCATCTGTCGGCCAACGGTCGGTCCCGAATCTGGGGGTCCGAGCTTCTGCAACCAAAGTCGAATTTACCGGCCTTCCCCGAAACCGCGATAACGGCGGGGCGCTGTGACGGATACCGATCATCGGACGAACGGACACAGGGCGCACAACCCGCCAAACGTCATTCCACGACATTCAGTTCGGGCAATCCGCTTCGGGAGGAAACCGCCGTGATCCATCAGGCCCTGGAAACGCTCAGCAAGCAGGTCGCCATCCGGCCGCGCTACGACAACTTCATCGGCGGCCAGTGGGTGGCGCCGACGAAGGGCCAGTATTTCACCAACCTGACCCCGATCACCGGCAAGCCGCTGTGCGAGGTCGCCCGCTCCACCGCGGAAGACATCGAAAAGGCGCTGGACGCCGCCCACAAGGCCAAGGACGCC
This sequence comes from Azospirillum brasilense, assembly GCF_022023855.1. Taxonomy (NCBI): domain Bacteria; kingdom Pseudomonadati; phylum Pseudomonadota; class Alphaproteobacteria; order Rhodospirillales; family Azospirillaceae; genus Azospirillum; species Azospirillum brasilense. The sequence goes on from NZ_CP059449.1 coordinate 1,529,777, forward strand.
TGGGGCCGCACCTCCCCGGCGGAGCGCGCCCGCGTCCTCAACAAGATCGCCGACCGGCTGGAAGAGCGTCTGGACGTGCTGGCGCTGGCCGAGACGCTGGACAACGGCAAGCCGATCCGCGAGACGACCCACGCCGACCTGCCGCTGGCCATCGACCATTTCCGCTACTTCGCGGGCTGCATCCGCGCCCAGGAAGGCTCCATCGCGGAGATCGACAACACCACCTACGCCTATCATTTCCATGAGCCGCTGGGCGTCGTCGGCCAGATCATCCCGTGGAACTTCCCGCTGCTGATGGCCGTGTGGAAGCTGGCTCCGGCGCTGGCCGCCGGCAACTGCGTCGTGCTGAAGCCCGCCGAGCAGACCCCGATGGCCATCATGGTGATGATGGAGATCATCGCCGACCTGCTGCCGGACGGCGTCATCAACGTCGTCAACGGCTTCGGCGTCGAGGCCGGCAAGCCGCTGGCCCAGAGCCCGCGCATCGCCAAGATCGCCTTCACCGGCGAGACGACGACCGGCCGCCTGATCATGCAGTACGCCACGGAGAACATCATCCCGGTCACGCTGGAACTGGGCGGCAAGTCGCCGAACATCTTCTTCAAGGACGTGATGGCCGAGGAGGACGACTTCCTGGACAAGGCGCTGGAAGGCTTCGCCATGTTCGCGCTGAACCAGGGCGAGGTCTGCACCTGCCCCTCGCGCGTCCTGGTGCAGGAGAGCATCTACGACAAGTTCATGGAGAGGGCCCTGGCCCGCGTCGCCGCGGTCAAGCAGGGCAGCCCGCTGGACCCCGCCACCATGATCGGCGCCCAGGCCTCCATCGACCAGCTCGAAAAGATCCTCTCCTACATCGACATCGGCAAGGCCGAGGGCGCCAAGGTGCTGATCGGCGGCGAGCGCGCCCATCTGGGCGGCGAGCTGGAGAGCGGCTACTACGTCCAGCCGACGGTCTTCGAAGGCCACAACAAGATGCGCATCTTCCAGGAGGAGATCTTCGGGCCGGTGGTGTCCGTGACGACCTTCAAGACCGAGGAAGAGGCGCTCGCCATCGCCAACGACTCGCTCTACGGCCTGGGCGCCGGCGTGTGGAGCCGTGACGGCAACCGCGCCTTCCGCATGGGCCGCGCCATCCAGGCGGGGCGCGTGTGGACCAACTGCTACCACCTCTATCCGGCCCACGCGGCCTTCGGCGGCTACAAGCAGTCGGGCATCGGCCGCGAAAACCACAAGATGATGCTCGACCACTACCAGCAGACCAAGAACCTGCTGGTCAGCTACAGCCCGAAGGCTCTGGGCTTCTTCTAACCTCCCTGTCTCCTCCCTGACGACCTTGGGCCGGCGGCCATTCGGCCTCCGGCCCTTTTCTCGTCCGGCTGAATTCCTTCTGGGAGCATTCGCCCATGGTCGAACGAGTCGTCGCCACACCGGCGGCCCTGGAACTGATTGAAAAGCTGCGCGGGCTCTACGGGCCGCTGTTCTTCCACCAGTCCGGCGGCTGCTGCGACGGCAGCGCGCCGATGTGCTTCATGGACGGGGAGTTCCGCCCCGGCGGGCAGGACGTCCGGCTGGGGGAGATCGGCGGCTGTCCCTTCTACATGGGGGCGGCGCAGTTCGAATACTGGTCGCACACCCAACTCATCATCGACGTGGTGCCGGGCCGCGGCGCCAGCTTCTCGCTGGAGGCGCCGGAGGGCGTGCGCTTCCTCACCCGCTCGCGCTTGTTCTCCGATGGCGAGGTGGAGGCGCTGCGTTCCGATCCGCGCGATATGATTAAAAAGGCATAGCGCTGTTCCGTGGAATGCGGTATTCAGGATTCGACTTCGGGACTTTCCCAGTCGGCACGGCCGCCGGGCGGTCTGATCCGTGTTCAGACCGGCTCCCCCGCGTGGTGGTGCATATGGAACCGAACTCAGGCGCTTTCCGCGACGGCGGAAGGCGCCTTTTTCGTTGCTTGGGAAACAGTCCCACGCCGAACCTTAGACCATGGTCGCATGCCCGCACCCCCGCGCCGGCTTTGCCCGGCGGGCATCGCTGAAGTAACCTATAGGTCATCCGCCCACGTTTCCCGGCCGGCCTTCCGGCGTCGGGTGGCCGTCTGGGGTGTTGGATGCCATGCCGATGCTTTTCGGGACCCGCATTGTGACCAGCCATCCGGCCTCGGACGCTCTTCTCTCCGATGCTCCGCCCAGTTCCCCCGCGCCCAGCCCGTCCCTGCCGCGGGCCGTCTCGATGGCGGAGGACGCCCGCGCCGCCGCGCGTGACCTGTTCGAGGGGCTGTGCGGACGGAACCCCGCCGCCGTGGCCGAGCTGGAGATGGTGCTGGTCTTCTGCTCCGCCCATTACGACCGGGTGGAGCTGGCGGCGGCCCTGGCCGAGCTGTTCGGGCCGGTGCCGGTGATCGGCTGCACCACGGCGGGCGAGATCACGCCCTTCGGCTACGCCGCCGGGTCGCTGGTCGGGATCGGCTTTCCGCGCGCCGACTTCACCATCGCCACCCAGCGCATCGACGATCTCGACCGCTTCTCCATCGCCGACGCGCCGCGCGTCCTGCGCAACCTGATGGAGCAGCGCGACGTCGCGCTGGCCGCCCGCGCCGACGCCTTCCCCGACCATGGCAGCTTCGCCTTCCTGATGATCGACGGCATGTCGCGGGCGGAGGAGATGGTGGTCAGCGCGCTGCACAGCGTACTGATGGACATCCCGCTGTTCGGCGGCTCCGCCGGGGACGAGCTGCGCTTCGAGCGCACCTTCGTTCTGCACGAGGGACGGTTCCACACCAACGCCGCCGTGCTGATGCTGGTCACCACCGCGCGCCGCTTCGTGGTCTTCCGGACCGAGCATTTCGTGGCGTCCGACGCCAAGATGGTGGTGACCGGCGCCGATCCGCAGCGCCGCATCGTCACCGAGATCAACGCCGAGCCGGCGGGCCGCGAATACGCCCGCATGGTCGGGCTGGAGGGGGAGCCGCTGACCCCCCTGATCTTCGCCGCCTATCCCGTCGTCGTACGGGTGGGGGGCGAGTACCATGTCCGCTCCATCCAGAAGGTCAACGACGACGAGAGCCTGACCTTCTACTGCGCCATCGACGAAGGGATCGTGCTGACCGTCGCGCGCGGCGTCGACCCGGTGGAGAACCTGGAGGAGATGATGCGCAAGCTGGCCGCGGAGGTCGGCGGGCCGCCGGACCTCGTGCTCGGCTGCGACTGCATCCTGCGCCGGCTGGAGCTGGAGCAGCGGCAGCTCAAGCACGTCATGTCGGCGGCGCTGGCGCGGCACAACGTCGTCGGCTTCTGCGCCTACGGCGAGCAGTACAACGCCATGCACGTCAACCAGACCTTCACCGGTGTTGCGATAGGTGCGCGATGACGCTCATCTTCGACTGGCGGGAACCGTCCCGCCCACCCGCCGAACCGCCGTCTCCCGCTCCGCTGTCCGCACGTCCGTCGTCACCCGACGAGCGCGGCCGACTGGAGGCGCTGGAACGCGAGAACGCCAAGCTCCGCCGCATCAACCAAGTGCTGATGGACCGGGTGGAGCGGTCGATGGACGTGCAGGGGGGCGCCTTCTCCCTGTTCCAGACCGCCATCGTCCTGGAGCAGAAGGTGCGCGAGCGCACGCTGGAGCTGGAGCGCGCCCTGCGCGAGCTGGAGGACAGCCACCGCGCCTTGGCCCGCGCCAAGGAGTTGGCCGACACCATGCGCGGCCGCCTGTCGGAGGCCATCGAGTCGGTCAACGAGGGCTTCGCCATCTTCGACGCCGACGATCGGCTGGTCCTGTGCAACAGCAAGTATCTGGCCCTGTGGCCGGAGATCCGCGACCGCATCCTGCCGGGCATCCGCTTCCAGGAGATCGCCGAGCTGGCGGCCTCCTCCCGCACCATCGCCGACGCCTACCCGCGGCCCGACCGCTGGCTGTCGGAGCGGCTGGCCCAGCACCGCGCGCTGAAGGGCCCCTACGTCTACCGGCTGGCCGACGGGCGCTGGGTCCAGGTGAACGAGCGGCGGACCCGCGACGGCGGGGTGGTCGGCGTCTACACCGACATCACCGACATCAAGGAGCATGAGACCCGCCGCCGCGAGCGCGAGCTGGCCGAGAAGTCGGCGCTTTTGCAGGCGACGCTGGACAACATCGCCCAGGGGGTCGGGGTGTACGACCGCGACCAGCGGCTGGTCGCCTGGAACGAGCGCTTCACCGGCCTGCTGCGCCTGCCCGCCAACGTGGCGGAGCGCGGGGCGGGCTTCGCCGACTTCGTGCTGCACCACGCGGCGCTCGGCGACCGTGGCCTGTCGTTGAAGGCGCTGATGATGCCGAGCTGCCTCGTCGAGCAGCCCTGGCTGGACGGCACGGTCCTGGAGATCAGCCGCAACCCCATGCCGGGCGGCGGCTTCGTCCTGACCTTCACCGACATCACCGAGCGCAAGCGCGCCGAGCAGGCGCTGCGCGACAGCGAGGAGCGCATCCGGCTGGTCACCGATGCCGTGCCGGCGCTGATCGCCTACGTCGACGCCGAGCAGCGCTTCCGCTTCGTCAACAAGGCCTACGAGGGCTGGTTCAACCGCAAGCGCGAGGAGATCGAGGGCCAGCCGATGTGGGCGGCGCTGGGCGACCTCTATTACGAGGTGCGGCGCTCCTACGTGCTGCGCGCGCTGGCCGGCGAGGAGGTCACCTTCGACTTGGAACTGCCCGGCGAGAACGGGTCGCCGCGCTACGCCGTCGCCACCTACATCCCGCATTTCGGTGAGCGGCGCGGCGGCGGCAAGCCGGAGGTGCTGGGCTATTTCGGCCTGATCCACGACATCACCGAGCGGCGCATGGCGGCAGAGGCGCTGGCCGACGCCAAGGACAGCCTGGAGCGCCGCGTCGTCGAGCGCACCGCCGAGCTGACCCGGCTCAACGGCCAGCTCCAGCAGGAGATCGCCGAGCGCATCGCGGCGGAGGAGGCGCTGCGGCTGGCCAAGGCGGAGGCGGAGCAGGCCAACCTGTCCAAGACGCGCTTCCTGGCGGCGGCCAGCCACGACCTGCTGCAGCCGCTGAACGCGGCGCGGCTGTTCGTCTCGGCGCTGGGCGACCTGGAGCAGCCGGAGCCGAACCGCGGGCTGGTCGACAACATCGACGTCGCCCTGGCCTCGGTCGAGGATCTGCTGTCGGCGCTGCTGGACATCTCCAAGCTGGACGCCGGTGCGGTGCGACCGGAGATCGCCGATTTCCCGATCAAGAGCCTGTTCGGCGCGCTGGCCACCGAATACGCGGCGGTGGCGAAGGAGCGCGGGCTGGACCTCTGCGTCGTTCCCAGCCACGCCGTGGTGCGCAGCGACATCCGTCTGCTGCGCCGGATCCTGCAGAACTTCCTGTCCAACGCCCTGCGCTACACCCAGGCGAAGAGAGGGGCGCGGGGCGGGGCCGGGCGTGTGCTGGTCGGCTGCCGACGGACGCCGGAAGGTTTGCGGATCGAGGTGTGGGACACCGGCCCCGGCGTGCCCGCCGACAAGCTGGGCGAGATCTTCCAGGAGTTCCGCCGCCTCGACACGCCCTGCGCCAACGAGCGGGTCCGCGGCATGGGCCTCGGCCTCGCCATCGTGGAGCGGGTGGCGCGGATGCTCGACCATCCCATCACCGTGCGGTCGCAGCCGGGGCGGGGCTCAGTCTTCGCGGTGACGGTGCCCTTCGGGCGCTACGCCCGCCCGGTGCGCGCGCTGGAGGCGCCGGTGCAGACCGCCTCGAACCGGCTGGCCGGCACGCGGGTGCTGGTGATCGACAACGAGCCGGCGGTGCTCGCCGGCATGCGCGCGCTGCTGGAGGGCTGGGGGTGCAGCGTCGCCACCGCGGCGTCGGGCGACGAGGCGTTGGCCGGGCTGGGGGCGGTGGCTCCGGACGTGCTGTTCGCCGACTACCACCTGGACGATGGAGTGATCGGCTTCACCGAGATCGCACGGGTGCGCGAGCGCTGCGGGGCCGATCTGCCGTCGGTCCTCATCACCGCCAACCGCACCGCGGAGGTGGTGGAGGAGGCGCAGGCCAAGGGCTGCCATGTGCTGAACAAGCCGGTGCGGCCGGCGCAGCTGCGGGCGGTGATGACGGGGTTGCTGGGGTAGCCTTCGTGGGGAGTGGTGGCGACGGGCCCCACCTACTCCCCACCCGCCTTGCGCGCCAGGAAGCCCCGAGCCGGGTTGTAGCCGTAAACCGCACCGCCCAGGAACACCGCCAGCGCCAGCACCGTCCAGCCCAGTGCCGGCAGGTTCACGTCCAGATACAGCGCGAAACGGATCAGCTCGACCGCCTGGCTGAAGGGGTTGACGGTGCACAGGAAATACAGAAGCTCCCCCGCCTCCTGCATCTTCCACAGCGGATAGAGCGCGGTGGACAGGAAGAAGGTCGGGAAGATGACGAAGTTCATCACGCCCGCGAAATTCTCCAGCTGCCGGATGGCCGAGGACAGCAGCATCCCCAGCGCCCCCAGCATCAGCCCGCTGACCACCAGCGCCGGCAGCACCGTGAGGTAGCCGAGCGGCGGCGCCTGCACCCCGTAGACCCAGGCGACGGCGAGGAAGGCATAGACCTGGAGGATCGACACCGCCGTCCCGGCCAGCAGCTTCGCCGTCAGCAGGAACCAGCGGGGCAGGGGGCTGACCAGCAGCATCCGCATGCTGCCCATCTCGCGGTCGTAGACCATCGACAGCGAGCTTTGCATCCCGTTGAACAGCTGGACCATCCCGGCAAGGCCGGGGACGATGTAGACCTCGTAGGGAATGTAGGTCTCGTAGGGCGGGGTGATGGCGATGCCCAGCGCCGCGCGGAAGCCCGCCGCGAAGACGAACAGCCACAACAGCGGGCGGACCAGGGCCGACAGGAAGCGCTCGCGCTGGTGGACGAAGCGCAGCACCTCGCGCCCGACGATCCCGCCGAGCGCGCGCGTATAATGGGCAAAAGCCGTCACGCCGCCTCCTTCGCGGTCAGCCGGGTGAAGCTCTCGGTCAGCGTGTCCGCCCCGGTCGCGCGGTTCACCTCCGTCACCGGCCCGGCGGCGCGGACACGGCCGCGGTGGATCACCACCACGCGGTCGCCGTCGCCGATCTCGTCGATCAGATGGGTGGCCCAGAGCACGGCGATGCCGCGCTCCCGGCACAGCGCGTGGACATGCTCGACGATGGCGCGCCGCGCCGGGACGTCCAGCCCGACGGTCGGCTCGTCCAGCACCAGAAGGGCCGGCTCGTGCAGCAGGGTGCGGGCCAGCTCCACCCGGCGGCGGTGCCCGCCGTTCAGCGCCCGCACCGTCTCGCCGATGCGCTCCGCCATGCCCAGCCGCTCCAGCGACTCCCGTGCCCGCGCCTCGGCGGTGCGGCGGGGGATGCCGTGCAGGGCCGCAAAATAGAGCAGATTCTGCCGCACCGTCAGGTCGAGGTCGAGCGTCGGCTGCTGGAACACCACCCCCATGCGGCCCAGCGCCTTGGCCGGCTCCCGCCGCAGGTCGATGCCGCCGATGCGGATGGTGCCGCCCGGCGATTCGAACAGGCGGGTGACCAGAGCGAACAGCGTCGTCTTGCCCGCTCCGTTGGGGCCGAGTAGGGCGGTGAAGGACCCAGCCCCGACCGACAGCGACACATCCTTCAGCGCGAAGGTCCCGCGCCCGTAGGCGTAGCTCAGCCCTTCGATCGACAGCGCGGGCGTCCCCATTCCGTTACCCCTTCACCGCGACGCCCCAGGGGTAGCGGCCGACCTTGATCGACTTGACGACCTTCAGGCTGTCCACGTCGATCACCGACACGTCGCCCGACACGCCGTTGGTGGCGTAGAGCCGCTTTTGGTCGGGCGACAGGTCGAGCTGCCAGACGCGGCGGCCGACCAGCAGATAGTCCTTCACCGCGAAGGTCTGGGTGTCCACCACCGCGACGTGGTTGGCCGGGCCGAGCGCCACGAAGGCGTAGCGCCCGTCGTCGGTCAGCTTGATGCCCACCGGCTGGATGCGGTCCTGGGGCACGCCCTTGATCTTGAAGCGGATGGTCTGCGCCACCTTGCGGTCGGCCGTGTCGATAACCGACAGGGTGCCGCCGATCTCCGCCGACACCCACAGGCGGCTGCCGTCCTTGTTGAACTGGGCGTAGCGCGGGCGGGCGTCGACCAGCGTGTTGTCGATGACGGCGCGCTTCTCGGTGTCGATCCAATGGACCATGTTCGTCGTCTCCGACGTGTTCACCGCCCATTTGCCGTCGGGGCTGACCGCCATGCCCTCCGGCTCCACCCCGACATCCACCTGATAGGCGACCTTGCGGCTGGGCACGTCCACGATGGTGACGACGTTGCTCTCCTCGTTGGCGATGAACAGGTGCTTGCCGTCGGGGTGCAGGGCGAACAGCTCCGGGTCCTCGCCCGAGGGCAGGTTGTGCAGGATCTTCTTCGTCGCGAGATCCATCACCTGCACCGTGTCGTCGTCGCTGGCGCAGATGTAGAGGTGCTTGCCGTCCGCGCTCAGCGTGATGCCGCGGGGGCGCCGCCCGACCTTCACCGTTTCCGTCACCGTCAGGGTCGCGCCGTCGATGATGGACAGGGTGTTGTCCTTCTCGTTCGAGATATAGACGGTCTCCGCCAAAGCAGGAACGGCGCAGCCGGCCAGCAGGGCGGCGAGGAGAAGGGAGCGGGCGGTGGTCATCGATGCGGCGTCCTTTTGGCGGAAATGATTGGGAAGAATCAGCGGCGGCAGCCTGTTTCGGGCTGGTCGTGGCCCAGCGTGTCGAGTTCGGTCTTCGGGTGCAGGAAGCCGTCCTGCGGCGAGACGGACACCAGCGAGCGGTCGGCGGCCAGAAGCACCGGCTGGCGGAGTTGCCCATCCCAACTGCGGAAGGACAGCGGCACGCCCTTGAAGGCGGCCAGCGTGAAATCCGGCCCGCGGATGTGGGCGGCCAGCGCCGCCGGATCGGTGGAGCGGGTGCGGGTCGCCGCCTCGCCCACCGCGCGGATGGCGGCCCAGACCGCGTGGTCGCGGGGCGACATGATGCGCTGGGCGGCGGCCTTGAAGCGGGACTGGAGTTGTGCCGCCCCCCAGGCCTCGTGGGCGCGGTGCCAGTTGGTGGGGACGAGGCCCTGCGTTCCGGCGACCGGGCGCGGCTCCCAGGTGCGGTACAGCACATAGTCGCCGAAGTCGCCGATCTCGTCGGCGACGATCACCACGTCGTGCCGCTTGCCCTGGGTGAAGACCGGCATTTCGGCCTGGGCGGTGCGGCGGGCGTCGTGGTCCTCGCTCCAGGTCTTCTCCTCGACCACTTCGGCGCCGAAGCGCTTGGCCGCCCGCTTCACCGCGGCGGCGTAGAGCCGGTCCTCGGGCCGGGTGCCGACGATCAGCAGCCATTTCGTCCAGCGCTTGACCGCCAGATATTGGGCCAGCGCGTCGGCCAGCATGGCGCGGTCGGGGGCCGTGTGCAGCAGGTTGGGCGCGCACAGCGCGTTGCGCAGGCTGTCGTCGGTCGAGCCGGCGTTGAACAGCAGCAGGTTCGCCGCCTCGGGCAGGCGGGCCAGCGCGCCGGGCGCCTCGCCGGGCAGGTCCAGCACGACGATGCGGTGGCCGGCGGCGGCGAGGTCGCGCAGCGCCTGCGCCGGGTCGCTGTTGATGGGGACGGTCACCGCCTCCAACTCGAACCGCTGCTTGAGGAAGCGGCCTGTGCTGTTGTTGTCCGCCACGGCGAGTTGGGCGCCGGCCAGTCCTTCGTCGGCGGGCGGTTCGTCGAGGTTGGACAGGGCGGGGGGATGCTCGACCTCCTGCGTCAGGTAGGCGATGCGGACCGTGGAGTTGTCCGCTGGCGCCGCCTCCTGCGAAAGGGCGGCCGGCGAGGCGCAAAGCCCGCCGGCCAGCAAGGCGATCTGCATCAAGGAGGGTAACCAAAGGCTGAAACGCATCGCGGGTTTGCACTCGCCTGGTTTCGGGAGACCAGGGTATCCCCGCCGGGCAACGTCCCGGAATGCAACTTTGGTACGATTGCGCGGTCGGAAAATTGCGGTTCGGTCCGATCGCGGCGGGCTCGACGCACGGTTGCTACCAAAGTCCAATTATTGGCGGCACGGACCGCCCGCTATGCTCCGCGGCAACGGACAACGCTCCCTTCGCATTTTTCTGAATGAGGACGCCCCTTATGAACGCACGGCTTCTCCGGCTTGCGATGGCCGGTTTCCTGACCGGCGCGGCCGCCGTCGCCTCCACGGTTGTCCCCACGGCGGCCTTCGCCCACGGCGACGTGACCCCCCAGGCGGTGGACACCACCGGCCTCGACAAGCTGGGCGAGGACTGGCGCGACGCGAACCCCTACCGCGGCAACCCACGGGCGATCGAGATCGGATCCTCCGCCTTCAACCAGAACTGCGCGCGCTGCCACGGGCTGGGCGCGGTGTCGGGCGGCATCGCCCCGGACCTGCGCTTTCTGGACAAGGGCGACACCGGGGACGAGTGGTTCAAGGAGCGGGTGATCAACGGTTCCATCCGCAACGGCGTCACCTACATGCCGCGCTTCGGCGAGGCGCTGGGCCAGGAGGCGCTGTGGGCCATCCGGTCGTGGCTGGAGACGGTGCACGAGGAATGACGGCGCTTCCGACGCGGCGCCACCTGCTGTCCTTCGCCGCCGCCGCGCTGGCCGCCGGGGTTCTCCCCCGGCGCGCCGGCGCGCGCCCGTTGGACGATGTGGTGGCGGCCGGGCGGCTGATGGTCGCGGTCTACCGCGACAACCCGCCCTTCTCCCACCGCAAGGGCGGCGCCCTGGTCGGTGTGGACGTGGACATTGCCCGCGCCATCGCCGGGCGGCTGGGCGTCGGCGTCGAGTTCATGGAGCTGACCGCCGGGGAGGCCGTGTCGGACGACCTGCGCAACGCGGTGTGGCGCGGCCCGGTCGTCGGGGGCGGCGTGGCCGACGTGATGATGCATGTGCCCTATCAGAAGGAGTTCGGGCTGCGCAACCCGGAGGCCGTGCTGTTCGGCCCCTACCAGCGGGAGGGCTTCGCGCTGGCGCGCAACCCGATGCGCATGACCCAGCCGATGCTGGCCTCCCTGCCCGACGAGCCGGTGGGGGTGGAGATCGACAGCATCCCCGACTTCTACCTGCTGGGGGCCTTCGGCGGTCGGCTGCGCGAGCGGCTGGTCCATTACATGACGATCCCCGAGGCGGTCGAGGCCCTGGTCAAAGGCGACGTCGCCGCCGTCGTCGCAACGCAGAGCCAGGTGGAGGCCGCGCTGGGCGACCGCGCCGCCGGCTTCCCGATCACCCCGGTGACCTTCCCCGGCATGATGGCGTCGAACTGGGACATCGGCATGGCGGTCAAGGAGAATTCCCGCGACCTCGCCTACGCGGTGGGCGACGCGGTGACGGCGATGCTGGAGGACGGGACGCTGCCGGCGATCTTCCGGACGCATGGGGTGACGCACAACGCGATTCCGCTGGAGTGACGATCCGTGCCCCCACCCCGGCCCTCCCCCGCTGGGCGGGGGAGGAGGCACTAGATTCCCTCCCCTGCGAAGCGGGGGAGGGTTAGGGAGGGGGCAAGAGCCCGCACAAGAAGAACGACGCAAGGGAGGGGAAAACCGCCATGAACCGCCATCTCGCCGCCGCGGCGCTCCTGGCCGCGCTCTCCAACCCAGCCCTGTCCGTCCAGGCGGTGGCCGGCCCGCCGGACCCCGCCGACCCGCTGGCCTCCGTCATGTGGGACGTGCTGCGGCCGGAGCTGTTCGGCACCGCCCCCGTGCAGTTCGACGAGCGGGTGACCGTCACCGCCCCCGACAACGCCGAGAACGCCGCCGCCGTCCCGGTGATGGCCGACGCCACGGCTCTGGGCGCGGTGGAGGAGATGGTGCTGTTCGCCGACCTCAACCCCTTCCCGGTCATCCTGCGCTTCCAGCCGCTGGCGGCGAAGCCGGTGATCGCCACGCGCTTCAAGGTCCAGCAGGCCACACCGCTGCGCGCCGCCGCCCGCACGCCGGACGGGGTGTGGCACATCGGCGGCAAGCTGCTCGACGCGGCGGGCGGTGGCTGCACCGCGCCGCCGGCCACCTACGCCGCCGCCGACTGGGCCGACCATGTGGGGGAGGTGCAGGGCCGCGCCTGGGCTCCTGCGGGTGAGGACAAGGCGACGCGCGTGCGCTTCCTCGTCCGCCACCCCATGGACACCGGTCTGGTCGCCGGCATCCCCGCCTACTTCATCGAGGCGCTGACCCTGCGCGACGCCGATGGGCGGGCGCTGGCCCGGCTCCAGACCGCGGAGCCGCTGTCCGAGAACCCCGTCTTCACGCTGGAGGTGCAGCCCGGCGCGGGCGCGCGCAGCCTGACGCTCGACGGGCGCGACAACCAAGGCGGCGAGGTCAAGGCGGCCATCCCGCTTCCTTGGGTGCAGGGGGCATTGCCATGAGAGCGCTTCTCGCCCTTCTCCTGCTGGCGGTCTCCGCCGCGCCCGGCTGGGCCGCCGGTCCGCTGAGCTATCACCTGAAGCCCGTCGCCATCGCGCCGGACACCTGGGTCTTCGAGGGCACTCGGGAGCATTTCACCCGCGGCAACGGCGGCAACATCCTCAACCCCGGCTTCATCGTGACCGACGACGGAGTGATCGTGATCCAGACCGGCCCGTCGCGCCGCTTCGGCGAGGAGATGCGCGCGGCCATCGCGACGGTCACCGACAAGCCGATCCGCAAGGTCTTCGTCAGCAACCTGCACCCCGACTATTGGCTGGGCAACCGCGCCTTCGCCGACGTGCCCATCGCCGCGCTGCCCGGCACCATCGAGGGCATCAAGGCCGAGGGTCCGGGGATGACCGAGAATATGTACCGCCTTGTCGGCGACTGGATGCGCGGCACCGAGCCGCTGGTCCCGACCGAGACGGTCTACGGCTCCACAGTCGTCTTCGGCGCGCACCGGCTGCGGCTGATCCCGCTGGAGGGCCACACCGCCGCCGACCTCGCCATCCTGGACGAGACGACGGGCGTTCTGTTCGCCGGTGGAGTCGTCTTCTCCGACCGGACGCCGACGACGCCCCACGCCGACATCGGCCAATGGCTGGCGGCGCTGGATGCCCTGGACGCTCTGGACGTGACGGTGCTGGTTCCCAACCATGGCCGCATCCGCACCGACAAGGCGGCCATCGCCCAGACCCGCGACTGGTTGACGTGGCTGGACCGCAAGTTGCGCGAGCGGGCGGAGGCCGGGGCCGACATGGCCGAGCTGCTCGACGCGCCGATCCCCGAGCGGTTTGCCGGGATGGGCGTGCTGCGCGAGGAGTACCGGCGCTCCGTCTCGCATCTCTGGCCACGGATCGAGAAGGCTGTGTTGCCGCGGGTGAATTGAGGCCGTTCGTAATGAAACGGTTCTCGTCCATCAGCAGAACGCTCCGCCCATCCTACTATTTGCCAATGGACCCCATCCGGGACGCCGATAGACTGCTTTACTGTCAAAAGGATACGGGCTTCGCGATGCCGCGTCGCCCCGCGTCGAACCCCTGAATGTTCCGAAAAGAAGCCGAGGCCGGGCGGACAAAGCAGGCGGGTTCCGCCAATTCGTCTGCGCATGATCTCTGCCCGCGACTCCGGCTGTCCATTCCCCTGGGAGGTATCCGCACCATGAAGCGTCTCTTCCGCACCTGCCTGCTTGCGAGCGCCATGGCCGCCGGCCTTGGCCTGAGCGGCCCCGCATTGGCAGCCGATGTGCCGAGCAACGACGACCTGCTGAACGACGCCAAGTCGACGGGCGACGTCCTGACCTACGGCATGGGCCATCAGGCGCAGCGCTTCAGCCCGCTCGACAAGCTGAACCCGGACACGGTCAAGGGGCTGACCCCGGTGTGGTCCTTCTCCTTCGGCGGCGAGAAGCAGCGCGGGCAGGAGTCGCAGCCGATCATCCATGACGGCACGATCTACGTCACCGGCTCCTACTCGCGTCTCTACGCCGTGGACGTGAAGACCGGGCAGAAGAAGTGGCAGTACGACCACCGCCTGCCCGAAGGCATCATGCCCTGCTGCGACGTCGTGAACCGCGGCGCCGCGCTCTACAAGGACAAGATCTACTTCGCGACGCTGGACGCCCGTCTGGTCGCGCTGAACAAGGACACCGGCAAGGTCGTCTGGTCGAAGAAGATCGAGGACTACAAGGCCGGCTATTCGGCGACCGCCGCCCCGCTGATCGTCGACGGCAAGGTCATCACCGGCAATTCCGGCGGCGAGTTCGGCATCATCGGCATGGTCGAGGCGCGCGACGCCGAGACGGGCGAGCTGGTCTGGCAGCGCCCGACCATCGAGGGCAACATGGGCACCCTCAATGGCAAGGAATCGACCATGACCGGCGTCATGAACGCGAGCTGGTCGGGCGATCTCTACAAGACCGGCGGTGGCGCCACCTGGCTGGGCGGCACCTACGACCCGGAAACCAAGACGCTGTTCTTCGGCACCGGCAACCCGGCGCCCTGGAACTCGCACCTGCGTCCGGGCGACAACCTCTACACCTCCTCGACGCTGGCCATCGACCCGGCCAACGGCGACATCAAGTGGCACTACCAGACCACGCCGCACGACGGCTGGGACTTCGACGGCGTGAACGAGCTGGTGTCCTTCGACCTGAAGAAGGACGGACAGACCATCAAGGCCGGCGCCAAGGCCGACCGCAACGGCTTCTTCTACGTGCTCGACCGCACCAACGGGAAGCTGCTGAGCGCCTCGCCCTTCGTCACCAAGATCACCTGGGCCAAGGAGATCGACGTGAAGACCGGGCGGCCGGTCTACAACGACGACAACCGTCCGGGCACCCCGGTCGGCGCGGAGAAGGGCACGTCGGTCTTCGCCGCCCCGGCCTTCCTCGGCGCCAAGAACTGGATGCCAATGGCCTACAGCCCGGCAACCGAGCTGTTCTACGTCCCGGCCAACGAGTGGGGCATGGACATCTGGAACGAGCCGATCACCTACAAGAAGGGTGCGGCCTATCTGGGCGCCGGCTTCACCATCAAGCCGCTCTATGACGACTACATCGGCGCGCTGCGTGCCATCGACCCGAAGACCGGCAAGATCGTTTGGGAATACAAGAACCCGGCGCCGCTGTGGGGCGGCGTGCTGACCACCGGCGGCAACCTCGTCTTCACCGGCACGCCGGAGGGCTATCTGAAGGCGTTCGACGCGAAGTCCGGCAAGGAAGTCTGGAAGTTCAACACCGGCTCCGGCGTCGTCGGCTCCCCGGTCACCTGGGAACAGGACGGCGAGCAGTATGTGGCCGTTGTCTCCGGCTGGGGCGGTGCGGTGCCGCTGTGGGGCGGCGACGTCGCCAAGCTGGTCAAGGACATCAACCAGGGCGGCTCGCTCTGGGTCTTCAAGCTGCCGAAGGCCTGACGGGGGAAACCCCGTGCCGTGACCGGACCAGGAAAGGGCGGCCCGAAAACTTCGGGCCGTCTTTTCTTGCGAACCGCTTGCAAGAGGATTTGGGCATGGATTTAAAACGGAATTGCCTACGATCGGCTGTTTTGGGGAATGCCCGTTCCCGTCCTTGCGCATTCTTGAACAGTCCGGCATGATCGCACCCGGAAACGCCCCGAAACGATGAGCGTGGGAACCACGCCATGAGCCGAATTCTGATTGCGGACGATCATCCGCTGGTGCGCGACGCCCTGCGCAGCGCCGTCCTCTATTCCTGCCAAGCGCAGGAGATCCACGAGGCTGGTTGCCTGGACGAAACCATCTCCATCCTCGACTCCATGCACGGCGGCAAGGGGGAGCCGGACCTCGTCCTGCTCGACCTCAACATGCCGGGCATGAACGGTCTGACCGGGCTGATCGCCCTGCGCCGCCGCTTCCCCGCCATCCCCGTCGCCGTCGTCTCGGCGCACGAGGACCGCAAGGTGATGCTGGAGGCGGTGCGCTGCGGCGCTGCGGGCTTCATCCCGAAATCGACGCCCCGGGACGCCATCGCCGGCGCTTTGCGCCAGATCCTGGCCGGGGAGGTCTATCTGCCCGCCTCGGTCGAGGAGGGAGCTGCGGCGGAGGACGAGGAAACGGCGGAGATCGCCCGCCGCCTGTCGACCCTGACCGCACAGCAGCTCCGCGTGCTGGAGATGCTGGGCACCGGCAAGCTGAACAAGGAAATCGCCTATGAGCTGAGCATCACGGAAACCACCGTGAAGGCCCACGTCTCGGCGATCCTGCAAAAGCTGAAGGTCTACAGCCGCACCCAGGCCGTGGTCTTCGCCAACCGCCTGCAACTGGAGAAGGCCCGCTTCGGCATTTGAGTCGGCGGGCCTTTACCGTTCAGCGGTTCCGCATCCGCCGCGCGTCCGCGGCGGCGCGCGCCGCCTCCTGTCCCGGATCGCCCCGCCCGAAGCCGAGCGGCACCGGGCCGTCGAGCCAGCCAAAGCCGTCCAGGGCGTGGCCGTCGAACTCCGCCCAATCCGACCAGTCCTTGTCCTTGCTGCGCCGCTTCGCCTCCGCCTTGCGCGTGGCGCGCCGGGCCTCCAGGCCGGGGTCTCGCCGCCCGAGTTGTTCGTCGCGCGTCGTCCGTTCGATGATGACGATGGAGGAGGCGGTGGCTGAATCGCCGATGATCGCCAGATCGCGCGACCGGTCCGCGTGGTTGGGGCCGGGACCGTGCGAGTCGAGGATCACGATCTCCCCGGCGAGCGTCGCGCCGGACAGGAGCGTCAGGCCGGCGCCCAGCAGCAATAGGGGCAGGAACAGGGTGCGCATCGTCGTCTCCGCCGGTGTCATCACAGCGGGACAGACTGCGCCGGGTGGACGGCGGCGGGTGTGAGCCGCTTCACAGTTTCGGCGAAAGAGTCAGGCGAGCAGCCGGAAGGCCGGTTCGGGCCGGGCCAGCAGGTCCGCCCGCACACGCTCGACCAGCGCGTCGTCGCGCACGGCACGGGGCGTCTCCAGCGGCACCTCCGCCGCCACCCGCGTCGGGCCGGGGGCCATCACCAGGATGCGGTCGGCCAGCTGGATCGCCTCGCGCAGATTGTGGGTGACGAACAGCACGGTGGCCGGGGACCGCTCCAGCATCGTTGCGAGAAGGGCGCGCATCCGCTGCGCCGTCGGCTCGTCCAGCGAGACGAAGGGCTCGTCCATCAGCAGCAGGCCCGGCTCGACCGCGAAGGCGCGGGCCAGCGCCACCCGCCGCGCCATGCCGCCGGACAGGCGGCCCGGGTATTCGTCGGCCACCGCCTCCAGACCCATGGCGGCCAGCCAGCGCTCCGCGGTGCCGTCGCCGCGCCGCTCCTTGGGCAGCACCAGCGCCACGTTCTGCCGCACCGTGCGCCAGGGCAGCAGGCGGGGCGTCTGGAACACGCAGCCCAGCATCGGCTCCGGCCCGCCGAAGTCGAGCGTTCCGTCGAAATCACGGTCCAGCCCGGCGGCGATGGTCAGCGCGGTGGTCTTGCCGCAGCCGGACGGGCCGACCAGCGCCAGGAACTCCCCCGGCGCGGCCGTCAGCGACAGGCCACGGATGACCTCCCGCCCGGCGAAGCGCTTGGAGCGGATATCAAGCCTCAGCGCGCACCGGCCGCCACCGGGTGAGCCGGTGCTCGACGGGTTGCAGGACGCAGAGTTCAAGGAGTTGGACGACGGCCACGAAGGCGACGGTGTACGCAAGAATGCCGGCCACATCGAACATCTGGAAGTAAAGGTGGATCTGGAATCCCACCCCGTCGCTGCGGCCCAGAAGCTCGACCACCAGCACGATCTTCCAGATCAGCGCAAGGCCGGACCGCGCCGCCGCGGCGAAGTAGGGGGTGAGTTGGGGCAGCAGCACATGGCGCAGCACGTCGGACCGCGCCATGCGGAAGGTCCGCGCCATCTCGACATACTGCTCGTCGATGGCGCGCGTTCCCTCGCGCAGGACGACCACGACGTTGGGGATCTTGTTGACGGCGACCGCGCCGACCGCCGCCGCCTCGGTCAGGCCGAACCAGACATAGGCGAGCACGATCACGACCAGCGCCGGGATGTTCAGGAACACGGTCAGCCACAGCCCGAACAGCCGGTCCGCCGTGGCCGAGCGGCCGAGCAGGATGCCCAGCGCCGAGCCGATGGACATGGCGATGGCGAAGGCCGCGGCCATGCGCGCCAGCGTGATCCCCAGGTGATGGAACAGCGCGCCGTCCGCCGCCTCGCGGACCAGCACGAACAGCACGGCGGCGGGGCCGGGCAGGCTGCGGCTTGCCGCCAGCTCCGCGGCGACGGCCCACAGCCCGACCAGCAGAGCCAGCGACAGGACCGGGGCCAGCCGCCGCCACCGCATCAGAAGCGGACCCCCGGCCAGAAGGTGCCATTCGGCAGGGCCATGGCGTTGCCCACCAGCTCCCGCCCGCCGAGCTTGGCCATCAGCCCGTAGAGCTTGGCGGCGGCCTCCCGCTCCTCCTCCGTCCAGCGCTGCGGGATGCCGGCGCGGAACTGGTCGCGCAGCGCCGCCCAGGTGGCCTCGTCCTCCGCCTTCATCAGCGGGCGCAGCCGGTCCCATTCTGCGTCCGATTGAGCCATGATCGCCTTGGCCTTGCGCGAGGCGGCGACGAAGGCGTCGAGCGCCGCCGGGTTGGTCCTGGCCCAGCCCTCATGGAAGACGAAGCCGACCGCCGGCACGCTGGCCGACAGGCCGAGATCCCGCATCATCCCGTCCACCCCAATGACCGTCCGCATCCCCGCCGCCTGGAGACGGGCGGCGTAGGGCCAGAAATTCAGCACCGCGTCCAGTTCCCCCGTCGTGGCCTTCTGGTTGAGCAGGGGAGGGGCGGCGAAGACCGGCGTCGCCGCGGCGTCGAGGTCGAGCGCGTAGCGGTCGCGGGCCAGCGCCTTCAGCAGCAGCCAGCTCTTGTCGATGGGGGTTCCGGCGACGCCGATGCGCTTGCCCTTCAGGTCGGCGACGGAGGCGATGGGCGAGGCCGCCGGCACCATCAGCGCGCCGACCGCCGCGGAATGAGGGATGAAGGTCAGGTCGGCCCCCGTCGCGCGCTGGCGGGCCACCCACAGCCAGTCGCTGGCGATCATGTCCACCGCGCCGCCCTGCAGGGCGATCTGGGCGGCTTGACCGCTCGCCAGCTCCATCAGCTTCAGCTCGAAGCCGGCGGCCTCGTCCAGCCGGTGGTGGCGGATGACGTCCAGCTCCCAGCTGACCGTGCCGAACTTCAGCACCCCGATGGTCACCGCGGGCCGGTCCGCCGCACGCGCCACGGTGGCGACGCAGACCAGTGCCAGGAGCAGAAACAGCCGGACGAGGGGCATCAGGCGCATGGCTCCGCCCCTGCGTCAAAAATTGCATTTGTATGGGTAGTGTGCCGCGCCATGGTTGTGCGGCGGACCGGGCGGCGGATCGGCCACCGCCCGCGTCCCATCACAAGGAGGCGTCGAGGATGGAAAAGATCCTCACTCTCCTGATCCTGCTGGTTCGGTTGATCAAGGACATCCTTGATCTCCTGAACCGCTAAGGATCGGGCCGGGAGGCAGGGGTCTAGCCACCCCTGTCTCCCTAGCCTGATGATGATGCGTCCTGCGGTCGTTTGCAAGGCAGGCCTCTGCGGTGCGGTGGCGCAGCGGAACGCGGGAATCCCACGATGGCGAACGCTGAGCTTAGGCCCCGCCCGCCGGTCCCCGGTATTCGACTATCGGGCAACTTGACCCTGTCGGGCACGGGGGGATTTCGTGGATGCCACAGAACAATGGGGGAGGGATGTGGTGCGCGCACGTTGGTTGAGCGCCGCCGGACTGGCGCTGCTGCTGGCCGGGCCGGCGGGAGGCGCCGCAGCGGACGCGGTTCCGGTGCCCGACGGCTACCGGATGACCGAATACCGGTCGCCGACCCCGGCGTCGCTGCCCGGGGCGGAGACGGTGAACACGGCGCAGGCCCGCGCGCTGGTGGAGTCGGGTGCCGCTCTTCCCATCAACGTGATGAAGCTGGATCGCAGCACGCTGCCCGGCGGTCCCTGGCTGGTTCCAAAGCCCTTTCCGCAGATCCCCGGCAGCGTCTGGCTTCCCAACGTCGGGCTTGGAACTCTGACGCCGGAGTTGGACGGTTATTTCCGGTCCAGCCTGGAGCGGCTGACCGGCGGCGACCGCGGGCGCGGCCTGCTGTTTTACTGTCTGGCGGATTGCTGGATGTCGTGGAACGCGGGCAAGCGAGCCCTGGAGATGGGCTACCGCCGCGTCCTCTGGTACCGCGACGGGGCGGACGGCTGGGCCGAGGCGGGCCTGCCGACCGAGGAGGGAAAGCCGGTTCCGGTCGCCGCACCGTAACCGGCTTTTCGATGCTTACTGCTTCAGCGACTTCAGGAAGGCGATCAGGTAGTCCTGCTCCGCCGGGTCGGTGATGGCGACGTGGCGCATGCGGGTGCCGGGGACGAAATTGTCGTTGCCGGCGATCCAGTGGCGCAGGTTGTCCTCGGTCCAGGTGATGTTGGACGTCTTCAGCGCGTTGGAATAGTCGAAGCGCGGGATCGAGCCGGCCTTGCGCCCGACGACGTTGTACAGGCTCGGGCCGAAGGCGTTCTTGCTGGAATCCAGCGAGTGGCAGGCCGCGCACTGATGGAAGATCTGCTTGCCGGCGGCCTCCTCGGCCGTCTTGGGCTGCGGCCCGCTTTCGGCGTTGGCCGTGCCGGCGGCAAGCAGAAGGGCGGCGGCGATGACGAATCTGGAAACGGTCATGTGAGATGGCTCCCCAGCCAAAACTCCGCGGCGCCGGTCGCGGCGGCGGTCGATGCTGCGCATTTTAAGTGGCTGGGGCGGGCCGCCGAATTGGACTTTGGAACAAGCCCGCATACGCAATGAGGTTTTGGGGCGGTCCTGTTGCTTCACGCCCCGTACTGTTCGTCGGAGACCTTTTCCATCCAGTCCACGGTCTTGCCGTCCAACTGCTCCTGGATGGCGATGTGGGTCATGAACATGGTCGGCGATGCGCCGTGCCAGTGCTTCTCGCCGGGCGGGAACCAGACGACGTCGCCGGGGCGGATCTCCTCGATGGGGCCGCCCTCGCGCTGGACCCGGCCGAAGCCGGCGGTGACGATCAGGGTCTGCCCCAGGGGATGGGTGTGCCACGCCGTGCGGGCGCCGGGTTCGAAGGTGACGTTGGCCGCCGCGGTGCGGGCCGGGGCTTCGGTCTGAACGAGGGGGTCGATGCGGACCGTGCCGGTGAACCAGTCGGCCGGTCCGGTGACGGATGGCTGAGCGCCAACCCGAGTGATCTCCATGGTCGCGAATCCTCCGCTGTGGTCCCCAAGGCCGGGGCTGCGTGACGGAAACAAGCGGGGAGGGCGGATGTGGCCTTGCGGCGGTCCGTGGAGCAGGCACAGGAGGGAAGGTGGTGCGGGCGGTCGGACTCGAACCGACATATCCGTGAGGACGGCGGATTTTGAGTCCGCTGCGTCTACCAATTCCGCCACGCCCGCACGGTGCCTGCCGGACCCGGCGCTCGCGGCGACCGGTGCCCGCTATATAGAGGGGAAATCGCCCTGGGACAAAGTGTTTTGTGCGGATGCGTCGGCGTGTCTGGCCTAAGCCTGTGGGGCGCGCTAATCTCACCCGCATGATGAACCGCCTCCCGATCGACGATCCGCGCTACACCGCCGGGCTTCTGGCCATCGCCAGTGCCGGCGTGCTGGCCGCCGCGCTGTTTTTCCAGTTCGTGCTGGGCTACCAGCCCTGCGTGCTGTGCCTGTGGCAGCGCGTGCCCTACGGTGCGGTGATGGCCTTCGGCATCGTCACCCTGCTGTTCCGCCAATGGCGCGGGCTGGGCGACGCGCTGCTGGTGGCGAGCGGGCTGGCCCTGCTGGCCGGTGCGGGGATCGCCGCCTATCATGTGGGGGTGGAGCAGCATTGGTGGGCCGGCACCTCGGCCTGCGGCGCCGGCGGGCGCGCGCCCCAGACTCTGGAGGAATTGCGCGCCCAGGTGCTCGCCGCCCCGGTCACCCGCTGCGACGAAGTGGCGTGGTCGCTGTTCGGGATTTCGATGGCGGGCTACAACGTCGTGATTTCGCTGGCGCTGTCCGCCTTCGCCTTCGCGGCGGCCCGCGCCGCCTACATCCGGACCTCGGTTTCCAGGACCTTCGCATGACCCCGCTCGACACCGCTGCCGCTGTTCCGTCCGCCGCTGCCCCGTCCACCGGCGAGTCTCCCGCCCCCCGGCCCCGTCCGCGCGGGCGCTTGCCCGGCGACCCGACTCCGGAGCAGCGGCTGGCGCGGATCGTGCGCGTGGACCATGCTGGCGAGTATGGGGCCAAGCGCATCTACGAAGGCCAGCTCTCCGTCATGGGCCGGGGCCGGCACGCCAAGACCCTGCGCCACATGGCCGACCAGGAGCTGGAGCATCTCCAGTATTTCGAGAAGCAGCTCGTCGCCCGTCAGGTGCGCCCGACCGTGCTGCAGCCGCTGTGGCACGTGGCCGGTTTCCTGCTGGGCGCCGGGACCGCGGTGATGGGCGAGCGGGCGGCCATGGCCTGCACCGTCGCCGTTGAGCAGGTCATCGACGGCCATTACGAGGCGCAGTTGAAGCACCTCGGCCCGGAGGAGAAGGAGTTGAAGACCTCCATCCTCAAATTCCAGGCGGAGGAGGTGGAGCACCGCGACATCGGCCTGCTCAACGGCGCGGAGCAGGCCCCGGCCTATCCGGTGCTGTCCGCCGCCATCAAGGCCGGCACCAAGGCGGTCATCTGGGTGGCAGAACGGGTATGACGGGCGCGGGTGTGACCGGGGGCGGGTGGAGCGGACTCAGGCGGCCTTATCGTCCACTCCCGTTTCCGCCGGAATGGGGGACGGGGCGGGCGGAGTCCCGTAGATCTCGTCCTCGCTCCGCCCGCAGCCTTCGCAATAGCCATCCTCGCCGATGATGCAGATGCCCACGCAGGGGTTCTCGTCGTCCATACCCAAATCTTTCCCGGTCCAGCCTTTCCGATCGCGGCGTTTCTACATCGGATCGAGTTCGGTGTCCCAATAAAGAAAATCCCGCCAACTTTCGTGAAGGAAGTTTGGCGGGAATGCACGTCCGTTCTCTTGAAGCTGGTAGGCACTCGGCTGGAACGGGGGACTGAGGGGGATCATGCCGCAACTGTGCGGCAGCCTGTTTCCCTTCGCCAGATTGCAGGCCGAGCAGGAGGTGACGACGTTGTCCCAGGTGGTGCGCCCGCCGCGCGACCGTGGAATGACGTGGTCGAAGGTCAGTTCCTGGGTGGGGAAGTGGTGACCACAATACTGGCAGGCGAAGCGATCGCGCAGGAAAACGTTGAATCGGGTGAAGGCCGGCCGCCGCGTCGCCGGGATGAACTCCTTCAACGAAATGACGCTCGGCAGCTTGACCTCGAAGGTGGGGGAGCGGACGACGCGGTCATACTCGGAGATGATGTTCACCCGGTCCAGAAAGACGGCCTTAACCGCCTCCTGCCAGGACCAGAGCGACAGAGGGAAGTAGCTGAGCGGCCGGAAGTCGGCGTTCAGCACCAGGGCCGGACAGTGATCGGGTGGTGGAGCCAATGGCCACTCCCTTATCTGAGACGTGTCTGGAACCTTTCTGGTGTTCCGCTCCCCCTTGCGGGATGACACGCCGCCGGGTGACCGGAACACCAGATACATAGTTGATTTGTGCTTCGAACTCAATATGTCGCGCCGCACTGCGTCATTTCTTCACGATCCTGTAACCCTTTCGATGGACTGGGTTCCGGCGTTTCCGGCAGGCCGACCGGAAACCTGTGACATTTGGTTGTGGTGCCTTGAACATGCATTTTCCGACATCGTGGTTACTGAGCGTTAACCATGCTCTGAGATGGTGGCGGCGCCCGAGGGGGACGCTTTCAAAGGGAACATCCATGAGCGCCACGATCATCGACCTTGCCGAGAAACGCGCCGAGCGCGAGGAGCGCGACCGCCAGCGCCGCATCGACGCCTTCGACCGCGAACTGCGCCGCCGCCTCGCCATGTATCTGGAGGGCGAGGACATCCCGGTCGAACCGATCAAGGACAATCCCTACATCTGACCGCCCCCACATCTGACCGCCCCCACATCTGACCGCCCGTTGCACTCCCACCCGCTGCGCCCGCGGTCCCGCATGCGGGCCGGGCGCGGTTGGGGTATAAGGCGGAAATGACCGACGTCGTCACCCGCTTCGCGCCGAGCCCGACCGGCCACCTCCATCTCGGGCACGCCCATTCCGCCCTGTTCGGCTGGATCACCGCCCGCAAGGCCGGGGGGCGTTTCCTGCTGCGCATCGAGGACATCGATCCGCAGCGCTGCCGTCCCGAGTTCGACCGCGACCTGCGCGAGGATCTGGCCTGGCTGGGCCTGACCTGGGAGGAGCCGGTGCGCCGCCAGTCGGAGCATCTGGACGATTACCGCGCCGCGCTGGCGCGGCTCGCCGATCTGGGCGCCGTCTATCCCTGCTTCTGCACCCGCAAGGACATCGCCGCGGAGATCGCCCGCGCCGGCCACGCGCCGCACGGTCCGGACGGTCCGCTCTATCCGGGCACCTGCCGCGGTCTGTCGGAGCCGGAGCGGCAGGACCGCATCGCCGCAGGGGCGGCCTATGCCGTGCGACTGGATGTGGGAAAGGCCATGGCGATGACCGGGCCGCTGCGCTGGCACGACCGGCGGCGCGGCTGGCAGGACGCCATGCCGAGCCTCCTCGGCGACATCGTCCTGGCCCGCAAGGACGTCCCGACAAGCTATCATCTGGCGGTCACCCTGGACGATCACCTCCAGGGCGTGACGCTGGTTACGCGTGGAAGTGATCTCTTTTTCGCGACACACGCGCATCGACTTCTTCAGGAACTTCTTCGAGTCGTCCCTCCTGATTACGATCATCACTCTCTGCTGGTGAATGAGCGGGGCGAGCGTCTTGCCAAGCGGGACAACGCCAAGACCTTGCGATCCCTTCGGGAATCAGGGCTGACGGCGGCGGCGGTGCGCGTCCAGGCCGGCTTTCCAGAAGAATTATGATCTACCACCAAGTGTGTATTACAACGATGATCAAACTATCCGTTTGAGGCGGGTTGTCTGGAATCTTCTTCCTCTTGCACGTATCTTTTGAATCGCGACCGATTGTTTGCACCGCCCAATGGTTGGCGCCAAACGGTCGGTCGGCTTGCAATCCGAAGGAGGCAAGCAATGCGAGAGGAGGAGGCGCAGGACAACCCTTGTCCCGCCGACCCCGCCGGGCTGCGGCGGGTTTTTGACACGATCGGCGTGGCGATCGCCCTGCTCGATCGACAGGGGCGCATTGCCGATCTCAACGCGGCGATGCTGCGCGCCATCGGATGCCCGCAAGCTCTGCTGATCGGGCAACCCATGGTTGGCGCGTTCGTCTGGGGCGGCCGGGAGGACGCGGCGGAGCGCTTCACCCAGGCGATGGCCGCCGCGGGCCGGGGACTGGTCCAGGAACTGACCCTGACGGGTGACGGAAACTGGTTCGACATCGCGCTGACGCCGCTGACGGCGGAGCCCGGTGGCGAGCCCACGGGCATCGTCATGACCGCGGCGGACGCCAGTCACCGCATGGGCGTGGAGGCGCGGCTGCGTGGGCAGGAGGATTCCCTGCGCGCCGCGCGGGATGAGGTGGTGCGCGCCGGCCAGGCCAAAGTGCGGTTCCTGGCCGCCGCCAGCCACGACCTGCGCCAGCCCGCCCAGTCGCTGACCCTGTTCGGTGCGGTCCTGGCGGAGCGGCTGTCCGGCCATCCGCAGTTGCCCTTGGTCCAGACGATGAACCGGGCGGTCGAGGCGATGCGCGGCCTGCTCGACGCGCTGCTGGACGTGGCCCGGCTCGACTCCGGGATCGTGTCGCCCGACATGGCGCCCTTCGCGGTGGCCGAGATGATGGAGCGGCTGGAGGCCGACTATGGTCCGCGCGCGACCGCCAAGGGACTGAAGCTGCGGGTGCGCCCGCTCAAGGCGCAAGTCCGCAGCGACGCCACTCTGCTGGAACGGCTGCTGCGCCACCTGCTCGACAACGCGGTGCGCTACACGGCGTCGGGCGGTGTGCTTCTGGGCTGCCGGCGGCGCGGCATGATGCTGTGCATCGAGGTGGCGGACACGGGCGTCGGTATTCCCACCGACAAGCTCGATGAGATTTTCGAGGAGTTCGTCCAACTCGGCAACGCCGAACGCGACCGCAGCCGCGGCCTCGGCCTCGGGCTGGCGGTGGTGAAGCGGCTGTCACGTCTGCTCGGCCTGCCGGTTCGCGTGCGGTCGCGTCCTGGGCGGGGCACATGCTTTACGGTGGAGGTTCCCTTGCACGCTTCCTGGAATCCCAACGGGACGGAACGCGCCATGCCGTCCCTGGACCGTCCCGGCGCGCTGGCCTTGATCATCGACGACGAGGAACTGATCCTGCAAAGCCTGCGGCTGGTGTTGGAGCAGTGGGGATGGGACGTGCTGGCCGCTGCATCGGGGGAGGAGGCGCTGCGCCAGCTCGACGGAGCGGAGCGGCTTCCCGACGTCATCATTGCCGACTACCGCCTGCGCTTTGGCCGGACGGGGGTGGACGCCATCCGCGACATCCACGCCTTCGCCGGCGACCTCATCCCGGCGATCCTGCTGACCGGCGACACCAGCCCCGACCGCATCCGCGAGGCCCGGCGCAGCGGCTTCACCGTCCTGCACAAGCCGGTCACCCTGTCCGAGCTGTCGTCCCACCTGGAGGAGGCGCGGGCGCGGGCCGCGGCGGAGTGACCGTGGCGATGGCTGCCGAGGCGGCGTCTACCGCCGAAGGCCGGTCACGATCTCCAGATAGTCCGGCTCATCCGGCGTCAGCCAGCCGTGACGGACCATGAAGTCGATGACGACGAGATTCACGTTGAATTTCCAGTCCTTCGTCGCACGCACCGACTCCGCGACGCGGTCCAGCGGCCACAGCTCGAACCGCTCGACCTCGCCGTCGGTGTTTTGCGGGACGAAATCCGCGTCGAGTTCCAGGTCGTAGAGAAACAGCGTGTCCTGCTTCAGCCCGGCCTCCGTCTCCATGCGATAGGTGACGGCCCCGACGGGGACGGCGCGGGACGCCAGGGCGGCGTCGATCCCGGCCTCCTCCTGCGCTTCCTTGACGAGGTTCTCCGCCAGCGTCAGGCCGATCGGCTGGCCGCCGGCGATCATGTTGTCGAGCTTGCCCGGCGCCACCTCGCGGTCGCGGGCGCGGCGCCCGATCCACAGCGACAGGCCGCCGTCCGGCTGGCGGACGAAACCGTTGACGTGCAGCCCGTAGGCGGGGGTGCCGAACTGCGCCACCACCGCGCGGTCGATGCGCATCAGCGGCTCCGCTCCCCAGGCCGGCGTGACAGGGTAGAACTCGCCGCGCAGGGCGGAGACCGCCCCCGTCTCGACGAGGAACTGGGCGGCGTGCGCCAGCACCGAGGATCGCGCCTCGAAATCGCGGACCTCCGGGGCCAGCGTCACCCGGTCGGCGGTGACGACGAAGCCGGGATCGACGCCGGGAAGCTGCTCGGCCAGCGCGTGGCGGATCCAGCCGAGGCGATGGCCTTCCAGCTCGAACGGACGGAAGCCGGAGAGGTCGTGCGCGTTGCACGCGCGGATGTGGTCGAGATAGCTCATGCGACTCCGTGTAGCCCCAGCGCCCCCCGCCGTGCAACCGTTCTTCCGCGAGACGATTCCCAGCCGGCCGGAGGCGTTGCGAGCCGGTTGCAAAGGACGTGCTTGCGGCGTACACACACGACCTATCGGACTCGGGGGAACAAGGCGATGCCGGCGGCGTTCGGGGATTTTTCGGTTCTTGTGATCGAGGACGAGAGCTTCACCCGCATGGTGCTGGCGAAGATGCTGGCCACGCTGGGTTTCCGCTCCGTCCATCAGGCCGCCGACGGCGAGGCCGGGCTGGCCGCGGTGCAGGCGCACGAACCCGATCTGGTCGTCTGCGACGTGGAAATGCAGCCGATGGACGGGCTGGGGTTCCTGAAGGCCTTGCGGGCCAGCACGGACGCCCGCCACCGCGCGCTGCCGGTGGTCTTCATGACCAACCGCGCCGACCAGAGCCGCATGGACGAGGCCGCAGCCTTCGGCGCCGACACCTTCATTGTCAAGCCGGCCACGCCGGAGTCGTTGAAGGGGACGCTGGGCGCTAAGCTCGGCTGAGGACGCGGGACGACCTGGGGCGGCCCCGTCGGTCACACTTTTTCCCCGACCTGTGGCAGGACTGCAAAAACGCGGCCAAGTGCTTGATTCCAGCCGCCTTCCGGATTCCCTACGGATTGTGCGCCGCAATGGCAAAGGCGGCTCACCCAAATTCTGCCTTGTTGATCTGCTGTGATGAGGCTCACCATCCTTCTTTGGAAGGTGTGGACCATGCCCGTCGCCCATGCGTTAATATCCTGAGGCAAGGCGGCGGCGATGGGCGTGGAAGCGGGTTGTTAAGGAATATCCGTCACGCTTGCTGTTAACCGTAGCGCCTTAGTTGGTTAAGGCGCGAGGATGCACTGGAGGTCGATGGGTGATCGGCAAGGTCCAGCGAGTCCCCGACAAACGGCATCCGGGCTGTGCTCCGGAAGCCGGTTGCAAGTCTCAGCCCGGCCGACCTTCGTTTTTCTTGCTGCCCGCTCCGCCGGTGCTTGCACCCCGGCCATTCCGGACAACCCGGCCGCGTGGTCTATTACAAATGACCGGTGTCTCCGGCCGCCTCTCTTTTCAGACTATCAAGGCTTTCCTCCTGGAAAGCTCTAGGTCGAGCATTACATTCAGTTTTGAAGCATTCGAGTTTAGCACTCCGAAGGGGGCGCTTCATTTGAAGGGCAACTGGATAAAAGGTCTGGCTTTCGACGGTGAGCGGGGGTGCCGCGGGACCGTTGTGTCCGTGACACCCCAGAGTTCGCACCTGCGGCAGGTGCCGCCCCCGCCGCCCGGGTCTCCCGGCGGCAGCCCCGACGCATCGGACTAAGAGACACGGAGAGCGGAATGTTCCCGGCCGACGAACTGTTCACGCGCTACACACAGTCCTATGAGGGGCGCCGTGAGGTTGAGATGAGCCTCACGGAATACCTCCAGGAATGCCGCGACGACCCGATGATGTTTGCCTCCGCACCGGAGCGCATCCTCGCCGCCATCGGCGAACCGGAAATCGTCGATACCGCCAAGGACCCGCGCCTTGGCCGAATCTTCATGAACCGGACGATCAAGATCTATCCGGCCTTCGCCGACTTCTACGGCATGGAGGAGACGATCGAGCGGATCGTCGGCTTCTTCCGCCACGCCGCGCAGGGTCTGGAGGAGCGCAAGCAGATCCTCTACCTGCTGGGTCCGGTGGGCGGCGGCAAGTCGTCGCTGGCGGAGCGGCTGAAGTCGCTGATGGAGAAGTGCCCGGTCTATGTGCTGAAGGCCGGCAAGGAGATCAGCCCGGTCTTCGAAAGCCCGCTCGGCCTGTTCAACCCGGACGAGATGGGCGACCTGCTGGAGGATCGCTACGGCATCCCGCGCCGCCGCCTGACCGGCCTGATGAGCCCGTGGGCGGTGAAGCGGCTGGACGAGTTCGGCGGCGACATCTCCCGCTTCCGCGTCGTCAAGCTGCACCCCAGCAAGCTGCGCCAGATCTGCGTCACCAAGACGGAGCCGGGCGACGAGAACAACCAGGACATCTCCTCGCTGGTCGGCAAGGTCGACATCCGCAAGCTGGAGGTCTACAGCCAGAACGATCCCGATGCCTACAGCTTCTCCGGCGGCCTGAACCGGGCCAGCCAGGGCCTGCTGGAATTCGTCGAGATGTTCAAGGCCCCGATCAAGATGCTCCACCCGCTGCTGACGGCGACCCAGGAGGGCAATTACGTCGGCTCGGAGAACATCGGCGCCATCCCGTTCCAGGGCATCATCCTCGCCCACTCGAACGAGGCGGAGTGGCAGTCCTTCAAGAACAACAAGAACAACGAAGCCTTCATCGACCGCATCTGCGTCATCAAGGTCCCCTACTGCCTGCGCGTGCAGGAGGAGCAGCGGATCTACGACAAGCTGGTCAAGGGCTCCGACCTCGCGACCGCGCCCTGCGCGCCGTCGACCCTGGAGATGCTGGCGAAGTTCTCGGTGCTGTCGCGCATGCGCGACCATCCGAACTCCAGCCTCTACTCCAAGATGCGCGTCTATGACGGCGAGAGCATGAAGGAGACCGACCCCAAGGCCAAGTCCATGCAGGAATACCGCGACCAGGCGGGCGTGGACGAGGGCATGGACGGCATCTCCACCCGCTTCGCCTTCAAGGTCCTGGCCGCGACCTTCAACTACGACTCCAACGAGATCTCGGCCGATCCCGTCCACCTGATGTACATCCTGGAGCAGTCGATCAAGCGGGAGCAGTTCCCCGACGACACCGAGAAGAAATACATCGAGTTCATCAAGGCCGAGATGGCGCCGCGCTACGCGGAGTTCATCGGCAACGAGATCCAGAAGGCGTATCTGGAATCCTACAGCGACTATGGGCAGAACCTGTTCGACCGCTATGTGGATTACGCCGACGCGTGGATCGAGGACCAGGACTTCAAGGACCCGGACACCGGCCAGCTGATGAACCGCGAGCTTCTGAACCAGGAGCTGACCAAGATCGAGAAGCCCGCCGGGATCGCCAACCCGAAGGACTTCCGAAACGAGGTCGTCAAGTTCGCGCTGCGTGCGCGGGCGGCGAATGCCGGGCGCAATCCCTCCTGGACGTCCTACGAGAAAATCCGTGAGGTGATTGAGAAACGCATGTTCTCCCAGGTGGAGGATCTGCTTCCGGTCATCAGCTTCGGGTCCAAGAAGGACGGCGAGACCGAGAAGAAGCACAACGAGTTCGTGTCGCGCATGATGTCGCGCGGCTACACCGAGCGGCAGGTCCGCCGGTTGGTCGAGTGGTACATGCGCGTGAAGCAGGCCGGTTGACGGCCCGCTTCGCCACACGAGCGTGAACGGGTAGGAGGGGCTCCCCCTTGATGAACATCATCGACCGTCGCCTGAATCCGCAAGGCAAGAGCCTGGCCAACCGCCAGCGTTTCCTGCGCCGTGCCAAGGAGCAGGTGGTGAAGGCGGTGCGGGATGCCTCCGGCAAACGCGGCATCCAGGACATCGAAAACGGCGAGAAGGTGACCATCTCGACCGGCGGCGTGCGGGAGCCCTCCTTCCACCGCTCCGGGGCCGGCGGCGTGCGCGACTACGTCGTGCCGGGCAACAAGGAGTATGTGGAAGGAGACACCATCGCGCGGCCGGAGAGCGGCGGCGGTCGCGGCGGCAACGAAGGCAGTCCGGACGGGGAGGGCGACGACGATTTCCGCTTCGTCCTGTCCCGCGAGGAGTTCCTGGACATCTTCCTGGAGGACCTGGAGCTTCCCGACCTCGTCAAGCAGAAGGTTAAGCAGACGGAGTCCCACTCGCTGACGCGGGCGGGCTATTCGGTGACCGGCTCGCCGGCCAACCTGAACCTCGTCCGCACCATGCGGAACAGTCTCAGCCGGCGCATCGCGCTGAAGCGGCCCAAGCCGGCGGACATGCTGGAGTTGGAGGCCCTTCTGCGCGAGGCGGAGGACCGCGGCGAGGATCCCGAGAAGCTGCGGGAGATGCGCGACCAGTTGGAGCGGCACTATCTCCGCTCCAAGCGCATCCCCTTCATCGACCCGATCGACGTCCGCTACAACCGGTTCGAGACGGTGCCGAAGCCCATCGCGCAGGCGGTCATGTTCTGCCTGATGGACGTTTCCGGCTCGATGACCGAGCACATGAAGGACCTCGCCAAGCGTTTCTTCATGCTGCTGTTCCTGTTCCTGAAGCGGCGCTACCGCTCGGTGGACATCGTCTTCATCCGCCACACCCATGAGGCCAAGGAGGTGGACGAGGACACCTTCTTCTACTCCACCGAGACCGGCGGCACCGTGGTGTCCACGGCGCTGGAGGAGATGCAGCGCATCGTCAAGGAGCGCTATCCGGAGAACGAGTGGAACATATACGCCGCCCAGGCGTCGGACGGCGACAACATGTCGTCGGACAACGCGCGGTCGGCGGGTCTGCTGCGGGACGGCATCCTGCCGCTGTGCCAGTACTTCGCCTACATCGAGGTGGCGGCGGAGCACAACATGGGCCTGTCGGCGCTGGGCCGCGAGACGGAGCTGTGGCGGACCTATAAAACGGTCCAGGGGCCGGACCTGCCGATCGCCATGCGCCGCGTCCGCTCCCGCCGGGAGATCTTCCCGGTCTTCCGCGACCTGTTCGCCCGCGAGAAGGCGGGGGCTTAGGCACACTTTCCCCCTCCCCTGCGAAGCGGGGGAGGGTCGGGGAGGGGGCGACAGCCGCCACCGCGAGGCTGCACCAAGAATCGGGGCCAACGCCCCGCAGAGCATCGAGAGGATGTGAGGCATGAGCGCTGTGATCGACAAGCCCAACAGCCTGCTCTACGACGGGGCGGACTGGGATTACGACCAGATCAAGCGCGTCTACGACGCCATCGAGGACATCGCCCTGAAGGATATGGGCCTCAACGTCTATCCCAACCAGATCGAGGTCATCACCGCCGAGCAGATGCTCGACGCCTATTCGTCCATCGGCATGCCGCTGATGTACAAGCACTGGTCCTTCGGCAAGCATTTCGCCCGCGACGAGATGCTCTACCGCAAGGGCTATCGCGGCCTCGCCTATGAGATCGTCATCAACTCCAGCCCCTGCATCAGCTACATCATGGAAGAGAACACCATGACGATGCAGACGCTGGTGATCGCCCACGCCGCCTTCGGCCACAACCACTTCTTCAAGAACAACCAGCTCTTCCAGCAGTGGACGGACGCCGAGGGCATCCTCGACTATCTGGAATTCGCGAAGTCCTACATTGCCCAGTGCGAGGACCGCTATGGCCACCACGCGGTGGAACGGGTGCTCGACGCCGCCCACGCGCTGATGAACCAGGGCGTGCACAAGTATCCGAAGAAGCGCAGCCTCGACCTGCGGCTGGAGCAGAAGCGCGAGCGGGAGCGGCAGGAGTACCAGGAGCAGACCTTCAACGACCTGTGGCGCACCGTGCCGAAGGTCGCTGTCGGCGGCAACCGCCCGTCCAAGTCGGTGTCGGAGCGCAAGAAGCTGCTCGGCCTGCCGGAAGAGAACCTGCTCTATTTCCTGGAGAAGAAGGCGCCGCGGCTGGAGCATTGGCAGCGCGAGATCCTCCGCATCGTCCGCCACATGGCGCAGTATTTCTACCCGCAGAAGCAGACCAAGCTGATGAACGAGGGGTGTGCGACCTACACCCACTACACGATCCTGAACGAGATGCACCGGCGCGGGATGATCAGCGAAGGCGCGATGCTGGAATTCCTGCATTCGCACACCTCGGTGGTGTTCCAGCCGGAGTTCGACGACCAGCGCTTCTCGGGCATCAACCCCTACGCGCTCGGCTTCGCGATGATGCAGGACATCCAGCGCATCGCCGAGACCCCGACCGACGAGGACCGCTACTGGTTCCCCGACCTCGCCGGGCGGGGCGATGGCATGGGCGCGCTGCGCGACGCCTGGGCCAACTTCCGCGACGAGAGCTTCGTGCTCCAGTACCTCAGCCCGCACCTGATGCGGAAGTTCAAGATGTTCAGCGTGCGCGACGACGCGGAAGACCCCTATCTGCTGGTCGAGAACATCCACAACGAGCGCGGCTACCGCGGCATCCGCAAGCTGCTGGCGCGGCAGTACGACCTGGGCTTCCTGGAGCCGGACATCCAGATCGTCGACGTCGATCTGGCCGGCGACCGCAAGCTGATACTGCACCACCGCGTGACCAACGGCGTGCTGCTGGACGAGAGCGACGCCAAGGCGGTGCTGCGCCACATCGCCAACCTGTGGGGCTACGAGGTCCAGCTCGTCGAGGTATCGGCCCTGTCCGACGCCATCCTGAAGGAGCACGCGGTCACCGCGCCCAGCGGCATCGGGGGGTGATGGGGCAGGGTGGGGCTGCGTGTTGCCCCCACCCCGGCCCTCCCCCGCTTTCGCAGGGGAGGGAGATTTTAGCGAGGCGGCGGCAGTCCCCTCCCCTGCGAGAGCGGGGGAGGGTTAGGGTGGGGGCGACGCCTCCGGGTCCAGCGTGTACAGCTCCTGCGGGCGGCCCACGCCGCGCAGCAGGTAGCGCCCGACCGAGATCAGCCGCTCCCGGCATTCCGGAGCGGACTCCGTGAAGGCGGAGGACAGCAGGATGTCCTGGTCGAGCGACCGGCACATGGCGGCGATCCTGCTGGCCTCGTTCACCGCGGGGCCGACCACGGTGAAGTCCAGCCGGTCCACCCCGCCGATGTTGCCGTAGAACACCTTCCCCTGGTGCAGCCCCAGATAGAAGCGCGTCACTGGCAGCCCGGCGGCGGAGCGGCGGGCGTTCAGCTCTTTGCAGCGCTCCCGCGCCTCCTCCGCCGCGTCGAGGGCGGCCCGGCAGGCGTCCTCGGCATTGGAGCGGTCGAAGACGGCCAGGATGCCGTCGCCCATGAACTTCAGCACCTGCCCGTGGTGCCGATGGATCGCCGTCACCACCAGCTCCGCATAGTCGTTCAGCAGCGGCAGGATGGTTTCCGGGGCCGCCGTGTCGGTGATGCGGGTGAAGCCCTGGAGGTCGCTGAACCACAGCACGGCGTCCAGTTCCTCCGCGACGCCACGGCGGATGTGGCCGCGCAGCACCCGGTGGCCGGCGTCCCGTCCCAGATAGGTCTCCGCCAGCGTGTTGGCGATGTGCGCCATGGCGTGGCCGCGCAACGCCAGCGCCAAGCTGCCGGTGAGGGTGAGCAGAGCGTCGCGCTGGGCGTCGCTGAATCCGTCGGGATGGTGCGACACCCAGGAGGAGAAGATGCAGTCCAGCTCCCCGATGGCGGCGCGGGGGCCGAGGCGGTTGACGATGGCCATGTAGTCGGTGGCGCCCTGCGCCCGCAGCTCGTCGACGATCGGGAACTCGCCGCCCTCCGTGCCATCGGTCAGCCGCAGGCGCAGCATCGTCTCGCCGGAGGTGTAGAGCCGGTGGAAGGGGCTGCGCAGCCATTTCTCGTCGATGTCGGGATCGCTGCCGTCGCCGCCATACTCGGTCCGGCGCACTTCGGCGGCGTTGCGCCCGCTGCTGTCCCAGGTGACGACATGGCCGGCGATGGTCGGGTGCAGCGTGTCCGCCCCGACCACCGTCCGGGTCAGCGGCACGCCCGCCGCGACCAGCCGCTCGCAGAAGCCGCCGATGAGGTCCGTCTCCGGCACCCCCCGCAGCCCGGCCTCCGCGATCCAGCGGCTGAGGTCGAGAATCCCTTGCGCATCCATGCCCGCCATCCTGCCACAGGTCGTATTGTCCGGGAACGGAGGGTCAGCGGCGGGACAGGGCGTCCGCGATGAAGGCCGTGACCGTTCCGAAGTCGCCGGTTGTCCGCAATTCGGCGGGCATGGCCTGAAAGTCAAGCTCCGGTCCGAAACCGATCATAGGCTTTCCGAAGCGCAGGGCCAGCCGCACCTCGTCCAAGGTCCCGTGGCGGCCCGGCAGGACGACGATCACGTCGCTGGTCAGGATGTTGACGTGGTTGCGGCTCAGCTCCGCCGGCGGCGCGCCGGCCGGCTTGCGCGCGAAGGGCGTCAGGATGGGCAGGTCGATGTAGGGGTTGGGGAAGCCGGGCAGGGGCACATGGCCGCGGACCGGATCGGGCTCGGACGGCAGGATGCCGATGGAGCGGCCGCGGCGCCCCGGCGTGCCGTGGAAGGCCCGCGCGGCCGATCGCATCACCCCACCGCCGCCGCCGGTCAGCAGGTCGTGCCCGGCCCCGGCGATCCACGCGCCGAGCGGCTCCGCGTAATCCGCCCATTCCTCCTGCCCCGACCCCATCACCCCGATGATCGCCATCTCCATCCGCCTCCCTTTTACCGTCCGCGTGGTTTCGCCCGCGCCGTGGGTTCGGCCTCCAGCGGGTTGTCGGGCCAATAATGCTTGGGATACTGGCCCTTGAGGTCGGCCTTCACCGCTTTGTAGGCGTTGGCCCAGAAGCTGGCGAGGTCGCGCGTCACCTGCACCGGGCGGCGGGCCGGGGACAGCAGGTGCAGCAGCAGCGACACCCGGCCGCCGGCGATGCGCGGTGTCTCGGCCAGCCCGAACATCTCCTGCAGCCGGACGGCCAGCACCGGCTCGTCCCCGCTGTAATCGATTGGGATGCGGGAGCCGCTGGGCACCTCGACGTGGGTCGGCGCCTCCTTGTCCAGCCGCTGCTGCATGGCCCAGGGCAGCAACCCGCGCAGCGCGTTGCCCAGCTCCACCCGGTCGAGATGCGCGCGGCGCGACGCGCCGTTCAGGAAGGGCGCCAGCCACTCCTCCATGGATTCCAGAAGCGCGGAGTCGGAGACGTCCGGCCATTCCTCCCCCTCGCGGCGGCGCAGGAACAGGACACGCGTCTGCCACTTGCGCAGCTCGTCGGTCCAGGGCAGGGCGGTCAGCCCCATCTCCCGGATGCCCTCCAGCATGGCGGCGGCGATGGCCTCGGCGGGCGGGTTGGGCAGGCGCTTGTCCTCCAGCGCCAGGGCGAACAGCATGCGGCGGCGGCGGGCCAGCACCGTCTGCTCCCGCCCGTCCCAGGCAACCACGGTCTCGCTGTGGATGTGCTCGGCGAAGGCCTCCTCCAGCTCCGCCAGGGAGAGCGGGGCGGCCAGGAAGATGCGCGACTCGCGTGCGGCCCCGTCCAGGTCGGCGACGGCCAGCCAGTCCTCGGCGCTCAGCGGCTCGGCGTCCTGGAAATAGGCGCCGCGCCCGTTGGACAGCCGGTACTGCGCGGCGGCCCCGCCTGCGTTGCCGCCGGGGCGGCGCTGGCCGATGCGGTCGGGATAGGCGAGGGCGACCAGCAGGCCTGTGGCGCCGAGGTCTCCGCTGTTGCCTTTGACGCCCAACTGGCGCTTCCAGTTGCGGGCCTGCTTCAACGCCTGCTGGGCGCCGCCGCGCTCCACGGTCAGGCCGCGCCCGGCACCGCGCACCCGGCCCTCATGGTCGAGCCCGCGCAGCAACTCCACCCGCAGCCGCAGGTCGGCGTCGCGGAAGCCGGGCTGGGCGCGGACGATGTCGCGCTCGCCGAGCAGGGCGGCGACCTCGCAGGCCAGCGCCCCCAGCCCCATCGCCTTGCCCTTCAGCATCATGTGGGCCAGCCGCGGATGCACGCCGAAGCCGGCCATCCGGCGGCCATGGGCGGTGATGCCGCCGTCGGCGTCCAGCGCCCCCAGCTCGCGCAGCAGCTCCCGCGCCTGGGCCATGGCGGCGGCGGGCGGCGGATCGAGCCAGGCGAGCGACGACGGGTCGGCGACTCCCCACACCGCCAGCTCCAGCGCCAGCGGGGCGAGGTCGGCGTCCATGATCTCCGGCGGGGTGAAGGCGGCCAGAGCCTTGTGCGACGGCTCCAGCCACAGGCGGTAGCAGACGCCGGGCTCCAGGCGGCCGGCGCGGCCCCGCCGCTGCTCCGCCGACGCCTGGGAGACCTTGGCGGTGACCAGCCGCGTCATGCCGCTGCGCGGGTCGAAGCGGGGGACGCGCATCAGCCCGCCGTCCACGACGATGCGGATGCCTTCGATGGTCAGGCTGGTCTCGGCGATGGGGGTGGCGAGCACGATCTTGCGCGTGCCCGGCGGGCTGGGGGCGATGGCGCGGTCCTGGGCGTCCGCCGTCAGGTCGCCGTAGAGCGGGGCGATCACCGTGCCGGGGCCGAGGTCCGCCGACTCCAGAAGGCTCTGCACCCGCCGGATCTCCCCGGCGCCAGGCAGGAAGACCAGCGCGTTGCCGCTCTCCTCGCGCAGGGCGCGGCGGACGGCGGCGGCCACGGCGTCCTCGACGCGGGTGCCGGTAGCGGGGGCGTCGAGGTGGCGGGTCTCCACCGGGAAGGCGCGGCCCTCGCTGGTCACCATCGGGGCGTCGCCGAGCAGGGCGGCGACCGGGCCGCCGTCCAGCGTCGCCGACATCACCACCAGCCGCAGGTCGTCGCGCAGCGCGCCGCGCGCCTCCTGCACCAGGGCCAGCGCCAGATCGCTGTCGATGCCGCGCTCATGGAACTCGTCGAACAGCACGGCGCCGACCGTCGGCAGTTCCGGGTCCTCCTGAAGCTGGCGCAGGAACAGGCCGTCGGTCACCACCTCGATCCGGGTCTTCGGCCCGACCCT
Organism: Azospirillum brasilense; assembly: GCF_022023855.1. NCBI lineage: Bacteria > Pseudomonadati > Pseudomonadota > Alphaproteobacteria > Rhodospirillales > Azospirillaceae > Azospirillum > Azospirillum brasilense. Next base: position 1,567,801 of record NZ_CP059449.1, read on the forward strand.
GGTATCCAGCCGGACGCGGTAGCCGACGGTCTCGCCGACGCTTTCCCCCAGCATCGCGGCCATGCGGCGGGCGGCGGCGCGGGCGGCCAGCCGCCGCGGTTCCAGCACGATCACCTTGCGCCCGGCCAGCCAGGGCTGGTCGAGCAGCGCCAGCGGCACGCGGGTGGTCTTGCCGGCCCCCGGCGGCGCCTGGAGCACCGCCACGCCACGCCCGTCCAGCGCGGCCAGCAGCTCGGGAAGCACGGGGTCGATGGGAAGGGGCGGGAAGCTCATGGACACTGCAAGATGGTGGAGAAGGGCGCCGCCCGTGTTCCTGGCAGCGGCGGGCGCCCCGGTCAAGCCTTCCGCCGGGTCCTGGCGGCTATTCGGCCTCCTCCCGGCAGAAGACTCCGGCCTCGGTGTCGTGGGTGAACAGTTCGGCGTAGCGCGCCCAGCCGGTGACGGCGTTCAGCGTCTCTTCGGTGTAGTCCTCGCTCATGAAGGCCTCCAGCTCGCGGGCGAACGGGGCGTAGGGAACGCGGTGGTCGGCGCGCTCCGACAGGGCCGCGTGGATGTGGGCGGCGAGCGGCACGAAATGGACGAGATGCTCGGCGAACAGCGCCTTGCGGTCGTCCGTCCCGGCCTCGGCGAACAGGCGGCCCGGCTCGGTCAGCCGGATGTCGCCCTCCGCCACTTCGGCGAATCCCAGCATCTGGAGCGTCTCGGCAATGGGGAAGAGGTCGTCGATCTCGTGCCGCAGCGTCGCCGCGAGGTGCGGCAGGTCCTTGCCGTGGTAGGGCGGGGCGGCCAGCGTCTCCATCAGGCCGGACAGCCGGTTGGTCGAGACGTGCTGGAGCGGCTCGGCGTAGACCGGCCGCGGCCGCCCGGTCGCCGGTCCCGGTGCCGCCGCCGGTGCGGTCAGCGGCTTGCGCGCGGTCATCCGGCCGTAGATGTCGTCGACCAGATCGCGAAAGTCCGGAGCCAGCCGGTTGCGCGGGTGCGGGATGTCCACCCGGATCTCCGCCGCCACGCGGCCCGGGTTGGAGGCGAAGACCAGGATGCGGTCGCACATCAGCACCGCCTCCTCGATGTTGTGGGTGACCATCAGGATCGAGCGGGTCGGCAGCTTGCGCTCCATCCACAGGTCGAGCAGGTCGGTGCGCAGCGTCTCCGCCATCAGCACGTCGAGCGCCGAGAAGGGCTCGTCCATCAGCAGGATCTCCGGCTGGACCACCAGCGCGCGGGCGAAGCCGACGCGTTGGCGCATCCCGCCGGACAGCTCCTTGGGGTAGGCGCTCTCGAAGCCTGACAGGCCGATCAGGTCGATGGCCTCCCCGGCGCGCGCCGCCGCCTCGTTCGCGAGAACGCGCAGCGCCTTCAGCCCGGCCAGCACATTCTCCTCGACGGTCAGCCAGGGGAACAGCGCAAAAGACTGGAACACCATCGCCACCCCGCCGGTCAGCCCGGCCACCGCCGCGCCGTGGTGCAGAACCTCGCCGGAGGTCGGCCGCGCCAGCCCGGCGACGATGCGCAGCAGCGTGGACTTGCCCGAGCCGGAGCGGCCGAGCAGCCCGACGATCTCGCCGTTGCGCAGCGTCAGGTCCACGCCGTCGAGCACGACATACTGCTGGCCGGACGGCTTGCGGTAGGCCTGCCGGACGCCGTGGAGTTCGAAGAGGGGCGAGTTCTGCGTCATGGTACGGCCTCCGTCAGGCAAGGCGCAGGCGGCGTTCGGCGTAGCCGTAGAGCGGACGCCAGAGCAGCCGGTTGAGCAGGATGACGAACAGGGACATCACGGCGATGCCGAGCACGATGCGCGGGTAGTCTCCGGCGGCGGTCGCCTTGGCGATGTAGCTGCCCAGCCCGTGGGCGGTGACCTCGGCGTTGCCCCAGCGTACCGCCTCGGCGACGATGCTGGCGTTCCACGAGCCGCCCGCCGCGGTCACCGCACCGGTCAGGTAGTAGGGGAAGACGCCGGGCAGCATGACGTCGCGCCACCACTGCCAGCCGCGGATGCGGAAGCTGGAGGCCGCCTCCTTGAGGTCGCTGGGGAAGGCGGACGTCCCGGCGACGACGTTGAACAGGATGTACCACTGCGTGCCCAGGATCATCAGCGGGCTGAGCCAGACATCCGGGTTCAGGTCGAAGCGCAGGATGGTGACCACGGCGACCGGGAACAGCAGGTTGGCCGGGAATGCCGCCAGGAACTGGGCCAGCGGCTGGACCTTTTCGGCGAGCCGCGGGCGCAGCCCGATCAGCACGCCGAGCGGCACCCAGACGAGCGAGGCGATGGCGATCAGCACCACGACGCGCAGCAGCGTCGCCGTCCCGAACAGCAGCACGGTCCCGACGTCGCCCCAGCCGGCGCCGCCGGCGATGAACCGCACCAGGGGCCAGCCCAGGGCGAGCGCCGCCGCGGCGATGACCGCGTACCACAGCCGGTCGAGCCAGCGTTCGAGCGCGGGGGAGGGCGGGTCGGCGAACCGGCGCGTCAGGGCCGGGGGCAGGGCGGCGGCGAGGGAGGAAAGCGGCGACAGGCGCAGCCACGCCGCCCGGCCGAGCAGGGCCTCGACCGGCGCCAGCAGCGAGCGGCAGACGCGGGTGCGCTGGAACAGCCGCAGCACCCAGGACTGCGGCGTTTCCTGCGCGCCGGTCTGCTCGAAACGGAACTTGTCGGCCCAGGCGACCAGCGGGCGGAACAGGAACTGGTCATAGAGCAGGATGACCGCCAGCATCGCCAGCACCGCCCAGCCGACGGCGCCGAGATCCTTCTGCGCGATCGCCTCGGCCAGATAGGAGCCGATGCCGGGCAGCGTGACGGTCCGGTCGCCGACGGTGATCGCCTCCGACGCGACGACGAAGAACCAACCGCCGGACATCCACATCATCATGTTCCAGACCAGCCCCGGCATGGCGAAGGGCGCCCCCAGCCGCCAGAAGCGCTGCCAGCCGGAGAAGCGGAAGCTGGTCGCCGCCTCGTCAAGGTCGCGAGGCACCGACCGCAGCGACTGGTAGACGCTGAAGGTCATGTTCCAGGCCTGGCTGGTGAAGATGGCGAAGATCGCCGCGCACTCGGCGCCCAGCACGCTGCCGGGGAACAGCGACAGGAAAAAGACCACGGTGAAGGAGATGTAGCCGAGCACCGGCACCGACTGGAGCACGTCCAGAACCGGGATCAGCACCATGCCGGCCCGCCGGCTCTTGGCCGCCAATGTGGCGTAGATGAAGGTGAACAGCAGCGAGGCCGCCATCGCCGCCAGCATGCGCAGCGTCGAGCGCAGCGCGTAGTCCGGCAGGCTCCAGGGGTCGAGCGAGACGGCCGGCGCATCGAGGCTCGCCAGCGGTGCGGCCATCTGGTGACCGCCGACGGCGGCCAGGGCGAGCATACCGACGACCAGCGGCAGGGCCACGAGGTCCCAGCGGTTGGGCATGGCGGCCGCCGTCTTCACGGAAACGCTTGTCTGGGTCCAGACCATGGCCCCTCCATCCTGCGGCCGGATCGGAGTCCGGTCGCCTTCGGCATGCGCAATCGGCGTGTGCGGGCACCCGGAGCCGTGCGGCGTCGGATTGGCGTCAAGGGTGGGGGAGGGCGGTCAGCAGGCGCGCCTCCGGACGCAGATCATCGAAGGCGTGTCAAAGTGTCGCAGACACCCGCAACCGGCCAGCGATCCGAGAACCTTTCGCAACAAGGCGTTATGGTTCAAATAACCACAATCCATTTGTGACTTAACGATCTCGGGACCCTATGGCCAACATTCACGACCCTGCCCTGTTCCTCGCCCACGCCTGCGCGCTGGAGGAGGACGCCGCCAACCGTTTCGCCGACCTGTCGGAGGCCATGAAGACCTACGGCAATGCGGACGTCGCGGCCTTCTTCGCCAAGATGGCCGAGTTCTCGCGCCTGCATCTGGCGGACGCCCGCAAGCGCTCTGCCTTCCGCGATGTGCCGGCGCTCGCCCCGGAAGACTTCCAGTGGCCGGACGAGGAGAGCCCGGAAGCGGCCTCCATGGAAGGCTCGCACTATCTGATGACGGTGGATTACGCGCTGGAACTGGCGCTCGACAGCGAAAAGCGCGGGCACGCCTTCTACGCCGACGTGGCGGCCTCCACCACGGACCCGGAGGTCCGCATGATGGCCGAGGAGTTCGCCTCGGAAGAGGCGGAGCATGTGGCGGAGTTGGAGCGCTGGATCGAGCGCTTCCCCAAGAAGGGGTAAAGGCCGTTTCCCGCGGTTTCCGCCCTTGCGGGAACCGCGGGAAGGGCGAACGAGCGCCTTACTTGGACAGGTCGGCGTAGTCGTACTCGTACTTCTTGTCCGCCGGCTTGAAGGTCTTGAAGGCGGCGATGACGTCGTCCACCGACACGCCCGCCGGCACGTTGAGAATCTCGTACACGACCGAGCTGCCGCTGGTCGGGCCAACGTCGGCGTTGCGGTGAGCCTGGGAAATCAGGCCCTCGCCGGCCTTCTTGATCATGATCGAAGCCATATCCGTTCCGTCTCCTGTTACACGTCGCCCGACGCAGCAATATCCATAACTCGAATAAGGATATGGGGCCAATGGATAAATTGCTGCGGCGCGTCAGCGGCGGGTGATCCAGAGCGCGGTCACGTCGTCGTTCAAATGTTCGCCATGAAGTGCGGCGTGGCGGGCCATAAGGGCGGGCAGGGGGCGCTCGGGGGCGTCCGCCGCCGCCCGCTCGGCCAGACGGAGCAGGCCGTCCTCGCCCAGCATGGCGCCCTCGGCGTCCCGGGCTTCGCTCAGCCCGTCGGAATAGAGGAACAGGCTGTCGCCGCGCCGCAGCGGCACGCGCTGGTTCGTGTAGGCCGAATCCGGGAAGGCGCCGAGGAGCGGGCCGGAGGCGTCCAGCGGCTGGATGCCGAAGTTGGTCATCAGGAGGGGGCTGGGCGATGCGGCGGCGGTGTAGAGCAGCGTGTCGTCGGCCCGGTCGATCACCCCGTAGAAGGCGGTGGCGAACTGGCCCAGCGGCAGGATCTCGCACAGCCGACCGTTCAATTGGCGCAACAGGCGGGCGGGATCGCGCAAATCCTCCGGCGGGGTGCGGGTCAGCAGCGTATGCAGGCGGAAGGCGTTGATCGCCGCGGCGATGCCGTGGCCCGACAGGTCGGCGGCGAAGACCCCGACGCGGGTCCTGTCGAACGCGAAGGCCGTCCAGAAATCGCCGCCGATCTCGTCCGACGCGCGGAAGACCGAATCCACCGCCAGCCCGTTCCGCTCGGCGAGGGCGGCCAGCTCCGCCGCCTCCGGGACCAGGGCGAGCTGCATCGCGCGGGCCTGCCGCAGGTCGCGCTCCACCCGCTCGTGGAAGGCGCGCAGCTCCTGCACCATCGACCGGCGCTCCAGGTGATAGCGCACGCGGGCGATGCATTCGCCGGGGTTGATCGGCTTGGCGATCAGGTCGGTCGCCCCGGCGCTGAAGCAGACCGTCCTCATCTGGTCGGAGTGCAGCGCGCTCTGCATGAGGATCGGCAGGTCGCGCCAGCGCGGGTCGCCGCGCAGGCTGCGGCAGACGCCGATGCCGTCCATCCGCAGCATGGCCGCGTCGAGCAGCAGCAGGTCGGGGGCGAAGCTCTCCAACCGCTCCATCACCTCCTCCGCGGAGGAGGCGAAGGCGACCTGGGTGATGCCGGCCCATTGCAGGAAGCGGGACAACGTCCGGCGGTTGAAGGCGCTGTCGTCGGCGATCAGTACCCGGCAGCCGCCGAGCGGGATGCCCAGTTCCATCCCGTAGACCGACGCACCGGCGCCGGGGCGGGCGGGGCGCGGCGGAGCGGCGGCATCCGTGCCGGGCGGCACCGTCATGGCGCGGGCGTGCCCCATCGCGTCCGTTCCCGCCGCGTCAGTCGGCGATGTTGAACATGGTGTGGAACTTGGCGATCGTGATCAGGCGCCGCACCTCGTCGCGGGCGCCGCGGATCGCGAAGTCCAGGTTGCGCCGCTGCGCGGTGTCGCGGGCGATGATGAACATGCCGAGGCCGGAGGAATCGACGAAGTCGAGCCGCGACAGGTCGAAGACCACCCGGTGCCCCGCCGGGCGCTCGAAGGTGGCGATCACGTCGCGGAAGGTGTCGTGGTCGGCAAAGGTCATGCGCCCGCTCAGCACGATCTCGGTGCTGGCCGGGGCCTCGCGGACGGAGAAATCCATGGCGGCGCTCATCTGTGGTTCACCCGTGGCCGAAGAGAGGCGCAATCCCCCGCCGGTCGGGCCAGTGGGTCTGGGTCCGGCGGGGATGCGGGCGCATTCTAGGTCGCCGGGAATTGCACTTTGATGACGCTGCCGTGTCGGCACCGGGTCATCAGGCGGGGATGGGCCAACTTTTACTGCAGCGCGGCCTCTTCCACCCTTGGATGCGACAGGCGTTCGGCGATCCCGCCGGCTAGCCATGCCGAATAGGCATCGCGGCCCTCCGGCCCGAGCATGCCGTTGCGGCAGAAGGCCGACGCCTTGGCCGGCCTGGGAAGCGCCGAGTCGGGGAAACGCCAGAGCGGCAGGTCGGCCTGCCCGCTCAGCCGGGCGAGCGCCGCCGGGCGGTAGCCGTTGCCCGCGCCGTACAGCTTTTCCTCCAACGCCGCCGGGCGGGGCGGAAGCAGCAGGGCGATCCCGACGCCGGCGGCGCGCGCCTGATCGGCGAAACGACGCACCCGCTCGAAGGCGGGCGAGTCGTCGTTCATGCGGACAGCGTCGTCGCGGGTCTCGATCCAACGGTCGGCGGCGGCGGCGGTCCAGCCCTGCGGGCCGACGGCGTGGCACGGCTTGGCGTATTGCAGGGTGCTCTGGTCGGGCAGGTAGGAGCGGCCGAGCATCGCCACCTCGGTCAGGTGGGAGCCGTAGCGGCGCATACCGGCAAAGTCGCTGCGCTCGGCGAACAGCAGGTCCACGTCCAGCAGGACCAGCGCCGGCTTCAGTTTCAGCACGTCGCCCAGCAGCGGTTCGAAGTCCTCGATCCGGGCGTGGTCATGGACGATGCGCAGGAAATGCAGGCTTTCCACCCCGTGCTTCGCCGCCAGCGCGGCCATGCCGGGTTCATCCAGGGTGGCGTGGCGCAGCGCCGAATCACCCAGCGCCACCACCACGACGGGGGACAGGTCCCGCGCCGCCCGCTCCGCCGTCGCGGCGATGCGGTTGCTGTTGTACCAAGCGAAGGGCCGGTCATGGAGGCTGTAACCGGTCCAGAAGGCCCCCGCCGTCCCGGCCGCGAACAGGGCGGGGATCACCGCCAGAAGGGTGATCCACAACCGCCGCGGCTTCGCTTGCGGCCCGCTCCTTTCCTTCCGGTGCTTTTGCGGTTCAACAGGCCCGGTCATGGTCCCTCTGCTCCTCCCAGCGGTGCGCCCGGCGATGCGCCCGGCGATGCGCCCAAGCGATGCGCCCAAGCGATGCGCGGTGTCCTATGACTCAAACACTCCGGGAGGGAGCAGGGTCCCGTGTGCCGCCATGTTTTCCTATGACGAAGGGGGCATCCGTCCGGACCGTGCCGGAGTAGCCGGATACGGGCGCTTTCGTGTAGTCTTGCGCGAAAGACGAGGCACGCATCGAGGCACAGGATGAGCACCGAAATCCGCACCTTCACGATCCCCGACGCGAGCGCGGACGAGGCCCAGGGGCAACTCTCCTCCTTCCTGCGCACGGTCGAGGTGCAGCGCATCGACACGGCCTACGCCGACGGCGGCTGGCGTGTTCTCGTCCTTTACAAGGATCTGAAGCGCAAGGAGGAATCCCTCCAGATCGAAGCCGCGATCAACGCCGCCCTCAACGGTTGGCGGGATCGCGCGGCGGCCCGTGAAGGGCTGTCGCGCGACGCCGTGCTGTCGGACGAGCTGGTGCCGGAAATCGCCCGTTTTGCCCCTACGACGGAGCGCGAACTGTCCATCATCGTCGGCGCCCGCGACCTCGGCGTGGGCCACTTCGGCGGCGAGATCGTGCAGGTCGTCCGCGCGACCCTGGACGAACTGATCGACTGACACATCCACTCTCCGGAACGGTATAGGCTGAAGGGCCGGGCGTCCCTGGCCGCTGTGCCGAAAGAGAAGTCAGACCCGCCGTAAGCCCGATTCCAGACGCTTCCACGCTGTGCCAGCATACCCTCGTAATTTGTGGCAATGCAGCATGGCGAGGCCATGGACGGGACTTCCGAATCGAGAGGCGACGTTCCCGATTACCGCGCCATGGCGCGGGAGCTGGAAGCGTTCAGCCGTCAGGCGGCGGAGCGCGCGGCGGCCACCGGCGACGGCAGCATGGACGCCCTGGCACAAAGGCTGGAACGCCACGCCGAACAGATCCGGCACGATCTGGCCGAAGCCCCGACGCGCCGTTTCGGCTGGCGCCTAGGCCTTCTCCACCTTCAGCAGAGTGCCCTCGGCACCGACGATGCGGACGCGGGTTCCGGCGGGGAGGTCGGGTCCCTCGACGGTCCAGAGCCCGTCGCCGATCTGCGCCCGGCCCCGCCCGTTGACGATGGGTCCGTCCAGCGTGTGCAGCGTCCCGATGTATTGCGCCGTCCGGCGGTTCAGATGCGGCGTGTGCGTCGTATGCGCTGACCCGCGGGACAGGAAGCGGGTTCCTACCAGCGCGGCGATGGCGAGCAGGGCGAACAGCAGCCCCTGATGCTCCCACGGCAGCGACGGCCAGACCAGAAGCACGAAGCCGACCAGCGCGGCGGCCCCGCCCAACCACAGGAACGCCGCCCCCGGCGCCACCGTTTCCAGTGCCCCCAGCAGCACGGCCAGAACCCACCAGTGCCAGAATTCGATCATCGCGGGTCCGCCTTCGGGGTTTCGCCCAATCTTACGACTCCGGCGGCATCGGCGCATCGCGCCTGTTCGGCTCGTCCTGATTCCGGTCGTCGCGATTCCGGTCGTCGCGATTCCGTTCATCGCGATTCCAGGGGCTGCGCGGTGCCGGCGGCGGGGCGGCGGCCGTTCCGGAGGGCGCAGGTTGGTTCGGCGGGCGGTTCGGGAAGGCTTCGCGGGCGATCTCCGCGATGCCGCCGATGGCGCCGATCACGTTGGCGGCCTCCAGCGGCATGAACAGCACCTTCTGGTTGGGGGCGGCGGCCACCGCCGTCAGAGCATCGACATAGCGCTGGGCGACGAAATAGTTGATGGCCTGGGCGCTGCCCCCGGCGATGGCGTCGGAGACCAGCCGAGTGGCCTCGGCCTCCGCCTGGGCGGAACGCTCGCGCGCCTCGGCGTCGCGGAAGGCGGCCTCGCGCCGGCCCTCGGCCTGGAGGATGGCGGCCTGCTTGGCGCCCTCCGCCCGCAGGATGGCTGCCTGGCGCTGGCCTTCCGCTTCCAGGATGGAGGCGCGGCGGTCGCGCTCCGCCTTCATCTGGCGGGCCATGCTGTCCACGAGGTCGCGCGGCGGCTGGATGTCGCGAATCTCGATGCGCGTCACCTTGACGCCCCAGGGGCTGGTCGCCTCGTCCACCACGCCGAGCAGGCGGGCGTTGATCTGGTCGCGCTGGGACAGCAGTTCGTCGAGGTCCATCGAGCCCATGACCGTACGGGTGTTGGTCATGGTCAGGTTCAGGATCGCCAGCTCCAGGTTGTTGACTTCGTAGGAAGCCTTGGCGGCGTCGATCACCTGGAAGAAGACCACGCCGTCCGCCGTGACCATGGCGTTGTCGCGGGTGATGACCTCCTGCGAGGGCACGTCGAGCACCGTCTCCATCATGCTCTGCTTGCGCCCGATGCGGTCGATCAGCGGTAGAATCAGATGCAGGCCGGGCTGGAGCGTGCGGGTATAGCGGCCGAACCGCTCCACCGTCCATTCCTGACCCTGCGCCACGGTTCGCACCCCCAGCAGAACCAGCGCCAGCGCGAAGATCAGGAGCGCGATGACGAAGAGCGTCAGGCCACTGAGCACCATCACCCCACCTCCCATCCGGTCGTTTCCTCCCTCGGACCATGCCACGGCGGGGCCGCCCCGGCCAGAGCTACGGCGGCCGGAGCGTCAGCCCAGCAGGGCGCCGATCGGCTTCAGCGGCTCGTGCGCGTCGAACAGGATCTTCAGGATCGCCAGGATCGGCACCGCCAGCAGCGCGCCGGGAATGCCCCACATCCAGCCCCAGAACAGGATGGACACGAACACCGCGATGGGATTGAGCGCCAGCCGCCGACCGACGATCATCGGGGTCAGGAAGTTGCCCTCCATCATGGTCAGCGCCACGAAGGTCAGCGGCGGCCCGAAGATGTTCAGGCTCCCGTCGAAGCTGAGCGCCGACACCAGGAATAGAACCGCCGTCATCACCGCCGGCCCGATGAAGGGGACGTAGTTGATGAGTCCGGCGAGCGTTCCCCACAGCGCCGCGTTGGGCACCCCCCACAGCCACATCGCCAGCGTCGTCGCGAGTCCGAGCCCGATGTTGATGACCGTGATGGTCGCCAGATAGGCGGCAATGTTCTGCTGCACCGTGGCGGCGACCATGGCGTAATGCACGCGGTCGTCCACGTCGCGCATCGTGCCGATCAGCGCCTCCAGGCTCTGCCGGCCGCGGGCCAGGAAGAAATAGAGCAGCACCTGGAGGATCACCACGTTGGCGATCACCGCCTCCGCCTGATGCAGCACCTGCTCGGCCAGCGACGGGCCGCGCACCACCACCTCCCGTGCCGCACCGTTGCGGTCGGAGGCCATCTGCTCGATCTGGCGGGAGGCCTCCCGGGCGCGATCGATCCCCTCGCGGATGTCGCCCAGCTTGAACTCCAGCTCGTGGACCACGCGGGGCATGCGGTTGACCCATTCGGTGGCCGGGGTCGCCAGCGTGAAGATGGCCCCCAGCCCGGCGCCGAACACCGTGATCACCACCACCGCCGCGCCCAGCGCCTCCGGCAGGCCGAGCCGGTAGAGGCCGCGCACGCATGGCCGCAGCAGAAGGCTGAGAATCAGCGCCAGCATGATCGGCAGCAGCACGTCGCGCCCGAAATACAGCGTGAACAGCAGCGCGATGACGAACAGCCCCACCACCGCCACCCGCGCGGGGTCGCGGGGATTCCGGGCCGGCGGCAGGGGCTCGGTCACCGGCTCCGGCGGCGGGGTCAGGGGCGGATCGATCGTGCGGTCACTCATCGGGGGCAGGCACTCCGGGAGTAGCGGGCCGGGGGGCGCTTGACGGCGCCGGACCCCCGCCCGATTTAGGGGTATTCCAGGACCGCGCCCACGCGGCCCCGCTTCGCGATGACCGGAGTTCCACGAGATGCGCAGCCCGTTCCTTTCGATAAACATCCGCCGCGGCCTGATGGTTCTGGCGCTATCCGTGCTGCCACCGATGGCCGCCTCCACCGCTGCTTTGGCCGAGGACCTCGTCGTCGGGCGCTTCTCCAACGACTGGACCGGCAACGGGCTTCAGGTGCAGGCGGTCGAGGACCCGAAGGTGAAGGGCATCACCTGCCATCTGGTGGATTTCGACCGCAGCGTGCTCGACCGGCTGACCAAGGGGAACTGGTTCGAGGACCCGTCCAACGCCTCCATCGCCTGTCGGCGCACCGGGCCGCTGGTGATCGGCGACATCGAACTGTCGCAGAAGGGCGAGGAGGTCTTCTCCGAGCGAAAGAGCCTGATCTTCAAGTCCATCGCCATCCGCCGCATCTACGACCGGGTGAACGACACGCTGATCTACGTCGTCTACAGCCGGCAGGTGAAGGATGCCTCGGCGAAGATGTCCATCTCCAGCGTGCCGCTGATCGATACGAACCCCCAGTGGGAAAAGGGTAAACCTGCCGTGAAATGATCGGATGGCTTGCAATCGGGCGGGCGCGGCGCCATCATCAGGCTTGGGAGGCAGGGGCCCTAATCCCCCGCCTCCCGGCCCGATCACTGCCGGTTCAGAAGATCAAGGATTGCCTTGACGATCTGAAGCAGCAGGATCAGGAGACCGAGGATTTCCTTCATCCTCCGAGCCTCCTTGTTGAGCGGCGGGGTGATGGCCACCCATCACCCGTCCGCGCCTCCACCTCGCACGGGGTGCGGGATTGGCGCAATGGAAACTCCACACATGCGTGTGCGGCGGATTGGCCGGCTGGCCCGGGGCAATTCGTCAGATCTTGCCGCGGCGGGACCGCCACTTGCGCCACAGCAGGTAGACACCGGGCGCCAGCGTCACGATCAGGATGATTCGCACCATGTGGTGGATGGCGACCAGCGCCACGTCGATGTTCAGCGCCAGCGCGACCAGCGTCATCTCCGCCAGCCCGCCCGGCGCGAAGGCAAGGATCAGCGCGGCCAGCCCCAGCCCCGTCGCCTCGTCCACCATCCAGGCCGCCGCCATGGTGACCAGCAGCATCAGCCCGGTGAGCCCCAGCGCGGTCATCCCGTCGCGCCCGATGCGGCGGATGTTCAGCCCGGTGAAGCGGCAGCCCAGCGACGCTCCGATCACCACCTGGGCGGCGGCGACCAGCACGCCCGGCGGCTTGCCCTCGGTCAGCCCGGCGAGGTGGATCGCGGCGGACAGCAGCATCGGCCCGACGATCTGGGCGGCGGGGATGCGCAGCAGCTTCGCCAGGGGGTAGCCCAGCGCGCAGGCGGACAGCAGCGCCACGTCCAGCGGGGCGAGCGACAGCAGGGGCGGGCCGAGCGCGCCGCGCTGCGCCGGGTCGTACAGCCCCAGCGCCTGGAAGGCGAAGGGGATGACCAGCACCACCAGCATCACCCGCAGCGCGTGGGACAGCGCCATGGTCCGGCTGTCGCCGCCCATCTGGGTGCCGACCATCACCATCTCGTTCAGCCCGCCGGGGGTGGCGGTGAAGAAGGAGGTGGGCGGGTCCAGCCGGGCCGCGCGGCGCAGGTACTGCACGCCCAGCGTGGTTGCCAGCACGAGGTAGACGGCCAGCGCGCTCAGCGACAGGCTCCATTCGCCGAGCCGTCCCAGGATGTCCGGGGTGAATCCGCTGCCCAGCATCACGCCGAGGATCATGATCATGGCGTTGCGCAGCGGCTTCGGCACATGCAGCGCGACACCGGCCATGGCGGCGACCGTGGTGGCGGTCATGGCGCCGATCATCCAGGCCAGCGGCAAGTGGAAATAGCTGAACAGCGCGCCTCCCGCCGTCCCCAGCGCGAGGGCGAGCGCGAAGGGCCGGAGTCCCGGTCCGATGGTCATGCCGCTCGTTGTGTCCGGTTCAAGGAACGATCCGTCCCAGCCGGACGGCGGTCTGTCCGGATTTGGGTCGCCGCGCCGGCATGATCAGCACGCAGTCGTCGTAAGGCGTCACGATCGGGCGGTTGCCGTCATGGCCCAGGACCGTTCCGGCGCGGGGAACGATTTCCATCCCCACATAGGGCTGGTCGAAGAAGAATTCGTCGGTTTCCGCGGTCACCGCCTCGGTCACCTCGACGGTGCGTTGCGGATCGGGGTGGCGGCGGATGTGGCGGTCGGCCAGAGACGGGTCGATCATCTCCTGGGCGAGCAGGAAGCGCATGGCGCTTTCCAGGGCGACCAGCGCCGTCTCATTCCGCCAGTGCTGGCCGCATTCGACTAGGATGGCGGTGCGCCGCCCGTCCGCTTCGGCGAAATCCGCGTAGTCGATCACGCGCCGCCCCGCCGCGTGCCCCTCGTCCGCGACGATCCAGGCCGGGTGGCCGAGCCGACGGGCCAACGCGCGGGCGCGGTCCGTCCGTCCGCACAGCGTCAGGGGCGGGGTGTCCGCCGTCATGGAATGCAGATCGAGGATGACGTCCGCGGCGTCGAACACCGGGCGGAGTTGCCGGGCGCGGCGCAGTTCCGTGCTGTCGCGCGGTCCGTCCAGAACCTCCAGCGACCAAACGCGGTTCATGTCCTCGTCCACGAAGCGGGAGGCGTAGGGGCGCTCGGCATCGAAGCTCTGATAGGCGGCGGTGTTGGCGAAGACCAGAGTCAGCCGCCCGCGGGTGGGCCGCAAGCCCATCCGGAACAGCCGGTCCATCGCCACCGCGCCGCTGATCTCGTTGCCGTGAATCAGCGAGACAATGACGGCATGTTGGCCGGGGCGTCCGGACTCCAGCGTCGTGACATGGTCGATGCCGGTGTTTCCACGACGGTAAGGGCCGATGTCAGGCGGCGTCAATTCGATTGGTGGCAGGGATTCGGTCAAGCGGATCTCGCCTTTGCGGGTCTGGCCGGTGCCGGGCGCTTTCGCTGAACGGTCAGTATGACGGAGAGTCCGGCGGTGCGCCAGTCCCGCCATGTCCACGCGTCCATCATGTCCTTTGCCTTACCGGCGCCTTACCGATGTATGACGGTTTTTGGTCGACGGGCACCCGGCCATCGTCTATACCCGAATCCATCCGCCGCAGCGCCCTGCTATGCCATCCGGGCAGGCACCCTGGCGCGTTGGAGCCGTTGGTACACCGGGGTCAGCCATGAGTTTCGTGATCGAGGACGTGCTCGTCCGCAACGATCCGATCGTCCCGCGCCTGCCGGTGTTCTTCGATTCACCGCACAGCGGCACCGTCTACCCGCGCGACTTCGCCTTCGTCTGCCCGCTGTCGACCTTGCGGCAGGCCGAGGACACCCATGTGGACGAGCTGTTCGCCCACGCACCGGAGCATGGCGCGACGCTGCTCTGCGCCCTGTTCCCGCGCACCTACATCGACGCGAACCGGGCCATCGACGACATCGACCCGGCGCTTCTCGACGGGCGCTGGCCGGAACCGCTGCGCCCGACGGAGAAGAGCGCCGCCGGCATGGGGCTGATCCGCACGCTGTGCCGTCCGGGGATGCCGCTCTACGACGGGCGGCTGTCGGTGGCCGAGGTGGCGGAGCGCATCGACCGCTACTACCGGCCCTATCATTTCCAGGTCGCCGGCGTGATGGACGATCTGGCCGACCGGTTCGGCGCCGTCTGGCATGTCGACTGCCATTCCATGCCCTCCGCGGTCGGGCCGGGGGCGGCGCACAAGCTTGGCATGGATTTCGTGCTGGGCGACCGCGACGGCACCAGCTGCGAGCCGGGCTTCACCGCCCTAGTCGAGCAGGTTCTGAGCGGGCTCGGCTACAAGGTCACGCGGAACCATCCCTTCAAGGGGGTCGAGCTGGTGTCCCGCCATTCCAACCCGGCGCGGGGCCGCCATTCCCTTCAGCTCGAAATCAACCGCCGGCTCTACATGAACGAGGAAACGCTGGAGCGGAACGAGGGCTTCGCCCGGCTCCAGGCCGACCTGACCACCTTGACCCGCCGCATCTGCGCCCATGCGCAGGCCAGCACCGCGCGCCGCGCCGCCGAGTAACGGCCGGGCAAGGAAGCGGCGCCGGGGCGTTACGGCGAAAACTGCTCCTTCAGAATCCGCTCCTCGAAATTCAGCTCCGGGTCGAACAGCAGGGTCAGCGCGACGTCGCGCGCTTCTTCCACATCGACGCGGATGACCTCGCGTACCTCGGTCGAATCGGCCACAGCGCTGACCGGGCGCTTGACCTCTTCCAGGATGTCCACGGTGATCTTGGAGCTGTGCGGCAGCAGCGCGCCGCGCCAGCGCCGCGGCCGGAAAGAGCTGATGGGAGTCAGCGCCAGCACCCCGGCGCCCAGCGGGATGATCGGGCCGTGGGCCGACAGGTTGTAGGCGGTGCTGCCGGCGGGGGTGGCGACCAGCACGCCGTCGCAGATCAGCTCCGGCAGGCGGACGACGCCGTCCACGGTGATGCGCAGCTTCGAGGCCTGCCGCGTCTCGCGCAGCATCGAGACCTCGTTGATGCCCAGCGCTTCGATCTGCTCGCCGTTGCAGCGGGTGGCCTTCATGCGCAGGGGGTGCAGCGTGACGCTCTGGGCGCTGGCCAGCCGCTCGGCCAACTCGTCCTCGCGGAAGACGTTCAGCAGGAAGCCGACCGATCCCCGGTTCATGCCGTAGACCGGCGGCGGGTTCTGCCCGTCGCGCTTCAGCGCGCGGTGCAGCGTCTCCAGCAGGAAACCGTCGCCGCCCAGCGCCACGATGACGTCGGCGTCCTCCAGCGGCGCGTTGCCGTAGCGGTGGACCAGCCGGGTGCGCGCCCGCATCGCCTCTTCCGTGTTCGCCGCGCAGAAGGCGATGCGGAGATCGGCGGGCTTGCGGGCCGAGGAATCGGGCGCCAGCGGGTCCAGGGTCGGATCGGCGGGCAGCTTTGCGGCGGTTTCGGTCATGTCCAGAGGACCATAGCGCAGAGTGCCCGGTTGCAGAAGGCCGCTTCGGTCGAAGGGTGGCGCGGTTGCACTTCATATCCCTCTCCCGCCCCGGGAGAGGGAGGGGACCCGTGCGAAGCACGGGAAGGGTGCGGGTACCGCCAGGAAGAAAGCCCTGTTTCTCGCACGACCCTCACCCGCCCGCTTCGCGGGCACCCTCTCCCGGGGCGGGAGAGGGATTGGAGGCAGCGCCGGAGTGGCCCATCATCCGCCGGTCACACTCATGTGGCGGGGCACCGCCGGGCCTTGGTGGCGGCGGTCGATGATGAAGTCGTGGCCCTTGGGCTTGCGGGCGATGGCGTCGCGCACCGCCTGGACCAGCAGCCCGTCGTCGTCGCTGAGGCGCAGCGGGGTGCGCAGGTCGGCGGCGTCCTCTTGGCCCAGGCACATGTAGAGGGTGCCGGTGCAGGTCAGCCGCACGCGGTTGCAGCTTTCGCAGAAATTGTGGGTCAGCGGCGTGATGAAGCCGATGCGCCCGCCGGTCTCGGCCACCCGCACATAGCGGGCCGGGCCGCCGGTGCGGTAGTCGATCTCGTCCAGCGTCCAGCGCTTGGCCAACTCCGCCCGCACGAGGCTGAGCGGCAGATACTGGTCAAGCCGCGCCTCGTCGCCGATCTCGCCCATCGGCATGACCTCGATGAAGGTCAGGTCGAAGCCCTGCTCGCCGCACCAGCCGACCAGCCGGTGGAACTCGTCGTCGTTCACGCCCTTCAGCGCGACCGTGTTGATCTTGACCTGGAGCCCCGCCTCCTTGGCGGCCTGGAGCCCGCCGAGCACCTTGTCCAGCCGGCCCCAGCGGGTGATCGCCTGGAACTTATGGGGGTCGAGCGTGTCCAGCGACACGTTGATCCGGCGCACCCCGGCCTCCACCAGATCGCCGGCATACTTGAACAGCATGGTGCCGTTGGTGGTCAGCGTCAGCTCGTCCAGGTCGCCGGCCTTCACATGGCGGCCCAGGCTGTGGATCAGCTCATGGATGCCCTTGCGGACCAGTGGCTCGCCGCCGGTCAGGCGCAGCTTGCGGGTGCCCAGCTTGACGAAGGCGGAGCAGACGCGGTCGATCTCCTCCAGCGTCAGCACCTCCGCCTTGGGCAGGAAGCTCATGTCCTCCGCCATGCAGTAGACGCAGCGGAGGTCGCAACGGTCGGTGACGGACACGCGCAGATAGCTGACGGTCCGCCCGAAAGGATCGACGAGCGGGGCGGCGGCGGTCGGCGGAACGGTCGTCATCGTCAGGCTTCTCCCCAAGGGGGTGCGTGTCATGCAGTCCGGGCGGCGATTATGACCCCGAACCCGATCCTGATATATAGGTCCGAGTTGCGGATTTTTCGCCACCTGGAATTTCAGGCGCAGCAGACCACGAAGCGCGGAGCCAGGACTTGACGGGGATCAAATCCCGGCGCCGCGCGCGTGATCCCCGTCATCCAGCGACCGCGCTCAGTGGACGCTGCCGCCGTCCGGACCGCCGTCCTTGCCGTTTTGGGCCAGCTCCCGCTCGCGCAGATAGTCCTCGGTCGTGCGCGGCGCGCGCGGGGCGCCCAGCGCGAAGGGCGAGTCGCCCCGCTCGAACTGGTCCACGACGCGACAGTCGCCGCACATGCGCATGCGGTCGGCGGCCTCCGGCGTGGCGAACATGGCGTGCCGTCCGGCCAGCACCGCGACGATCTTGTCGATCGAGGACTTGGTGGCGAAGGGCTTGCCGCACTTGACGCAGCAGAAGGGCTCCTCCTCCTTCAGCACCTTGGCGCCGCGGGCGCTGTCGCGGAAATCGATCTCCGGAACCAGTGCGATGACCTTCTCCGGACAGGTGGTCTTGCACAGGCCGCACTGCACGCAGGCGTCCTGCGAGAAGGACAGCATCGGCTTGTCGGCGTTGTCGAGCAGCGCCCCGGTCGGGCAGGCGCCGACGCAGGACAGGCAGAGCGTGCAGCCCTCCGTCATCACCTGCACCCGCCCGAAGGGGGCGCCCGGCGGCAGCGGCAGGACCTCGATCGGTTCCGGAGCGACCTTGTGCAGGTGGCGCAGCGCCAGCATGGTGACGGTGCGCTTGCCGCCCATCGGCAGGAAGGTGCCGGGGGCGGGAGCGCCCTCGCGCGGCAGGCTCCACAGCTCCGCGGCCACCGCGTCGGGGTCCTGCGCGTCGATGATCGACACCCGGCCCGAGCCGTAGCCGAGCCCGGCCATCGCCGTCTCGGCCAGACCGATCTGGCTGGCCAGCCCCGCCGTCTCGCCGGCGTTGCCCGGCCCGACCAGAACGCGCACACGCGCGGCACCATAGGCCAGCGCCGCCGCGAACACGTCGAAGCCGAGCTGCGTCACCTCGTTCACCGCGAAGGGCAGCACGCGGGCCGGCAGGCCGCGCCCGTAGCGCGCGATCAGCGAGATCATCTCGTCGCCGTGCCGCGGGTCGTGGACGAGCAGCAACGGCTCCGTCCCGCCGGCCTTGGCGTAGGAGGAGAGCAGCGTGCGCAGCCGCTCGTAGACCGTCTGGAGCGGCGGCAGGGCGTAGGTGCTGGCCCCCGTCGGGCAGACCGAGGCGCAGGAGCCGCAGCCGGCGCAGATGTGCGGGTCGATCGCCACATGGTCGCCGTTCGGCGTGATGGCGCCGGTCGGGCAGACCTCCAGGCAGCGGGTGCAGCCGGTCTTGCGGCTGCGCGAGTGGGCGCAGAGGTCGGCCTTGAAGTCGATGTAGCGCGGCTTCTCGAACTCGCCGACCAGATCGGCGGCCTCGAACACCGCCTTGGCGACGGCGGCGGGGCTGTCCGGGTCGGGGCGCAGATAGCCGTCGCGCTTGCCGTGCGCCGGGAACAGCGGCGCGCCGCCGGTCAGGTCCACGATGACGTCGCAGCGCGAGGCGGCGCCGTGCCGCGGCGTCTCGAAGCCGAGGACGGCGCGCGAGGCCGGGATGGCCGGGGCGTAGTCGTCGACCACGATCTCGAAGTTGCCGAGCCAGCCCTTGACGGCGCGGATGGTGCCCTTGAAGACCGGCACGTCCATGACGCGCGGCGGGGCGACGTCCTTCGGGGCCTTCAGCAGAACGGTGACGTCCAGGCTGCCGGACAGCTGACGGGCCACTTCGATGGCGCGCTCGTCGATGCCGTAGACCAGCGCGGTGCCTTCCGAGGCCAGGGTGATCGTGCCGGTCGGCGGGATGTCCATGGCCGCCTCGGCCAGCAGCGCGGCGATCTTCGGCCCGGCCAGAGCGCCCTCGTCCGACCAGCCGGCGCGCTCACGGATGTTGGTGAAGGCCAAGGAGGCGTCAGGATTGTCCTGGGCCGCGATCTCCGCGAACAGCGGGGCCTCCTGGGTGCAGGCGACGAGCAGCGGAGCGCCCTCCGCCACGCGCGCCTCGAACCGGTCGAGCTGGGTGCGGCAGAGCTGTGTGGCGACGGACAAATCGCCCTCTGCCCCCGCCGCGGCCCCGCAGGCCCTGGCCAACGCCTTGCCGTCGAGCGCCATGCTGTGGGCGCAATCGCAGACGAGCACCGTCCGGCCGTTGATCTTCATCGCTTCCAACCCCTTGCCCTGAAAAGACCTGCCCTAAAGCCCTGTTGCGCACCGCGCGTTCCAGTTCTGTACATATCGGCTGGGTGGCACGGTTGCGACAGCAAAATGCGTGCGGCAGGATGGACGTCCCCCCTTCACCCGTCGGACTCGTCCCGCCATGACCAGCATCCCCACCGTCCGCGACGCCCGCATCGAGGACCTCCCCGCGTTCCAGCGGATCTATGAGCACCATGTCCTTCATGGCGTCGGCACCTTCGAGGAGGAGCCACCCGACGTGGCGGAGCTGGAAGGGCGCTTCCGCGCCATCACCGGCGCCGGCCTGCCCTGGCTGGTCGCCGAGCGCGACGGCGTGGTCCTGGGGTACGCCTATGGCAGTGCCTACCACGTCCGCTCCGCCTACCGCTTCACCATCCAGGACTCCGTCTACATCGCCGAGGAGGCGCGCGGCCAGGGCCTCGGGCGCCTGCTGCTCCAGGCGCTGATCGACCGTTGCGTGGAGCAGGGCTACCGCCAGATGGTGGCACTGGTCGGCGGGTCGGAGAACGCCGGGTCCGTCGGGCTGCACGCTGCGCTGGGCTTCCGCACCTGCGGTGTGGTCGAGTCCGTGGGGCTGAAGTTCGGTCGCTGGCTGGACGTGGTCATGATGCAGAAGGACCTGGGGGCGGGGCGGTCGGACATTCCGCAAGGCGCGGGGCCGAGCCAGCCGGTGGCGGTGCGTTAGCCGCCGCTCCACCGGTCCAGCGCGGCGAGCGCCGGAGGAACCGCGGCGTCCAACGCACGGCACAGGGCGTCGGGATCGCCCTCGCCGGTTTCCAGCGCGACTTCGAGCGACCGTGCCGCGCTGCGCAGCGCCATGCAGCCGTAAATGCCGGCCACCCCTGCGATCTTGTGGGCCATGGCCCCGACGGTCGCCCGGTCCCCGGCGTTCCAGGCCTGCTCCAGGGCGGCGTGATAGCCGCGCAGCGTGACGAGGGTGTTAGTCACCAGGGTGGCGACCCGCTCCGCCGGCAGATGCTCGCGCATCTGGCGGATGGCGTCCTCATCGAACACGGGAAGGCCGGGTTCGCCGCCCGGCGGAGGGAGCATGCCCGCCAGCGCGGATGCGACGCCGGCGCCGGAGGACCGGTGGTCCAGGATGGCGTCCAGCGCGGACAGGCGCAGCGGCTTTTCCAGAACGGCGTCGGCCCCCGCCACTCGGCAACGCTCCGCCGCGCCGGGCTCGGCGGAGGCGGTCAGTGCCACGATGCGCAGCCCCGCCGCCGCGCTTCCGGCGCCATGGGGCAGGGCACGGATGCGGCGGGTCGCCTCGATCCCGTCCATGTCCGGCATCTGCACGTCCATCAGGACGAGGTCGTAGCGATCCCGCTCCACCGCCGCCAGGGCGGCCCGGCCGTCGCCCACCACCGTCACCTCGTGACCGGCGCGGCGGAGCAGCGCGGCCGCGGCCTGCTGGCTGACCGGCTCGTCCTCCGCCAGCAGGACGCGCAGCGAAGGCCCTTCGTTCGTCGCGCCGGTCCGCTCCGTCCTGTCCGGATCGGGCGGCGCGGTGCGCTGGGCGCGGCTCTGCGCGATGCCCAGGCCGACCGCGAAGACCGCCAACCCTGTGAGCAGCCCGACCCCGGCGGGGGCGGCGGCGGACAATTCGGCCCCTGACCGCGGGGTGTTCGGTGCGGCCAGCCCATCCCGCAGGGCCTGCGCACCGCGGCCGGCCCGGTGGGCGAGGTCGCTGGCGGTGCCGCGCAGCAGCGTGGCGATCCCCGCCGCCTTGGCGGTCAGCCCCTCCTGCTCCTGCCGCAGATCGAAGACGTTCTGCTCGTCCATTCCCAGCGCGACGAGCTGGCGCGCGGCGTCGGCGCGGCGGGGGCTGGCGGCGTCGATCGGCAGATCGTTCAGGGCGTCGAACAGCGCCGCCGTGGCCTTGCGGAATTCGGCCCGCGCCGAGGTGGCCGAGGCCGGCGCCGTCCCGGCGGCGAGCAGCCGGAGAGCCACCGCCTGCCGTGAGCCCTCGATCCGGCGCATGGTTTCGTCGCCCGGTGACGGCGTGCGCAGGGTGGCGAGCGCCTCCGCCAGCGACTCGCTGCGGTCCGCCACCTGTTCGGTGAGGTCCTGAAGGCTGCGCTGAGCGGCCAGACGGCGCTCCACCGTGGCGTTCAGCTCGTCCGCTTCCGCGCGGATGGCCAAAGCGGCGAAGCGCAGGTCCGCGCCCCAATCCCGCGGCAGGCTCTCCAGTGTGGCGGCGAGCCGGTGCGTCTTCTGGCGCAACGCGTTGTGAGCGGTCAGCCGGCGCTGGGCGGTGCCCGCCGCTTCCAGCTCGGCCGCGTCGGCGGACAGCCCGGTGGCCAACTCAGCGATGCGCATGAGGTCGAGCGCCTCATCCAGGCTCCGGGCGGCTTGGCCGCGGGCACGGGCGTCCGTCTCGGCCAAGGCGAGCCATGTGGAGCCGCCGGCGCCGGCACCGGTCAGCAGCGCGGCCAGGGCCAGCGCACCGACCCAGGGTGCACCGACCCAGGGTGCGCGGAGCCGTGGAGCTCCAGCCCTGGGAGCGCTCAGCCGCGGAGTCCGGCGCTCACGGCGCGTCTCCGCCGTGGTGGATGGGCTGGCATCCTGTGCGTGCATGTCCGCCCGACGGTTCCCGTTCCTGGCGGAGCTTACACCGGCTTGGCAAGGGTTTGCCATGGGACTTCGGTCATGCCCGACAATCACGCGTTGGAGAGTCAAGGGGGGCGATCACACCGGCGAGGTGGCCTGGGTCCAGGACGGGTCCTCGATCCGGTGCAGGCGCCCGGCCCCGGTCAGCGCGGCGCGCAGGGTCAGCGCCTTGCGCCGCGCCGGAGCCAGCCGGTGTTCCGGCGCCTGGCGCAGGATTTCGGCGCCGTAGGCGTCGGCCACCATCAGGCCGCAGTCGTCGGGAATCAGCTCCGGCGGAAAGGCGTCATCCACGGCGAAGTAGAAGGCGTCGCACCAATCCCGGTACTCCGGCCATTTCTGGTCGGAGCGGAAGTCGGCCACGCAGCTTTTCACCTCGACGATGACGACGGTGCCGGCGCCGTCCATCGCCAGGACATCGGCGCGGCGCCCGCTGGCCAACCGGAACTCCGCCATGCTGACGAAGCCGCGCGCGGCCAGCGCCCGGCGCACCCCACGGAAGATCGGGACGGCGCCGCCCGCCGGGAGCGGCGGCTCGTCGCCCTGCAAGAGGATATCAGCCATTTGAAACGGAACAGTTCGGGAACGACAAGGCACCATGACCCGGCTTCGCGGCTTTGCCAAGGGACTTCTGCCGATTCCGGGCCGCGCGAAAGGGGCAGGCGCGGATGCCGGCTCAAGCCATGCCGAGGGGAGCGCCATGAGAGGCGGCGTGGGGCAGGCTGCGCCGCGGCGGGAACATCAGGATGGCGGTCGTGCCGGCGCCGGGCTCGCTGTACAGGTCCAGGCGTCCGCCGTGCATCTCCATCAGCCGCTTGACCACGGGCAGGCCGATGCCGGTCCCGGTGGTGCCGCGGGGAACGGTCATGTCGGCGCTGCCGAAGGGTTCCAGAACGCGGGCCATCTCGTCCTCGGCGATGCCGGCGCCGGTGTCGGCCACCATCAGCCCGATCCCGCCGTCCGGCATGGGGCTGGCCGACAGCATCACCTGCCCGCCCGACGGGGTGAACTTCACCGCGTTCGACAGCAGGTTGGTCAGCATCCGCTGTAGCGCCCGGGCGTCGCCGTAGAGCAGGGGCAGGTCGCCGGACAGATCCTCCCCGATGTCGACGCCGCGGGCCGCGGCCTTGTCGCCGACCTGGGCCAGCGCCTGACGGGCGGCGTCGGCCACGTTGATGGCCTCCTCCTGCATTTCCGTCCGCGGGGCCTCGCTCTGCGACAGGTCGAGAATGCCGTCGATCAGCGAGAGAAGATGCGTGCCGCTGGCGTGGATGTCCGCGGCGTAGCTGTGGTAGCGGGGAGAGCCGAGCGGGCCGAAGGTCTCGGCCAGCAGCACTTCGGAAAAGCCCAGCACCGCGTTCAGCGGGGTGCGCAGCTCGTGGCTCATGTGCGCCAGGAATTCCGCCTTGGCCCGGTGCGCGCGGTCCGATTCCGGAACGGCGGGAACCTCGGGGCCGAGTTCCACGAGGGTTACGCAGACGGAGGGTGACGCGATGCCGGCGTCGAACGGGGTCGCGGCGATCCGCCAGCGCGCGCCTCCGGGCGCCATCACCAGGCGGCGCACCGTCTGCTTCTCCGCCACGCAATCGGCCAAGCAGGCGAACAGACCGGCGTCCTCGCCATCCTGGAGATCGTCCGCGCGCAGCCGGCGCCCGGCGAGGGGGTGCCCGAACAGCCGCTCCGCCGCGCGGTTGGCCGTCAGCCATTCGAAATCGCCGACAGCACCCTTGGCATCCCGCACCGCGGCCAGCACGCCGACACCGTCGGCGAGGGCCGCCATCGCCGCACCCACCAACGCGTCGCCGGTCGATCCACCTGCCTCCGGCTCACCCCGGTCCGACAGCGCAGAATGCCCCGCGCCAGCCGGCGTTGCCGCCTCCGGTTGTCGGTCGCGGAAAGGGGTTTCGGTCACGGCATCCATTGATCGCATAGTCGAAAAGATTCGAGAAACATGCAACCGACAAATTGCGACAATCCATCGTGTTATTGTGTGGTTATGCCGCCAATTCAGTGCCTTTTCTTGACTTTTATATAAAAATGCACGCAAATGTTCTGAAGGCCAGCGGCTTTGGGCGCCGTGCCGGAACGCTGCGCGGCCGGGTCATCCTGCAGCCCGATTATCCTGCAGGGGATCGGACGAACGGCGGGCTTGATCCTTGGCGCCGCTTCCGTAGCCTGGATTGCTCGGGACCGCTTCCGGTCATCAGGAAACCGCGTGCAGGCAGGGGGGCGCCGCCCGTGACGAGCGAGGGAGCTTATCGGCAAGGCGC
Source organism: Azospirillum brasilense (assembly GCF_022023855.1). Lineage (NCBI taxonomy): Bacteria > Pseudomonadati > Pseudomonadota > Alphaproteobacteria > Rhodospirillales > Azospirillaceae > Azospirillum > Azospirillum brasilense. The sequence goes on from NZ_CP059449.1 coordinate 1,592,345, forward strand.
GGGGCGGCATGGCGCGGTCCTGGTCTTCGACACCAACGACCGGCTGTCCGCCTGGAACGATGAGGCGGAGGCTCTGCCCAGCGCCGCGCGCCTTCTGGTCCAGGGCGCCCTGCCGGAAACGCTGGCCCCTCTTTTCCGCGGCCTGCCAGCCGGCCACACCGTCACCGACTGGCCGCTCAGCGGCGGCGGGTTCGTCCGCCGCACCGCTGGCGAGGGCGCTGCCGGCGAAGCGGCCGCCGGGAATGGACCCGCGGCGGGTGCCGACCTGTCGGGCCGCCTGTTCGCCGCGGCCAGCCACGACCTGCGCCAGCCGCTGGCCGCCCTGTCGCTGCTGCTTGGGGCGCTGGAAGGGCGCCTCGACGGGGCCGCGGGTGGTGGTGGGAAGAGCGTTTCCGGGCGGGGAAACGCCCCGGCCGACCCGGCGGCGCGCGACCTGCTGAGCGCCATGGGCAACGCGGTGCAGTCGCTGCGCGGCATGGTGGACGGGCATTTCGACCTCGTGCGGCTGGAGGCCGGTCTGGTGCAGCCGGACATCGGCGCCCCCGTGGTCAACGGCATCCTGACGCGGGTGGCGCTGGACGCGGCCCCGCGCTTCGACGGGCGGGGGCTGCGCTTCTCGGTGCTGCCCTGCTCGGTGCGGATCGCCACCGACGCCTCGCTTCTGGAGCGCATTCTCCAGGGGTTCATCGCCAACACCCTGCGCCACACCGAGCGGGGCCGGGTCGTGCTCGGCTGCCGTCGCCAGGGGCCGGACCTGCGGGTCGAACTGTGGTCCACCGGGCGCGGTCTGTTGCCCGAACAGCTGCGCATCCTGCGGGAGGAGTTGCGGTGCCCGGACGGGGCGGGCGATCCGTCGGTGATCGACCTCGGGCTGCGGCTGGCCTGCGGGCTGGCGCGGCGGCTGGGGCACCGGTTGGAGGTGGACTCGGCGCCCGGCCGCGGCACGATGCTGGCGGTTCTGGTGCCGCGGGCCGCGGACGGCGCCGAGGAGCCGCCGGCGCTCGCGGAGCCCGCCGCACTCAACGCCACGGCGCCCGGCGAGGACGTCAGCCGCGCCCGCGTGCTGGTCATCGAGGACGACCCGATGGTGTTGGATGCGCTTGGCGCGCTGCTCGGCCAATGGGGCTGCGCGGTGGTCGCCGCGGACTCGGTGGACGCCGCGCTGGAGCGGCTGGGCCCCGGCCCGCAGCCGCCCGACCTCGTCATCTCCGACCTGCGTCTGAAAGGGGCGATGAACGGGATCGTCGCCATCCGCCAGATCGGCAAGGCGCTCGACGCCACGCTGCCCGGCCTGATCCTGACCGGTGACACCGACCCGATGCGCCTGCGCGAGGCGCGGCTGTCCGGCTATCCGCTGCTTCACAAGCCGGTGGCGCCAATGGCCCTGCGGGGTGCCGTGGCGCGGCTTCTCGGCCGCGAACGCCTGAAGTCGTGAAAACGTTTCGGGTCGCTGCCAATGCTTGGGCGGGGCGCTTCGCCTTGTATTGCAGAATTGACATCAAAGTGAGGGCTCAATGCCCATGCAAACGACAATCAATAGTCGGCGCGCCCGGTGTTTTCGCTGGAACCGACTATCCATTTGGGAGGATAAGGGCTTTTCCATTATCGAGGCGCAGGACCGCTTGCTATAGTCGAACGATCCGACGATTTCGGTGAAAACGCCATTGGGAACGGGTGGGATGGCGCTGCTGGACAGAAGGAGAAGGGTCTCGTTTGCGGTCCCGGTGCTGGTCGCCGCCGGCCTGACGCTGACCTTTGGCGCTTTCTTCCAGATGCGCGCCGCCAACCGCGAGGCGGAGCGCGCGCAGCACGAGCGGCAGTTCGCCCAGTTCCATGACGCCCTGACGGAGCGGATCGGCAGTCACACGTTGCTGCTGCGGACTCTGCGCTCGGCCTTTTCCGACCCCCGCCCGGCCGACCGCGACGGCTTCGCGGCGGCGGTCCGGCCGATCATGCCGCTCTATCCCGGCTTGTGGTCGGTCGCCTGGGTAAACCGGGTGTCCTCGACGGAGGTGCCCGCGCTGGAGGCGGCGATGCGGGCCGCCGGCCGCCGGGACTTCACCGTTCGGAATGCGGGCGAGACGGGAGATGAGGGTCCCGGCCTGGTCCCGGCGGCTGCCCAAGGGGATCTCTTCGTCAACACGCTGGTGGAGCCGGAGCGCGGGGGGGCCTTTGGGCAGGGGATCAACATCCTCTCCCTGCCCAACCGGGCGGAGGTGCTGGCGCGGGCCTGCGCGTCGGGCGACCTGACGGCGACGGAGGCCCTGCCGCCGCGTCCGCGGGGAGAGGCCGGGCGCGGCATCGGTTTGTATCTTCCCGTCTACCGCTACCCTGTGGATGAGATGGACGGGGCCGACCGCTGCGCGGAGGTCGCCGGCTACGTCTCCTCGGTCTTCGGCATCACCCGCCTCCTGGAGGAGGCGGGCAACCGTGTGGACGGCCTGCATGGGGCCGTGCATCTGCTCGACGGGCCGGCGGGCGGCGGCGGGCGCGTCCTGGCGTCCCGCGACCTCACCGGCGCGTCCGAGAACCGGGAAGGCGTTCCCTTCGGCGAGCTCCGCAAGGACGGGGACGCGGTGCTCGAGCGCGATCTGGTGATCGGTGGCCGGCGCTGGACCCTGGCGCTGGCGATTTCGTCCGAGCCGGGGCTGGCGTCGGTGGATTATCCGGCCTGGATCGTCCTGGTGATGGGGCTTCTGCTGACCGGCGCGCTGGCCGGCTACACCCGGCGCGAGGCGCAGGCCAAGCGCCTTCTGGTGACCGAGGCCCGCGCCCGCGCCGCCATGGCCCGCGCGCTGCGCGAAAGCGAGGAACGGTTCCGCATGGCGCTGCGCCATTCGCGAGTCGCCGTGTTCAGCCTGGACCGCAACCTGCGCTACATGTGGATGTACAACCCGCAGACCGGGCGGGCGGCGGAGACCTTCATCGGGCGGACCAACGCCGACATCCACGCGCCGGACGACGCGGCGCGGCTGGACGCGGTGAAGAGGGCCGTTCTGGACTCCGGCACCGGGGCCCGGCAGGAGGTCCGCGTCGGCGCGGCGCCCGGCGCGGAGCAGGTGTTCGACCTGATCGTCGAACCGCTGCGGGACGAGGTCGGGGCGGTGTCGGGCGTGATCTGCGCCGCCATCGACATCTCCGACGGGGTGCGCATCCGCGAGGCGCTGGCCGAGGCCCATGCCGAGGCGGAGCGGGCCAACCGGGCCAAGTCGCGCTTCCTCGCCGCGGCCAGCCACGACCTGCGCCAGCCTTTCCAGGCGATGAGCCTGTTCCACCACATCCTGTCCGCCCGCCTGTCCGACGCCAAGCAGATGGAGGTGGCCGACAAGCTGGGGGAGGCGATCGCCTCAGGCAACACGCTGCTGAACACGCTGCTCGACACCTCGGCGCTGGAGGCCGGCAACGTCAAGCCGCGCCCCACGGTCTTCCCGTTCCAGGACATCGCCGATCGGCTGAACCGCGAGTTCGCGGAGCAGGCAGCCAGCAAGGGCATGGACCTGCGGATGGTGCCGACCTCGGCCTATGTGCTCAGCGATCCCGTGCTGCTGGAGCGCATGGTGCGCAACCTGCTGGTCAACGCGCTGCGCTACGCCGAGACCGGAACGATCCTGCTGGGCTGCCGGCGCCGCGACGGGCACGCGCTGGTCGAGGTGTGGGACACCGGGCCGGGCATTCCCGCCGACCAGCTCAAGCTGATCTTCGACGATTTCTACCGCTGCGGCACCGACCAGCGGGACAGCGGGCGCGGGTTGGGACTGGGACTCTCGATCGTCCGGCGCACCGCGCAGATCCTGGGCCATCAGGTCGACGTGCGGTCGCGCGTGGGCAGGGGCACGGTCTTTTCCATTTCCGTGGTGATGGTCGGCGACCGTCACAACCCATTGCCCGAAGAACCCACCACGTCGGTGGCGAGTGCCTGAGCCTTCTGGCATGCGCACGGCGTGTGTGTGCGCCGCGGAATCGGCAGGGGTGGGTGGGTCCCATCGTCAACTTTTTCACGGAAGGCTCAACGTTCCACCAATCCTGCGCCCCAATGCGCAAGGTCTTGCCATGCTGCGCCTGCTCAGTGATACAATGCTGCGCGAGTGGATTGTGTTACCGGAAAGTAAACGGATTCCGTCTTCCAACCGCTTGACATAGGTCATGGGGCGAGACCTTGGGCCGTCGTAAGACCGTGACGGAACGACATTTCCGCCGGTCGGCAAAGACGGGCGGCGTGGGGTGCGGCAAGGCGGCGAGATGGTTGGTGACAGAGGGGTGCGACATTGTTGCACCGCAACGGAGCCGCGAAATGCGCCACCCTGTCACATCTCTTTCACGGTGCCGCGTTATTCAGGGCACCCCGAACCGGCCCCTGGCGGGCGGCCCTTCCCGGGCCGGCCGTTCCTGGGGTCCAACAAAAAGGCCGCGGACGACAGGGCGATCCGCAGGCCGGGAGGATTCGGCCCGGGGATCACGCGATTCCGAGCCGCTATCCGATTGAGGAGCTTCTCCAATGGACCGTGTTACCGCGCCCGCCACCCCCGACTTCGGCAAGAACGGCTCATCCGCCATGATCGAGAACGTCACCTTCGAGGAAATCCAGATCGGCCAGCAGGCGAGCCTGTCGCGGCGTCTGACCATGTCCGACATCGAGCTGTTCGCCACGGTGTCCGGCGACATCAACCCCGCACACCTCGACGAGGAGTATGCGGCGGACAGCCAGTTCCACAAGGTGATCGGCCACGGCATGTGGTCGGGCTCGCTGATCTCCGCCGTTCTGGGCACGCTGCTGCCGGGTCCGGGGACGATCTACATGGGTCAGGACCTGCGCTTCAAGCGTCCGGTCGGCCTGGGCGACGTCATCACCGTGACGGTCACCGCCAAGGAGAAGCACGCCGAGAAGAACATCGTCGTCTTCGATTGCGTGGCCCGCAACCAGGACGGCAAGGAGGTCGTTTCCGGCCTCGCCGAGGTGATCGCGCCGACCCGCAAGGTCCGCCGCGCCGCGCACGAGCTGCCGCAGGTCCAGGTCATCCGGCACGACGGCCATGACGAGCTGCTGGGCAAGACGGAGACGCTGCCCCCGGTGCCGACCGCCGTCGTCCATCCCTGCGACGAAAGCTCGCTGAAGGGCGCGGTCGAGGCCGCCGAGGCCAACCTGATCGACCCGGTGCTGATCGGCCCGGCCTCCAAGATCAAGTCGGTCGCCGAGGCCCACGGGCTGGACATCAGCCGCTACCGCATCGTGGACGTGGCGCATTCCCACGCGTCGGCCGAGACCGGCGTCCGGCTGGCCCGCTCCGGCGAGTGCGAGGCGGTGATGAAGGGCAGCCTGCACACCGACGAGCTGATGGCCGAGGTCGTCCGCAAGGAGACCGGCCTGCGCACCGGCCGGCGGCTCAGCCACGTCTTCGTGATGAACGTGCCGACCTACCCGCGCACGCTGCTGATCACCGACGCGGCGATCAACATCTACCCGACGCTGGAAGACAAGGTCGACATCGTCCAGAACGCCATCGACCTCGCCAAGGTGCTGGGCGTCGAGACGCCGCGCGTCGCCATCCTGTCGGCGGTCGAGACGGTGAACCCGAAGATCGCCTCGACGCTGGAGGCGGCGGCGCTGTGTAAGATGGCCGACCGCGGCCAGATCAAGGGCGGCATCCTCGACGGGCCGCTGGCCTTCGACAACGCCATCAGCCTGGAGGCCGCCCGCACCAAGGGCATCGTGTCCGAGGTCGCCGGTCAGGCCGATATCCTGCTCGTTCCGGACCTTGAGGCCGGCAACATGCTGGCCAAGCAGCTCTCGTTCCTGGCCAACTCCGACGCCGCCGGCATCGTGCTCGGCGCTCGCGTGCCGATCATCCTGACCAGCCGCGCCGACAACGTGCGCACCCGTCTGGCGTCCTGCGCCGTGGCCGTCCTGGCCGCCGCCGCCCGGCGTCGTGGCGCCGCCGCCGCGGCCGAGTGAGAGGGGGAACCGTCATGACCAGCCAGAACGCGGGGGGCGGCAACGCCATCCTGGTCATCAACGCCGGCTCCTCCAGCCTGAAATTCTCGGTCTTCCGGGAAAGCGGGGCGGGGGGGCTGCGGGTGACGATCAACGGCCAGATCTCCGGCATCGGCACCGAGCCGAAGTTCGAGGCCAAGGACGCCGCCAAGAATCCGCTGGCCGAGCGGGTCTGGGCGGCAGGCGAGCCGTCCGACCGCACCGCCCTGCTGGCCTTCCTGCTGGAATGGATCGAAGGGCGGCTGGACGGGGCGAAGCTGCTGGCCGCCGGCCACCGCGTCGTGCATGGCGGCACCCGCCACGCCGCCCCGGTGCTGCTGACCCCGGCGGTGATGGAGGAGCTGGAAAGCTTCATCCCGCTGGCGCCGCTGCACCAGCCGCACAACCTCGCCGCCATCCGCGCGCTGGCCGAGGCCCATCCGGAACTGCCGCAGGTCGCCTGTTTCGACACCGCCTTCCACCGCGGCCAGCCCTGGCAGTCGCAGATGTTCGCCATCCCGCGGGAGCTGACCGACGAGGGCGTGCGCCGTTACGGCTTCCACGGCCTGTCCTACGAGTACATCGCCCGCCGCCTGCCGGAGCTGGCGCCCGAACTGGCGGACGGTCGCGTGGTTGTCGCCCATCTGGGCAGCGGCGCCAGCATGTGCGCCATCCACGCCGGGCGCAGCGTGGACAGCACCATGGGCTTCACGGCGCTGGACGGGCTGCCCATGGGCACCCGCTGCGGCAACATCGATCCCGGCGTGCTGATCTACCTGATGCGCCAGAAGGGCATGGGCGCCGACGCCATCGAGAAGCTGCTCTACAACAAGTCGGGCCTGCTCGGCGTGTCGGGCCTGTCCAACGACATGCGTGCCCTGCTGGACAGCGCGGACCCGCAAGCCGAGGAGGCGGTGGAGCTGTTCTGCTTCCGCATCGCCAAGGAGACGGGCGCGCTCGCCGCGTCGATGGGCGGCATCGATGCGCTGGTCTTCACCGCCGGCATCGGCGAGCGCTCGGCCCCGGTGCGGGCGCGGGTGGGCGACAAGCTGGCCTGGCTCGGCGCGGTCCTCGACCCGGCGGCGAACGAGGCCAACGGCCCGCTGATCTCCGCCCCGAACAGTCGCATCCCCGTCTACGTCATCCCGACCGACGAGGAGCAGATGATCGCCCTGCACAGCCGCAAGGCGCTGGAATCCGTCTGACCGGCGGTCCGTTCGGTGCCGCCGCATGAAGGCTGAATGAAGAAGGCCCGCCGTCGCGAGACGGCGGGCCTTCCTTTTGCGGGGGAGAGCGGTCGGCGTTTACAGACCTTTCCAGAGCTTCAGATACTCGATCAACTTGCGCGTGTGGAGCGGCGGCGGCTGGTGGAAGCGGGCAACCAGACCGGCCTGCTCGTCCATCTTCACGACGACGCCCCGGCAGGCGAAATCCGAATGTTCCTCGCCGAGCCGGAAGAGGATGCGGAAGTCGAACTGCTGCTTGGCGATCAAGTCCCCGTCATAGGGGCGGATGCGGAAAGACCCGAGGACGAATTCCTCCGGCACATATTCGTGGCTGTCGATCCGGATGGTCGGGGGATCGGTGGGGCGTTCCTTGGCGTTGGACGCGGAAGCCGCGGTGGATTTGCCTCGTCCGCTCAATTTCGACAACCACGACATGGCGGCCCAGGCCCTTTCCAGAGGACATCGTGACAGAACTGCAATTGTCCGGAGTTTCGGACCTATTTCCTTTAATAATGGTTAAGCTTGATCCGCCAGCGAAAATGGTCTGATTTTCCGTGCCAGAACCACCACCGTCAGGCAATGGTGAGTGGTTTTGTCGCATGTTGCGCCGACATGGCAACCATGACGTTGTTTTGCGGTGGCTTTGCTCGTTAAGTGATGAGAAAGTGATTACCTTTTCAACACTTGATAAATAGGTCTGTGGACAGATTCCGCTCGTTTCGGCATTTCGCAGATGCGGTATTCTTTTCGCGTTCGCAAATGAACAACAAAAGGAGGCGCGCGCCGACGACGAGGCGCGGGCGCGGCGGTCAGACCAATCAAAACAGCCGCCGTGGTCTTCCAAAACATCCGCACTTGGAGGAGGAAAGCCATGATGCATCGCAACATCGGAGATCTTTTGAACCGCCGCCGCGTGATCAGCCTTCCGGCGGGGGCGTCGGTGCGGGATGCCGCGCGGCAGATGAAGGCCGCCCATGTGGCGTCCGTCGTGGTCACCGCCTCCATCGACGAACAGATCGAAGGCATCTTCACCGAGCGTGACCTGACCGACCGCGTGGTAGCCGACGGGCTGGATCCGGATCAGACCCGGCTGTCGGAGGTGATGACCCCGTGCCCGGTCACCGCGGCCCACGACATCACGGTGGGCGAGGCGTTGCGCCGGATGGCCGACCATGGCCTGCGGCATCTGCCCGTCGTCCGCGACGGCCGTGTCGTCGGCGTCGTGTCCATGCGCGACTTCATGGGCGAGGAGCTGATGCTGATCGAGCATGAGCGGGAGATGATGGACAGCCTGACCGAAGTCATGATGTGACCGCGCCCGAAGCCTCCCACCCACTCCGGGCAGCGCGGGAGGCTTCGGCGGTCGCGCTTCTTACCCCAGCTTCTTGAGAGCGGTCTCGACCTTGTCGATCTTGGTCTCGGCCTTGGTCAGGGCGGCGTGCGATTCCTTCAGCCCGTCCAGGGACACCTTCGCCTCGGCGAGCAGCGGGCCGAAGTCGGGGTCCTTGTCGGAAACCATGGCCGGGAAGGACTTGCGGGTGCCGGTGATCTCGTTGGCGGCGGCGAGGATCTCCTTCTTCGCCTGGGCGGCCTGCTGGCGCACCTGGGTGATGTAGAAGGTCGCCGTCTTGATCGAGGCCGCCCGCTTGTCGTCCTCCGCCTCGTCGGCGACCATCTGCTCCTGCTGCGCGCGGTCGGCCTGCCCGCCGACGTCGCGGGCGACGGTGTCGTAGAAGGCGTCGGCGTCCTGCGCCCGCTTGGCCAGCTTGCGGCAGCTCGACAGGTAGGTGGCGCGCAGGTCCAGGGCGCCCTTCAGCGCCTGTGCGGCCTCCTTGACGATGCCGGCGGCCTCGCTGGCGGCCTGGGCGGCGTCATCCTTCATCTGGTCGAGCTTCATGACGATTCCGTCCGCCCGGTCGAAGGCCCCCTGGGCCGGGTCGCGCCCGCCATACTGCTTGGGGTCGAGCTTCATCTTGGCGACGGCGGCCTTGCCCTGGGAGAACAGCTTGGCAGCCTGGACGGCGGTCGCGGCGATCTTCTTCGCCTGGGCGTCCACCGCCTTGGCAGCGGTCTGGACCGCGGCGGCCTGGGCCTTCGCCTCCTTGGCGTTGCCCGCCCCCTGCGCCTCCAGCACGTTGCGCAGCGCGAGGTCGGCGTTGGCGGCGGCCTGATCGAGCAGCTTGACGTCGGCGTTGGCGGTCTTCAGCAGCCCGTCGATCTGCACCGCGACCTTGTCGGCGATGGCGCGGGCAGCCTTGCCCTGCTCCTCGGCCTCCTTGGCCTTTTCCGCTTCGGCGTCCTCGCGCATCTCGGCGATACGCTCGTTGACGGCCACGCCGGCGCGGCGCCCGATGTCGTCCAGCGACTGCCCGAGCTTCTTCAGCTCTGCGGCGATGGTCGCGACGCCTTCGGCCTTGGCCGACTTCTCCAGCGTCGTCTGATAGGCGGTGGCGCTCTTCACATAGTCGAGCAGCGCCTTCTCCAGCGCCTTGGCGTCACTCTTGCCAAGCGCGCTGTCGAGCGCCTTGGTCACGTCCTCCAGCCCGGACTTGTGGAAGACGCCCATGAACTTGGCGCTCGGCTTCTTCTTGCCGGTGGCGGTTTCAAAAGCCGTCTTGGCGGATTTCCAGTCGTTCGCGAATCCCATGGCGTTCCTCCCCGGATTGGACGGCGGCACGATGGAACGGACGGCTTGGAGCGACAATCCGGGATGGGTCCATTGCGGATGGGTTCGGGGAACGGTTCACGGGGGTGATTCACAGGGCGCGGGCCGGGGCGTAGACTGCAGCGGCCCATCCCCGGAACCTCCTGGCGCGAGGAAGGCGATGTTTCTGCCGTCCATCCACGATTTCACCGCCGAAGCCGCCGATCCCGCCCATTACGCGGCGTTGGACGGCGACTGGTCGCTGGCCGTCGCCGACGTGGTGGCGAGCACCCGTCTGGCCGCGGAGGGGCGGCACCGCGATGTGAATTTCGTGGCCGCCGCGGTGGTCGCCGTCCTGTCGGAGGCGGTGCGGGAGCCGGAACAGGCCCCCGCCTGCCAGTTCGGTGGGGATGGCGCCATCGCCGCGGTTCCGCCGGGCCGCCGCGCGGCGGCGGAGCAGGCGCTGGCGGCGCTCGCCCATTGGGCGGCGACGGAGATGGACGTGCCTCTGCGCGTCGGCCTCGTGCCGGTGCAGGCGCTTCTCGACGAGGGGCTGGAGGTCTTGGTCGCCCTGCAGGATTTCGGCAATGGTGACGCCTTCGGCCTGTTCCTCGGGCGCGGGGTCACGGCGGCGGACGCCTGGGTGAAGGCCGATCCGCGCTGGCGGCTGGAGCCGCGGCCCGGCCCGCTGACCGGGCTGGAGGGTGTGTCCTGCCGCTGGAACCCGGTGGACAGCGGACGCGGGGTGATCCTGTGCGTGATCGTCGATCCGTTGCCCGGTGGCGGTCCGGGGCTGTCGATTCTGGCCCGGGTCCAGGCCGACATCGAGCGGATCGTGCCGACCGCCACGGCGGCGCCGCTCGGCATGGGGGAACGGCTGGCGGTGCGCTGGCCGCCCTCCTGGCGGTCGCTGTGGCTGGAGGCGCGGACGCGCCCGCGCGGGCGGCGGCTGGCCTGTGTCCTGTCCCTTCTCGGGAAATCCGCCCTGCTCGCCGCGATGCTGGGGGGCGGCTGGCGGCTGGCCGGCTTCGATCCGGACCGCTACCGCCGAGGCATGGCCGAACGGTCGGACTTCCGCAAGTCGGCGGGCGGGCCGCGCCTCGTCCTGGACGTGACGGAGGCGGAGGCCAGCGCCATCGAGGCCATGCTGGCCGGCCACGCGGCGGCCGGACGCATCCGCTACGGCACGGCGCGGGCGATGGCCTCCACGGTGACCTGCCTGGTTGGCGACCTCGCCGCCGACCGGCACGTCCATTTCGTGGATGGGGCGGACCTCGGCTTCTGGCGCGCCTCGGTGATGCTGAAGGGCATGGCGGAGCGGGAGCCGTCCGCTCAGTAGGCCCCGCGGCCGAGCAGGCGGCGGCGGGATTCCGCCTCGTCCACCGTCACGATCTCGGTGCCGACCGGCCACAGGGCCAGCAGGGCGAGTTTCAGGTGCGCCCAGGCGAAGGGCAGGCCGATGATGGTGATGGCGAGGCCGACCGCGGCCACCAAGTGGCCGAGCGCCAGCCACCAGCCGGCCAGCACGAACCACAGGATGTTGCCCAGCGTGCCGAGCAGGCCGGTGCCGATGTCCTCGCGGCCACGGAACTCATCCCGGCGGACGGCGGTTTGTCCAAAGGGCAACAGGGTGTACCAGGCGATCGTGAAGGCCGATCGCGCCCACGGGATGCCGACGATGGTGAGGACCATCAGAATGGCCGCGAAGAGCCATCCCGCGGCCATCCAGATGCCGCCGGTCACCACCCACAGGATGTTGAGAAGAAGGCTGAGGAAGGGCATCGGGTGTTTCTCCTTTTGCCCGCACATGTGGGGATGGCGGGCGGCTTCGCCCAGAGGAGGGATCGGCGAAAGTGGCGCATCGAAAGATTCATCCCCTCCCGGCTTCCGGCGGCTTGAATGCCCTCCGGAAAGGCCACAGATCGAAAGAGGGACCTTTGAGCAAAAAGCGGTTCCGCAGGGAACCGGGGTCCGCGCCGCACGCCATCCAGGGTATCACCGGATCGGAGGCCGCATGAACGAGGTCCAGAACCACGAAGAGTCCACCGACGCCGCCGTCATGGGCGACGACGCCGAAAGCATGGCACCGGTGGTCACCGCCATCCTTGGCACCGCCATCGCGGCGGCGGCCAAGCGCGCCGGCACCGCCGACGTCGCCCACGGGGTGATCGCGGGGTTGCGTCTGCTGCGCTCCGCCGCGGAGTCGGAGGCCGGCTACACCATGGGGGCGGCGATCGACACCGCCATCCGCACCCGCCTGCTGGTGGAGAACCTGTCGGCCCTGCGCACCACCGGGTCCGCCCCGGTCCCGGTGCCGTTGCCCGAGCCGGGACCTGGGGTGGCCATCGCGTCGGCCATCTTCGTCAGCGCCGCGGAATCATGCCTGACCGTCAACGCCCACGCCGAGGACAACGGGCCGCTGGAGATGGCCGTCTTCGCCTTCTCCACGCAGTTGATCCAGCAGCTCGGCGGGTCGCCGGACTGGCGGGATCTGATGCGCGAGCTGCACCGCCCGTCCGAGCCGCGCGACGACCGTCCGGTCGAGGCGCTTCCCGACGGCAACACCATTCATTGATGGTGCCGGCTGACTGACGTTTCCGGTCCTTGATAGTCCCAATTCTTGTGCGGATTTCGCCAATGACGGCGGGACTGCACAACAATTGGGGTAAAAACCTGCGATTTTCGGGACTTGCGGCCACCGTTCGCGCCATTTCGGGCCTTTTTATGGTACGGGACAAGGCTGCAGACCCTCCATTAGGCTCCCTGTCAATCGGCGGAGACGATCTCCGCGACGTGTTCGGGAATCGGGGAGCGGAGCCTTGACCATACACAGCAGCGCCGGGCGGCCCGCGGGGGCCGCGTTCGGCATCGTGCCGTCGTCGCCCGGTGAGGCGCCGACGTCACGCTGCGGCGCATCGCGGGAGGTGGCGCCGGGCTGCGTCGTCGCCGGCGATTCCGCCGGACGGCGCATCATCCTGGTCCATGCGGCGTCGAGCGAATCCCGGGCCTGGACCCGCCTGCTGCGCGCCGTCCCGGCCGGGCAGGAGTGGGTGGCCGTGCCGCGTCCCGATCCGGCGCCAATCAGCGGCGCCTCCCGCCTGCGCGGCGGCGACCCCGGCGTGCCGGCGGCGGCGCTGCGCCCGCTGCTGACGCTCCGCCGTTCGCGCAAGCCGCTGCTGATCGGTTGCGGCAACGGCGTGCCGGTGGCGCTGCGGGCCGTGCTGGAATTTCCGGAACTGATCGGCGGCCTTCTGCTGATCGACCCGATGACCGAGGAGACGGCCCGGCCGGGCGTGTTCCGCCGCATCGCCGCCCGCATCCTGCCACCGGTCGTCCGCGACAGCGCGGCGGAGCTTCAGGCCATGGCGCCCGCGCTCGACGCGGTCCGTGTGCCGGTCACATTGGTGCAGGGGAAGGACGTGCCGGACGGCTTTGCGGGCGCGTCCTTTCTGGAGCAGCGCTTGACCGGTTGCCGCAACCTGACGGTGGTGACCGTTCCCGGTCAGCAGGTTCTGCCCGCCAAGCACGAAGCACCCATCCGCGGCGCTCTGGCCGCGCTGGTCGCTTCGGTGGAGCGGGGAGGGGCCTGAGCGGAGCAGGCACGGAAAAGGGCGTCCGGTCAGAGACCGTTCGCGGTGATCGCCGCCTGGGTCCGATTGCGCACGCCGAGCTGGCGCAGGATCGCCGTCACATGCACCTTCACCGTGCCTTCGGTCAGGCCCAGCTCGTGCGCGATCTGCTTGTTGGACTTGCCGTCGCGCAGGCGGTTCAGCACGTCGCGCTGGCGCGGGGTCAGCTGGTCGCCCGCCCCGTCGGCCAGGGAGCCCAGCGGACCGGCGTCCCCCGCACCGTTGCCGGCGTGCGGCGCGCTGTCGGCCATCCGGTCGCCGCGGATCGCCTGTTCCGGCAGATAGACGCCGCCGGCCAGCACCAGCTGCAGGGCACCCATCATCACCTTCGCGCTGCTCGACTTCGGGATGAAGCCGGCGGCGCCGTTTTCCAGCGCGGCCAGCAGGTCCGACCGCTTCTCCGACCCCGACACCACGACCAGAAGCGCCTTGGGAAGCCGCTGGTGGATCTCGCCGAGCAGCGAGAAGCCGTTCCACCCCGGCATGCCGAGATCCAGGAGGATCAGGTCGAAGGCGATGGCGCCGTCGCACAGGCGGCGGACGTCGTCGAACGTCCCGGCCTCGTGAAACACCATGCTGTCGTCCGACTGGGCGAGCAGACGCCGCAGCCCGTCCCGGAACAGCAGGTGATCGTCGGCAAGCAGAACGTTCAGGGTCGGCTTTTCCGCGCTGTATTCCATGATGCTCATCGTGTCGGGGCTGCGATCCAAACAAATTCGGAGCGTATTGCCGAAATAGCCATCATCATTTCGAGGCGGAAGAGGGCCTTTGGTCCTATGGCGCACCACTTATGGCGTGTCGTCGCACCCAAAGCGGGTGCTCCGGATGCGACAGCGCCGGCCGCGGGATGGCGCGGCCGGCGCTGTGGATGCCGGGAAGGCAGAACCGCAAGACGATGGATCAGACCACGTTGGCGCTGACCCCGGCGGCTTCCGCCGGCTGGTCGCCGATGCCGTTGTTCAGCGCCCAGATCGCCGCCTGGGTGCGGTTGGAGGCGTTGATCTTGCGCAGCAGGCTCTTCAGATGGACCTTCACCGTGGCCTCCGTGATGTGGAGGTGGTTGGCGATCATCTTGTTGGAGTTGCCGTTCAGCAGGCAGCGCAGGATCTGGATCTCGCGCTGGGACAGGCCCTTGCGGCGGGCCGGGACCTCGGTCGCCAGCTCTTCGCTGCGGCCGTTGATCAGCAGCTCGGCCAGATGGGTCGGGAACACCTTCTCGCCCATCATCACCAGCTTCAGCGACTGCATCAGCGCTTCGCAGGCGATGTCCTTCATCAGGTAGCCGTGGGCGCCGGCGCCGAGCGCGCCGGACAGGCGGCGTGTGCACAGGTCGGTGGTCAGGATGACGACACGGATGCCGGGGTGGCCGTCGCGCAGGGCGCGGAGCTGGTCGGCCTCATCCTCGCCGCCGTTGACGAGGTCGATGAGGACCAAGTCGGGCTGGGTGCCCGCGGCCTCGACCGCGGGGACGCCCTCGCGCAGGGTGCCGGCCTCGCCCATCACCTTGAAGGGCGTGTTCTCGAACAGACGCTTCATGCCTTCGCGGAAGAGCTTGTTCGCGTCGATCAGGAAAACGTTCACGGGGTCCATTGTTCCTACCCGCCCTCTGTTTGTTTCAATTTGGTCGTTCGTCTGGCGCCTCCGTGGACATCCGGTCCGGGGGGAGGGCCGCTCTCCGCGGCTGTCCGTTTGGTTCCGGGGTGCCACGATCTGATTGGACCTTACCCCGGATTTGCGGAACAGAAAATTTCCCCAAAGGAAAAATTATGTCTCGCAATGGGCATATGCCCTAAGCCGAAATAAGACAAACCGTCCAACGAACCGTTCACGAATGTCTCACCTGGAATAATCAATCGGTCCTGAATTCGGTTCAGCCTGTGATTTGTCTGTGACTGTGGATGATTCTTGGGATCCTATGGTCGATGTGACTTCGAGCGATTGTGATAAGACAAGCGCTATGGTGTCGGACATAGTGCGGGCAGAGTTCATCCTGGCCCATGGGCCTAGTTCCATGCCCATTGGCGGAGCGTCCCGGCCGTTCCGTCAAGGGAAGGGGTTCGATGCGCCGGGGGGCGTGCTATATACGGTGTCCTCATTCGATGAAGGGCGTCTCCCGACCGCGGGAGAGCCCACCCAGGAACTCCGGTGCCGCATGTCCGATCCCTACGCCTACGACGATCCGCTGGGCCATGATCCCCTCAGCCAAGCGGGCGCCCCGGCCCCCGCGCCGGCGCAGCGTTTCGCCTATCTGGACGGGCTGAATCCCGTGCAGCGCGAGGCGGTCGAGGCCATGGACGGCCCGGTTCTGGTGCTGGCCGGCGCCGGCACGGGCAAGACGCGCGTTCTGACCACCCGGCTGGCCCATTTGCTGATGACGCGCCGCGCCGCCGCCTTCCAGATCCTGGCGGTGACCTTCACCAACAAGGCCGCCCGCGAAATGCGGGAGCGCGTCGCCCATCTGGTGGGGATCGAGCCGGAGGGCTGGTGGCTGGGCACCTTCCATGCGCTGGCCGCGCGCATCCTGCGCCGCCACGCCGAGCTGGTGGGGCTGAAGTCCAACTTCACCATCCTCGACACCGACGACCAGATCCGCCTGATCAAGCAGCTTCTGGAGGCGGCGAACGTCGATTCCAAGAAGTGGCCGGCGCGGCAGGTGCTGGGCGTGATCGAGCGCTGGAAGGACCGCGGCCTGACCCCGGACCGGCTGAACGAGGGCGATGGCGGCGACGTGGCCGGCGGGCGCGTGGTGGCGCTCTACCGCGCGTACCAGGAGCGGCTGCGCACGCTGAACGCCTGCGACTTCGGCGACCTCCTGCTGCACAACATCACGCTGTTCCAGAAGCACCCGGACGTGCTGGCGGAATACCACCGCAAGTTCAAGTACATCCTGGTCGACGAGTATCAGGACACCAACGTCGCCCAGTATCTGTGGCTGCGCATCCTTTCGCAGGCCCACAAGAACATCTGCTGCGTCGGCGACGAGGACCAGTCGATCTATGCCTGGCGCGGCGCCGAGATCGGCAACATCCTGCGCTTCGAGGCCGACTTCCCCGGCGCCACGGTGGTCAAGCTGGAGCAGAACTACCGCTCCACCGGGCACATTCTGTCCGCGGCCTCCGGCCTGATCGCCAACAACAAGGGGCGGCTCGGCAAGACGCTGTGGACCCAGGCCGACGGTGGCGAGCCGGTGCGCGTGCGCGGCGTCTGGGACGGCGAGGAGGAGGCCCGCTGGGTCGGCGACGAGATCGAGGCGCTGCAGCGCCAGGGCGTCTCGCTCGCCCAGATCGCCGTGCTGGTCCGCGCCGGCTTCCAGACCCGCGAGTTCGAAGAACGCTTCATCACGCTGGGCCTGCCCTACCGGGTGATCGGCGGCCCGCGCTTCTACGAGCGGCAGGAGATCCGCGACGCGATGGCCTATCTGCGCGTCGTCAACTCCCCTGACGACGATCTCGCCTTCGAGCGCATCGTCAACGTGCCCAAGCGCGGCGTCGGCCCGGCGGCCCTGCAATGCCTCTATCAGGCGGCGCGTTCGCGCGGGATGCCGCTGACCGAGGCGGGTTGGGCGCTGACCGAGACGGACGAGCTGAAGCCCAAGGTGCGTGGCGTGATGCGCAACCTGCTTCAGGACTTCTTCCGCTGGCGCACCCTGTCGGCGACCATGCCGCACACCGAACTGGCGCGCATGGTGCTGGACGAGTCCGGCTACACCCGCATGTGGCAGGAGGACAAGACGCCCGAGGCGCCGGGCCGGCTGGAGAACCTGAAGGAACTCATCACCGCCATGGCGGAGTTCGAGAACCTGTCGGGCTTCCTGGAGCATGTCGCCCTGGTCATGGAGAACGCCGAGGCCGCCGGCGTCGATCAGGTCACGGTGATGACCCTGCACGGCGCCAAGGGGCTGGAGTTCGACATGGTCTTCCTGCCCGGCTGGGAGGAGGGCGTGTTTCCCAACCAGCGTGCGCTGGACGAGACCGGCATCGCCGGGCTGGAGGAGGAGCGCCGCCTCGCTTATGTCGGGCTGACCCGGGCGCGCAAGCGGGCCTACATCAGCCACGCCGCCAACCGACGGCTCTACGGCAACTGGGTCAGCGCCATCCCCTCCCGCTTCGTCGAGGAGATCCCCGGCGGCGACGTCGAGGCGGAGGCGGCGAGCGGCCTCTACCCCGGCGGCAACGCCGGCAACGGCTTCGGCGGCGGCTTCGGTGGTGGAGGGAGCTTTCGCGACTCGTCGAGCTACGCCGCCTTCCGCGCCGGCCAGCAGGCGGCAGGCCGGCAGCAGCCCCCGTCGCCGCGGACCATCACGCTGGACAGCGGTTCCTATCAGGTCGCCCCGCGCGCCCGTCCGAACGCGCCCTTCCCGAAGGGGGCGCGGGTGTTCCACCAGAAATTCGGCTACGGCACCGTCACGGCGGTCGACCAGGACAAGCTGGAGATCGACTTCGATCAGGCCGGCAGCAAGAAGGTGATGGACAGCTTCGTGGTGCCAGCGGAGAAGGCGGGCTGACCCAGGCGGGATGGCCAAGGCAGGGTGACCGATTGCCGCAGCGGCCCCTCGCGGTGACGGTCGTCACAGGTTCGGCGGCGGCGTTCGGCTACTGGTGGGGTCCAGACAGCGCGCCCACAGCCACGGAACCCGCCCAGTGTTCGGCAAGAGCAGCACCGCGTTCGAGGTCCAGATCCGCCGCGAGGGGCGCTGGACCATCGAGGGGACCTACGACGACGAGCGCCGGGCCTTGGCCTCCGCCCGCAGTTGGCTGGCGGTCAGCGGGGTTGAGGAGGTCAAGGCCATCAAGTTCCGCTCGCTGGCCGGGCTGTCGCTGGAGACGGTGATCTTCCAGAAGGCCGTTCCGGTGGTGAAGGACAAGCCCATGGCGCTGGGCGGCACGGCGGAGGGCGCGCCCTTCTGCACGGCCCCCGGCGATCTCTACAGGTTCGAGTCGCGGGTGGTCACCGGCCGGCTGCTGCGCCCCTTCCTCGACAAGTTCCGCATCACCCCGACCGAGCTCCTCCATTCCTGGACCTACCTGCGCAAGCTCGACGAGCAGGGCCTTCTGCTGGGCGCGGCGCTCCAGGCGGTGGCCCGCCACCACGCGGACCGGCATGGCGTCGCGGTTCCGGCGCGGGCGCGCGAGTTGCGGGCCTTCGCTGACGTCGTGATGGCGCGCGCCCGCGACTTCCAGGCCGAGCGCAAGGCCCTGCCGGCCTTCGATCCCGCCGACCTGTCCCGGTCCAGCCGGGTCCTTGCCGCCGCGGTGGGAGAGGAGGGGCACGACTTCGCCTTCCTCAGCCAGCTCACCCTCCATCTGGCCGACCGCAATTCGCTGGCCGGCAAGCTGGAGATGCTGCTCGACCTGATCGGGCCGGACGTGGAGCCGCGGCACCTCGCTGTGCTCGACGGGGTGATGGCCGATGCGCTGGGCTCCGCCGAACTGGTGAAGGAGCTTCTCGGCGCGCAGCCGAACCTCGCTCTGGGGCTGTGCGCTCTGGCCGACCTGATCCTGGGCCGCGACCCGCAGCCGAAGAGCGAGCCGGTGAGCCCCCTGCTGGCTCACATCGGCGCGCTGATCGTCCAGGGGCGTGCGCCGTGCTGCCGCGCCGTTCTGCTGGAGCGCATCCAGCAATCGCTGAACGGCACCCAGCCGCTCGACCGCCGCGACCCGAAGAAGGAGGCGCTGCTGGCCGACCACCTCGCCACCCATCTGCGCGATCCGCAGGGGCGCCTGCTTGGCGGCGCCGAGGTGGAGAAGGCGCTGGCCCGCCGCCTGATCCGCCACCGTCAGGCGATCCTGCGCGAGCAGGGGATGCACGACATCGCGGACCGGCTGTCGGGACGGTGAGCAGGGTGTCGGCAGGGCCGGATCGGAGCGGGCATCGCTTCACGGCGCCGACGGCGACCAAGGCAGTTCCGTCAGCGGCTTGTCCCGCCGCAGCGATTCGTAGATCTCCGCACCCGTCTCGCGGTCCGTCTCGCACAGAATCATCAGCACGTCGGAGTCGGCGCTGGCCGATGTGCAGACCTTGGAGTCCCGGGTGCAGGTCGGCCGCGGGTGCGGCGCCAGCCAGTATCCGGGTTGAGCCTTCCGCGCCGCCTCCAAAAAGGCTGTCGCCAGCTTGGCGCTTTCCGCCTCGCTGCCGTCGTTGCGCACCGTGAACAGCGGCGAGTGCAGCCCGCTCGCGAACAGGCCCGAACCGATCGCCTGGGCCACGCAGAAGCGCTCCCGCACCGGCGCCGCGGGCAGGACCGGCGCATCGGCGTACGCCGCGCCCGGCGGCAGCGCCGGGGTGGTGCTGGTGATGGGGCCGACGATCAACTCGCGCAACTCGCGGGCGCGCCACAGCTTCACCAGCACGCTCTGCCCGCTGGGCACCGCGCCCAGCACGCGGCGCATCTGCACCGCATCGTCCACCGCAACGCCGCGCACCTCCAGGATCACGTCACCCCCGCGGATGCCCGACAGTTCGGCCGCTTTGCCCGGCATCAGCGCCGTCACCAGCAGGCCGCGCGGCACCTCCAGCCCCACCGTCTGCGCCAGCTGGGCGGTCAACGGGCTCACGGCCGCACCCATCGCCCCCTGCGGTTCGCGCGCCGCCGCCGGTGCCGCGGCGGGACCGGCCGTGCCGGGTCCGGCGGTGCCGGTTGGCGCCGAAGCGGAGCCCGCACCCGCCGCCGCAGCGCTGCCCGCCGCCGGGCAGCGCTGCTCCGCCATGAGCTGTCGCACCGCGGTGATATGGATCATCTGCGCTTGGCGTTCGCTGCCGCTCAGAGTGGGCAACGGGTCGTTGTAGGCTTTCAGCAGCGCCTCCAGCGTTGGGCAGTCCGTGCCCCGATAGGCGGACGCGACATCGGCCGTCATCGACGCCTCCGATCCGGACACCGAGCTTGCCGCCCCGACCGCCAGCCCGACCGGATCAAGCGCGCAGCCCGACACCGTCGCCGCTCCCGAAACCGCCACCAGCGCCGCCATCCATGCCCTGGCCGCCTTGCAAACGCGCTGCATCAAGCCCGTCTCCCCCGTGTAGCTCTTGCGCAACCCTCGGTCCGCTTATCCCCAGGTGCAGTGTGCCCGCTCAAAAGTGGTAAGAAAAGCGGCGGAAAGCCTGTGCCGAGCTTGCGTCGGCCAAAACGCCGCACGCGGCGGTCGATCCAGCCCGGCCGACCCGTTCCCGGCTGCGGCAACCCTGTGCGGCGATGGAGCCGTGCGTCCGGCCGCAGGAAATCTTTGTGTCTCCGCGTCTCTGTGGTTAAGTCTCCCACCAGACAATGACCACCCCATCATCGGCGACCTTCCCCATGTCCTCCTCCAAGCTCTGGCGCATCGCGCTCGTCATTCCCGAAGCCCACGCCCCCGCGTTCGCCGAGGCGATTGGCGATCATGCCGACGCGGTGTCCACCTTCGAGCTGGAGGAGCACGGCGACTGGCTGGTCGAGGCGACGGTCTACGGGCAGCCGGACGAGCCGCGGCTGAACGCCCGCGTCGCCGTGCTGGCCGAGGCCATGGGCATCCCCGAACCCAAGCTGATTGTCGAGGAACTGCCTCTCATCGACTGGGTGTCGCACAGCTACCAGGGCTTCCCGCCGATCCAGGCCGGGCGCTTCTTCGTCCACGGCTCCCACCATGAGGGCATCGTCCCGGCGGGCAGCATCCCGCTGCTGGTCGACGCCGCCACCGCCTTCGGCACGGGCGAGCATGGGTCCACCAAAGGCTGTCTGATGGCGCTGGACCGGCTGGCCCGCCGGATGAGCCTGCCGCGTGTCGGACGGGGCGGGGCGCTCGACATGGGCTGCGGCTCGGGCATCCTGGCGCTGGCGGTGACCAAGCGCTGGCGGGTGCCGGTCACTGCCGTGGACATCGACCCGGAGGCGGTGCGCGTCACCCGCGTCAATGCCGCGCTCAACGGGGTGAAGGCCCGCATCCGCTCGCAGGGCGGCGACGGCTACCACACCGCCATCGTGGGCAAGCACAAGCCCTACCGCCTGATCACCGCCAACATCCTGGCCCGCCCGCTGGCCCGCATGGCGCCGAAACTGAAGCGCCACCTGCAGCGCGGCGGCGTCGCCGTTCTGGCCGGCCTGCTGAACCGGCAGGAGCGCCACGTCATCCAGGCGCACCGCACGCAGGGCCTGCATCTGGTCGCGCGCATCCCGGTCGGCGAATGGACCACCCTTGTGGTGAAGCGCCCGAAGCGGAAGGCCGTAAAGGGCTGAAGCCCCTGGATTTCGGTCCTCCCGTCGCCAATGTCTTCCGGATGTATGGACGACCCGCGGAGGACCGATGCTGAACCGGATCAGGACGCTGTTCCAGGAGAACGACCCCGGCGACGACCGCCACAGGCTGGAGGCCGCCGCCGCCGCCCTTCTGGTCGAGGCCGCACGCACCGACAACACCATTTCCCAGGCGGAGCGCGAGCGCATCCTCGACGTCACCCGCCGCCACTTCCACCTGAGCGAGGAGGAGGCGCAGGACCTGCTGTCCGCCGCCGTCTTCGACACGGAGGGTGCCTCGCCCTACTACCGCTACGTCACGGTGATCAACGACCATTGCCCGCCGGACAAGCGGTTGTGGATCATCGAGATGCTGTGGGAGGTCGCCTACGCCGACGGCGAGCTGAACGACCTCGAAGCCAACCTGCTGCGCCGCATCGGCGGCCTGCTGCACGTTCCCGACGTCGACCGCGGCCTCGCCCGCAAGCGCGTCCTGGAGCGGCTGGGCCTGCCCGACGATTCGGGGCTGTAAGGCGTCCCGCCGGGGCCATCGCGCGGCTATGCCCTTTCCCGCGCTTGCGCGGTGGGGCGTCCCTGCCTAGCCTGTCGCGGACGGCTTCACCGGATGAGGATCAGCCCCCGTGTCCAGCGCTTACCGCGGCGACGAAACCCTGGCGCAGCTTCTGGCCCAAGCGGGCCTGCCCCAAACCCCCGCGGACATCCGCAGCCTCGTCGCCGGGGTGCTCGCCGCGCCGGAGGGGGAGGACCCCGACGGCTGGATGGTTCTGGTCGGGGTGCGGCTCCCAGAGGATCTCGCCGGGCAGCTCCGCGCCCTGAAGGCCGAAATCGCCGATAGCCGTCCCGCTGCGGTGCCGGATTACGCCGCCCGCATCGCCGCCCTGCGCGGCGTCCTGGCGCGCGCTGACCTCGACGGTTTCATCGTGCCGCGCGGCGACGAGCATCAGGGTGAGTATGTGCCGCCGCGCGCCCAGCGCCTTGCCTGGCTGACCGGCTTCACCGGATCGGCCGGCCACGCCGTCGTGGGACGGCAGCGCGCCGCCATCTTCGTGGACGGGCGCTACACCCTCCAGGTCCAGACGGAGGTGTCGGGCGAACTCTACGAATACCGGCATCTGGTCGACGATCCGCTGACCGAATGGGCGGGAGAGGCGCTGCCGCGCGGGGGACGGCTCGGCTACGACCCGTGGCTGCACACCGCCGGCTGGGTGGAGCGCACCCGCCAGCAGTTGGAGCGCATCGGCCTGTCGCTGGTACCCTGCCCGGACAACCCGGTGGACCGCGTGTGGACGGACCAGCCGCCGCCCCCGCTGGCCGCGGTGGTCGCCCAGGACCTTGTCTTCGCCGGGGAGAGCGCCGCCGACAAGCGTACCCGCATTGCCGGTGACCTTACGCGCAACGGAATCGGCGCCGTGGTGCTGACCCAGCCCGACTCCATCGCTTGGTTGCTCAACCTGCGCGGAGCGGACGTGCCCTGCACGCCGCTGCCGTTGTCCTTCGCGATCCTGAAGGACGACGCGCAGGTGGACCTGTTCATCGACCGCCGCAAGCTGGCGCCGGGTGTGGAGTTCCATCTCGGCAACCAGGTCGCCGTGCGCGCCCCGGACGAGTTGGGCGCCACGCTCGACGGGCTGGGGCGCGAGGGGCGCAAGGTGATGGCCGACCCGGCCAGCACCTCGGCCTGGATCTTCGACCGGCTGCACATGGCCGGCGCCAAGCTGGAGCGCGACCCCGATCCCTGCGCCCTGCCCAAGGCCTGCAAGAACGAGGCGGAGCTGGCCGGCACCCGCGCCGCCCACATCCGCGACGGCGCGGCGCTCGTCCGCTTCCTGCACTGGCTGTCGCAGGAGGCGCCGTCGGGCACCGTGACGGAGATCGCGGCGGCGGAGCGGCTGCTGGCCTTCCGCCGCGCCAACGACCGCTTCCGCGGCCTCAGCTTCGACACGATCTCCGGGGCGGGGCCGAACGGCGCCATCGTCCATTATCGGGTGTCGGTGGCGACCGACCGCCGGCTCGAGCCGGGCAGCCTGTTCCTGCTGGACAGCGGCGCCCAGTATCAGGACGGCACCACCGACGTGACGCGCACCATCGCCATCGGCGCGCCGACCCCGGAGATGCGGGAGCGTTTCACGCTGGTCCTCAAGGGGCACATCGCCGTCAGCACGGCGCGATTCCCGCGCGGCACCACCGGGTCGCAGCTCGACACGCTTGCCCGCCTGCCGCTGTGGTCGCTGGGGCTGGACTACGACCACGGCACCGGCCACGGGGTGGGCAGCTACCTCTCGGTGCATGAGGGGCCGCAGCGGATCTCCAAGGTGCCCAACAGCGTGGCGCTGCAGCCCGGCATGATCCTGTCCAACGAGCCCGGCTACTACAAGACCGGCGCCTACGGCATCCGCATCGAGAACCTGATCGTCGTCCAGCCGCTCGACCTGCCCATGGCGGAGCGGCCCATGCTGGGGTTCGAGGTGCTGACCCTGGCCCCCATCGACCGCAATCTGGTCGAGCCGGCGCTGCTGACCCAGGCAGAGATCGGTTGGCTGAACGCCTACCACACACAGGTGCGCGAGGCGCTGGAGCCGCGGCTCGCGGGTGAGGGAGATGTGGAAGTGTCTCATTGGTTGAGGCAGGCGACCTCTCCGATCATCGTTTGAGGGGAATGGCCCGGGGTGGACCATTGCTGGCGGAGGGGTGTGTGGAGCGAGAATCAGCCCGTGCGTTCGCCTGTGAAATCTGGCAAGGTCCCCACCCGGCGCAGGGGTATGTCTGATCGGACCGCCGCCGGACGCGTGTCCGTGCCTTGGAGCGATGCCTCATCGCATCGGGGCGAGGCGCAAATTCGGCAGTCTTGGTAACCCGATATTTACGGGCGTACGTCAGTGTGGCCGTGAGGGATGACTTTTCGGCAGACTTAAGGCATCACAGTCGGACCAGCCCGACCTCGGCGCACGCCATGCCGCGCCGGGCGGGCTGAACGCCGGGCCGGGGCCTAGCAACGGAAGAATGCGGAGACGCGTAGATGAAGATCCTTGTCGTCGATGACTACGCCACCATGCGGCGCATCGTGCGGAACCTCCTGACCCAGATCGGCTACACGGACATCGACGAGGCCGGCGACGGCGTCTCGGCCCTGCAGAAGCTGCGCGAGAGCAAGTTCGGCCTCATCATTTCCGACTGGAACATGGAGCCGATGACCGGCCTGCAGCTCCTCAAGGAGATCCGCGCCGACGCCAAGCTCGCCTCGACCCCGTTCATCATGGTCACCGCCGAAAGCAAGACCGAGAACGTGATCGCCGCCAAGCAGGCCGGTGTGAACAACTACATCGTCAAGCCTTTCAACGCCGATACCCTGAAGCAGAAGATCCAGGCCGTCATCGGCGGGTAAGGAGTGGTTGGGTTGGATCAGCTTCCGCAGCTTTCCGAGGAAGAGTTCGACCAGATCGAGGAAGCGATCGCCCGCACGACCAAGGGGCGAGCCTTCCTGCGCCGCTTCCACCGCCGGGCCCATGGGGCCGCGGCGGAGGAGGTGCGCAGCATGCTGCTGGAGTTCCGCAACTCCTGGCATCAGCAGAACGAAGTGGTGGAAGCGGCCAAGCACGTCGAAGTGCTGCGGCTTGAACTGATGGAGATGGCGGCCTCCATCGAGCAGGCGCGGCGCGAGGTCGCAGCCCTGCGTCCGCCCGACGGCGGCGGCGACAAGATCACATCGGCCACCAACGAACTGGACGCCATCGTCATCTCGACCGAACGCGCGTCCTTCGAGATCCTGAACGCCGCCGAACGGCTGATGGATCTGTCGGGCAAGCTGAAGGCGGATGGCGCCGACCCCGGCCTGTGCTCCGAGATCGAGGGGGAGGTGACGAACATCTTCACCGCCTGCTCGTTCCAGGACCTGACCGGCCAGCGCACCAGCAAGGTGGTCAACGCGCTCCGCTACATCGAGCAGCGGGTCAACGCGATGATCAACATCTGGGGCGTCGAGAAGCTCGCCGGCCTCCAGATCGCGCAGGAGAACACGGACACCCGGCCGGACTCCCATCTGCTGAACGGTCCCCAGCTCGACGGCCTCGGCGTCAGCCAAGCCGACGTGGACAGCATGTTCGACAGTCCGGCGATGGCGGCACCGCCTCCGCCGCCGGCTCCCGAAACGCCGCCCCCTCCGCCTCCGGCCCCCGCTCCGACGGCCGCGGCCCAGACTGGAGCCAAGGCGAGTCAGGCCGACATCGACAGCCTGTTCGACAGCCCGGCCCCCGCGTCGGCCGCTCCGGCGAAGGCCAGCCAGGCGGACATCGACAGCCTGTTCGACAGTCCGGTTCCCGCTCCGGCCCCGGCTCCGCCGGCCCCCGCCGCCAAGAAGCCGGTGCCGAAGCCCGCCTCGGCGGCCAAGCCCGCCCCGAAACCGGCGGCACCCAAGCCGGTTGCCAAGCCGGCGGCCGCCCCGTCGCCCGCGGCGGACGAGCCTCCGGCACCGCTGGATCAGGCGGCCATCGACGCCCTGTTCGGCTGACCTCACGGTCAACAAGACGGTTCGGCGTCGGATTTGTGAAGAGTTGCCGCCGCTCCAATCGGCGGGCGCATTGGGACATGAAGTTTGTTATGACGATCGTCGCCCGCCGGGCCGATGCCGGCCTTGGCGGGCAGTCCTGACCAGACGGGCCGGCGTGCGCGGATGCCCCGGACGTCCACTCGGAAAGAGGCGCAGCCCGCATGAGGAATCTCTCAAAACCCTTCATGGCGGAGCTTCAGAAGGCCCGTCGGACCGGCAATCCCTATCAGGCGGTGGTGGATGACGCCTCCGCCCTGGCGCCGGCGCTGGCGTCGCTGCCGTCCGGCCCGGTCGCCGTTGACAACAGCGACGTCATCCGCGCCATCAGCGATCTCGGCGCGAAGCTCGACCGCTTCCTGACCATGGACGCCCAGCAGATCGACCAGATCCAGGTCGAGATCGCCGACATCTCGGGCCGGATCAAGGCCACCAAGGTGGAGATGGCGGCGATCCGCCACCCGCTGGCCGGCGACGACAAGTTCGTGCAGGCGTCGCAGGAACTGAACGCCGTCGTCTCGGCGACGGAGGCCGCGACCAACACCATCATGGCCTGCGCCGAGGAGCTGGAGGAGGTCGTTCACGAGCTGAAGTCGTCGCTGCCGGAGGGCTACCACGCCGACCGCGTCAACGACATGAACGACGTGATCGTCCGCATCTACGAGGCCTGCAACTTCCAGGACCTGACCGGCCAGCGCATCACCAAGGTCGTCCGCGCCCTGTCCTTCATCGAAGAGCGCGTCGACGCGATGATGAGCCACTGGAACAAGCGCGAGTTCGAGGCGATGCCGTTGCCGCCCACCGTCACCAAGATGGACGAGACGCTGGAGCTGCACGGCCCGGCCGACCATCAGGAGATGGGCAACATCAGCCAGGCCGACATCGACGCCCTGTTCGGCTGATCAGTTCGGCCGACCGGCGTCCCATTCCGGCCCTCCGCGCCGAGCGCCGGGTCGCACCGTGACGGCGAGGTTCGAAATTTGTTCGCCGAAGCGGCTTGCCGCCCCCGCGCCCCGGCGTGCTATATAGGGCCAACTTCGAAAGCATCGCGACGACCATGCCCTGCCGTTTTTCCCGTCTGCCGCTTGCGGCCCTCCTCCTGGCTTCCGCCCTGACCGCCTGCTCCTCGACCAAACCCGAGGACCAGTATGTCGAGCGTCCGGCCGAGCAGATCTACCAAGAGGCCGACGCCGCCATGCGGGAAGAGCGGTTCAAGGTGGCCGCCAAGCTCTATGACGAGGTGGAGCGCCAGCACCCCTATTCCGAATGGGCGGGCAAGGCGCAGATCATGGCGGCCTACGCCCATTACCAGGACCTGAAGTACGACGACGCGATCCTGGCGCTCGACCGCTACATCCAGCTCCATCCGGGCAGCCCCGACGTCTCCTACGCCTACTACATGCGGGCGCTGTCCTATTACGAGCAGATCACCGACGTCCGCCGCGACCAGCGGATGACCCGTCTGGCGCTCGACGCGCTGTCGGAGGTCGTGCGCCGCTTCCCGGACAGCCAGTACGCCCGCGACGCCAAGATCAAGATCGACCTGACCAACGACCATCTCGCCGGCAAGGAGATGGAGGTCGGGCGCTTCTATCTGAAGCAGGGTCAGTACACCGCCGCCATCGGCCGGTTCCGCACGGTGATTGAAAACTACCAGACCACCTCCCACGTCCCTGAAGCGCTGCACCGGTTGGTGGAGTGCTATCTGGCGCTGGGAATCACGGACGAGGCGAAGACCGCCGCCGCCGTGCTCGGCCACAACTTCCCCGGCAGCGAATGGTACACGGACAGCTACGCACTGCTGGTGGACGCCAACGTGCGTCCGGAGCGAAACGAGAAGTCCTGGATCAGCAGAGCCTGGAGCTCCCTGTTCTAGGACGATCCATGCTGGCGTCGCTGACGATCAGGGACGTCGTCCTGATCGAACGGCTGGGGCTGGGCTTCCGCAAGGGCCTGTGCGTCCTCACCGGCGAGACCGGTGCGGGCAAGTCGATCCTGCTCGATGCGCTGGGATTGGCGCTCGGTGCGCGGGCCGATTCGGGCCTCGTCCGCCATGGCGCCGATCAGGCGTCGGTGACGGCGGAGTTCGATCTGTCCGGCGACCATCCGGCGCTCGCCATCCTCAGGGAGCAGGGGCTCGACCCCGAGGAGCGGTTGGTCGTCCGCCGCACCGTCAGCGCCGACGGGCGCAGCCGCGCCTGGGTCAACGACCAGGCGGTCGGCGTCGGCCTGTTGAAGCGGCTGGGCGAGGAGCTGGTCGAGGTCCATGGCCAGTTCGACACCCACGGCCTCCTGAATCCGCAGACCCACCGCGGCGTGCTGGACGCCTACGCCGGGCTGTCCGGCCAGGCTGCCCAGGTCGCCGCCGCGCACCGGGCGTGGAGGCAGGTCGAAGACGCGCGCGCCAACGCCGCCGCCGAGATCGCCCGCGCCCGCTCGGAGGAGGAGTATCTCCGCCACGCCGTGGCCGAGCTGGATGCCCTCGCCCCCAAGCCGGGCGAGGAGGAAGAGCTGGCCGAGACCCGCGCCGTGCTGATGCACCGGGAAAAGCTGGTCGACGCCCTGAACGCCGCCTATGGGGAGCTGTCGGGCGACCGCGGGGTGGAGCGTGCCCTGTCCTCGGCCATCCGCACGCTGAGCCGCATCGCCGACAAGGCCGCCGGCAAGCTCGACCCGGTCATCGCCGCGCTCGACCGCGCCGCCACCGAGGCAGGTGAGGCCATCGCCGGTCTCCAGGCCGTGTCCTCCGATGTGGATATGGACCCGCAGGCCCTGGAGAAGCTGGAGGAGCGGCTGTTCGCCCTGCGCGCCGCCGCCCGCAAGCACGGGGTGGACGTCGATGCTCTGGCCCCCCTGCGCAAGGACATGGCCGACCGGCTGCTGCTGATCGAGGATCAGGGCGATCTGCTGGCCCGCCTCGCCCGCGAGGCCGAGGTCGCCCGCGACGCCTACCGCAAGGCCGCCGAGTCGCTGAGCCGTGAGCGCCAGCAGGCCGCCGGCCGCCTGGACACGGCGGTCGCCGCCGAGCTCGCCCCGCTGAAGCTGGAGAAGGCGAAGTTTCGCACGCTGGTCGAGCCGCTGGCCGACGAGTCGGACTGGACGGCGTCGGGCATGGACCGCGTGGCCTTCCAGGTCGCCACCAACCCCGGCTCGCCCCCCGGCGCGCTGAACAAGATCGCGTCCGGCGGTGAGCTGGCGCGCTTCATGCTCGCGCTGAAGGTGGTTCTGGCGCAGACCTCGACCGTCGGCACGCTGGTGTTCGATGAGGTGGACACCGGCATCGGCGGCGCCGTCGCCGCCGCGGTGGGCGAGCGGCTGAAGACGCTCGGGCAGGGGCTCCAAGTGCTCGTGGTCACCCACAGCCCGCAGGTCGCCGCCCGCGGCTCCATCCACCTCAAGGTGCAGAAGTCGGTGAAGGGCGAGCAGGTGACGACCGGCGTGGTCGAGCTGGACGGGGACGACCGCCGCGAGGAGATCGCCCGCATGCTGTCCGGCGCCACCGTCACCGCCGAGGCCCGCGCCGCCGCCGACAGCCTGATCGCCGGACGGGGGTAGTCCGTTACCGTGATTCCGGCGAGCGGATGAATGGGCTTTCCCTGTTCATCCGCTCGCCGGAGCGCCCAACCGGGCGCCGCGCCCAAGATGAAGTTTGGCTTGGCGCGAAAAGCCTGCGTGGCGTTTGAACGCAATACGTCAAGCCAAGTCTTTGGCTTGGCGGTATCAGGTCACAGCAATCGCCCGCAGCGGTCATACGGCGGCCACAGCAAAACACGCATAGTCCAGCCTAGCGCGTCCGGTAACCGGGCGCCGTTCGCCCAAGAACGAACAAGGTTGGCAAGATGTCGAACAGCTCCGCTTCCGCCGGCAACGTCGTCGTGATCGACAGCGGCCTGTCCTCCGCCTGGAACACGGGCCGGCTGGTCTACCAGCATGACTTCTACGGAAATGACAACGACGCCATGGTCGCCAACGCGAACACGCACGGCGCCCTGGTCACCGCGGAGATCCTGGAGAACGCGCCCGACGTCGGCATCATTGCGCTGAAGGTCATGCCCGACGACGGCAGCGGCGCCAGCGAGGCCAACATCGAGAAGGCCCTGCAGTGGGTCGTCGCCAACGCCGACGCCTACAACATCACGGCGGTGAACCTGTCGCTGGGCGGCGGGGCGCAGACGACCGCGGCCACCACCTCGATCTCCGACGAACTGGCCGCTCTGGCCGCCAAGCGCGTGCTGACCGTGGCCGCCGCCGGCAACAGCGGCGACGGCGGGGTGTCGCAGAGCGTCTCCAGCTACTCCGCCGACGTGAACCAGATCTGCGTCTCGGCCTCCACCGGCGACGGCGCCTTCCCGTCCTGGGCGCAGCGCAGCCCGTCGCTGACCGATGTCTGCGCCGACGGCACCGACGTGCGCATCACCAATCTGTCGGGCGTCACCTACACGGCCAACGGCTCTTCCTTCGCTGCCCCGGCGGTCACCGCGGCGGTGGCGAAGGCGCAGCAGGCGTGGGTGGAACAGACCGGCACCCGGCTGACCCAGGGGGAGTTCCTCGATCTCGCCCGCAGCACCGGCAAGGCCATGGGCACCGCCGGCTATTTCGAGCTGGACACCGATGCCCTGCTCGCCAAGATCGCCCAGTCCGCCCCGGTCTCCACGGCGCAGAGCGCCACGACGATCACCGTCAACGCCTCCGGCGCGCCGGCCGGCGGGGTGAACGCCCATTTCAAGCTGCTGGTGGATGGCAAGACGGTGGGGCAGGCCACGGTGGATTCGGCGGCCAAGGATTACAGCTTCACCGCCAACCTGACCGCCGACCAAGCCCATAAGGTCCAGGTCCAGTACGACAACGACGGCTTCGTGAATGGCCAGGACCGCAACCTGTTCGTCAACAAGGTCACCATCAACGGCACCGCCCACAGCCCGACCGCCGCCAACGTCACCTATGACAAGGGCGCTCTCGACGGCAAGGACGTGGTGAAGGGCCAATCGTCCATGTGGTGGGGCGGCACGCTGGTGGTCGATGCCCCGGCCAAGGACTTCCCGGCCCAGGCGGCGCCCGCCAACACGACCATCACGGTCAACGCCTCCGGCGCCGAAGCGGGCGGGGTGAACGCCCATTTCAACCTGCTGGTGGACGGCAAGGCCATCGGCGGCGCCACGGTCGGCACGGCGGGCAAGGACTTCACCTTCGCCACCAACCTGACCGCCGATCAGGCGCACAAGGTCCAGGTGCAGTACGACAACGACGCCGTGGTGAACGGGCAGGACCGCTCGCTGTTCGTCAACAAACTCACCATCAACGGCCACGCCGTTGCCCCCACGGCGTCGAACGTCACCTACGACAAGGGCGCTCTCGACGGCAAGGACGTGGTCAAGGGGCAGGCTGGCCTGTGGTGGAATGGCACGCTGGTCGTCGACGCCGACAAGTCCTGGTTCCCGTCTTCCGGAACCGCCTCGGGAAGTGGCGCCATTGCCTCCGCCCTATCGGCGGACGGACAGGACACGGTGTGGCAGCACCTCGTTGCCCAGGGGTTGGAGGCCGCGGCGCCTGTCCATGCGGACGCGGCGCTGTCCATGGCGGATCTCGGCCTGTCGGGGGATGTCCACGCCCACGCCGCGCTGACGGACCATCACCCCGACCCGCTGCACCCGTTCGACGTGGCCTGAGCGACGGCGCCCTGAGCCGTGCCATCAGGACGAGGGGTGGGAACGCCCCCGTCCGGTCACGCCGCCACGCGCAGGGACATCATGTGCGACAGGAACTTGTCCAGCGCGGCGCGCAGCTCCTCCGCCGTCCCGCTCAATCGGACGGTGGTGTGGAAGGCGTCCTCGACCGACGCCATGACCGACCGTGCGCCGTCGGCGAGGTGCCCGGCCTCGTCGGACATGCGTTCGGCGGACTGGCTGGCCTCGTGGATGTTCTGGGCGATTTCCCGTGTCGCCTCGTTCTGCTGGCCCATGATGGACAGCACGTCCTGCGAATGGGCGCGCAACGCTCCAACCACTGAGCCAATTCCGGCGATCTCGTCGCGGGTCCGGCCCGTCGCGCCGTCGATCTCCTGAAGCAGGCGGGTGATGTCCTCCGTGGCTCCGGCGGTCTGCTTGGCGAGCACCTTGACCTCCGCCGCCACCACGGAGAAACCGCGCCCGGCCTCGCCGGCGCGGGCCGCCTCGATGGTGGCGTTCAGCGCCAGCAGGTTGGTCTGGTTGGCGATGGCGTTGATGAGCTTCAGCGTCCCGCCGATTTGTCCGGCGATCCCGGCCAGCGCGGTGACCGCCTCGGTGGAGCGCTGTGTGGCGGCCTGCGCCTCGTTGACGATGGAGAAGGCGCTCTCCATGCGCGACACCACGCTGTGGTTGGTGGCGGTCAGTTCCTCGGCGGCGGCGGCGATGGCGCGGGCGTTGCTGGCGGTGCCGGAAACCGCGCCGGTCAGATGCTCCGTACGCACGCCGGTGTCCTGGGCGATGCCGCGCACCGCGCCGGTGGCCGCGTTGACCGCCGCCGCAGACTGGCCGACGGTATCGATGGCGCCCTGCACCGTGTCCCGGAAATTCTCCGCCAGTTCGACCAGCATCCGGTTGGTCATGGTCGTCACGGCGGTGCTGTAGGCGTCGAAGGACAGGTCAAGGTCGAGGAAGATCGCGGTTTCCACCGCCTCCATGATCCTCATGGCGCGCGGCGCATCGCGGCGGTGCCGTTCGCCGATCAGCCTGCCCAGCCGTCCCATGACCAGCCGGTAGGCTCCGAAATACCAGCGCGGGTGCAGGCCGATGCGGTAATGCGCTTGGCCCACCGCCTTCACGCGCGTCAGGTAGACGTCGTCGAAGCTCCCGGAAAACAGATGTCGCCAGTGATTGACCTGGGCGTCCTTCAATCGCTCGACGGATTTCCCGTTCAGGATCTTCCGAAGTTCGGGAATGGCGAGAAGGTGGTCGTAGAAGTCTTTGAGAATGACGGGCAGATGCGGCTCGGCGATGCTCCAGGCTTCCTTCAGAAGCGGGGCCGTCTCACTGCCAATCCGCAGAAAGGAGAGGCGTTCCTGAACGCCGCCTTGAATGCCGCCTTGAATGCCACTGTCCATGGTGTTCGTCTCTTTGTTCTTGGTTGGCAAGCGTTGAGCTGCGGCTGGACCGGGGCTCCTCCCGGCTGATCACCGCTCGGCTATCACCATGCTGGCATCATGGACATGACAATTTTAACGATTGGTTTCATGCTTTATTGCAGTTCTGCAAAATATTAAATTAATCGAATTCCCGGAGATAAAAAGAGAAAACCAGGGGAATCGCATAAGTTCCCATGCCCGTCTTTTGCCGTGGTTATAGGAAATAAGGCAGATTATCAAGTTTCTGGAAATCTTCGCAAAGATGCCGCGAGGCAACGTTTGCCAACCGTCTGGCGGTTCACTGCCGGAACGTTTTAATACTCTGGTATGCGACAACTGGGCGCAGGTCTATGCCGGTCTCAGGCGGCGCTCTTCCAAGGCTGCCAGCCGCCCAGACGAAGCCCGATCGCGATGCCGGTGAAAGGAATGCGCAACTCCAGGTCGCGGGGTTGAAAGAAGGTCAGGCGTTCCGGCGTGCCCGTGGCGCCGTACTCCAGGCGGGCGCCCTTCGGCTCCTCGGCGAACTCGTCGCTCATCACCTGCCAGATCTCCAGGTCGTCGCCGTGGTTGGAGATCTTGTACTGGCCGCAGCGCCAGACCGGAGCCTCGCCCACGCCACCCTCGACCACCTTCTTGTCGCCGTCCATCTTCACGTCGCCCACGCCGGCGGCCCGGCCCGACATGGACGGCCCCTGGCTTTCCGCGCGGAAACCCAGCCGCAGCCAGGGGGACCGGGTGCGCGGGATCATGCGGCGCAGCAGCCGTGCGTCCTCCGTCGCGAAATGGTCGGGATCGTCGTACAGGATGCGGTCAAGCGCCGCGGCGATGACGAAGCGATCGTCGATGGTCAGGCTGCCGGCGGTCGCACGGCTGGTCGGCTCGTTCATGCAGCACATCCGTTCACGGGCGCCGGTTCATCATACACGCAACCCTCGCGTCCCCGCACCTTTCCAGGTCTGCTCAAGGTCTGCGGTTTCAAGGTTGGCGCGGACGGAGCCGAATGCCAGACCGGCTCAAGGCCGGACTCCACGGCACGCCCCCGCGGCGCTATGCTGCGCCCCCGGCGGCGCCCGCCGATCCAGCGCCGTCCTCCAGCGTCATCCTCATGAGAAGGCACCGAAGAGACCCGCCATGAACGACCTGTTCGATACCCCCGCCGCGCTCCGCAGCATCCCCGTGGAGGAGCTGACGGTGGAGCAGGCGCAGGCGGAACTGGCCGCGCTGGCCCAGGAGATCGCCCACCACGACCGGCTCTATCACCAGCAGGACAAGCCGGAGATTTCCGACGCCGCCTACGACGCGCTGGTCCGCCGCAACAACGGGATCGAGGCGCGCTATCCGGAGCTGCGCCGCGCCGATTCGCCCTCTCTGCGCGTCGGCGCGACCCCGGCGGCGGGTTTCCGCAAGGTGCGGCACGCGCTGCCCATGCTGTCGCTCGGCAACGCCTTCGAGCCGGAGGAGGCGCACGAGTTCGTCGCCCGCGTCCGCCGCTTCCTCGGCCTGTCCGACGACGCCCCGCTGGAGTTCGTGGCCGAGCCGAAGATCGACGGGCTGTCCTGCTCGCTCCGCTACGAGAACGGCCGGCTGGTCCTGGCCGCCACCCGCGGCGACGGGACGGAGGGCGAGGACGTGACCGCCAACGTCCGCACCATCAAGGACGTTCCGCAGACGCTGGAGGCGCCCTATCCCGCCGTCCTGGAGGTGCGCGGCGAGGTCTACATGAACCGCGACGACTTCCTGGCGATGAACCGCGCCTACGCGGAGCGGGGGGAGGATCTGTTCGCCAACCCGCGCAACGCCGCCGCCGGCTCGCTGCGCCAGAAGGATTCGAAAATCACCGCGTCGCGCCCGCTCTGCTTCTTCGGCTACGCGCTGGGCGAGCTGTCGGAGCCGATCGCCGACACCCAATGGGGCATCCGCGAGCGGCTGCGCGGCTGGGGCTTCTCGCTGAACCGCCCGGCCAACCTGTGCGACGGCGCCGAGGCGCTGCTGACCCATTACCGCAAGATCGGCGAGGAGCGCTCGGCGCTGCCCTTCGACATCGACGGGGTGGTCTACAAGGTCAACAGCCTGGAGCTTCAGCAACGGCTGGGCTTCGTCAGCCGGGCGCCGCGCTGGGCCATCGCCCACAAATTTCCGGCTGAGCAGGCGCAGACCCGGCTGAAGGGCATCACCATCCAGGTCGGCCGCACCGGCGCCCTGACCCCGGTGGCCGAACTGGAGGACATCACCGTCGGTGGCGTGGTGGTCAGCCGCGCCACCCTGCACAACGAGGACGAGATCGCCCGCAAGGATGTCCGCATCGGCGATCTGGTGACCGTCCAGCGGGCCGGCGACGTGATCCCGCAGATCGTCGGGGTGGTGGAGGGGCAGCGCCCCGAGGACGCCGTGCCCTACGTCTTCCCCGACCATTGCCCGGTCTGTGGCAGCCTCGCCGTGCGCGAGCCGGACGAGGCGGTGCGCCGCTGCACCGGCGGGCTGATCTGCGCCGCCCAGGCCAAGGAGCGGTTGCGCCATTTCGTGTCGCGCAACGCCTTCGACATCGAAGGGCTGGGCGAGAAGACCATCGAGGAGTTCTGGGAGGACGGGCTGATCCGTTCCCCCGTGGACATCTTCACGCTGGAGCGCCGGGTGGAGGCGGGCGAGATCGCCATCCTCGGCCGTCCGGGCTGGAAGGAAAAGTCGGTCGAAAACCTGTTCGCCGCGATCAACCAGCGGCGCGAGCGCATCGACCTGCACCGCTTCATCTTCGCGCTGGGCATCCGCCACATCGGCGAGGTGACGGCTAAGTCGCTGGCCCGCCAGTACGGTTCTATCGACGGCTGGCTAGAGGGGATGGAGCGCGCCGTCGCCAACATGCCGGGGGAGGCGTGGCGCGACCTGCACGCTTTGAACGGCCTCGGCCCGGTGAAGGCCGACGCACTGCTCGCCTGGTTCGCCGACCCGGAAAATTTGCCGAAGCTGGACTTCTACGCCGGCCAGGAGGCGTTGCGGCTGGACAGCGTCATCAAGCTGCTCGGCATCAAGAAGGTGGACAGCCGCGCCGCCCAGGCGCTGGCCGAGCGCTACGGCGCACTGGCGGACTGGAAGGCGGCAATGCTCGCCGCCGTCGGCGCGCAGCCCGGCCCCGGCTGGGGCGAACTGGTTGCCATCCCCGACGTGGGCGAGGTCGCTGCGGAGGAACTGGCCGGCTTCTTCCAGGAGGAGCGCAACCGCGCCATCATCGACGACCTGCGCGCCGCGGGCGTGCGGGTGGCCGACGCCGAACGCCCGAAGGCGGCCAGCGGCTCCCCCGTCGCCGGCAAGACGGTGGTGTTCACCGGCACGCTGGAGACGATGACCCGCACCGAGGCGAAGACCCGCGCGGAGTCGCTGGGGGCCAAGGTCGCCGGCTCGGTCTCGGCCAAGACCGATTACGTCATCTGCGGGGCGGACGCGGGCAGCAAGGCCGCCAAGGCGCGCGACCTGGGCGTGATCATCCTCAGCGAGCAGGAGTGGGCCGAGCTGATCGCCGGCTGATCGCCGGCTGGCCTGGGGGGCGGAAGGGGAGGCGCGGCGCGGCTGAGTGCCGCGTTGACGCCCCTCGCCGCCGGTTCCATAAAGGGGAGAAGCACCATAAGAAAAATGAGACGGGGGATCGCTATGGACTCCATTCAATGGTCGCGCTGGATGAGCGTCGGCATCGAAGAACTCGATGAGGATCATCGTGTTCTCGTGGACATCGTCAACAAGCTGGGTGCGTGCGAAAACCGCGACTCTCCTGATGTCGTCGAAGCGATCCTGGACGAACTGATCCACTACACCAAGGATCATTTCGCGCGCGAAGAAGCGCACATGGCCCAGGCCAATTACCCGACCTTCGCCGCACACAAGGCTCTGCACGACACCCTGACGCGCAACGTCGAATCCTACCGCGAACGCTTCCACGCCCAGCGCGACACCATCACCGGCAACGAGGTGTTCGAATTCTGTGCCGACTGGTTGGGCAAGCACATCCTGAAGGAAGACACCCGCTTCGGCGCCTACGCCGCTGAGCAGTGAGTTGTCTCATTTCCCCTCTCCCGGGGCGGGAGAGGGGATTTCGACAGTGCCACCTCAGCCGAAGTCTCAAAAACACAACATAAAATATTGATATAATTCAATATTATTGTGCTTTTTGGGAAAGCGGCGCAGAAATCATATCCTTCCACTCCCGGAAGGGGAGGGGAGTGTGCGTGCGCCTCGCCTCGCGCGAATCCGAGAGGGGAGGGGGGCGCAAAACGAAAATGCCCTCCCCGGAAGGGGAGGGCAGGGGCAACGCGATGCTGTGAGGTGCGTCTTAGGCGACGGCCAGCCGCTCGGTCGCGTGCCAGACGGCGCCCGGCAGAGCCGTGCTCGGCGGGGTCTCGTAGCACCAGGCGCTGGCGTCGGCGAACAGAGCGCGCAGCAGCTGGTTGTTCAGGGCGTGGCCGGACCGGACACCATGGAAATGACCGACGAACATCGCGCCGGCCAGATAGAGGTCGCCGACCGCGTCCAGGATCTTGTGGCGCACGAACTCGTCGTCGAAGCGCAGGCCGCCCTCGTTCATCACCTCGTCACCGGAGATGACCACCGCGTTGTCCAGCGAACCGCCGCGGGCGAGGCCCATCTTGCGCAGCCCCTCGACCTCGTGCAGGAAGCCGAAGGTGCGGGCAGCGCTGATCTCGTCACGGAAGGTCTCGGCGTCCAGCTCCATCTCGTGGCTCTGCTGGGCGATCGCCTTGCTGGCGAAGTCGATCTCGAAGCTGAAGCCCGTCGTGTGGTCCGGCGTGAAGGTGGCGCTCTTGTTGCCCTCGGTCACGGTGACCGGCTTCAGGATGCGGATGGCCCGGCGGGGCGCGTTCTGCGACACGGTGCCGACGCGCTCGATGGCCTCCACGAAGGGGGCGGCGCTGCCGTCCATGATTGGCACCTCGATGTTGTCCAGCGCGACCACGGCGTTGTCCACGCCACAGCCAGCCAGCGCCGACATCAGGTGCTCAATGGTGCCGATGGTGGTGCCGTGGGCGTTGCCGATGACCGTGCACAGCTTGGTGTCGACCACATGGTCCCAGCGCGCCGGGATCACCGCGGCGGGGCCGCTGAGATCGGTGCGCCGGAAGACGATGCCGCTGTTCGGCTCGGCCGGGGAAATCGTCAGGGTGACCGTCGCGCCCGTATGCAGCCCGACGCCCGAGCAACGCACCGGCTTCGCCAGGGTACGCTGCAGCATGCCTTCGGTCTTGATGCGATTCTGAGCCACGGTGTCTGTCCCGTTTCAATCTTGGTCTTGTGCGGTCGGTCTGCGATTTGCCGCCGGTCTCCGCCGAGGGCGGGGCGGGTCAGCGCTTATGACCGCATATGCTAGGTATCATTGGCCCCTATGGAGGACAAATCACTCTTTGTTACCGTTTGTTGCAGGGCGGTAGAGCACCGTCGTCGGACGCGAAACGGGCGTTCCCCGGACACGAAAAGACCGCCCCCGGAGCGCTCTTGCGAAGCTCTGGAGGCGGTTGAAGTCAAACAGGTTGTGGATGCCCGCCGATGCCGCTTCGAAAGAGGCGGCGGCGACCGGCGGGTTGCTGTTGCCCTCAGATCAATTGGGCCAGCCTCGGTGACGCGTCAGTTGGCCTGACGGCGCAGGAAGGCGGGGATGTCCAGCGCTTCCTCGTCGATCTTCTGGGTGGTGCCGTCGCCCATCGCCTGCGGGCGCGGGGGCTGGGCCATCGGCTGCTGCGGGGCGGCCATCGGCGGCTGCGGCATCATCGGCTGCTGGTGTTGCGGCTGGTGATGCTGGGGCTGATGGTGCTGCTGCGGCTGATGCTGCGGGGCCGGCTGGGGAGCCGGTTCGGCCTTGCGGCCGGCCAGACCGGTGACCAGACCGAACAGGAAGTTCGGCTTGCGGGCCGGCGGCTCCGCGTGGGCGGCGGCGGCAAGCTGGCTCGACATCGGGACCGAGGACTGGCGCGGGCCGGGATCGGCGGCCTTCGGGGCGATGAAGTGGCCGTCGCGGCGCTCGCTGTGCAGCGGACCGGTGGCGACGTTGCGGGCCGGGGCGGTTTCCACCGGCTGCATGCCGTCATGGCCCATCGGCATGTGCGGGTGGGGCGCATGCTGCGGGGCGTGCTGAACCATCGGGTCCATGGGCTGCTGGACCGGCTGCGGCGCCGGCTGCTGGGCCGGAACGTGCTGCTGGAACTCCGACGGGTGCGGCTGCTGGACCTGGGGCTGCGCGACCCCGCCCATCGGGCGCGGGGCCAGACCGGCGCCGGGGATCGCCGGGGCGACCTGACCGGGGGAGGCGAGCGGCGCCGGGGCGGCCTGGGTCAGGCCGGCCGCGCCGGCGGGCTTCTTGGCGCCGCCATTGCCGCCGTTGCGGTCGGAGACCAGCGACAGGTTGACCGGGTGCAGGGTGCGCGGGTTGGACATGGCCGCGGCGTCGATGCCGGTGGCGACCACCGACACGCGCATCACGCCGTCCAGCGAGCTGTCGAAGGTCGAGCCGAAGATGATGTTGGCGTCCGGATCGACCTCGTCGCGGACGCGGTTCGCCGCCTCGTCGACCTCGAACAGGGTCATGTCGTAGCCGCCGGTGATGTTGATGAGGACGCCGCGGGCACCCTTCATCGACACGTCGTCGAGCAGCGGGTTGGAGATGGCTGCCTCGGCGGCCTCGATGGCGCGGCGCTCGCCGCCGGCCTCGCCGGTGCCCATCATCGCCTTGCCCATCTCGGTCATGACCGAGCGGATGTCGGCGAAGTCCAGGTTGATGAGGCCGGGCATCACCATCAGGTCGGTCACGCCGCGCACGCCGGAATGCAGAACGTCGTCGGCCATCTTGAAGGCGTCCGCGAAGGTCGTCTTCTCGTTGGCGATGCGGAACAGGTTCTGGTT
This sequence comes from Azospirillum brasilense, assembly GCF_022023855.1. Lineage (NCBI taxonomy): Bacteria > Pseudomonadati > Pseudomonadota > Alphaproteobacteria > Rhodospirillales > Azospirillaceae > Azospirillum > Azospirillum brasilense. The sequence goes on from NZ_CP059449.1 coordinate 1,632,572, forward strand.
CGGGATGATGATCAGCGTGTCGACATACTGCTGCAGCTCGGCGATGCCCGATTCGGCCAGCCGCATGCGGTGCGCGCCCTCGAAATGGAAGGGCTTGGTCACCACGCCGACGGTCAGCAGGCCGCGCTCGCGGGCCGCGCGGGCGATGACCGGGGCAGCGCCCGTGCCGGTGCCGCCGCCCATGCCGGCGGTGATGAACACCATGTTGGCGCCTTCGAGGTGACCGATGATCTCCTCGAGCTGCTCCTCGGCGGAGGCGCGGCCGACATCCGGCTTGGAGCCGGCGCCCAGGCCGCGGGTCATGGTGGTGCCGAGCTGGACGCGCTTCTCGCAGAGCGAGCCCTTCAGGGCCTGCGCGTCGGTGTTGCCCACGACGAAGTCCACACCTTCCAGGTTGGACTTGATCATGTTGTTCACGGCGTTGCCGCCGGCGCCGCCGACACCGAAGACGGTGATCCGGGGCTTCAGCTCGGGTTCGATGCTGGGGATGGTCACGTTGATCATGTTATGGCCTCCACAACCTTTTGATTGGTTCGATGCTTTGCGTCGCGGGTCTTTGCCCGGTTGGGTCCGGGTGGTGTTTTTAGGCAGGAATGCCGTGGTGCGGCGGGAGCCTTTTTGGGCCGAAAACCAATGTCGGTAGGATCATAGGTTCTCCCGCAGCCACAGGCCGACGCGCCCGAAGAATCCCGTGCCGGCGCCAGCCTCATGGCCCGCCACGGGAAGCTCCGTCGGATTGCGCACGGCGTGGAGAAGGAGGCCCGCGGCGGTCGAATAGGACGGACCGCCTTGCGCCTCGTTCAGACCGGTGATCCGCGTCGGTCGCCCGATGCGGACCTGTTTGTCCAGGATCAGCTGCGCCAGCTCGCGCATACCCGGAAGTTGGCTGGCGCCGCCCGTCAGGACGACGCGCCGGCCGACCAGCTTCGCGTAGCCGGAATGCTCCAGCCGCGAGCGGACATGCTCGAAGATTTCCTCCAGCCGCGGCTGGATGATGCGCACCAGATAGGATTTCGGCAGGTTGTTGGCGCCGAGGCGCTCCTCCTCGCCGACCTGGGGGACGTCGATCATCTCGCGCTCGTCGGCGGGGCTGGTGATGGCGCTGCCGTGCAGCGTCTTCATGCGCTCCGCATGGACGACCGGCGTGGTCAGCCCGCGCGCGATGTCGTTGGTGACGTGGTTGCCGCCCAGCCGGATGCAGTCCGACCAGACCAGCGTGCCTTCGGAGAAGACGGAGATCGTCGTGGTGCCGCCGCCCATGTCGATGCAGGCGGAGCCCATCTCCATCTCGTCGTCGACCAGACAGGCGAGGCCGGACGCGTAGGGGCTGGCGACCAGACCCTCGATGTCGAGATGGCAGCGGGCCACGCAGGTCTGCAGGTTGCGCACCGCCCCGGCGGGCGAGGTGATGACGTGGGCCTGGACGCCCAGCCGCTCGCCGTACATGCCCTTGGGGTCGCGGATGCCGCGGCTGCCGTCGAGCGCGAAGCCCACGGGGATCGCGTGGACCAGCGCCTGGTCCGGGCCGACCTGCAGGCTGCGGGCGTGGGCCAGCGCGCGGCGGACGTCGCTCTCCGTCACCTCCTGGCCGGAAACGGGGACCTCGGCGTTGAAGCCGTGGGAGATCGGGGAGGACACGTTGACGATCACGTCGCGGATCGTCTCGTTGGCCATCTGCTCGGCCGCGTGGACGGCGGCGCCGATGGAGGTCTCCGCCGCCTCCATGTCGATGATCGCGCCGGCTCGCACGCCCGTGGCGATCTGGTGGCCGATGCCGACGATGCGCACGGCCCCCGCATCCTCGACGCGGGCGATGAGGCAGCACACCTTGGTCGAGCCGACGTCCAGCGCGGCGATGATCCCGCCGCGGGTGGCTCGTTTTGGCTTTTTCGCCCCGTTGAAGCCCATGTTCAGCACAACCCTATGGCCTCGATGCGTCCGGTCGTTCGCGTTTCAGAAAGAGGGGTTCAAAAAGAGAAGTGGCGGAGGATCACGTCTTCTTGCCCGGCTTCTTCTTGTTCTCCTCCTCCGTCCAGGGCAGGACGGCGGTGGCGGAGGTCTGCAGCACGGCGCGGTCGTTCTGGCGCAGGTCGATGGCCACGATGTCGCGGTCCAGGACCTGACCCGTCGCGTCCATCTCCGCCAACTGGCGCAGCGCGGACGGCATGCGGGCTTCCGGCAGTTTCACCACGACACCGTTCTTCAGCTTGAGGTCCCAGCGGCGGTCGCCGACCCAGGAGGCGGCGCTCACCTTGTCGCGCAGAGCCGGCACGTTGTCGAGGGCCGCGAGCAGCTTCGGCACCTGCATCGGCGCGTTGGCGCCGACGACCTGCGGCAGCGTCTCGATCCGGCGGTTGCCGCGCCGCGCCAGCTCGGTCGCGTCGGCCAGCGGGCGGCCTTCGCGGTCGATGACGGTGAACTTGCGGTCGTGCTGCCAGATCGCCATCGGCTCCCGTTCCGTCAGGCGGACGAACAGGATGCCGGGCAGGTGGCGCTCGATGGAGGCCGAGGCGACCCAGGGCAGGCTTTCCAGCTTCTCCTTGGCGTCGGACAGCGTGACGGCGAGGATCGGGTCGCCGCGCTGCACGCCCAGCACGCGCAGGATGGACGCCGGGTCGGTCTCGGTCCGGCCCTCGACCAGAACGTCGGCGATGGCGAAGCCGGCGGACGCGCTGGTCTGGATCAGGCTTTCCTGCAACGCCGCGGTGGTCTCGGCGAAGGTGCCGCGCTGCCACGCCGACACGGCCATGCCGGCGACGATCAGGACCGGCGTCAGCAGGATAGCCGCCTTGACCGCGGGACGGGTCCAGCGCGGCCAGGCGCGGCGGCGGTTGCCTTTCTGGGCCGACTTCGCCATGGCGCGCGGCGGCACGGGCCTGTCGTCGCGGGCCCGGTTCGCAGAACCCCCGAAACCGGCGCGGAACTGCGGATCGATGCTCAGTCGAGTTGACATGCGGCGTTCTCCACCATCCAAGCGACGAGAGCCCCGTAGGTGAGCCCCACGGCAGCGGCCTGTTCGGGAACCAGCGACAGCGGCGTCATGCCCGGCTGGTTGTTGATTTCCAGGAAAAAGAGTCCGTCGGTTCCACTTTTACGATCGTCCCAGCGGAAGTCGCTGCGCGAAACGCCGCGGCACCCCAGGGTTCGGTGGGCCAGGACCGCCAACCTCTTGGCTTCTTCCGCGACGTGCTCGGGAATCTGCGCGGGCACAGTATGAACGGCATGACCGGCGCTGTATTTAGCCGTGTAGTCATACACCTGTGCTTCGAAGCGGATCTCCGTCACGGTCAGGGGGCGGCACTCGCCGTCCAGCCCGCCCATGACGCCCACGGTCAGCTCGCGGCCCGGGATGAACTCCTCGACCAGGGCGCGCTCGCCGAAGGTCCAGGCGTCGCCGACCGGGCTGTTCTGCCCCTCGCGCACCAGCGTGACCCCGACGGTCGAGCCTTCGTCCACCGGCTTGACGATGTAGGGGGCGGGCATCGGGTGGGCGCCGCCGGTCAGCTCGCCCTTGGTGAGGACGAGGCCCTTGGGCGAGCGCACGCCGACCGGGGCGAGCAGCGCCTTGGTCATCGCCTTGTCCATGGCGACCGCGGCGGCGCGCACGCCGGAATGGGTGTAGGGGATGCCGAGGAATTCCAGGACGCCCTGGATCGTCCCGTCCTCGCCACCGCGCCCGTGCAGGGCGTTGAAGACCGCGTCGGGGCGCGGGTCGGTCAGCGCGCGCAGCAGCCCCTCCAGGTCGCGCTGCACGTCCACCGCGGTGACGCGGTAGCCTTCCTCCTCCAGCGCCTTGGCGACGCCGGCGCCGCTGACCAGCGACACCTCGCGCTCCGCCGACCAGCCGCCCATCAGGACGGCGACATGCTTCTTGTGGGGGGTGGTCATGCGGACGCTCCTTCGCGGGCCACGCCGACCCGCTTGATTTCCCACTCCAGCGTGACGCCGGAGGTCTCGAACACGCGGCGCCGGACCTCTTCGCCCAGCGCCTCCAGCTCCGCCGCGGTGGCGGTGCCCTGGTTGATGAGGAAGTTGCAGTGCTTCTCCGACACCTGCGCGCCGCCGATGGTCAGCCCGCGGCAGCCGGCCTTGTCGATCAACTCCCACGCCTTGTGGCCGGGCGGGTTCTTGAAGGTCGAGCCGCCGGTGCGCGAGCGGACCGGCTGGGTGTCGGCGCGCTTGCCGGAAATCTCCGCCATGCGCCGCGTGATCTCCGCCGGGTCGCCGACCGTGCCGCGCAGGGTGGCGCCGGTGAAGATGACGTCCTCCGGCACCCCGGCGTGGCGGTAGGTGAAGCCCATGCCGGCGTTGTCGTAGGACACGCGCTCGCCCCGGCGGGTCACGCCCTGGGCGGAGACCAGCACGTCCTTGATCTCGTGGCCGTAGGCGCCGCCGTTCATGCGCAGCGCGCCGCCGATGGTGCCGGGAATGCCGGACAGGAACTCCAGCCCGGCGACGCCGGTGTCGCGCGCCACCGCGGCGACGTTCAGGTCGAGCGCCGCGGCCCCGGCCTCCAGAGTCAGCCCGTCCGCCGCGATACCGGCGAAGCCGCGGCCCAGCCGGATCACCACGCCGGGGATGCCGCCGTCGCGGATCAGCAGGTTGGAGGCGACACCCAGCACCGTCACCGGCACGTCGTCCGGTAGTCCGGCCAGGAAGCCCGCCAGATCGTCGGCGTCCTCCGGCCGGAACATGACCTCCGCCGGACCGCCGACGCGGAACCACGTCACGTTGGCCAGCGGTGCCGCGGCGGTCAGCCGTCCGCGGCAGGCGGGCATCCGGTCGATGAGGGAGGCGGTTGTGGCTGTCATCGGAGAAAACCCGTCACGCCTTGCCCGACAGCTTGTCCAGCTCGCCCGGCAGGGCGTTGGCCCACTGGGTGATGTTGCCGGCGCCCAGGCAGACCACGAGGTCGCCGGACCGCGCGATCTCGCGGACCAGCTGCGGCAGCTCGTCCGGGCCGTGCAGGGCGAGCACCTGACGGTGGCCGTGCATGCGCAGGCCCTCGACGAGGCTGTCGCGGTTGACGTTCTCGATCGGCTGCTCCCCGGCGGCGTAGACGTCGGCCACGATCACCGCGTCGGCGTCGTTGAAGCAGGTGCAGAACTCCTCGAACAGGTTGGCGAGGCGCGAATAGCGGTGCGGCTGGACGACGGCAATGGTGCGGCCGGTGCCGGCGGTGCGCGCGGCCTTCAGGACGGCGGCGATCTCCACCGGGTGGTGGCCGTAATCGTCGATGACGGTGATGCCGTTCGACTCGCCGGTCTTGGTGAAGCGGCGCTTGACGCCCTGGAACTTCGCCATGCTGTCGCGCATCACCACGTCGGGCAGGCCCATCTCGTTGCCCACGGCGAAGCAGGCCAGCGAGTTCTGGACGTTGTGCGGCCCGTACATCGGCAGGCGCACGCCGATGATGGTCCGGCTCTCCCCGGTGTGGCGGTCGTCGATCACCACGTCGTACTCGGCGCCCTCGGTGCCCAGCCGCATGTTCACAGCGCGCACGTCGGCCTGCGGGCTGAAGCCGTAGGTGATGATGCGGCGGTCCGACACGCGCGGGATCATCGCCTGCACCTCCGGATGGTCGATGCAGAGCGCGGCGAAGCCGTAGAAGGGGATGTTCTGGACGAAGCTGTCGAAGGCGGCCCGCATGTTGTCGAAGGTGCCGTAATAGTCCAGATGCTCCGGGTCCATGTTGGTGACCACGGCGATGCAGGCCGGCAGCTTGATGAAGGTGCCGTCGCTCTCGTCCGCCTCGACGACCATCCAGTCGCCGGAGCCGAGCCGCGTGTTGGTGCCGTAGGCGTTGATGATGCCGCCGTTGATCACCGTGGGGTCGAGGTTGGCGTGTTCCAGCATGTTGCCGACCATCGAGGTGGTCGTGGTCTTGCCGTGGGTGCCGCCGATGGCGATGGCCCATTTGAGGCGCATCAGCTCGCCCAGCATCTCGGCGCGGCGGACGACCGGGACCAGGGCGGCGCGGGCGGCGACGACCTCCGGGTTGTCGCGCTTGACGGCGGAGGAGACGACGACGACCGCGGCCCCGGCGATGTTCTCCGCGCGGTGGCCGATGCTGATCTGGATGCCCAGTCCGCGCAGGCGCTTGACGTTGGCGCTCTCCGCCAAGTCGGAGCCCTGGACGGTGTAGCCGAGGTTGCGCAGCACTTCGGCGATGCCGCTCATGCCGATGCCGCCGATGCCGACGAAATGGATGGTGCCGATCGAGAGGGGGAGGGCGCGCATGTCTGGATTACTTTCCGCGGCGGAGCATCAGGCTGAGGGTGGCGTCCACGGCCATGTCGGACAGGCCGTAGGGAAGGGGCTGGGAACCGATCGTGACGTGCAGCCGGTCGCGCAGGAAGCCGGCGCCGGCGCGCGGCAGCAGCGGGCATTCGGGCCGGTTGCTCCAGGCACCTTCGGTCCGCGTCATGTCCGCCGGCCAATCGCCCAGGGGCCGGCAGGAGCGGGGGCGTGCGATGGTGCTGCGCGTTGCCTTGTTCATTCCGCGGCTTCCTTGGTTCGGGCGTGGTTCGGGTTGGCGATCATGTCGAGCACGGCGTCGGCCAGCCGGCGCGCGGCGTCGGCCATGCCCCAGCCGTGGGCGGCCTGCGCCGCGGTGGTCAGCGCGTCGGGCGACTCCAGCAGCGCCGTCAGGCGGGCGGCGAGCGTGTCGGCGGTGAAGTCCGGCTGCGCCATCAACCAGGCGGCCCCGGCGGCGGCGAGCTGCCGCGCGTTGGCCGTCTGGTGGTCGTCCATGGCATGGGGATATGGCACAAGAATGGCCGGGCGCCCGATGCAGGTCAGTTCGGCGATGGTCGAGGCGCCGGCCCGCGTGATGGCGAGGTGGCAGGCGGCCAGCCGGTCCGGCACGTCGCGGAAGAAGCTCTCCAGCTCCAGCCCGCCGAGGCCCATGTTGGAGTAGGCGGCGCGCGCGGCCTCCAGATCCTCGGGCCGGCACTGCTGCGCCAGATGGATGCGGGCGCGCAGGTCGGTGGGCAACCGGCCCAGCGCCTCGGGGATGACTTCGGAGAAGACGCGGGCGCCCTGGCTGCCACCCATCACCAGGATGCGGACGAGGCCGCCGGGGGCGGGAACGGCGTAGGCGGCGTCGCGCTGGGCGGCGATGGCGGGGCGGACCGGGTTGCCGGTGCAGACGAGGCGCGGACGGTGCTCCTCCTTCACCGAGGTGACCTCGGGGAAGGCGACGGCGATGCGCCGCGCCGCGGCGGCGAGCATCCGGTTGGCACGGCCGAGCACGGCGTTCTGCTCGTGCAGCATCACCGGCACGCGGCCCTGCGCGGCAGCGTAGACCGTGGGAACGGAGGGGTAGCCGCCGAAGCCGACGACGGCCGCCGGCTTCAGGTGGCGCATCAGCGCGTTGGCGCCGAGCAGGCCGAGGCCCATCTGCCACGCCGCGTTCATCTTGGCCAGCAGGTTGCCGCCGGGGGCGGCGGAGCGGATGCGGTGGACCGTCACCTCCGGCAGGCTGTCGCCGAAGGCCTGGCCGCGCTTGTCGGTGACCAGCGCCACCGCCTCGCCGCGGGCCAGCAGCTCGCGCGCCAGCGCCTCCGCCGGGAAGAAGTGTCCGCCGGTGCCGCCGGCGGCGAGGATGATGGGACGTTGCGTGGTGTCGGCCATCGTCGTCACTCCGCCGGGCCGAAGCGCTTGCGGGTCAGCGCCAGCACCATCCCCATGCCGAAGCCCAGCGCCAGCAGCGAGGAGCCGCCGTAGGAGATGAAGGGCAGCGTCATGCCCTTGGTCGGCATCAGATGCAGGGCGGAGCCCATGTTGATCGCCGCCTGCAGGCCGAACTGGATCAGCAGGCCGCTCGCCGCCAGCAGCACGAAGTAGTTGGTGTCGTTGAACACCCGCGCGAAGCCGCGCAGCACGATGAAGGCGAACAGGATGATGATGATCAGGCAGAAGATCAGCCCCATCTCCTCGCCGGCGACGGCGAAGATGAAGTCGGCGTGGCTGTCCGGCAGCGAGTATTTCACCGTTCCCTGGCCGGGGCCGGTGCCCATCAGCCCGCCGTTGGCGAAGGCCTCCAGCGAGCGGCTGACCTGATAGGTGTCGCCGCTCGACGGGTCGAGGAAGCGGTTGATGCGGCTGTGGACGTGCGGCAGCGTGAAGTAGGCGCCGACGAGGCCGGCGACGCCCAGCACGCCGAGCCCGCCGACCAGCATGATGTTCAGACCTGCCAGGAAGAACTGCGAGAACCACACCGCCGACACCACCACCGTCATGCCCAGGTCGGGCTGGAGCAGCAGGCCGCCGACGGTCAGGCCGTAGAGCAGGATCGACAGGATCGTGCCGGGGAAGCCGGGGTTGGTGCGCGACAGCGAGAACAGCCACGCCCCGACCACCGCGAAGGCCGGCTTCACGAACTCCGATGGCTGGATCGACAGGCCGGGGATATGGATCCAGCGCCGCGCGCCCTTGATCTCCACGCCGACGACCAGCGTCGCGTAGACCATCGCCACCGCGATCAGGAAGACCACCAGCGCCGCCCGCCGTACGCCGCGCGGGCTGAGCAGCGAGACGCCGCACATGATGGCGACGCTGGGGATCAGCATCATCAGGTGGCGTTCGACGAAGTAGAAGGTGTCCTGGATGCCGATGCGCTCCGCCACCGGCGGGCTGGCCGCGGTGATCAGGACCGTGCCGAGCGCCATCAGCACTGCCAGTGCGGCGAGCTGCCAGCGGTCCACCGTCCACCACCAGCGGCCGAAGATGGATTGGTCGGTGCGGTCGAAGGTCATCATCAGGCGCGGTCCCCCGGAACGGCGTTGCCTTCGAGACGATTCACGGCTTCGGCGAAGGCCTCGCCGCGTTTCTCGAAATTCGCGAACTGGTCCCAGGAGGCGCAGGCCGGCGACAGCAGCACGCAGGCGCCGGGCAGCGCCTCGGCCAGCGCCAGCTCTGCCGCGGCGTTGACCGCCACGTCCAGCGTGCCGCAGCGGGTGTGCGGAACCTTGTTGGCCTCCAGCCACACCGCGAAGCGGTCCGACGCCTCGCCGATCAGGAAGGCGTGGCGGACGCGCGGCGCGTAGGCCTCCAGCCCGTCCAGCCCGGTCTCCTTCGCCTGTCCGCCGAGAATCCAGTAGATCGGGTCGAAGGTCGCCAGCGCCTTCTCCGTCGCGTCGGCGTTGGTCGCCTTGCTGTCGTTGACGAAGCGCACGCCGTCGATGGTCCGCACCAGCTGCTGGCGGTGGGCGAGGCCGGGGAAGGTGGTCATGGCGGCGACAATGGCCGGGGTCGGCACGCCCGCCGCTTTGCAGGCGGCATAGGCCGCGGCGGCGTTCTGCCAGTTGTGCGTTCCGAGCAGCGCCGGGAAGGCGGCCAACTCGGCCACGCGCTCCGCGGTGCCGAAGGTGTCGTCGACCAGCCAGCCGTTCTCGGCGTAGACGCCGCCGGGCACCGGACCCAGGGCGGAGACCGGCCAGATCACCTGGTCGCCCTTGGCCTTCAGCTCCTCCCAGATCGCCCGACAGGTCGGGTCGTCCACGCCGATCACCGCGGTGCGCGGCTTGGTCTGGCGGTGGAAGATCAGTTTCTTGGCGGCGACGTAGCCGTCCATGCCGCCATGGCGGGCCAGATGGTCCGGGGTGATGTTGAGCAGCACCGCCACGTCGAAGGTGATCGAGTAGGTCAGCTCAAGCTGGTAGCTCGACATCTCCAGCACGTAGCTGCCGCCGGCCCCCACGGAGGGGAAGGTCAGCGCCGGGGTGCCCAGGTTGCCGCCGACCGCGATGCGCCGCCCGGCGGCTTCCATCACATGGCCGATCAGGGTGGTGGTGGTGGACTTGCCGTTGGTGCCGGTGATGCCGATGTAGGCCGAATCACGCTCCGACCGGGCCAGCAGCTCGATGTCGCAGACCAGCTCGATGTTCGCGGCGCGGGCGCGCAGGGCCACTGGATGGGGCTTCGGGTGGGTGTGCGGGATGCCCGGCGACCAGACGATGGTGGTCAGCTCGGTCAGGTCCGCCGTGGTCAGGTCGACGACCTTGTAGCCCTTGCTCAGCGCGGCGGCGCGGCTGGACTCGTTGTCGTCCCACACCCACACGTCGGCGCCGCTTTGGGTCAGCGCCTCCGCCGTGGCGAGGCCCGACTTGCCCAGCCCCATGACCGCCACCGGCAGTCCTTCCATGTAGAACAGGTTGATCATCGGGCGGCGACCCTCAGCGGAGCTTCAGCGTGGACAGGCCGACGAGGGCCAGGATGGAGGCGATGATCCAGAAGCGGATGACCACGGTGGACTCCGCCCATCCCTTCTTCTCGAAGTGATGGTGCAGGGGCGCCATGCGGAACACGCGCTTTCCGGTCAGCTTGAACGAGGCGACCTGGACGATCACCGATACGGTCTCCAGCACGAACAGGCCGCCGATGATCGCCAGCACGATCTCGTGCTTGGTGACCACGCTGACGGCTCCCAGCGCGCCGCCGAGGGCCAGCGAGCCGGTGTCGCCCATGAAGACCATGGCGGGGGGCGCGTTGTACCAGAGGAAACCGATCCCCGCACCGACCAGAGCCCCGCAGAAAACGGCAAGCTCACCAGCACCGGGCACATGGTGGATCTGAAGGTAGTTGGCGAAGATCGCGTTGCCGGTCAGGTAGGCGATCAGGCCGAAGCAGCCCGCCGCGATCATCGTCGGCACGATGGCCAGCCCGTCCAGCCCGTCGGTCAGGTTCACCGCGTTCGACGCGCCGACCATGACGAAGGCGCCGACGGGGATGAAGAACCAGGAGAGCTGGATCAGGAAATCCTTGACGAAGGGCACGGCCAGACCACCGGACAGGGGCGGCGCCGACACATACATGATGGCGGCGGCGGCGGAGACACCGATGATGATCTCCCAGGTCAGGCGGAAGCGGCCCGACAGGCCCTTGGTGTTGCGCTTGGTCAGCTTCAGATAGTCGTCGCCGAAGCCGATCAGCCCGTAGCCGATCGTCACCAGCAGCACGATCCAGGTGTAGGCGTTGGTCAGATCGACCCACAGCAGCGTGCTGATCGACACGGCGATCAGGATCATCAGGCCGCCCATGGTGGGCGTGCCCTTCTTCTTCATATGGCTTTCCGGCCCGTCGGAGCGGATCGGCTGGCCCTCGCCCTGCTTGCGTTTCAGCCACGCGATCAGGCGCGGAAAGAACACGAAGCTGATGACGAGCGCCGTCAGCACCGCGCCTCCCGTCCGGAAGGTCAGATACCGGAACAGGTTGAACGGCGTGAAGACGTCCGCCAGGGGAAAGAGCAGGTTGTAGAGCATCGTGAAGCGGTCAGCCTTTGTGCCCGTGCGCCGCGGTCTGATCCGTGTCAGCCGCGGGCAAGGAGCCGTTGTTGTTCTTTTCGGTTTGTTTGCTGTCTTTGGTGTCCAGGGCGGACAGGGCGTCCACCACCGTCGCCATGCGGCTGCCCAGCGAACCCTTGATCAGCACCACATCGCCGCCGCGCACCGCACCGGCCAGGATGGGGGCCAGCTCGGCGCTGGACTCCGTCCAGGCGCCGCGCATGGCGGCGGGCAGGCGGTCGAACAGGGCGCGCATGTGCGGGCCGCAGGCGTAGACCGCGTCCACATGCGCGGTGCGCAGCGGTTCGGCCAGCGCGGCGTGCAGGGCGTCGGCGCGGTCGCCCAGTTCACGCATGTCGCCCAGCACGGCGAGGCGCCGGCCGCCGGCCCCGGGGTCGGTCTTGCCGAGCACCGCGAAGGTCGCGGCCATGGCGGCGGGGCTGGCGTTGTAGCTTTCGTCGATCAGGGTGAAGGCGCCCCGGGCGGCCTGGACGCGCTTGCGCGTGCCGCGGCCCTTCACCGGCGCGATGGTGGACAGCGCGCGCCCCGCGGCGGCGACGTCGGCGCCCAGCGCCTTCACCGCCAGCAGCACGGCGAGGCTGTTCATCACCCAATGCCGGCCGGGCAGCGCCAGGCTGTACTGGATGCGCTCGCCCCGGACGACCGCGGTCACGGCGCTGCAGGTGGCGTGCAGCGAGCACTCCACCAGACGCGCGTCGGCGTCGGCGTGGGAGCCGAAGCTCCAGATGCGGCTCAGCCCCTGGGTGCGCGCGGCGGCGAGCAGCCGCGCGAAATGCGGGTTGTCGCGGTTGAGGACGGCGACCCCGTTGGGGTTCATGCCCTCGAAGATCTCGGCTTTGGCGTCGGCGATCGCCTCGACGGAGTCGAAGAACTCCAGATGCGCGGCCTCGACCGTGGTGATGACCGCGACGTCGGGCATCACCTGCCGCGACAGGGGGCCAAGCTCCCCGGCGTGGTTCATGCCCAGCTCGAACACACCGAACTCGCTGTCCTCCGGCATGCGGGCCAGCGACAGGGGCACGCCCCAATGGTTGTTCAGACTGCCTTCGGTGGCGAAGGTGCGGCCCTGCGCCGACAGGACATGGCGCAACGCCTCCTTGGTGCTGGTCTTGCCGACCGAGCCGGTGACGCCCACCACCTTGGCCTGGGTGCGCAGCCGCGCGACGTGGCCGAGATCGCCCAGCGCCGCCAGCGTGTCCTGCTCCACCGCCAGAAGGGAGGCGTCGCCGGGCACGCCGGGTGGCACGGTGCTGACCAGCGCCGCGGCGGCGCCGGCCTCCAGCGCCTTCGCCACGAAGTCGTGCCCGTCGAAGTTCGGCCCCTTGATGGCGACGAACAGGTCGCCCGGCGCCACCTTGCGGCTGTCGATGCTCACCCCGGTCGCCGCCCAGGAGCGCGTCGCCTGACCGCTGGTGGCGGCGGCGGCGTCCTCGGCGGTCCACAGGACGGTCTTGGCCTCGCTCATGCTGCTCCAACCTCCGCCACGGCGGCTCGTGCCTCGGTCGCGTCGTCGAAAGGAAGGAGCTCCGTCCCGACGATCTGACCATGCTCATGTCCCTTGCCGGCGATGACCAGGACGTCACCGGGCCGAAGGCTGCGGACGGCGGCGCGGATGGCCTCGCGCCGGTCGCCGATCTCCTCCAGGGCCGGGTGGCCCGCCAGGACCTCCTTGCGGATGGCCGCCGGCACCTCGGTGCGCGGGTTGTCGTCGGTGACGATGGCGCGGTCGGCCAGACGGCCGGCCAGCTCCCCCATCACCGGCCGCTTCCCGCGGTCGCGGTCGCCGCCGCACCCGAACACCGCGATCAGGCGGTTCCGGGCGTGCTGCTTCAGCGCCAGCAGCACCGTTTCCAGCGCGTCGGGCGTGTGGGCGAAATCGACATAGACCGCCGCCCCGCAGGGGTGGGTGGCGACGTGCTGCAGACGCCCCGGCACGCCTTCCAGGCGGGGCAGGGTGGCCATAGCCTCGTCACGGTCCGCGCCGGAGCCGATCACTAGGCCGAGCGCGCACAGCACGTTCCACGCCTGGAAGCGGCCCGCCAGCGGCAGGTCCACGGTGATGTCGCGGCCCAGGACCGTCAGGTCCAGGCGCTGGCCGTGGGCCAGCGGCTCGACCCCGTTCACCCGGATCTCGCGACCGGCCAGACCGTATCCGAAGACGCGGTGACCGCGCTGTGAACAAATCCCGGCAAGTTCGGCGAAGGTGCCGCTGTCGGCGTTCAGGACGGCGGTTCCCCCATCGGGCAACACCCGTCCGAACAGCATTGCCTTGGCCTGGAGGTAGGCCTCCATTGTGCCGTGGTAGTCCAGATGGTCGCGGGTCAGGTTGGTGAAGCCCGCGGCCTTGAGGATCACACCGTCGAGACGGAACTGCTCCAGCCCGTGGCTGGACGCCTCCATCGCCAGATGTTCGATCCCCTTGTCCTTGACGGCGGCGAGGTCGCGGTGGAGCGACACCGGGTCCGGCGTGGTCATCCCGCCGTAATCGTCCAGCCCCGGCCCGATCAGCCCCAGCGTGCCCAGGCTGGCCGCCTTCAGGCCCATCAGGTCCCACATCTGGCGGGCGAACTGGACGGTGGAGGTCTTGCCGTTGGTCCCCGTCACGGCGACCACGGTGTCCGGCTGGCGCCCGTGGAAGGCGGCGGCGAGGCGCGCGAAGAGGCGGCGCGGCTGCTCGTCCGCGACCAGCGTCACGGTGCTGCCGGCGGGCAGGGCGGTCCCGATGGGCGCCACCACCGCGACGGCGCCCTTGGCGAGCGCATCGGCGATGAAGGCGCGCCCGTCCGCCTTCGCGCCCGGCAGGGCCGCAAAGACGAAACCGGGCCTGACCGCGCGGCTGTCCGCGGTCAACCCGGTCACATCGACGGCTGGCACTTCGACGGCGGACCCCTCGACGGAGGAGGACGTCGCGTCAGCGCGGCTTGTTGCCAGCAGGTGGGACAGAAGCAACGGTGCTGCCTTTCGGTTGCGCGGGCGGAGGCGGCGGTGCGGGAGGGGTCGTCTGACCGGCGGTGTTGATGTAGGTGGCGTTGATGACCTCTGGGGAAGCCTCGTCCACCGGCTGGACGCCCAGCAGCGGGCCGATCTGCTTCACGATCCGGCCGACCGCGGGAGCGGCGACCCAGCCGCCGGTGGCGAAGCCGTAGGTCTTCTTGGTGCCCTTTGGCTCGTCGATCAGGACATAGACGATGTAGCGGGGGTCGTGCATCGGGAAGGCGCCGAGGAACGACGACATGCGGGAGTTCCGGGCATAGCTCCGGCCCTTCTGCTTGTCCGCCGTGCCGGTCTTGCCGCCAACGACGTAACCCTTGGCGTTGGCCGACTTCGCCGTGCCGTCGGTGACCACGAAGCGGAAGAGGCGACGCATCATCGCCGAGGTCTTCGGGCTGATGACCTGCTCGCCCGGCACCTCGACCTCAGGGTCGCGCTTCAGCAGGGTCGGCGGGTGCAGCACGCCGCCGTTGATGATCGAGGCCGCGGCGTTGACCGTGTGCATCGGGCTGACCGACATGCCGTGGCCGAAGGAGATGGTCATGGTGTTGACCTCCCGCCAGGGATTCGGCACCAGCGGCCAGCCGTTCTCCGGCAGTTCCAACGAGGTCGGGCGGGTCATGCCCAGCTTGGTCATGAAGGACTTCTGGTGTTGCACGCCGAGCGTCAGCGCCATGCGCACCGATCCGAGGTTCGACGATTCCTGGAATACCTCCGCCACGGTCAGGTTGTGTTTGAACGCGTGGAATTCGCGGATCGTGAAGCGGCCGACCTTGATGTTGTTGATGGTGTCGAAGGTGTCGGACACGCGGATCTTGCCCGAATCCAGAGACATCGCCGTGTTGAAGATCTTGAAGGTGGAGCCCATTTCGTACACGCCGAGCGTCGCGCGGTTGAACAGCGTGTCCGGGTCAAGTCCCGTCGGGTTGTGCGGGTCGAAGTCGGGTAGCGAAACCATCGACATGACTTCGCCGTTGCGGACATCGTAAATAATGCCGGCGGCGCCGATGGCGCTGAATTCTTCAATCGTTGTCTGCAATTCCTTCTTCATAATGTGCTGAAGGCGCAGATCGATCGATAGTTGCAGCGGCTTCGGGTCGGTGGTCAGCCGCTTGTTGAACTGCTGCTCCAGCCCGGCGAGGCCGTTGTTGTCCACGCCGGTGAAGCCGACCAGATGCGAGGTCAGGTTGGAGGCCGGGTAGAAGCGGCGCTCCTCCCGTTCGAAATAGACGCCGGGCAGGCCGAGCCGGAACACCGCCGCCTGCTGCTTGGGCGTCAGGTTGCGCTTGATCCAGACGAACCGCTTGTCGCCGCTGAGCTTGGTCAGCAGATCCTTGTAGTCCAGCTCCGGCAGGGCGGTGGTCAACTTGCGCGCCACTTCGTCCGGGCGGCTCACCAGCTTCGGGTCGGCGTAGAGCGACTGCGTGGCGAGCGAAGTCGCCAGCAGGTTGCCGTTGCGGTCCACGATGTCGGCGCGGTTGACCGGCGGGGCGTCGACCTCCGCGGCCATGCGCGGGCGCGGTTCCGCCGCGTGGTTGAACAGGGTCGCGTCCACCAGCTTCACGCCGATGGCGGAGAAGACCACGGCGACCATGGCCGCGGTCACCATCAACCGGTTCCGGCTCTGCTCCAGCGCGACCGACAGCGACGTCCGCGGCTTGGAGGCCGGGGGCGGAACGCTGTAGGCGCCGTGCGCGGGATCGACGCCGGGCGGCGGAACGTTCATCGGTTGGCTCCGAGACGGGCGACGAGAAGACCGATGCTGTCATGCTGGGCCGGCGCGGCCGGCGGCGGGGCGGCCTGGAAGCCGGCCTGCTGCGGCTGCGGACGGGCCACGGGCGGCGGCGCCAGCGTCCGGGAGGTGACCGGCGGCTTGGTGGCGACCTCCGTCGGCTTGGTCGTCACCACGGGCGCCGGGGCCGATTTGGCGGCGGAGGGCAGGGGCGGCACTTTGGCCGAGGCGGGCACGATGGCCGAGGGCTTGATCGGGGCCGGCTTGATCGGCGAGGCCGAGGCCGGAATGATCACGCCGCCCTGAATGCCGCCCTGAACGATGGCGCCGCCGCCCACGACGCTGTCCCCGGTGGAGGCCGTTGCCACGTTCGGCGCCTTGCCCGGCGTCTGGTTGCGGACCATCGGCGGCAGCGGAGCCTCTTCCGGCGCGACGGTGGGGGAGGGGCGCATCGGGACGATGTTCATCGCCACGAACTGGCGCGCCTCGGTCGGCTGCAGCGCCAGATGCTCGCGCGACAGGGTCTCGAGACGGGTCGGGTCGTTGAGGAAACTCCATTCGGCCTTCAGGACCTGAATGGCCTCCTGCTCCACCATGATCTTGCGGTTGAGCGAGCCCAGCTTTTCCTCCAGCTCCTGAACCTCGTAGCTGGTCTCGAACAGGACGAAGCCGGCGGCGGCGATCAGGCCACCCCAGAAAAGTGCGGATTTGTATTTCATGCCGCCTCCTTGCCGGGCGCCGGATAGGCCGGCGCCGCCGTGCGTTCAGCCGCGCGCAGCCGGGCAGAGCGCGCGCGTGGGTTGCTGTGGGCTTCCTGGTCCGTCGGCACGATGGGCTTGCGCGACAGGAGCCGGAAGGATGGGGAACGCGCGTCCGCCGCAAGGCTCGGCGCGTGTCGGGAGGGGGAGGGCGGGGGCGAGGAGCGTTCCTTCAGGAACGTCTTCACTTCCCGGTCCTCCAGCGAATGGAAGGAGACGACAGCGAGACGGCCGCCGGGCTTCAGCAGCGATTCGGCTGCGGCGAGGCCGCGGCGCAGCTCGCCCAACTCGTCGTTCACATGGATGCGCAGCGCCTGGAAGGTGCGGGTCGCCGGATCGATGGCGTCGCCCTTCCCCTTCGGCACCACCGACCGTACCACGTCGGCCAGCTGCTTGGTGCGCGCGAACGGGGTGTCCAGACGCGCGGCGACGATGGCGCGGGCCACGCGGCGGGCCATGCGCTCCTCGCCGTAATGGAAGACGATGTCGGCCAGCTCGGCTTCGGTGGCGGTATTCACCACATCGGCGGCGGTCGGCCCATCGCGTCCCATCCGCATGTCGAGCGGGCCGTCGAATCGGAAGGAGAAGCCGCGCTCCGGCTCGTCGATCTGCGGCGAGGAGACGCCGATGTCCAGCGCCACGCCGTCCACCGCTTCGACGCCGTGCTCGGCGAGCAGCCGGTCCATGTCGCCGAATCGGCCTTCGACGATCGCCAGCCGGCCCGGATAGGCGAGGGCGAGCTTACGGCCGCGTTCGATGGCTTCGGGATCGCGGTCGATTCCCCAGACGCGGCAGTCGGCGCGGTCGAGAATCGCGCGGGCATAGCCGCCAGCGCCGAAGGTGCCGTCCACATAGACGCCGCCGTCGCGCGGGGAGAGCGCGTCCACGACCTCGTTCAGCAGGACGGAGATGTGGGGAGAGGCCGGGACGGCGGCGGAGGTGGGAGCGGGGCCGGGGGGCTTCACGATCATGCGCCCTCCCCTCCCCGGCCGGCGGCGGCGCGGGACGCCTTGGCGACGATCTGGCTCAGCGAAATGTCCTTGCGCACGACCTGGTCGCGCAGCGTCTGTTCATGGGCCTTCAGGGCGCCGGGCTCCCAGATCTGGAAGGTCTTGCGGCGGCCGATGAAGGCGGCTTCCTCGTCGATTCCAGCGAATTCGGCGAGTTCCTTGGGCAGGACGATTCGGCCTTCGGTGTCCAGCGAGACGGGGATCAGCTTGCCGAAGATGAAGGTCTCGATCATGTCGCGCTCGTCCGAATCCAGATCGGGGGATTCCAGGCTTTCGGAGAGCACGTCGAGATAATCCTGATCGGCGCCTTCCAGCGCCTGATGATTCAGCGAAGGCCAGAGATAGACAGTGCCGGGAGCCGACGTCTTGGCAAGCGACTGCCGGAACTGCGCCGGGATGGAGCAGCGGCCTTTCCTGTCAACTTTGTTGACGTATGTGGACAGGAAAATGGCCATCGGCCTGACGAACGCCCCCCTTATCCCGTTGCCGGTCCTCGCCGCCGCGAAGCCCTATCCGCTCTTGCCGCTGAACGCGCCCGGTTTGGCTACCTTGGTTGGGTAGTTCCCCCTCCGAACTGGGCTTTCATGGGATAGCATGGGACAGTTTGGGCGTCAACGCCCCCTCCAGTATTCATATGGTGCTGTCAAGACTTTTGGGCCGATGTGTTGCCAGCGTGCAAATAGGTGAGCCGAATCGGCGAGAATCGGCAACGTATCAGCGCGCTAATGAGCGATTACGCGGCATTGCCTCACAGAGTTCGCAGGATGTTCCGTGAGTCCCGCGAATGGTTCCCATCATGTGGCTTTCCATAAAGGCGAATCGCACCCTACGAATGGTATAGCCTGCTGGGGTAACCTACCGAGGCGTGGCATGGGACGGCATGGGAATTTGCCCCACAGTTATCCACCGCCTGTGGATGAAGCTGGGGACATCTGTGGACAAGGGGGCGCCATCCCAGTCCCGCGCTGCGGAAAAGGGGTGGTCCGGTGTTCCGGAGGTGGTGGGGATAAACGCCAGATGGCCTGTAAGCCGGGTTTTGTCCTCAGGTTACCCTGATGGATGGCCATTCATCTGGGACGCCGGTTGCCCGGCGCCTCACGCAACCAACCCGGGCGGCGGCGCGGAAACGCGCTTGGCCCCAGACCATCCCAACCGATCAAGGATCAGGGGAGATGGCGGGCCGTGCCGCCCCTATTCGGTCTTGCTCCCGGTGGGGTTTACCGTGCCGCCCCTGTTGCCAGGCGCGCGGTGCGCTCTTACCGCACCCTTTCACCCTTACCGCCGGCACGAGGCCGGTGGCGGTTTGCTCTCTGTGGCACTTTCCCTAGGGTCGCCCCCGCCGGCCGTTAGCCGGCACCGTGTTTCCGTGGAGCCCGGACTTTCCTCCCCCGATCCAAAAGGTCGAAGGCGGCCATCCGGCCATCTGGCGCGGCACTGTGTATAGGGTCGGCGTTCGATTCGCAACTTCGATTCGCAACGGTGTTCGGGGGCGATTCGGATTCTCAGCGCCCGGTCATCCGCAGCAGCGCGCGCAGGCGGCGCAGCGTCTCCGGGTCGGGCTCCCCGGTCAGGCGTTCGGGGTGGAAATGGCGCTGGAAGGACATCAGGACCCGCGATTCGGCGGTGTCGTACCCATAGCGTCCCAGAAGCGCCGCCACATCCTCCGCGGAATCCGCCAAGTTGATCGGCGAGTCGTCCGCCGCGGTGGGCTGGGGCCACAGCCCGATTCCGCGCGCCGCCAGCCCCGGCCAGTCGAACAACTCGCCGGGGTCCTCCTTGCGGGCCGGGGCGATGTCGCTGTGGCCGAGCACATCGGCGGGCGCGATTCCATGACGGCCCATGATGTCCAGGCAGAGATCGGCCACCGCGGCCATCTGGACGGCGGGGAAGGGGCGGTAGCCGAACTCGTGCCCCGGATTGACGATCTCGATTCCGATGGATCGGCTGTTGACGTCGGCCCGCCCCCGCCAGGAGGACAGGCCGGCGTGCCAGGCGCGCCGGTCCTCCGGCACATGGGCGTAAACGGTGCCGTCCTCTTCCACCGTGTAGTGGGCGCTGACCTGGGCGGCGGGATCGCACAGCCGGCTCAGCGCCGACTCGGCGGTGGGCATCCCCGTGTAATGGAGAATCAGCAACTCCACCCCCACCCCCTCGGGCCGCGGCCCGTGGTTGGGGGAGGGGCGGTCGATGCATCCGAGGCCCGTAAGCGTCATGGTGTCCTCAGGTCGGATTCGTCACCTTCTCCGCCAGCGCCGTGGGGCGCCGCTTCACGATGACGGCCATGCCGCCCACGGTCAACAGCCCGCCCAGGACCAGACGGAGCGTGAAGGGATCGTCCATCAGCAGAACGCCCGCCAGAACGCCGAAGACCGGCACGGTCAGCAGGAAGGGCATGGTCTGGTTGACCGAGTATTTGCGCAGCAGCGGGTACCACATCCCATAGGCCCCGATGGTCACGCCCACCGCCATGTAGGCGATGGCGCCCCAGCCCCACAGGGTGGCGTCGGTGAGCGCGGCCATCTGTCCTTCCTCGAACAGGAGGGAGAGCAAAAGCAACTGCGGGGCCGCGAACAGCGCCATCCAGCCGTTCAGCGCGAAGCCGTCCACCCCGACGATCAGCTTCATCTGGATGCTTGCGACGGCGAAGGCGAAGCTGGCGCCGAGGATCATGAACAGCGACAGCAACGATCCGGACAGTCGCGGCTCGCCCGCGATGACCATGACGCCGGCGAAGGCGGCGGCCATCCCGGCGGCGCGGCGCCAGCCCAGCTTGTCCTTGAAGACCAGCGCGGCCAGCAGGGAGGAGAAGGGCACCTGCGCCTGCGCGGCCAGCGAGGCGGTGGCCGCATCGATGCCGTTCAGCCCGGTGAACATCAGCGGGAAATGCACGGTCCCCAGCGTCACCGACAGGATCGCGATGGGCCGCATCGCGCTCCAGGGAATCCGCTTGAAGGGCAGGATCAGCGCCGCCACCGCGATGAAGCGCAGCGCCATGATGAACAGCGGCGGGAATTCTGCCAGACCCCATTTGGCGACGACGAAGTTCAGGCCCCAGGTCGCCATGACCAGGAGCGCCAGCAGCGAGTCGCGCAGACTCATCCGCGGCCGCCTTCCAGCTCCTCGCGCAGGGCCTCCAGCTCCAGCCAGCGCTCCTCGGCGGCGGCCAGCTCGTTTTGTTTCGCCTGCAACTGATCGGACGTCTTCTGGAACTTGGCGGCGTCGCGGGCGAACAGGTCGGGGTCGGCCAGCGCCGATTCGAGCTTCGCCACCTCGGCGGTCAGCTTGTCCATGCGGGCGGGCAGGTCGTCCAGCTCCCGCTGGTCCTTGTAGCTGAGCTTGCCCTTCGGCTTGGCCGCCGCCGGGGCGGCGGCGGGCTTCGCCTTGGTCGGGGCGGCGGCCTTCTCCTTGGGCGGCGGGCGCTGCACCAGATAGTCGGAGTAGCCGCCGGGATATTCGGCGATCACGCCGTCCCCCTCCACCGCGATGGTGCTGGTGACCAGCCGGTCGAGGAAGTCGCGGTCGTGGCTGACCAGCAGCAGCGTGCCCTGATAGTCGCCGAGCACGTCCTCCAGCAGGTCCAGCGTGTCCATGTCGAGGTCGTTGGTCGGCTCGTCGAGGATCATCATGTTGCTGGGCCGCGCGAACAGGCGGGCGAGCAGCAGCCGGTTGCGCTCGCCGCCGGACAGCGCCTTGACCGGGCTGTCGAGCTGGCGCGTGTCGAACAGGAAGTCGCGCATGTAGCCGGCGACGTGGCGCGGCTGGCCGTTGACCATCACGCTGTCGCCGCCGAAGGGGCACAGCACCTTGCGGATGGTGTCCTCGGGGTCCAGCCCGTCGCGCCGCTGGTCGAAATAGGCGGTTTCCATGTTTGTGCCCAGCCGGATTGTCCCGCTGTCGGGCTCCATCTGGCCGGTCAGCATCTTCAGCAGCGTGGTCTTGCCGGCACCGTTCGGTCCGATCAGCCCCACCCGGTCGCCCCGCAGGATGCGGGTGGAGAAATCGTTGACGATGGTCTTGCGGCCGTCCGCCGTGTCGAAGCCCTTCGAGATGTGCTCGGCCTCGATGACCAGCCGGCCGCCGCGATCGGCCTCGGCGACGGCGAGCTTGGCCTGCTGGCCGCCCTTGATGCGCTCGGCGCGGTCGGTGCGGAGCTGGAGCAGGGCGCGCACGCGGCCCATGTTGCGGGTGCGCCGGGCCGAGATGCCCTCGCGCAGCCACTTCATCTCGCCTTCGATCTTGCGGTCGAGCTTCTGGGCGGCGATCTCCTCCGATTCGAAGACCTCGGCCTGCCAGGTCTCGAACTCGGCGAAGCCGCGGTCGGTGGCGCGCACCGTGCCGCGGTCCAGCCACAGCGTGCGCTTGGCCAGCCGGTTCAGGAAGCTGCGGTCGTGCGAGATCAGCAGCAGCCCGCCGCGGTAGGCCAGCAGCTCCTCCTCCAGCCACTCGATCGTGGGGAGGTCGAGGTGGTTGGTCGGTTCGTCGAGCAGCATCACGTCGGGGGCGCCGACCAGCGTGCGGGCCAGCGCCGTGCGCCGCGCCTCGCCGCCCGACAGCGTGTTGGGGTCGAGATGGCCGGGCACCTGGAGCCGGTCCAGCACGGCGTCCACCCGGTGCGCCTCGTCCCGCTCGTCGGCGGGCAGGCCGGCGGCGACGTAGTCGTGGACGGTGGCGCAGCCGGTGAAGTCGGGCTCCTGCGGCAGATAGGCGATGCGGGCGCCGGGCTGGGTGAAGACGGTGCCGCCGTCCGGCTGGATCATGCCGGCCAGCACCTTCATCAGCGTCGATTTGCCGGACCCGTTCCGCCCGACCAGACAGGCCTTGTCGCCCCGCCCGATGGACAGGTCGATGGTTTCGAACAGCGGACGGCCACCAAAGGTGACGGACACGCCCTGGAGCGCGGTGATCGGAGCGGGAGGAGCCATGACCCAACGATACGGTGTGCGGAGGTGTGCTTATATAGCGTGCGGTCCGCAGGCTCGCGACACCCGATTGCGCCGGGGCGGGGATGCGTCGGCCGGGAAGGAAGGCGCGACGCCTGGCTCTAGCCGCGCGCGCGCTCCTTCTCGATCCGGTCGAAGGCGGCGTTGATGGCGGCGACCTTCTGCGTCGCCAGATCCACGAACTCCTGCGGCATGCCCTGGGCGATCAGCACGTCCGGGTGATGCTCGCGCACCAGGCGCCGGTGGGCGGCCTTGATCGCCTCGTCGCTGGCCCGGCGGGAGACGCCGAGCACGCCGTAGGGGTCGGTCTCGTTCGGCGTGCCGGCGATGTGGTGGCCGGCGACGATGCGCTCGAATTCCTCGTCGGTGAAGCCGAAGATGTGGGCGACGGTGCGCAGATACTCGACTTCCGTCTCGTGCAGTTCATCGTCGGCCTCGGCGATGGCCAGCAGGCTGTCGAGCAGCTCCTCCAGCACGGCGCGGCGGTCCTCGAACAGGCCGGCGATCTGCTGGGCGTATTCCTCGAAGCCGTGGGTGTCCTTGCGGGCCAGGTCGAAGACGTGGCCCACCGTGTCCAGCTCCTCCGGCGGGACGCGGAACAGGCGCTTGAAGGTATCCACCTCAACCCGCTTCACCACGCCGTCGGCGCGGGCCATCTTCGCCGACAGGGCGATCACACCGATGGTGAAGGCGATGGACTTGGTCCCATCCGCCGGGCCGCACAGGCCGCGGATGCCGCGCCCCACCGCGTAGCCGGCGGCCAGACCGATCAGGCCCCCGATCGGCCCGCCGATGGTGAAACCGGCCGCCCCGCCCAGGACGCTGCCCCAGATGCTCATTTTTATCCGCCTTTCGACCGCTGGAGCAGCATACCGGCAGTCCGGCACCGCGCCAACCGGCCCATACTTTTTCGTTGTTTCCCAAAATCTTCGTGCGCCGCGCCCTTTTCATCCGTTGGAGGTATGGGATTTTCCGGCGAGGCGGGGTGTTGCTGCACTGCAACAGAGTCGTGCCGTCGTCGCCAGGGGCCTTGCCCTTGGTTCCCGTCTTCTCCATGTTGCGCCGCAACAAAGGAGGGCGGCCGGTCCAGGCCGCCGATGGGGAAGCGGACGACGCGAAGCGGTGCGATGTCCCAAATCACCAGCGCCACGAGCCCTCCCATGTCCGCCATCCGCAAGCTTCTCCCCACCGAGCGCGGTAAGTACCGCGCGCATCTGCTGCGGCTGGACAAGGCGGACCGCTACGCCCGCTTCACCGGCACCGTTTCCGACGAGGTCATCGTCAAACATTGCGAGTCGCTCGACTGGACGCGGACCACGCTGCTCGGCCTGTTCGACCGCGGCGAGCTGCGCGGCGCGGTGGAGCTGTGCTTCGACCGGCTGTTGTGGCCGGGTGCTGCGGAGCTGGCGATCAGCGTCGAGAAGGGGTTCCAGGGGCGGGGTGCCGGCTCCACCCTGGTTCGCCGCTCGCTGTCCATCGCCGCCAACCGGGGCATCAGGCAGGTCCACCTGATGTGCCTGTCCGACAACACCCGCATGCGCGCCCTGTCGCGCCGCTTCGGCGGAACGATGGAGCGCGACGGCGGGGAGTTCGCCATCACCTTCGACCTGCCGCGGCCCTCCCAGGTCTCGCTGGTGCTGGAGGCGTTCGAGGACGGGGCGGGGGCCGTGAACGCCGTGCTGGACGGGTTGCCCGCGTTGCTCAAGGCGGCCTGACCGGACGGGCGGGGAAGAGGCGCGCATCCCACCCTTTCGTGCACCCCGTCTTGACCCGCGGCGGCGTATCGTCACACTCCCCCGTCGAGACATCAGGCGTCGAGACAAGACATCAGGGAGTTGGGTATGGCGTCCCAAGCGCAGGGCCGGTGGCAGTTCTGGATCGACCGCGGCGGCACCTTCACCGACATCGTGGCCAAACGCCCGGACGGGTCGGTGGTCACGCACAAGCTGCTGTCGGAGAATCCGGAACGCTACCGCGACGCCGCCATCCAGGGCATCCGCGACCTGCTGGGCCTCGCCTCCGGCCAGCCGATCCCGGCGGAGGCGGTCGAGGCGGTGAAGATGGGCACCACCGTCGCCACCAACGCGCTTCTGGAGCGCAAAGGCGAGCGTACGCTGCTGCTCATCACCGAGGGGCTGGGCGACCAGCTCCGCATCGGCTATCAGGCCCGCCCGAAGATCTTCGCCCGCCACATCGTCCTGCCCGAACTGCTCTACGAGCGGGTGGCCGAGGTGCCGGAGCGGATCAAGGCCGACGGCACGGTGCTGAAGGCCGTGGACCTGCGTGCCGTGCGGGTCCAGCTGGAGCAGGCCTACCAGGACGGCTTCCGCGCCGCCGCGGTGGTGCTGATGCACGGTTACCGCTTCCCTGACCATGAGAAGCAGGTGGCGGCGCTGGCCCGCTCCATCGGCTTCACCCAGGTGTCGGTCAGCCATCAGGTCAGCCCGTTGATGAAAATCGTCGGGCGCGGCGACACCACGGTGGTCGACGCCTATCTGTCGCCGATCCTGCGCCGCTATGTCGAGCAGGTGGCCGGGGACCTCTCCGGCGTGCGGCTGATGTTCATGCAGTCGAACGGCGGGCTCACCGACGCGCGCTGGTTCCAGGGCAAGGACGCCATCCTCTCCGGCCCGGCGGGCGGCATCGTCGGGGCGGTGCGCACCGCGCGCATGGCCGGCTTCGACCGGGTCATCGGCTTCGACATGGGCGGCACCTCCACCGACGTGTCGCACTACGCCGGGGAGTATGAGCGCGCCTTCGACACGGTGGTGGCCGGGGTGCGGATGCGCGCCCCGATGATGCACATCCACACCGTGGCGGCGGGCGGCGGCTCGGTCTGCTTCTTCGACGGGGCGCGCTTCCGCGTCGGGCCGGAGAGCGCCGGGGCCAACCCCGGCCCGGCCTGCTACCGCCGCGGCGGGCCGCTGACCGTGACCGACTGCAACGTGATGGTCGGCAAGCTGCATCCCGACTTCTTCCCCCACGTCTTCGGGCCGGACGCCGATCAGCCGCTCGACGCCGCCATCGTGCGCGAGAAGTTCGCCGATCTGGCCGAGGAGGTGAATGAGGCGCTGGGCACCGAGATGACCCCGCATCAGGTGGCCGAGGGCTTCCTGAAGATCGCCGTGGACAACATGGCGAACGCCATCAAGAAGATCTCGGTCCAGCGCGGCTACGACGTCACCCAATACACGCTGAACGGCTTCGGCGGGGCGGCGGGGCAGCATGTCTGTCTGGTCGCCGACGCGCTGGGCATGCGCAAGGTCTTCCTGCACCCGCACGCCGGCGTGTTGTCCGCCTACGGCATCGGCCTCGCCGACACGGTGGCGATCCGCGAGCGCGCGGTGGAGGCCCGCCTCGACGATGCCCTGGTGGACGAGCTGACCGCCACGCTCGCCGCGCTGGAGGCTGAGGGGCGGATGGAGCTGGCCCGCCAGGGCGTGCCGGAGGACCGGCTGGCCGTCCTGCGCAAGGCGCACATCAAGGTGGAGGGCTCCGACAGCCCGCTGGTCGTCGATTTCGGGCCGCTCGACGCCATGGCCGCTGCCTTCGAGGCGGCGCACCGCCAGCGCTATGGCTTCATGATGGAGGGCAAGGCCCTGGTGGTCGAGGCCGTGTCGGTGGAGGCGGTGGGCCGCACCGAGAGCGCCGACGACGAGGATCTGCCGAGCGTCACCGGCGCCCTGCCGCGCCGCCTCGCCACCGTCACCCTGCACACCGGCGGCGCCGACCGCGAGGCGCCGGTCTACGACCGCGACCAGCTCCAGCCCGGCAACCGTGTGACCGGTCCGGCCGTCATCAAGGAGAAGATCGCCACCACGGTGGTCGAGCCCGGCTGGATCGCCGAGGTGACGCGCAAGAACCACCTCGTGCTGACCCGCTTCGAGGAGTTGCCGCAGCGCCTCGCCATCGGCACCAAGGCCGACCCGGTGATGCTGGAGGTCTTCAACAACCTGTTCATGTCCATCGCCGAGCAGATGGGCTTCACGCTGGAGAAGACCGCCTATTCCGTGAACATCAAGGAGCGTCTGGACTTCTCCTGCGCCCTGTTCGATGCGGACGGCGGCCTGATCGCCAACGCCCCGCACATGCCGGTGCATCTCGGCTCGATGGGCGAGAGCGTGCGCGCCATCGTCGAGCGGCGCCACGGGGCGATGAATCCCGGCGACGTCTACATGCTGAACGACCCCTATCACGGGGGCACGCATCTGCCCGACATCACCGTCATCACCCCGGTCTTCGACGAGGCTGGCGAGCGCGTTCTGTTCTACGTCGCCTCGCGCGGGCACCACGCCGATGTCGGCGGGATCACCCCCGGCTCGATGCCGCCGGACAGCACGACCATCGACCAGGAGGGCGTCCTTCTCGACAACATCCAACTGGTCGAGCGCGGCCGTTTCATGGAGGAGGAGGTCGTCGCCCTCTTCACCGCCGGACCGCAGCCGGCGCGCAACGTGGCGCAGAACCTGGGCGACCTGAAGGCCCAGATCGCCGCCAACGAGCAGGGCGCGCGGGAGCTGCGCCGCATCGTCGCCCAGTTCGGGCTGGAGACGGTCAACGCCTACATGAAGCTGGTCCAGGACAACGCCGAGGAGCAGGTCCGCCGCGTCATCGACGTCCTGACCGACGGCGAGTTTGTGCAGGAGCTGGACAACGGCGCGGTCATCAAAGTCCGCATCACCATCGACAAGGACGAGCGGTCGGCGCGGGTGGACTTCACCGGCACCAGCCCGCAGCTCACCAGCAACTTCAACGCCCCGACGGCGGTGTGCCGGGCGGCGGTGCTCTACGTCTTCCGCACGCTGGTGGACGACGAGATCCCGATGAACGAGGGCTGCCTGAAGCCGATCGAGATCGTCATCCCGCCGGGCACCATGCTGTCCCCCAGCTACCCCGCCGCGGTGGTGGCCGGCAATGTGGAGACCAGCCAGTGCGTCACCGACGCGCTGTATGGCGCGCTCGGCGTGATGGCGTCGGCCCAGGGGACGATGAACAACACGACCTTCGGCAACGAGCGCTACCAGTATTACGAGACGGTCTGCGGCGGCTCCGGCGCCGGCCCCGGATTCGACGGGACGGACGCGGTGCACACCCACATGACCAACTCGCGCCTGACCGACCCGGAGGTGCTGGAGTGGCGCTTCCCCGTGCTGCTGGACAGCTTCCGCATCCGCCGCGAATCGGGCGGGGCGGGGCGCTGGCGCGGCGGCGACGGGGTGGTGCGGCGCCTGAAGTTCCTGGAGCCGATGACCGCCGCCATCCTGTCCAACCACCGCCGGGTTCCGCCCTTCGGCCTGAAGGGCGGCGCCCCCGGCCAGATCGGGCGCACCTGGGTCCAGCGCACCGACGGCTCGGTGGAGGAACTTGGCCCCCAGGACAAGACCGCCATGGGGGAGGGCGACGTGCTGGTCGTCGAGACCCCGGGCGGTGGCGGCTACGAGGAGGCGTGAGGAGCAATCCCCTCTCCCCTCTCCCCTCCGGGGAGAGGGTTAGGGTGAGGGGGGTGCGCGTGTCGGACATCCGGCAAAAGCTCAACCCCCTCATCCTCCCCCACGCCTGCGGCGCGGGTCCCCTCCCTCTCCCCAGAGGGGCGAGGGCGATACAAGGCAAGCCCCCCACCCATGCGCGCGAGTCGCTTGTCTGCGCGGGCGGCGGGGCTTAGCTTCTCCGGTCCTACCACCGCACGGCTTCGTGCCAAAAGGACCCCCGGGGAGATTCGTCCATGACCGCCGTACCTGCCGCCCAGCCTCGCGTCGCCTTCACCGACGAGATGAAGGCCGAGTTCAAGGCCCTGCTTGGGGACCGCTTCACCACCGCCGCGGCGGTGCGCGAGCATCACGGCAAGGACGAGTCCTACCACCCCAACTTCCCGCCCGACGGCGTCGCCTTCGCCACCTCCACCGAGGAGGTCAGCGCCATCGTCAAACTCTGCGCGAAGCATGATCTCCCGATCATTCCCTTCGGCACCGGCACCTCGCTGGAGGGCGGCGTTGCCGCGCTGGCCGGCGGCATCTGCATCGACGTGTCGAACATGAAGGAGGTCCTGCGCGTCAGCCCGGAGGACCTCGACGTCACCGTCCAGGCCGGCGTGACCCGCAAGCAGCTCAACGAGCATCTGCGCGACACCGGCCTGTTCTTCCCCATCGACCCCGGCGCCGACGCCTCGCTGGGCGGCATGGCCTCCACCCGCGCCAGCGGCACCAACGCCGTGCGCTACGGCACCATGCGCGAGAATGTGCTGGGGCTGACCGTGGTGCTGGCCGACGGCCGGATCATCAAGACCGGCGGGCGGGCCCGCAAGTCAGCCGCCGGCTATGACCTGACCCGCCTGTTCGTCGGGGCGGAAGGCACGCTCGGCATCATCACCGAGGTGACGCTGCGCCTCTACGGCATCCCGGAGGCGATCTCGTCGGCGGTGTGCCCGTTCAACGACATCCGCGGCGCCGTGGACACGGTGATCCAGACCATCCAGTCCGGCATCCCCGTCGCCCGCATCGAGCTGTTGGACGAGGTCCAGATGGACGCGGTGAACAAGTATTCCAAGCTGGACTACAAGGTCGCACCGACCCTGTTCTTCGAGTTCCACGGCACCGCCGCCGGGGTGAAGGAGCAGGCGGAGATGGTCTCGGCCATCGCCGCGGAGTATGGCGGCAGCGAATTCACCTGGGCGACCCGTCCGGAGGACCGCTCCAAGCTCTGGCAGGCCCGCCACGACGGCTATTATGCGGCGCTGGCGCTGCGCCCCGGCTCCAAGGGCTGGCCGACCGACGTCTGCGTGCCGATCTCGCGGCTGGCCGACTGCATCCTGGAGACGAAGAAGGACATCGCCGAATCCTCGATGCTGGCCCCGCTGGTCGGCCATGTCGGCGACGGCAACTTCCACCTCGTCTACGTCATCGACCCCGACAAGCCGGAGGAACTGGCCGAGGCCAAGCGCCTGAACGACCGGATGGTGGACCGGGCGCTGGCCATGGGCGGCACCTGCACGGGCGAGCACGGCATCGGCTACGGCAAGATGGAGTTCCTGGAGAAGGAGGCCGGCGACGCCTTTGCCGTGATGGGCGAGCTGAAGCGTGCCTTCGATCCGGAGAACCGGATGAACCCCGGCAAGGTCGTCCGCATCTGAGGCAAAAGGGGAGCGCCGCGGCGCTCCCCATCCCCTCTCCGGTCAGCGCGTCATGCGCGTCATCAGGCTGGAGGTGTCCAGCCGGTTGCCGCCCATCGCCTGAACCTCGGCGTAGAACTGGTCGACCAGGGCGGTGACGGGCAGGCTGGCGCCGTTGTTGCGGGCCTCGCCCAGCACGATGCCCAGATCCTTGCGCATCCAGTCCACGGCGAAACCGAAGTCGAATTTGCCGTCCAGCATCGTCTTGGCGCGGTTGTCCATCTGCCAGGACTGGGCCGCCCCCTTTCCGATCACGTCCACGACCTTGTGGCCGTCCAGCCCGGCCTTCTGCGCGAAGGCCATGCCCTCGGCCAGCCCCTGGAGCAGGCCGGCGATGCAGATCTGGTTGACCATCTTGGTCAGCTGACCGGCGCCCGCCGGCCCCATGTGGGTGACGGAGCGGCCGTAGCAGGCCATCAGCGGCTGGGCACGGGTGAAAGCGTCGCCGTCGCCGCCCACCATCACCGTCAGCACCCCGTTCTCCGCTCCGGCCTGCCCGCCGGACACCGGCGCGTCGAGGAAGAACAGGCCGCGCGCGCGGGCCAGTTCGGCCATCTCGCGCGCGACGGTGGCGGAGACGGTGGAATGGTCGGCGACGATGGTGCCGGGCTTCATGGCGCCCATCGCCTCGCCGGCCACCGCCCGCACGTCGTCGTCACCGCCGACGCAGAGGAAGACCACCTCGGCGTCGCGGGCGGCCTCGGCCGGGGTGGCGGTGCTAGCGCCGCCGAAGCGGGCGGTCCAGGCGTCGGCCTTGGCGGCGGTGCGGTTGAAGACGGTCACCCGGTGGCCGCCCCGGACGGCCAGATGGCCGGCCATGGGAAAGCCCATCGTGCCAAGCCCCAGAAAGGCGACGGAGCGGGAATCGGTCGCGGTGTCGGCCATGGTCCTGTCTTTCTTCGTTGTATCGGCTGCGGATCGTTTTTGTCGGCGTCTGCCCTTGGACGGCAAAGCTAGGCCGGGAGCGCGCCCCGATCAAATGCCGTCCGTCGAACGCAGCGCGATTGCAGTGCCGCGGGGTCGTTCCCCCGTCCGGCATCCCTGGGCAGCGGCACTCTGCCGCGGGAGGCATGACTCTTTCGAACGAGGTTGTCTTGCCGCGCCCTTGCTACCGGCGCGTGATGTGTTAAGACGTAAATGCCGGGTTTGCAGCGCAGCACCCGGCCATGCCGGCGCAACGGCGCCGGTGAACCAGGGCAGAGCCGGGGCCGCAAGACCCGGGCCGGAGAACAAGGGAAGGATAGCCGCATGACGAATCAGTCGGGTTTCCAGGATGCGCCGCCGGACGAGCGTTCGAACCTCACGGACGAGCAGGAAAGCGCCATCCGCGTCCTCGCCAACAGCCTGCACCGCCTGAACGACGCCGTCGTCAAGGCCGTGGAAGCCGGCGTGACGGTCGAGCTGATGCGCACGGCCCGCTATCACAACGCGACGGGCAACTGGGGCGACCAGCTCACCCCGATGATCCGCACCAAGTAAGCGGCTCATCCCATCCGACCGGAAGGCCTCCCGTCCGAAAGGACAGGGAGGCCTTTCCCTTTTCGGCATGCCCCATCCTGTCCCACCATTGTTCCCGTCGCGGTGCGGAACCGCGGCGCCCTTCGCTGGTTCCTTCCATTTGGCCCCAGCAAGGAAACGGTCATGAAGGACGCTCAGAACCACACCCCGCAGCGTCAGGGGCAGCGTCAGGGCATGAACGACCGCGAAGCGTTCTGGCGCATGCACTGCCTGTCGGAACCGACCTTCACCGACCTCACCCACGGCATCTTCCTGGGGCTGATCTGGTCGGCGGTGCTGTGGGCGCCGATGTTCATCAGCGTCCTGCTCTGACCCGTCCTTCCGGTCGCACGGCCCCGGTCAGGCGGTCTTCGCGGTGCGCAGAAGGGCGCGGACACGGGCGGCGAGCTGGTCCGGGGTGAAGGGCTTGGGCAGGACGGAGGCGTCGGCCTTCAGGCCGGTCAGCGATTCCGGGCTGTAGCCGGAAATCAGCAGGACCCGGATGCCGGGCCAGCGCTCCTGGACCCGCCGCGCCAGATCGATTCCCGACACGCCGTAGGGCATCACCACGTCGGTCACGATCACGTCGAAGGCCGTGTCCCGCTCCAGGATCTCCAGCGCGGCGGCGCCGTGGTCGGCGGTCTCCACCTCGAAGCCCTCCCGGGTCAACCCCTCCACGGTGGCCATCAGGACCAGCGCGTTGTCCTCGACCACCAGCAGGCGGACCGGGCCGTTTGGCGCCGCCTCCGCCGCGTCCGGCACCGCTTCCGGCTCCGGCGCCCCGCCGGACACCGGCAGGGTCACGCGGACGACCGTGCCGCGGCGCGGCGCGCTGGAAATGGTCGCGTTGCCGCCCGACTGGCGGGCGAAGCCGTAGACCATCGACAGGCCCAGACCCGTCCCCTTGCCGTGCGGCTTGGTGGTGAAGAAGGGCTCGAAGGCGCGGGCGGCGACCTCCGGGGGCATGCCGCCGCCGGTGTCGGTGATCTCCAGAACGGCCAGCGGGCCGTCGGGCGTTTCCTCCTGCCGGACGGCGATGCGGATGCGCCCGCCCTCCGGCATCGCGTCGCGGGCGTTCACCACGAGGTTCAGCACCGCCAGCTCCAGTTGGACCGGGTCCACCTCCACCCGCAGCGAGGCGCTGGGAAGCGCCCAGTCCAGCGCGATGTCGGCGCGGATGGAGCGTTCCAGAAGATCGGCCATGGCGCGGAGGGCATCCCCCAGATCGACCACCTTGGGGTCCACCGCCTCCTGGCGCGAGAAGGCCAGCAACTGCCCGGTCAGCGTCCGGGCGCGCTCCAGCGCGGTGCGGGTGCCGTCCAGATAGCGCGCCCCCTCCGCCGGCAGATGCCGTTCCATCAGATGCAGATTGGCCAGGGCGGCGGTCAGCAGGTTGTTGAAGTCGTGGGCAACACCCCCGGTCAACTGGCCCAACGCCTCCAGCTTCTGCGACTGGCGCAGCGCGTTCTCCAGGGACTCGCGGGCGCGGGCCTCATCGGTCCAGCGGCGGACGGCCCGCAT
Source organism: Azospirillum brasilense (assembly GCF_022023855.1). Taxonomy (NCBI): domain Bacteria; kingdom Pseudomonadati; phylum Pseudomonadota; class Alphaproteobacteria; order Rhodospirillales; family Azospirillaceae; genus Azospirillum; species Azospirillum brasilense. Next base: position 1,665,492 of record NZ_CP059449.1, read on the forward strand.
CTCGCTCCGCGCGCGGCGCAGCGCCAACAGGGTGATGCCGACCAGAGCCAGCATCGCCGGCACGGTGAAGGCGGCGTATGTCAGGACGTTGTGCGCCCATCCGGCCCGGATATCGGCGATCGGGATGCCATAGGTCACGTAGATCGGGTAGGGCGCGACCTGCATGAAGCCGTTGAGCCTCGGCATGCCGTCCATGCGGCCCCGCGTGCGGAACACGCCTTCGGTCTTCCCGGCCGCCATGGCGCCGAGCAGGAAGCTGTCCGAGGCATGACGGGCCTGCCGGTCGCCCATCGAGGGGAAGCGGACCAGAACCGAGCCGTCGCCGCGGACGAGGGAAATCGACTCCTTCGGACCGGCGACGACGAGTTGATAGAAATCGGCCAGATAATCGGTCAGCACCGCGGTCAGCAGCACGCCGTTGAACGGCCCTTCCGGGCCGCCCGCGGCGGCGCGGCGGCGCGTGACGTTGAACTGCCGCTTGCCCGACCCGCGCCCGGTGATCGCCTCGCTGACGAGGATGCCGGCGTCGCCGGCCGCCTGGGTGCGGAAATACTCCCGGTCGCCGACGTTGATCAACGGGGCGGGGAACAGGCGGTTGTCGTTGCGCAGCGTGCCGTTGGGATCGACCAGCCCGACGACGCCGATCTGTGGAAGTTCCTCGACCAGCGTCCTCAGATAGCCGTGCAGGTCGTCGGACCGGCCGATTTCGTCCCAACTCATGCCGGTGGTCCGCTCGTCCAGCCGGTCCAGGACCTGCTCGACCGTATCGAAGACCTTCTGCATGTGCTCGTGCAGAATCAGCACGGTCTTGCGGATGTTGCGCTCCGCCTGCGCTTCCTCCTCTTGAAAGTCGCGCCAGGCGATGGCGGTGAACAGCAGGGCGGGGACCAGGACGGAGGCCACCAACAGGATGCGCAGAAGGCGCACCATTCTCGCTGATTCGGTCGCCAGGGCGGAGAGGTAACGAAGAGGCATGGGCTGCGGTGTTGGAGGCGGGGAACGCGATCACGGGTGGCGATGGTGCGGGGTGCCATGCGAGGGCCACCGTGGCCCAGAAGCTATGCCGGTCCGTGCCAGCCGGGGCAACCTGAACTTTCCGGCGGCCCTATGACTTTCAGCGGAGGACGCCATGGGGATATGGCCCTCCCCATGGCTCCGCAGGGCGGAACCGGAGACAATGCCGCAGCACCGGACGTCCTCATGACCGTTCAACTTGCCGCGGAGAGCACCATCATGCCCCTGAAGCCCATCGAGCACGCCGACGCCGCACCCGAGGTGCGCGCCGTCTACGACGACATCAAGGCGGCCCGCAACGTGCCGGACGTCAACAATTTCTGGAAGATGGCCGCCCATCACCCGCCCACGTTGAAGCGCACCTGGGAGAGCCTGAGGGAGGTGATGGCCCCCGGCGCGCTGGACCCGCTGGTCAAGGAGATGATCTTCGTCGCGGTCAGCGTGACCAACGGCTGCGACTATTGCATTCGCTCGCACGAGGCGGCGGCGCGCCGCGCCGGCATGACCGACGCCCAGTTCGGCGAGCTGATGGCCGTCGTCGGCATGGCCAACGAGACCAACCGCCTCGCCAAGGGCTATCAGGTGGAGATCGACGAGGCGCTGAAGTAGCCCGTCACGCGATGTCGTCGAGGGCGTCCTCCAGCGACGGGTAGATGCCCTCGGCCAGCGAGCCGTCCACCCGCACCGGCCGGGGCAGGACCGCCACGGCGTCCAGCGCGCCGCGCAGCGTCAGGCCGGTGACCTCCACGAAGCCGCCGCGGTTGCCGTAGCGCCCGGCGGTCCATTCCGCCCGGTCGGGGTCGCCGGACAACCGCCCGTTGCAGGTGATCATCTCGTGGGTGTCATCGCCGCCGCGCCGGTTCCAGGCCATGCCGCCGCCCACGCCGCTGCCGATGTCGCGGGGACGGAAGCCGTGGGGCTGGAGCAGGTCGCGCACCGCGCGGGACACCACCACGGCCTTGGGGTCGATCTCCGTCCCCACCGGGCCGCCCGCCGCCTGAGGTTCCTGTCCGATCGCCTGTTCCATGGGTCCGCTCCCCGTCTTGTGTCGCTTACCAGGGACAACAGGCGGGAGCGCGGCCTGTGCCGCGGCGGCGGAGCGGAAACGCGAAAGGGCCGATGCGTTGCCGCATCGGCCCTTTTCGTGTTGGTCGGAGAGAGAGGATTCGAACCTCCGGCCCCTGCCTCCCGAAAGCAGTGCTCTACCAGGCTGAGCTACTCTCCGGTCCAGTCGGTGCCGCCGTTGCCAGCGTCGCCGTGGAGCGGGTGTATAGACCCATTGCCCGCGGGCTGCAATGGGAATAAGCGGCATTTGCGGAATGTTTTTTTGCCGGGTCGCGAAAGCCGGTGCGGAGGCCGCCGCAACGGCTGGTTGGCCGGGCCGGAAAAGCGAAAGGGCAAAAAGCGAAAGGGCCGATGCGTTGCCGCATCGGCCCTTTTCGTGCTGGTCGGAGAGAGAGGATTCGAACCTCCGGCCCCTGCCTCCCGAAAGCAGTGCTCTACCAGGCTGAGCTACTCTCCGGTCCGTCGGTAGCGCCGTGGCCGGCGTCACCGTGGGCCGCGTATATAGCCGCTCGATCCGGGGGCTGCAACGTGAAAATCACCCCCGGCGGCGAAAAAGTTCCCAGAGCTTAGAAATCGCGCTCGATCACGAAGTCCAGCACCTCCAGCAGGGCGGCCTTCACCGGCGTGTCCGGGAACAGGCCCAGCGCGTCGCGCGCGATGGAGCCGTAGTGGCGCGCGCGCTCCACGGTGTCCTTCAGCGCGTTGTGCTTGGCCATCAGCTCCTGGGCGCGTTCCAGGTCGCCCTCCTGCTGGTCCAGCTCCTCCATGGTGCGGCGCCAGAAGGCCCGCTCCTCGTCGTTGCCGCGGCGGAAGGCCAGCACGACCGGCAGGGTGATCTTGCCCTCGCGGAAGTCGTCGCCGACCGTCTTGCCCAGCTTCGCCTGGAAGGCCGAATAGTCCAGCACGTCGTCGACGAGCTGGAAGGCGATGCCCAGGTTCATACCGTAATCGTAGAGCGCCAGCTCCTCCGCCTGCGGGCGGGCGGCCACCACGGCGCCGACGCGGCAGGCGGCGGCGAACAGCTCCGCCGTCTTGGCCTTGATGACCTCCAGATAGGCCTGCTCGCTGGTCTCGGTGTCGTTGGTGGTGCGCAGCTGCAGCACCTCGCCCTCGGCGATCACCGCGGACGCCTTGGACAGGATGCGCAGCACGTCGAGCGACCCAACCTCCACCATCAGCTCGAAGCTGCGGGAGAACAGGAAGTCGCCGACCAGCACGCTGGCCTTGTTGCCGAACACCGCGTTGGCCGAGGCGAGCCCGCGGCGCAGGTCGCTCTCGTCCACGACGTCGTCGTGCAGCAGGGTGGCGGTGTGGATGAACTCCACCACCGCGGCCAGCATCTTATGATCCTCGCCCTTGTAGCCGCACAGCTCGGCGGCGGCGAGGGTGAGGACGGGGCGCAGGCGCTTGCCGCCGGCGGCGATGAGATAGCCGGCAAGCTGCGGGATCATATCGACGGACGAATGCATCCGCTGGACGATGATCTCGTTCACCGCGCTCAGGTCATCGGCCACCAGGGCGGTCAGATCGTCGAGCGGGGTGGACTTCCGCCGTTTCGGCTCGAGGTTGGTCACGACCGCCAAGGTCGACTCCAATGATGATTGACGTGACGAATTCCGGCAGGGAGCATAACGGCATAGCCTCTTCGGTCAAGTCCGCAAGGCGAATAAGGGCACAGAACAGCCGGGATTTCATGAAGGAACTTCTGCGCACCACCGATCCGGTCCGTCTGAGCTGGCTTCTCGCCCTGCTGGCCGACGCGGGAATCGAGGGGATCGTGCTGGACACCCACACCAGCATCCTGGAGGGCTCCATCGGCGCCATCCCCCGCCGCCTGATGGTGGCCGAGGAGGATCATGCGGCCGCATGTCGCCTGCTGCGCGACGCCGGGGAGGAGCTGGGGGCGTGACGATGGAAAGCGACGCAGCGTTCGACACGCTTCTCGACGGGCGCGTCCGCCTGCACCAGCCGCAGGCCGGCTACCGCGCCGCCATCGACCCCGTTCTGCTCGCCGCCTTCACCGCCGCCGGGGCGGGGGAGCGGGTGTTGGACGTCGGCACCGGCACCGGGGCGGCGGCGCTGTGCCTCGCCGCCCGTGTGCCGGGTGTCGTGGTCGTCGGGCTGGAGAAGCGGGCGGAGGCGGCGGACTTCGCCCGGCGCAACGCCGCCCTCAACGGGCTGGAAAGCCGAGTGGGCGTCCTTGAGGGCGACCTGCTGGCCCCGCCGCCGGAGCTGGTTCCCGGAACCATCGACCGGGTGATGATGAATCCGCCCTATCTGCGCGCCGGGGCGGCCAGCGTGCCGCCCGACCCCTGGAAGGCCGCCGCCAACGTGGAGGGAGAGGCGGGCTTGGCCGACTGGGTGCGCTTCGCCGCCGCCATGCTGAAGCCGCGCGGCACGCTGACCATGATCCACCGCGCCGACCGGGTGGACGAGATCCTGGCCGCCCTGCACGGCGCCCGATTCGGCTCCCTGACGCTCGTCCCGCTCTGGCCGAAGGCGGGGGAGGAGGCGCGGCGCATCCTGCTGGCGGCGCAGAAGGGGGGGCGCTCGCCCGCGCGATTCACCGCCGGACTGGTGCTGCACGGCTCCGATGGCGCCTATGGCGGGCAGGCGCAGCGGATTCTGCGCGACATGGAACCGTTGATCGCTTAAGCCAACGCTTTCAATCCGGCGTCAGCGCCACCATTTCAACCGGCGATGAACATGACGAAGCTGCTCGCCAAACTCCCGTTCGGCCCCTGGCGCGACGCCGGGCCGATCGTGTCCGTCCTCCGTCTGTCCGGTGTCATCGGTCAGGCCGGAGCCTTCCGCCAGGGTCTCACCATGGCCAACATGGCCGGGCTGATCGAACGCGCCTTCGCGCCGAAGGGTCAGGCGGCGGTGGCGCTGGTCGTCAACTCGCCGGGCGGGTCGCCGGTGCAGTCGGCGCTGATCGCCAAGCGCATCCGCGACCTCGCCACCGAGAAGAAGGTGCCGGTCTTCGCCTTCTGCGAGGACGCGGCGGCCTCCGGCGGCTACTGGCTGGCCTGCGCGGCGGACGAGATCTGGGCGGACGAGAGCAGCATCCTGGGCTCCATCGGTGTGGTCTCCGCCGGCTTCGGCGCGCACGACTTCATCGAGCGTTACGGCATCGAGCGGCGGCTCTACACCGCGGGCGACAAGAAGGTGATTCTCGACCCCTTCTCGCCGGAGCGGGAGGACGGGGTGGCCCATCTGAAGGCGATCCAGGCGGAGATCCACGACGCCTTCAAGGCGATGGTGCGCGACCGCCGCGGCGCCCGCCTGTCCGGGCCGGAGGAGGAGCTGTTCTCCGGCGCCTTCTGGGCGGGTCGGCGCGCGCTGGAGCTGGGGCTGATCGACGGCATCGGCGACCTGCGCAACGTGCTGCGCGGCCGCTTCGGCGAGAAGGTCCGGCTGCGCGTGGTGCAGGAGGACCGGCGCTGGTTCCGCCGCATGGGTTTCCGCGTGGATGCGCCGGTGGGCATGGCTTCGCTGGACCGTCTCGCGGCCGACCTTCCGGCGGCGGCTCTGTCCGCTGTCGAGGAACGCGCGCTCTGGTCGCGCTACGGCCTCTGATTTTTCCGCTTGTGGTCGCCATGAGCCCCCACCCTGGCCCTCCCCCGCTCTCGGCGGACCAAGGGTCCGCCTGCCGCGTCAGCGCAAACCTTTGGTTTGCGCGAGAGCTGCGCAGGGGAGGGGATTGAGGGTCGTGCGGCGGAGTTCCCTCCCCTGCGATAGCGGGGGAGGGCTAGGGTGGGGGCCAAATGCGAGGGCTTATGCCCCGTTGAAAATATCCCGGACTCTCACTGGGTGACTTCGCGCAGGCGTTCGGACGGCGGCGGGACCGGTTCGCCGGTGCGGCGGGCGTTCTCGATCCAGGCGGCGATGGCGTCGAGCGCCGCCGTGCTGGCGTCGGCGGGGGTGGCGCCGCCCGCGGTGCAGCCCGGCAGGTCGGGCACCTCGGCCACATAGCCGACACCCTGTTCCGGGGGCAGGGGGCGGACGATGACCGGATAGGCGCTGGCGTTCATGACGTTGCGTCTCCTCTGCGCGCGGTTTTCACCCATTAGGTGCCGCTTCCGCTGCGGACGACAAGGACTCTTTGCGCTGGACGGGCGCTTCTTTCGAAGTTCGATCCATTTTCGGTGGGCCAGCCGTTCGAGGTGCGTTTGGGGTGAAGGCCGCTCTTGACCGGGCGGCCCCGCACCCCCTAATCCTCCTCCCATGTTCAGTCTGTCCAAGATCCTGTTCCTGATCCTGGTGATCGGCGCCGTGTGGTTCGGCTGGCGCTGGTACAACCGCGTCGGCGCGGTCGGTCGGGACCGCCTGCGCGAGCGGGAGCGTCGCGGCTCCGGAAAGCCCACCTCCACCAGCAGCGGCGGCTCGCCCCAAGTGGCCGCGGAGGACATGGAGAAATGCCCGGAATGCGGCGCCTACGTCGCCCCGCGCTCCGCCGTGGCCTGCGGCCGGCCGGTCTGTCCCTACGGTCGTTGAACCTTAAACCCAGGCGGGCGCTTGATTCCGGGGATTCCGCCGCGTATCGTGCGGCGCGTTTTTCCACACCAATCATAAGTGACCGCCGATGGCCTCCCCGAGCGGGTCTTCCCAAGACAGCCGCGGCCTGTCCTTTCAGGCCCTGATCCTCAAGCTCCACCAGTTCTGGTCGGAGCAGGGCTGCGTGATCCTCCAGCCCTACGACATGGAGGTGGGTGCGGGCACCTTCCACCCGGCGACGACGCTGCGCGCGCTTGGCCCGCAGCCGTGGAAGGCGGCCTATGTGCAGCCCTCGCGCCGCCCGAAGGATGGCCGCTATGGCGAGAACCCGAACCGGCTCCAGCACTATTACCAGTATCAGGTGATCCTGAAGCCCTCGCCGGCCAACCCGCAGGAGCTGTATCTGGAAAGCCTGAAGGTGCTGGGCATCGATCCGTCGCTGCACGACATCCGATTCGTCGAGGACGACTGGGAAAGCCCGACGCTGGGCGCCTGGGGCCTCGGCTGGGAGGTCTGGTGCGACGGCATGGAGGTCACCCAGTACACCTACTTCCAGCAGGTCGGCGGCATCGAGTGCGACCCGGTCGCAGTCGAGCTGACCTACGGGCTGGAGCGTCTGGCCATGTATGTGCAGGGCGTGGAGAACGTCTACGACCTGGACTTCAACGGGCAGGGCGTGAAGTACGGCGACGTGTTCAAGCGCGCCGAGGTCGAATATTCGGCCCACAACTTCGAGCACGCCAACACCGACATGCTGCTCCAGCATTTCAAGGACGCCGAGGCGGAGTGCCAGTCGCTGATTGCCAAGGGCGTCGCGCTGCCGGCCTACGACCAGTGCATCAAGGCGTCGCACCTCTTCAACCTGCTGGACGCGCGCGGCGTCATCAGCGTCGTGGAGCGCGCCGCCTACATCGGCCGCGTGCGCGCGCTGGCGAAAGCCTGCTGCGAGGCGTGGACCGCCGGGGGGGCCAAGTAACATGTCGGTCAACATGCCCGAACTTCTGATCGAGTTCTTCTCCGAGGAAATTCCGGCCCGCATGCAGGCGCGCGCGGCGGACGACCTCAAGCGCCTCGTCACCGAGAAGCTGGCAGCCAACGGCCTGTCCTTCGCGTCGGCCGAGGCCCATTCCACCCCCCGCCGCCTCGCGCTGGTGATCGACGGCCTGCCCGAGCGCACCGCCGACATCCGCGAGGAGAAGAAGGGGCCGCGCGTCGGCTCGCCCGAGCAGGCGGTCGCCGGCTTCCTGAAGTCCGCCGGCCTGACCAGCCTGGACCAGTGCGAGCAGCGCGACACCGGCAAGGGCGTCTTCTACTTCGCCGTGGCGGAGAAGAAGGGGCGCGCCACCGCGGAGGTGCTGGCCGAGATCATCCCGGCGGTCATGGGCGATTTCCCCTGGCCGAAGTCGATGCGCTGGGGGACCGGCACGGTGCGCTGGGTGCGCCCGCTGCACTCGATCATCGCGCTGTTCGGCGGCGCGGTGCTGGAGGGCTCGTTCGACCTGGGCGGCGCGCAGGGCAAGCTGGTGTTCGGCAACAGCACCCGCGGCCACCGCTTCCTGTCGCCGGACGCCTTCACGGTCACCGACTTCGCCGACTACAAGGCCAAGCTGCGCGATGCCCACGTCGTGCTCGACCGCGCCGAGCGCAAGGCCAAGATCAAGGCCGACGCCGAGGCGCTGGCTGCGACGGAGGGGCTGACCCTCTCCCCCGACGACGGGCTGCTGGAGGAGGTCGCCGGCCTCGTCGAATGGCCGGTCGCGCTGGTCGGCACCATCGATGAAAAGTTCATGGACGTGCCGTCGGAGGTCCTCATCACCTCCATGCGCACGCACCAGAAGTATTTCGCCCTGCTCGACAAGGCCGGCAAGATGGCGCCGCGCTTCGTCGTGGTCGCCAACACGGTGACGGCGGACGGCGGCAAGGCCATCGTCGCCGGCAACGAGCGCGTGCTGCGCGCCCGCCTGTCCGACGCCAAGTTCTTCTGGGACCAGGACCGCAAGACGAAGCTGGAAGACCGCGTGTCCAAGCTGGGCGCCATCACCTTCCACGCCAAGCTCGGCACGGTGGCGGAGAAGGTCACGCGCGTCCAGGTCCTGGCCGCCGAGATCGCCCGCGCCATCGGCGCGGACGTTGACGCCGCGACCCGCGCCGCTCTGCTGTCCAAGGCGGACCTCGTGACCGAGGTGGTCGGCGAGTTCCCCGAGGTCCAGGGCATCATGGGCCGTTACTACGCGCTGGGCGAGGGCGAGAACCCGGCGGTCGCCGAGGCCATCGCTGAGCATTACAAGCCGCTTGGGCCGTCGGATTCCTGCCCGACGGCGCCGGTGTCGGTCGCCGTGGCGCTGGCCGACAAGCTGGACACGCTGGTCGGCTTCTTCGCCATCGACGAGAAGCCCACGGGCTCGAAGGACCCCTACGCGCTGCGCCGCGCGGCGCTGGGCATCATCCGGCTGATCCTGGAGAACGGGCTGCGGCTGAACCTGACGCAGCTGTTCAAGGCCGCGCACAGCGCTTACACGGTCGGCGGTTTCGCCGCTGCCGACGGCGTCGCCACCGACTTGATGGCCTTCTTCGCCGACCGCCTGAAGGTCACGCTGCGCGACCAGGGCGTGCGGCACGATCTGGTGGACGCGGTGTTCGCGCTCGGCGGCGAGGACGACCTTGTCCGTCTGCTAGCCCGCGTGAAGGCGCTCCAGACCTTCGTCGGGTCGGAAGAGGGGGCGAACCTGCTCGCCGCCTACAAGCGCGCCAGCAACATCGTCCGCATCGAGGAGAAGAAGGACGGCAAGGCCTACGACCAGCCGGTCGATCCGGCCCTGCTGACGCTCGCCGAGGAAAAGGACCTCTACGGCGCCCTGTCCGCTGCCGGCGAGACGGCCCGGCCGCTGCTGGCGAAGGAGGACTTCACCGGCACCATGGCGGCGCTGGCCCGCCTGCGCGGCCCGGTGGACGCCTTCTTCGACAAGGTGACGGTGAACGCCGAGCAGGCCGACCTGCGCGCCAACCGCCTGCGGCTGCTCAGCCAGATTCGGGCGACGCTGAACGCGGTCGCGGACTTCTCGCGCATCGAGGGGTGATGGGGAGGGGGTGCCGTTGCGGTGCCCCCACCCTCCCACGCTTGCGCGTGGGTCCCTCCCTCCCCCGCTGGGCGGGAGAGGGCCAAGTTTCCCTCCCCTGCGCAGCGGGGGAGGGTCAGGGTGGGGGCCCGTCTCGGCCACTCTCCACCATCCCAACAAAAAAGGGGCGCCCCAGCCGGGCGCCCCTTCTCATTTCCCAAGCTCCCCTTACCGCGCGGCGCGGTTCGCGGCGCTGACCAAGGCGCGCAGCGAGGCGGTCACGATGTCCGCGTCCATGCCGACGCCGAACAGCGTGCGCTCGTCGTTGGTCTTCACCTCGACATAGGCGCAGGCCTGGGCGTCCTCGCCCTCGCCGACGGCGTGCTCGCGGTAGTCCACCACATGCAGGTCGATGCCGGCCCCCTGGCGCAGCGCGTCCAGGAAGGCGTCGATCGGACCCTTGCCCGAGCCCTTCAGCGTGCTGACCACGCCGTCGCGCGACACCACCACGTTCAGCACGCGGGCGCCGGAGTTCGGGCCGCGCGGCTCGGTCGAATGCTCGATCAGGGCCAGCGGGGCGTCGATGTCCAGATACTCCGCCTTGAAGGCGTTGTGGATGTCGGTGGGGGCCAGCTCCTTGCCGGTCTCGTCGGCGATGCGCTGCACCGTCTTGGAGAACTCGATCTGCAGGCGGCGCGGGATCTGGATGCCGTAATCCTTCTCCAGCACATAGGCGATGCCGCCCTTACCCGACTGGCTGTTGATGCGGATCACCGCCTCGTAGCTGCGGCCCAGATCCTGCGGGTCGATGGGCAGGTACGGAACCTCCCAGGTGCCGTGATTGGACTTGGCCAGCGCCTTCAGGCCCTTGTTGATGGCGTCCTGGTGCGAGCCGGAGAATGCCGTGAAGACCAGCTCGCCGGCGTAGGGGTGGCGCGGATGGACGGGCAACTGCGTGCAGTATTCGGCGACGCGGACGATCTCGTTGATGTCGTCGATGCGCAGCTCCGGATCGACGCCCTGGGTCAGCAGGTTCAGCGCCAGCGTGATGACGTCCACGTTGCCGGTGCGCTCGCCGTTGCCGAACAGGGTGCCTTCCACCCGGTCGGCGCCGGCCAGCATGCCCAGCTCCGCCGCCGCGACACCGGTGCCGCGGTCGTTGTGCGGGTGCAGGGAGATGATCGCCGCGTCGCGGTTCTTCATGTTACGGCAGAACCACTCGATCTGGTCGGCGTGGATGTTCGGGGTGGACATCTCCACCGTCGCCGGCAGGTTCAGGATGACCTTGTTGGCGGCGTCGGCGCCCCAGGTCTCCATCACCGCCTCGCAGATCTCCAGGGCGAACTCCAGCTCGGTCCCGGTGAAGCTCTCCGGCGAATATTGCAGGACGATCTCGGTCTCCGGATGCTCGGCGGCCAGCTGCTTGATCAGCTTGGTGCCGGCGACGGCGATGTCGACGATGCCCTGGCGGTCCAGCCCGAAGACGACGCGGCGCTGCAACTCCGAGGTCGAGTTGTACAGGTGGACGATGGCGCGCTTGGCGCCCTTGATGCCCTCGAAGGTGCGGCGGATCAGTTCCTCACGGGCCTGGGTCAGGACCTGGATGGTCACGCCGTCGGGGATCTTGCCGCCCTCGATGATCTCGCGGCAGAAGTCGAAATCGGTCTGCGAGGCGGCGGGGAAGCCGATCTCGATCTCCTTGAAGCCCATCTTCAGCAGCGCGTCGAACATCGCGCGCTTGCGGTCCGGACCCATCGGCTCGATCAGCGCCTGGTTGCCGTCGCGCAGGTCCACCGAGCACCAGACCGGCGCCTTCTCGATGGTCCGGTTCGGCCACTGGCGGTCGGTCAGCTTCACCGGGGCGAAGGGGACGTACTTCTCGTGCTTGGCGGCAGAAGTGGCGGCGGGGGTAGCGATGTGGTTCATGACGCTTCGTGATCCCTTGGGAGCCCCGGTTTTATTGCTGCGGGGCATTGTCTCGTGTGGTGTGGGGACCGGCGGGACTACGGTCGCCGAGCTGCCGGGCGGCTCAGCGACCGTTCCTAAGTCGCAGCCCCGGCCCCAGCCGGGAGACACGCTTCACCCCGCAAGGGCGCGTGCCGAAAGGACGCGTGCAATAGGTGCTCATGGGAAAACAGACACTTCGACCAGGGAACAGGGTAGACGAACGCAGACGACCCGGACGCTCAAAGCGCCGGGGTGATAAGTCGCAGAAGGGCGTTCGTGTGGTCGATGCGGGTCATGGGGCACACTCTGCGCAGGCAGGCTTGCTCTGTCAAGCCACGATTCCATGAAATCTTCCGTCGCGGAACGGGGCTTCACATGAAGAACAGGCGGTAGAGGACCGGCAGAAGGATCGCCGTCACCAGCCCGTTCAGCCCCATTCCCAACCCGGCGAAGGCCCCAGCCACCTCGTTGACCTGGAGCGCGCGGGCGGTGCCGATGCCGTGGGCGGCCACCCCCAGGCCGAAGCCGCGCGCCCGCCAGTCCTTCACCCGGACGAGGTTCAGCACCCAGGTGCCGAAGGACGCGGCGATGATCCCGGTCAGGATCACGAAGACCGCGGTGAGGGAGGGCAGGCCGCCGATCTGCTCCGACACGCCCATGGCGATGGGGGAGGTCACCGACTTCGGCGCCAGCGACAGCATGGTGCGCTCCGACGCGCCCAGCGCCCAGGCGATGGCGACGGCGCTCAGCGCCGACGCGGCGGACCCGGTCAGCAGGGCGACCAGCAGAGCCAGGGCGGAGCGGCGGACCTGCTGGAACTGGCGGTAGAGCGGGACCGCCAGAGCCACCGTGGCGGGGCCGAGCAGGAAATGCACGAACTGGGCGCCGTCGAAATAGGTGCGGTAGTCGATCCCCGCCACCATCAGCGTCGCGGCGATCAGCAGCACTGCGATCATCACCGGGTTCAGGGCGGGCCGCCGCCCGAACCGCTCGAACACCCACATTCCCGCCTGATAGGCGGCCAGCGTCAAGGTCAGGCCGGCGAGCGGGCTGGCCGACAGATAGACCCAGATCTCGTGGAAATCGGGGCTCATGGCGCGTCCTCCGCGCCTTCGGCTTCGGTCTCGGCGTCGGGGCCGCGGCGGCTCAGCACGCTCATCACCCAGGCGGTCAGCGCGACGCCGATCAGCGTGCTGCCCAGCAGGGCGGCGGCGATGGGCAGGGCCTCCGCCTCCAGCCGGTTCAGGTGCGCCATCACCCCGACGCCCGCCGGAACGAAGAGAAGCGACAGGTGGCGCAGGATGCCGCCCGCCGTCTCCTGCAGCGGCTCCGGCACGCCGCCGCGGACCAGCAGGCCGGCGAACAGCAGGACCATGCCGAGCACCGGCCCTGGCACGGGCAGATGCAGCAGGCGGGCGGTCAGTTCCCCCGCCAGCTGGCAGGAGAGAAGAAGGGTCAGGGTGCCGAGCATCGGCAGGCTCCGGGCTTTTCGGGGAGGTGGCCGCAGCCTAATCCCGGAGCCTGCCGTGGGGGGAGAGGATATGCCCTACCGCGCCAGCAGTTGAGCCTTGAGCCAGTCGCGCACCTCGCGGCAGACGGCCTCGGCGGTCTCGTCCAGGCAATGGCCGGCGCCGGGCATCAGGACCAGCTTCTTCGGCTCGCGCGCCATGCGGTGGACATGGATGGAGCACATCGGCGTCAGCACCTCGTCGGCCTCGCCATGGACCAGCAGCACCGGGCAGCTGAGGTCCGCCACCGCGTCGGTGCCCAGCCCCTGGGTTGCCAGCGTCACCACCGTGCAGACCGCGCCGCGGTTGGACGCCGCGGCCTGGATCGCCACCGCCCCGCCGAAGGAATGGCCGACCAGGGCGACATGGTGGATGCCCATCCGGCCGAGGAAGGTCAGTCCGCACAGCGCGTCGTAGACCGCCTCGTTCAGCGCGCGCGGATTGCGGTAGCGGACGCGCAGCGAGGCGATGCCGTCCGGCGTGAGATCCTCCGCCAGCCGCGGATAAAGCCCGTGGGCCGGCGAGTCGAAGCCGCCGCCGACGCCGCCCAGCCAGATGACGCCCAGCGTTCCCGCCGCCTTATGCCCATCGGGGGCGGCGTAGAGGCGGGCGTCCACGGCACCGCGGTCGGTGTCCAGGCGCACGGGGGCGAACGCCTCATCCACGGTTTCGCCGATCTGCGCCGACAGGAGCGGCATGGGTGTTCTCCGGCTTGCCAAGGTCTTGCGGGGGTTAACAAGCCACGGGGCATCTCTGTTGCTCCGGCGTGTTGCTTCGGAACCTCGCCGCACCGTCTCCGGTTGTGCCGGGAGGCGGTCCGCGACACGGACCCCGCGATCAGGGCCACGCGCAACGCCCTGCAGCGCCGGGCGCCGCCAATCCGACAAACCAAACCGGGAGAAACCCCATGTCCCGCAGCAACCGCGACACCGAGCAGGAAAAGCACCAGTCCGGCGGCGCCGGAAAGGCCGCCAAGTCCGGCCATGAGGACCCGGACAAGGCCGCCGGCAACAAGCCCGGCCAGAACCAGTCCAGCGGGCAGGGGCGCGAGCGCGGCTCGGGCTCCGGCGGGTCCCGCGGCGCTTCCGACGATCAGCGCAAGCGGGACGGCTGACCGCCACCGCTTCCGCGACGAACCCCCGGCCCGGCTGTTGGCGTCGGGCAAAGCCGTGCAACTGAAAAGAAGTGCGACACATGCTCAAACAGATTTCGGTCGATACCGTGAAGCAGGCCGCCGACCTCGCGTACGAAGCCGTGGCCGACCGCCAGCGTTTCCTTGCGGGAATGCGCAACATCGACCTCGGGGAGCAGACCAGCGAACGCGGTTCGCGGAACCCGACCGATCTCGACGCCCTCAGCATCCTGTCTTCCGACGCCAGCGGAGCGTTGAGCCAGTTGAACCGGATGCTGGAGGACCTGACCCCCGAACAGCGGATGGAACTGCGCGCCGTCATGTTCGTCGGGCGCGGCGATTTCGCCGGAAACCAGTGGGACCGCGCGCTGGACGAGGCCGGGCGGGCCCCGGACGCCACCCACTACACCGACATCGCGGAGCGCATCGACCTGCACCGCGACCTGATGAAGGGGCTGTACGAGCTGGACCTGCTGAAGAAGAAGGACGGGCAATGACCAGGGGCCGGGACGGCGGGCGGCGCCTGGAGGGCTCCGCCGGGACGCTCGAACGTTGGGCCGCCATCCTCGGCGGCACGGCGCTGGGTTTCGCCGGGGCGCGGCGGGGAAGCTGGGCGCTGGCCGCGCTCGGTGGCGGGCTGTTCCTCGCCGGGGCGGCGGGGGTTCCGCTGTCCAGTCCGCTGCGGCAGGCCGCGCTGCCGGCGATGCGCCGGGAGCCGACGACCACCCAGGCGAACGTCACCATCGCGGTCCCGGCCGAGAAGCTGTTCCGCCACTGGCGCAACGTCCGCCATCTGGCGGCGCTGTTCCCCCACCTCGACGCCGTGGAGATCCTGTCCGACACGGAAAGCCGCTGGAAGGCCCATGGCCCCGGCGGCGTTCCGGTGGTCTGGAACAGCCGGCTCGACAAGGTCCGGGAGAACGAACTCATCACTTGGCACACGCTGGAGGGGGCCGACCTGCCGCATCGCGGCACCGTCCTGTTCCGTCCGGCGCCGGGCGGGCGCGGGACGGAGGTGAGCCTGACGCTGGCCTACCACCCGCCGGGCGGTGTCGGCGGCAACGCGGTGTCCCGCCTGTTCGGCACCGCGCCGGAGCAGCAGGCGCGCGAGGCGCTGCGCCGCCTGAAGCGGATCATGGAGGTCGGCGAGCTTCCCACCATCGACGGCCAGCCGAGCGGGCGGGCCGAGCGGGGCGGGTCGCGGTCGCGAATGCAGGAGGTGACGGGATGAGGGCGCTCTGCTGGAACGGCGTGAACGACCTGCGGGTGGAGCGGGTGCCGGACCCCACGATCCTCGGCCCGCAGGACGCGATCATCAAGGTCAGCCTGTCCTCGGTCTGCGGGTCGGACCTGCATCTGATCGGCGGCTACGTCCCCACCATGCGGGCCGGCGACATCATCGGCCATGAATTCCTGGGCGAGGTGGTCGAGAAGGGGCCGGAGGTGACGCGGCTGAACCGCGGCGACCGGGTGATCACCGTGTCGATCATCGGCTGCGGCAAATGCTGGCACTGCCAGCACGAGGAGTTCTCGCTCTGCGACAACTCCAACCCGCAACCGGCCTTCGAGGAGGCGGCCTACGGGCACTGCACCGCCGGCATCTTCGGCTACAGCCACGCCTTCGGCGGCTACGCCGGCAGCCACGCCGAATACATCCGCGTCCCCTTCGCCGACACCAATTGCTTCCGCGTGCCGGAGGGGGTGACGGACGAGCAGGCGGTCTTCGTCTCCGACGCCGTGCCGACCGGCTACATGGCCGCCGACATGGGCAACATCAAGCCGGGCGACGTGGTGGCCGTCTGGGGCTGCGGCGGCGTCGGCCAGATGGCGATGAAGAGCGCCTTCCTGATGGGGGCGGAGCGGGTGATCGGCATTGACCGTTTCCCCGACCGGTTGCGCGCCGCCCAGATGAAGGCGGGGGCGGAGACGCTGGATTACAGCCGCGTCGATATCTACGACGCCTTGCTGGCGATGACTGGGGGGCGTGGCCCGGACGTTTGCATCGACGCGGTGGGCATGGAAGCGGACAGCGGCGCCTCGGCCATCGAAGACCTTTATGATCGCGGCAAGCAGGCCTTGCGGCTGGAGAACGACCGGCCCGCCGTCCTGCGCCAGATGATCCAGTGCTGCCGCAAGGGCGGCACCCTGTCCATCGTTGGGGTCTACGGCGGCCTCATTGACAAGTTCCCCATGGGGGCGGCGATGAACAAGGCGCTGACCTTCCGCATGGGACAGCAGCACGGCCAGCGCTACGTCAAACGCCTGTTCGAGCACATCGAGAAGGACGACCTCGACCCATCCTACCTGTTGACCCACAAATGGGCGTTGGACGACGCCCCCCAGGGCTACCGCATGTTCAAGGAGAAGGCCGACGACTGCATGCGGGTCGTCTTCGCGCCGTGACGGCGGGCCGGAATGAAGGGTGGAAGGCCATGAAGATCGTCTATGCCTATCCGGCGGAGAAGGGGCGCGGCGTCGAGGCCGAGATCGTCGGGGACTTGCGCGACCGCTGCGGCCACGTCGTCCAGACCGGACGCGAGGAGCGCGACGCGGAGCGCGGCGGCGCCGTCGATGTCATCGTCACGCTGGAACTGGACGATGCTCAGCGGGACACCGCTCTCAACCGGCTGCGTGCCCACCCCGCGGTGATCGACGCCGCGGCGGAGAGTTTCGGGGAGCGGGTGTAGGACTCATGCAACGACAGCGGGCTCGGCTCCCGCGGAGTCGCCCAACGGGCGGGTGACGAAGAACGCGCACAACATCTCGTGGCGCTCCCTTCGATGATACCGCAGATGTTCGTCATCAACCCCGTCACCCATGGGACGAAGCCGGTCGGCGCCTGTTGGGGGCGGTGGTCGAAACAGTGCGGTGGAACGTCCCGTGTCGAGTCCTCCCGATGCAGCGCACGCCGGCGGTTCGGCCTTCGCCGTCCGCCGGTGTCCCATAGGCGTCGAACCCGCGCCCGGCGATCGCGCGCTGGCGCGGGTCTGGGCACCCGCCTGCCGCAACGTCCGGCTGCTGGTCGGGCCGGAGGAGCGCGCGGTGGCGCTGGACGCGGAGGGCGATGGCTATTTCTCCGCGATGGTCGAAGAGGTGCCGGTGGGCAGCCTCTACCGGTTCCAGCTCGACGACGGCCCGGCCTTCCCCGACCCGGCGTCCCGCTTCCAGCCCGACGGACCGGAGGGGCCTTCGCAGGTGGTGGACCCCTCCGCCTTCTCCTGGACCGACGCCGGCTGGGCGGGATGCGGCCTGCGCGGGCAGGTGGTTTATGAGATGCACATCGGCACCTTCACGCCGGAGGGAACCTGGGCGGCGGCGGCGCGCGAACTGCCAAGTCTGGCGGAACTGGGGGTGACCGTCCTCGAACTGATGCCGGTGGCCGAGTTTCCGGGGCGCTTCGGCTGGGGCTACGACGGGGTGGACCTGTTCGCCCCGACCCGGCTCTACGGCGGGCCGGACGACATGCGGCGCTTCGTGGACCGCGCCCACGCGCTGGGCCTCGCTGTGATCCTCGACGTGGTCTACAACCACCTCGGCCCCAGCGGGAATTTCCTGTCCAGCTTCGCCCCGGACTACTTCACCACCCGCTACAAGAACGAGTGGGGGGACGCGCTCAACTTCGACGGCCCGAACTGCGGCCCGGTGCGGGAGTTCTTCCGGGCGAACGCCGCCTTCTGGATCGACGAGTATCATCTGGACGGGCTGCGGCTGGACGCCACCCAGCAAATCTTCGACCGCTCCACCCCACACATCATCCAGGAGATCGGGCAGGCCGTCCGCCAAGCGGCGCGCGGGCGCGGCACTCTGCTGATCGGGGAGAACGAATCCCAGCAGGCCGCCATGGCCACACCGGTGGAGCGGGGCGGCTGCGGGCTGGACGCCCTGTGGAACGACGATTTCCACCATACGGCCCGGGTCGCGCTGATCGGGAGGAACGAGGCCTACTACACCGACTACCGCGGCACGCCGCAGGAACTGCTGTCGGCCGTCAAGCACGGCTTCCTCTACCAGGGGCAATGGTACCGCTGGCAGGGCAAGCGGCGGGGGACGCCCACCCATGGGCTGCCGCGCCCGGCCTTCGTCACCTTCCTGCAGAACCACGACCAGATCGCCAATTCGGGCCGCGGCCAGCGGATCCACGCCCTGACCACGCCGGGGCGCTTCCGGGCGCTGACCGCGCTGACGCTGCTGGGTCCCGGCACGCCGATGCTGTTCCAGGGGCAGGAGTTCGCGGCCAGCGCCCCCTTCTACTACTTCGCCGACCACGAGCCCGATCTGGCCGCCAAGGTGGAGACGGGACGGGCGGAGTTCCTGTCCCAGTTTCCCAGCCTCGCCACCCCCGCCATGCGCGCCCATCTGACGCGCCCACAGGACGAGGAGACCTTCCGGCGCTGCAAGCTCGACCACGCGGAACGGGAGGCCCACGCCGAGGTCTGGGCGCTGCACCGCGACCTTCTGCGTCTGCGCCGCGAGGACCCGGTGTTCCGCGCCCAGGGCGACGGCGGGCTGGACGGTGCCGTGCTGGGGGAGGAGGCGTTCGTCCTGCGCTTCTTCGGCGCGAAGAAGGGCGGGGCGGGGGACGACCGGCTGCTGCTGGTCAATCTGGGCCGCGACCTGCGGCTGGACATCCTGCCGGAACCGCTGCTGGCGCCGCCGGTTGGCAGGGACTGGACGCCCCTGTGGTCCAGCGAGGACCCCCGCTACGGCGGCTGCGGCATCGCCCCGCTGGAAGCCTCGGGCGGTGGCTGGCGGCTTCCCGGCCACGCGGCGGTCGTCCTAGCCGCCACGGACGTTGTTCCGGACGAGGAACGGGGCGAAGGCAACGGCACGAGCGCTCAGGAGACCCATGGCTGATTTCATCCGCAAGATCACCCGCGACGCCCTGCGATCCACGCCGGACGCCGCGCTGTCCCGCGAATGGCTGGTCGCCAACGGGCTGGGCGGCTACGCCTCCTCCTCCCTGTCGGGGGCGGTGACGCGGCGCTATCACGGGCTGCTGGTGGCGGCCTTGCCGGCGCCGCTGGGCCGGGTGGTGATGCTGAGCCAGCTCAACGACGTGCTGATCGAGCGCGACGGGACCGAGCGGCGGCTGACCGGCCACAACCCGCAGGCGGACCAGTGGCCCGATCCGAACTATCCGTCCGATGCCGCGCCCTCCGGCCTCGCCGAGTTCCGCATGGAATCCGGGCTGCCGGTCTGGCGCTACGAATTCGGCGATGTGGTGATCGAGAAGCAGATCGTGCTGCCGCACCTGCAGAACATCGTCCACGTCACCTACCGGGTGGTCAAGGCGCCGCAGCCGATCTTCCTGCGGCTTCGCCCGGTGATGGCCTTCCGCAAACTGGAATCCGCGGTGGACGAGCCGTTGGCCCGCGACTACCGCGTCACCGCCCGCGGCCACGAGTACGAGATATGGGCCGGGCCGGAACTGCCGGTGCTGCGCATGACCATCGAGGGGGCGGAGCTTCCCCTGACCCTGGACGGCGGGGCGCGGCGCGACATTGTCTATCCGGTGGAGGCGGAGCGCGGCTATGAATCGCGCGGCTCGCTGTGGACGCCGGGCTATTTCAGCGGTCCCCTCAGCCAGGGCCAGACGCTGAGCTTCGTCGCGGCGACCGAGCCGTGGCAGCGGCTGTGGGCGTTGCCGCCCGCCGACGTCCTGCGCTTCGAGAAGGAGCGGCGGCGGCGCATCGTCGGGACGGGCCATCCGTCGCTGCGCGAAGGATCGATGGCGGAGCTTGTGCTGTCGGCGGACAGCTTCCTGTTCGTGCCGGCGGGCCGCGTCGCCGACCAGATGCGCGCCCGCGCCGAGGGCGACGAGGTGCGCACCGTGATCGCCGGCTACCACTGGTTCACCGACTGGGGCCGCGACACCATGATCAGCCTGGAGGGGCTGACCCTGACCACCGGGCGCCACATGGAGGCCGGCTGGATCCTGCGCACCTTCGCGCACTACATCCGCGACGGGCTGATTCCCAACATGTTCCCCGACGGCAAGGACGAGGGGCTGTACCACACCGCCGACGCCACCCTGTGGTTCTTCCACGCGCTGAACCGCTACGTCCAGGCGACCGGGGACCGGCACACGCTGCAATTGCTGCTGCCCCGGCTCGTCGAGGTGATCGACCATCATCGGCGCGGCACCCGCTTCGGCATCGCCGTGGACCCCGGCGACGGGCTGCTGCGCCAGGGGCGGGAGGGCTACCAGCTCACCTGGATGGACGCGAAGGTCGAGGACTGGGTGGTCACGCCGCGCCGGGGCAAGGCGGTGGAGATCAACGCGCTCTGGTACAACGCGCTGTGCCTGACCGCCGGCTGGCTGACCGAGGAAGGGGACGCCCAGGCCGCCCGCCCGCTGGAGGCGCTGGCGGAGCAGGCCCGCGTTTCCTTCAACACGCGCTTCTGGTGCGCCCACGCCGGGCACCTCTACGACGTGGTGGACGGGGAGCGGGGGGACGACGACGCCTGCCGGCCCAACCAGATCTTCGCCGTCTCGCTCGACAACCCGGTGCTCGACCGCGCCCGCTGGGAGCCTGTGGTGGAGACGGTGCGGCAGCGGCTGCTGACCCCGGTCGGGCTGCGCTCGCTGGCGCCGGGGCAGCGCGACTACAAGCCGAAATACTTCGGCGATCTGCGCGCCCGCGACGCCGCCTATCACCAGGGCACGGTCTGGGGATGGCTGATCGGTCCCTATGTCGATGCGTGGCTGAAGCTGCATCCGGAGGACAAGGCGGGAGCGCGGGAGCTGCTCCAGGGCTTCCTGCCACATCTCGATCAGGCGGGGATCGGCACCATCTCGGAGATCTTCGACGCCGAGCCGCCCTTCAGCCCGCGCGGCTGCATCTCGCAGGCCTGGAGCGTGGCGGAGGTTCTACGCTGCTGGGCGGCAACGGCGGAAGATCGATGATCCTGATGCGATCGTCATACCGCCTATGAAAAGCGTCATAAGAAATTGAGGCGAGATGTTTGAAAACCTGCCCGGTTACTGAAAAGAAAACTGCAACTCCGGAAAATTGTGAATCGATGACGGCGCCATAACATCGGTGAAACCCACATTCTGTTGAAGGTTTCTGCCGCCCGTGCTTATCATTCGTGGCGGGATGGAAAGAAAATTCACGAACCCACACAGCCGTGTGACCACCCGCGTAGGATGATGACGGGAGGGGGCATGCTGGCACTGCTGTCGAAGGCAAAGCACCCGGTGGTCGATTGGGACGCCTTGAGCCGGCGAATTCTGGATCAGAGCGCGCAGGGCTGCTGGGTGTTGGATGGCGAGTTGATCACTGTCGCAGTCAACCCGGCGCTGTGTGCGTTGCTTGGCTATCGGGCCGGGGAACTGGTCGGGACCCACCTGCTGGCCTATGTGGCCGAGGAAAGCCGAGGCGTTCTGGAGCGGCAGGCGGCCATCCGTGACCTGACCCCGCACCGCAGCTACGACGTCACCCTGACACGCTCCGATGGGACGCCGCTCCGCGTGATCTTCAACGACTCGCGGCTGGACGGCGAAGATGGTGGGACGGCGCCGGGCTTCTGCATCTTCGTGACCGACATCACCCGCCGTTTCGAAGAGGAGGCGCAGCGCGCCCTGCGGGTGGATCAATTGGCGGACGCGGTCGCGCGCATGAACCGCTTTCTGGGGCAGATCTGCCAGGAGCTGAAGGACCCGCTGAGCGCCATCCTCGGCGCCACCCAGATGATCTCCTCCGACGTGGCGTTGCCCGATCCGGCGGGCGGCAGCCCCACCCCGGGGACCGCGCATCTGGGGGCTTACGCGGCGCTGTGCAGCGACGCCGGGCGGCAGATGATGCGGACCATCGAGAACCTGTCGCTGTGGTCCCGCCTGCAGCTGAATCAGGTGCCGCTCGAACTGCGCGTCTATGAGCTGGGCGGCCTGCTCCAGGACGTGCTGGAGGATCTGGAGCCGCGCGCGCGCGCGCGCGACATCCTGATCGTCAACCGCATCGTCGCCACCCCGGTGCTGGGCGACCTGTCCGCGCTGAACACGGTGCTGAAGCATCTGATCGAGAACGCGGTGCGCTTCTCGCCCTCGGGAAGCATGGTCATGCTGTCGTCCACCCTGGCGGACGGACGGGTGACCGTGCGGGTCCAGGACAACGGGCTGGGCATTCCGGAGGAACTTCAGCCCCATCTGTTCCGCATCGATCCGCACCACACCGCGCCCGGTGCCGACGGGGAGGTGGGGAGCGGCCTCGGCCTGCTGATCTGCAAGGCTCTGATCGAGCGCATGGGCGGCGGCATCCGTGTTTTCAGCAAGCCGGGCGGCGGAACCGCGGTCACGGTGACCCTGACTCCGGGAGGAAACGCCGGATTGTAACACCAGCGAACGGATGGCTGGGCAAACCAACGCCATCGGCCGGAGGAGGGGTGGTGGGATCGGGGTGCCCCATGCGGGGGATTCGGACATTCAGTTGTCAACAGGGCACAGACCCGCGCGAAATCGCCGCGCCGGGAGTCCGGCATCAGAATCCGATTGACAGGCGTGAGCGCTGCAACACCCCCTCAATTCTGGAAAGGCAATGCATTTCAATGGTTTGTGTGACATGCCCAAAATTTGGGCAATTCGCGCTATGGCCTTGTCGCGCTTGACTCGAATCGGGAAAAGCCGGCCCTTGTCAACACAGTTATCCACAGACTCTGTGGAGAGCCTAAGCGGGAGGTGAGGACGCCAGCCCCCGGCCCATAACCTTTGGCGTGAGGCCCGTCCAATCAGAATAAGTACTTCAGATTTTAGGCTTCGCGCGTTTTTGCCGCTATAGTGGTCGCGCCTCATCCTGCCGTATTGCTCCAAATCAACCGGCTATGGATGAGTGATGACGGGAGGGGTGCCCATGCTGGATGTCTATGGGACGTCTTGCCCGGCGGCGCGTCCGCGATGGTCGTGGCGCGCGGCGACCGGTGAGCCACGGTGCCGACGCGTGCAAGGATTTGCCGGTCCGGCCTTGACGGCGGTGATGCTGTCCGCGTTGATCCTCCATCTCCTGCTGACGCTTGCCGCTCATTTGGGCGGGGCCGACATGGCCGGGGTGCTGGCGGTGGCGGTGGGCATGGCGGCGGTGCTGGTGGTCTTGCTTCCCTTTGCCCTGCTGTGTGTCCGGCGGGCTCAGGAAGCGCTGGCGGCCGGATCGGATCGCCGTGGGAGGACGGCTTCGCCGCAAGGTTGAAACGCCATTAGTCGGGGAAATCACGGTTGCCCCCTTTTGTAAGTCCGCGCATAAAGTGATGACGCCGTGGCGATGAACGGCGCTGTTCGGCGGGGGCCTGTGCATGGGGTTGTTCGATTTTCTGAAGGTGACCGTCAAGGACGAGAAGAAGGCGGCGCCGCGCCGCCCCAACGCGTCCGCGAGCCCGTCGAACGTGATCGAGTTCGACGGCAAGAGCTTTCCCTTGGCCGGGGTCAGCCACAAAGGCTTCGTGGCGACCGGCTTCGACGGGTCCCTGATCCCCAGCCAGACCGCGCGCATCACGCTGCGGGTCGACGACACCTATGGCAAATTCAGCTTCGCCGCCACCGTGACCATCGAGGAGGTCAAGGGCGGATCGGTGTCCGGTGCCTGGAACATGCTGCCGCCGGAGGTTGAGGCGACCATCCGCAAGTACCTGCAGATCCGCAAGCAGAAGACCGGAAAGTAAGGGGCACGGTCTCGACCGGGCGACCGCCGTTCAGTTGGCGGTGCGGAGCGTCGCGTCGCCGGCTTTCCCTACGGCCTTGACAGCGGTGTTCGCCCCGCCGTTCACCAGGGTCGGGGCCATGGCCGTGGCCGGCGTGGCGATCTGGTGCATCCGCTCGATCCATTCCGACAGGGTGACGAACTCGCAGCCCTTCGCGCGCATCGCGGCGATCACGCGGGGCAGGGCGTTGAGGGTGGACGGGTAGGTGGAGTGCAGCAGCAGCACGCTGCCGGTTCCCGCCTCGGTCTTCACATGCTGCACGATGCGATCGGGGTCGCGGACCTGCCAGTCACGGGTGTCCACCGTCCACAGGACCGGGCTCATGCTTTCCTCGCGGGCGATGGCCAGAAGGTCCGGCGTGTAGCGCCCATAGGGCGGCCGGAACAGCACCGGGTTGGCGCCGAATCCGCGCAGGATGCGGTTGGCCTCGGCGATCTCGTGGCGCTGCGCCTCGGGGTCCATGGCGCGCAGGTCGGCGTGCGTCAGGCTGTGGTTGCCGATCTCGTGCCCGGCGGCGATGAAGTCGCGGATCACCTCGCCCTGGTTCTCGGCGACGCTGGCGACCGGAAAATAGGTCGCGGGGATCTTTTCGCGGTTCAGCACGTCCAGGATCTGGCGGGTGACCACCCGGTGCGGCCCGTCGTCGAAGGTGAGGGCGCACAGGTTCCAGCCCTCCTCCTTCAGCGTCGCCGGCATGACGTCGAGCGCCGTGTCGGGAATCACCGCGCCCAGCCGGCCCTTGCGGCGCACCGACTTCTCGATGGCGGCCATGGTCCGGGCGGCTTCCGGGGGGTAGGTGATCGCGCCGTCGGCCTTGCCGTCCCCGCCGGGGCGGGGCGGGGGGAGTTGCGCGCTGTCGGTGGGCGGTCTGGTCTCCGGTGCTTGGGGCGATGCCTGAGGCGGCGCGGGCAGGGGAGGCGCGGGGGGAGGCGCGGACGGGGGTGCGTCAAGGACGAGGCAGCCGAACCCGGCGCCGAGCATGCGGCGGCACAGCGCCGTCACGTCCAGCCCCACCGGGGCGGTGGCCCGCAGGGCGACGCCCTCGCCCTGGCGCCGCGCGTCGAGCGAAACGACCGCCGGGCTGAGGCCGTCCGCCAGATCGGGCGAGCGGCGGCGCAGGCTGTCCCACGCCCACCAAGCATCCCCTTCCCTTTGGAAGAGACCGAGTTGCAGCAGCGATGGTCCATCGGCGGCGCGGGCGGCGCCAGCCGGGAGCGCCATCAGCACTCCCGCGGCCAGCGGCAACGCGAACAGGGAGGAGCGGAAACGGCGCATGCCCGTGAGGAGGGAGGACGTGAGGGAGCGTCCGTGTTCAGGCCGATTCACACGTTTCTCCTCCGGATCATCGCCGTCGTCGAATACCACCCCTTCGGGATTAATTCAAACGGCGCGGCCTCCATTGGTTCGCCCGCTCCGATCATCCCTTCGGGAGGAACCTTCGGTGTTCCGGCGCGGTTGACGGGGAGCGCGCCCGGCCCAAAGCCCTATCCCGCAGCAGGGTGCGGGCGGCGCGGAACAAGAACGGAAAGGAGGCAGCCCGGATGGCGGATGATTTGGAAAGCCGGATCAGAGCGCGCGCTCACCAGATCTGGGAGCGTGAAGGCCGTCCGGAGGATCGCGCCGAAGACCATTGGAAACTGGCGAGCGAGGAAATCGCCATCGAGGACAATTACCGGGACACCCTGCGCCCGAATCCGGCGCGCGGTCCCGACGACACCGCGGAGCGGATCGAGCCGGTCGAACCCGTGCTGAGCATGGAAAGCCAGGGTGAGATGCCCGGCATCGCCGACCAGGGCGAGGAATTCCGCATTCCCGGCCAGGCCCGCGACTCCTGACGGCGGCTCCCACCGCTTTCCTCACGTCGTGCTTAGAGAGGACCCCCATGGACACGAACCTGGAAATCGCCTTCCACAATATGGACTCCCAGCCGGAGTTGGAGGCCTACATCCGCGAACGGGCGGAGAAGACGGAAAAGCTGTTCGACCGGCTGGTCGGCATGCGGGTCGCCGTGGAAGCCCAGCATCGCCAGCACAAGACCGGCAACGTCTTCGACGTCCACATCGAGCTGATGGTGCCGGGCCAGGACATCGTGGTCAGCCGCAAGCCGAACAAGGCGAAGGAGCGCTACGCCAACCCCGACGCCCGCACCTCGATCCGCGACGCCTTCGAAGCCGCGGAGCGGCAGTTGAAGGAATACAAGGACAAGATGCGCCGCGACGTGAAGGTCCATGATCCGGAACAGCCGGGCCGGGTCTCGCAGCTCAACCCGACCGAGGATCACGGCTTCATCACGACCAACACCGGGACGCAGCTCTATTTCCACCGGAACAGCTGCCTGAACGTCGACATGGACCAGCTCAAGACCGGCGACCCGGTGAAGTATGTGGAAACCGCGGGCGACACCGGCCCGACCGCCTCCAAGGTCTGGCGGGCGTCCGGGTCCGACACCGAATTGCGGGCCACCTGACGAGAAAGCCCCCGCCAATCGGCGGGGGTTTTTTTCTTGGAATGGTTTTTCTTGGAACTCTTGGAACGGACTTCCTTGAATTCAGGCTCTCTGGGCCGGGGGCATCGGATCGGCCGAGGTCGGACCGGTCGGGTCCGGCGCGGCCGTAGGGACGGGATCCTCGTTCAGGTCGTAGATGTCCGGGTGCAGGCGGACGGCATCGCGGTCGTCCACCGTCGCGGTCCAGTAGACGAAGCGCACCGGCACCGGCTGGGTAAGCTTGATCCACTGCGGCTCCTGCCGGTCCAGCATGCGGTCGAGCCGCGCGGTCGAGACATGCTCGGTCGCCAGAAGCGCCTCGGCCATGCCGCGCGCGTCCTCCAGGCGGACGCAACCGGAGCTGACGGTGCGGATCTCGCGGTCGAACAGCCGCGGCTCGTTGGTGCCGTGCAGATAGATGTTGTAGGGATTGGTCATGTTGAACCGGTACCGGCCCAGCGCGTTGTGATCGCCCGGCTGCTGGACGATCCGCACGCGGCGCGGCGAGACGTTGCGCCAGTCCACGACGCCCGGCTCGACCGGGGCGCCGTCCAGATAGACCACCGCGTTGGCGATGCCCGGCGTGCCCTTGGCCCGCAGCAGGGGCAGCTTGTCCTCCTTCAGGACGGTCGGCGGCACGGTCCAGGTCGGGTTGACGATGACGTGGGTGATCTGGTCCTGGAGCAGCGGCGTCTCGCGCGACGGGCGTCCGACGATCGAGCGCATGGTCAGCGCCTCCTCCCCGTCACGGACCAGCGTGGTGGTCTGGCTGGGCAGGTTCACCAGGATCACGGTCTCCGGCGCGGTGTCGCGGAAGGCGCGCATGGACAGGGCGCTGCGCCGCATCTGGGCGGCGGCCTCCTGCGGGCTGCGATCCAGCGCCACCCGCGTGCCGCCGCCGACCAGCCCGTCGACCTTCATGCGCTGGCTGAACTGGAAGGCGCGCACCGCGGTGTCCACATCCTCGTCGTACAGATCGCCCTGGCGCAGCCGGTCGAGGAAACCCAGTTCGGCCAAACGCTGCGTCAGCCGCTCCACGCGCTCGCCGCTGCTGCCCCTCTTGAGAAGCGGTCCGGACCCGATTCGGGTGATGGGACGCTCCGGCTCCGCCTCCAGCACCATGGCGGCGGCGTCCAGCCGGTCGGCCCAGCCGGTCAGCGTGTCGCGGTAGGGGGCCGCCTCGGCGGTGGTCGGCGTGGCGGCCGTGCCAGCGATCACGGACAGCGCCAGCGTCAGCGCGGCCAGGACCGGCGCCGGGCGGCGTCGTTGGTCGGTAGGCGTCTGGGATGTGTGCATGATCCGTCCTCGGCTGACAGGTGGTCCGATCCCCCGTCCTTTCTATCGAATGTAGTACGTGAAGCCCCGTCCGGCGAGGCGGGGACGCGCGTTCCAGGGGTCGGGAAATCGGCGTACGGCCTCCGGCCAGGGGGCAACCATTGCGCGTGGGGGCGCCGGAGGCCGATTTGTGACCGATTCGGGCCATTTTCGGGTTGATCCCGGTCAAGCCCTAGCCTATAGGGAATAGTCGTTCGCTATGACCACAATATTTTGGTCCTATTCGAACAATCCCTAGGGGGCCGTCCGGCGCTGGAACGGTGCGGCCCGATCACCAAAATGCATAGGGAGTGATGCTTTTGGGGAGTGACGACCGTGCCGCGCCGATGAATGGGCGCGAGACTGGCCGCCGTGGGTTTCTGACCTTCGCCGCCGCGACCCTGACCGCCTTGGCCGTTCCGGTCCTGGTGCCCGCCGGGCCGGCCCTTGCGGCACCCCTGGCCGGCGGCGTCCGCCGACTGGCCCTGCACAACATCAACACCAACGAGCAGTTCAGCGGAGTCTATTGGGCCGACGGCGCCTATCGACCGGACGCGCTGAAGAAGCTGGACGTGTTGCTGCGCGATCATCGGGCCAAGCAGGTCGGTCGATACGATCCGCGCCTGTTCGACGTCCTGGCCCGCCTGCACCACACGCTGGACAGCGACGAGCCCTTCCGGGTCATCTGCGGCTACCGGTCGCGCCGCACCAACGCCATGGCCCGCCGCCGCTCGCGCGGGGTGGCGAAGGAAAGCTACCACACCCGCGGCATGGCCATCGACGTGATGCTGCCGGATGTCGAGTTGAAGGCCATCGCCACCGCGGCCCGCGGCATGGAGGCCGGCGGCGTCGGCTACTACCCGCGCAACGGCTTCGTGCACATCGACACCGGGCCGGTCCGCACCTGGTGACCTGCAGGCCCATGTGGATGACGCATCGCCGCGGGCGTCATAGGCTGAGTTGCCGTACGCCCTGTTCCGGGCGCCTGCCCAGTCGGTAGGCACCCCGGAACCATGGCCCGACGCGCCGGTTGCTCCAATCGGAATTCCCCGAACGAGCAACACGGAGGGCGACGAAGGCGATGTTCTGCAAACACGACCTGGAACGACTCCTGACCGTCGATGCCGCCCCGGCGGTGTCCATCTTCCTGCCCACCCACATCGCCGGGCGCGACATCCGCCAAGACGTGATCCGGCTGCGCAACCTGCTTGCCAAGGCCCAGGACCAGCTGTGCGAAAAGCACGGCCTGCGCCGGCCCGACGCCGAAGCCTTCCTGAAACCGGCGTCCGACCTGCTGGAGCAGAACGAGTTCTGGCGCCACATGGACCGTGGCCTGGCCATCTTCCTGGCCAAGGGCGTGTCGGCCATCCACCGCGTGCCCGTTGAACTGCCGGAGGAGGTGGTCGTCAACTCCCGCTTCACGCTGCGGCCCCTGCTGCCGCTGCTGGCGGACGACGGGGCCTTCATGATCCTGGCCGTCACCGCTGGGCGGGCCCGCCTGTTCTGCGCCACGCGCCACGGCATCGCGGAGGAGGATGCCGATCTGCCGCAGGGCGTCGCGGAAATCCATGCCGAAACCAATTACGAGAACAACCTGCATTCGGCCCCGCCGGCCCGCCATGCCGACCGCACGGACCGCGGCGGCGTGTCGATGGTCAAGACGCACAACTTCGGCGAAGACCCCGAGGAACTGCGCAAGGCCCATCTCATCGAGTATCTCGGGCGGGTGGCCGGCCGCGCGCGCGATCACCTGAAACCGTTCCGTGGTCCGCTGGTGCTGGTGGCCGACGAGGAAATCCAGGGGCATCTGCGCAGGGATGCGCATCTTCAGGGGATGCTGGAAGAGGGGGTCGTGACGAACCCCGATGCCCTGGAGATCGACGACCTGCATCGACGCGCCTATGCGGTGGTCCGGCCAATGTTCGAATCGACGCGGCGGACGGCGGTGGAACGGTTCAACGCCCTCTACGGCGACCGCAACACGGCGGAGCGTACGACGACGCGGGCCGAGGACGTGATGGTGGCGGCGCGCGAAGGGCGGGTCGGGGTCCTTCTGGTGGCTGAGAACGACAAGGTCTGGGGCCATTTCCGGGAGGACTATCACCGGGCCTTCCCGTTGCATCACGAGACGGATGGCGCTATCGACCTCGTCGAGGAGGCCGCCACGGAAACGCTGCTGCGCGGCGGAGAGGTGCATGTGGTGACCAAGGCGGAACTGCCGTCCGGTGCCTCGACCGCGGCGATCCTGCGTTTCTGATTCTGACGTCCTGGAGTTTTCCGGCAGCGGGGTGGTGTCCGATGGCGCCGCCCCGTTGTCGTTCCGCCGTCAGGTGGACGCCTTGCTGGGTTTGCCGGTGGGCGCCTTTCCAGCGCGGTAGATGTCCGCCGGGTCCCAGACGGCGCCGTGACGGCGCCGCTTGCCACCGGTCGTCGTCTCGGCCTTGGCGCGGGGCTTGACGGTGGCCTTCAGGACCATCTTGCCGGCTGGCACCGCCGGCACCGCCGGCACCGCCGGCACCGCCGGCACCGCCTTCGCCGCCGCCGGAGCCGTCAGCATGATCGCCTCGCGCGGGAAAGCCTTTGCCGGTATGGCGGCCGAGGACGCGGCTTCGGGTGGCCCGTCATGCTCGTCCTCGCGTGCGTCATGCAGATGGGGGGACAGGGAACTTAGCAGCGAGAGAAGCTCGTCGCCCACGCCCTCCGGTGCCGCCCGCCACAAGCGAAGCATGCGCGCCTCGCGGCGACTGATCGAACTGTCGCTGATCCGGGCGTTGTCCGCTGCGGGCGTTTTTCCGACCGGGACCTGCGGGTCGTCGTAACAATCGAAGAAAAAACTGACGGGAACGTCGAGTACCTGTCCCAGGCGATAAAGCGTTCCGGCGGAAATGCGGTTGGAGCCCCGCTCATATTTCTGGACCTGCTGAAACGTCAGGCCGATGGCTTCGCCCAGCTTCTCCTGACTCATACCCAGCAAGGTGCGGCGCATGCGCACGCGCTGCCCGACATGAGCGTCGACCGACCAGGATTCGGGCGACCCGCGTCGCCCTCTTTTGCGTGCCGCAAGTTCGCTCATGGACCCGGAACTCCAATGCTTGCGAATAAATATGTAGGATTTGAGAATGTCGCTTGGATTGTTTGCACAGAACTTTCCAGCAGGCAAGCGGAATCTCCGAGATTACTGCGCCGATGCCATGACTTGGACAGGCATTATGGCATATGGACTCTCTGGAGCCCTTGTTGCGGCGGGATGCTGAAAACACTGATTGCGGGGGTATGCCAGCATCGCGCGTGCCGGTTGCGGTGCCGGTCCGGCGTGAGGATTGGGAAACAAACGAAGAGAAACGGCGCGGTGTGCGTGCTGAACATGTCGAATTGTGGTGATTCTGAGCCCGCGGCTTGGTGTGGAAACACTTTGATAATCAAATTCGGATAGGTCGCATGGGATAGAGTTCGCGCCACAGGCAGCGCCGGTCCGGCAGCATCGGGGCGGGGGTGCCGGTGGGCGGCGATGGTTGGCGGCGACGCTCCCCTGCGCCGCCGGATCGCAATCAAAGGATCAGGTCGATGCAGACAAGCAGTCTGGCGGGGCGCTTCAAGGTTGGAACCCGCATTTACTTCGGTTTCCTCGTGGTTCTGCTGCTGCTGGCGGTGGTCGTCGCGATCGGCGTGAGAGGCCTCGGGGTGGCGCGGGACGGCTTCGAGTCCTATGCGGCGGTGAGCAACCACTCGATCCAGGTCAGCTCCATCGACGCGCAGGTCGCCCAGATGCGCCGCCTCGCCTTGACCTTCAACACGTTCGGCGACCCGAAGGTGGCGGACCAGGTGCGTGCCGTCCAGGCGACCCTCGTGAAGGACCTGCGGGGTGCACTGGATGGAACGACCGGTGAGCGCCGCGCCCTGCTGGAGCGGATGAACCAGGTCTTCGCCAACTACGTGACCGACTTCAACACGCTGGCGGAGCTTCGCCTGCGCCGCGACCGCCTTTACGCCGAGCAGCTCGTCCCGGCGGGGGAGAAGGCGCGCGAGACCGTGTCGCAGCTCGTCTCCACCCTGATCGCCGACGGCGAGCACGAGGCGGCGGCCAACGCCGCCCTCGCGCAGGAGCAGCTGCTGATGGCGCGGCTGGCCGCGTCGCGCTTCTTCACCAGCCCGAACGAGTCGATCATCACCGAGGTGTCGGCCCGCGACGACGCCTTCGGCGAGGCCATCCGCCGGGCGACGGAGCGGCTGAACAACCCGGCGCGCCGGGCCGCGGCGCTGGCCGCCGACCAGCTGGCCGACCGCTATGTCTCGCTGTTCCGCGAAACCGCCGCCGTCATGCTGGAAAACACCCGGCTGGTCGACGTGATGGGCGCGCGCGGCGTCGAGTTCGCCGAACTGTCCGACCGCACCGTCGCGATCGAAGGCAAGGACCGCGACGCTGTGCTGGCCGAAACCACCGGCAGCATGGACCGCACCCTGTCGGCCAACATGACGATCGCGGCCGGCGCCTTCCTGTTCGGCCTGCTGCTGGCCTGGGCGGTGGCGCGGTCCATCGTGAAGCCGGTCGTGTCGATGACCGAGACGATGACCAACCTCGCCGACGGCGACCTGACGGTGACCATCCCGGCGCTGGCCAACCGCGACGAGATCGGGCGGATGGCCCAGGCGGTGCAGGTGTTCAAGGACAACGCCATCCAGAAGAAGGCGATGGACGAGGCCGAGCGCGAGCGTCTGGAGGCCGAGCGCCGCGCCGACGAGGCGCAGCGCGCCCGCGAGACGGCGATCGGCGAGGAGATCGCCGCGCTGATCGACGGCGTGTCGAAGGGCGACCTGTCGCGCCGACTCGATCTGACCGGCAAGGACGGCTTCTATCGGACGATGTCGGAGGGCATCAACCGCCTGACCGACACGGTGGAGGCGGTCATCGCCGACCTCGGCGCGGTGCTCAGCGCGCTTGCCCAGGGCGACCTCAACAAGCGGGTGGAGCGCGATTACCAGGGCGCCTTCCAGACGCTGAAGACCGACGTCAACACCACCTCCGCCAAGCTGTCGGAGATCGTCGGCCAGATCCTGCGCGCCACCGACGCGATCTCCGGCGCCGCGTCCGAGGTCTCGCTGGGGTCGAGCGACCTCGCGGAGCGGACGGAGCAGCAGGCCTCCTCGCTGGAGGAGACGGCGGCGAGCATGGAGGAGCTGGGCGCCACAGTGCGCTCCAACGCCGACAACGCCCAGCGCGCCAACGGCATGGCCGCCGACGCCCGCACCGCCGCGGAGTCGGGTGGCACGGTGGCGGACTCGGCCATCGACGCGATGAAGCGCATCGAGGCGTCGAGCCGCAAGATCACCGACATCATCGGGGTGATCGACGAGATCGCCTTCCAGACCAACCTGCTGGCGCTGAACGCGGCGGTGGAGGCGGCGCGGGCCGGCGACGCGGGCCGTGGCTTCGCCGTGGTGGCCCAGGAGGTGCGCAACCTCGCCCAGCGCTCCGCCCAGGCGTCCAAGGAGATCAAGGGGCTGATCCTCGACAGCGACAGCCAGGTGAAGGACGGGGTGGAGCTGGTCAAGAAGGCCGGTGACGCGCTGGAGGGCATCGTGTCGGGCGTCCAGCAGGTCGCCGGGCTGATCGCCGAGATGGCCTCGGCGTCTTCGGAACAGGCGGCGGCGCTCGACGAGATCAACGCCACCGTCTCGCAGATGGACGAGATGACCCAGAAGAACGCAGCCCTCGTCGAGGAAACCACTGCCGCCGCACAGTCGCTCGCCAACCAGGCAACGGACCTGCGGTCGCTGGTCAGCTTCTTCAAGCTGGACGCCGCGGCCTTCATGGCGGCTCCCGCCGGTCATCAAGGCGGCGGGGCTCCGGCTCTGCGGCGCAGCATCGCCCCGACCAAGCCGGCCCCCGCCAAGCCGGTGGCTCGCAAGGCGGCGGCTACGGCCCGTTCGGCGACGGCGGGCAAGGCGGCCGCGGCGACCCTGCAGCGCGCCTCCGCCGACGAGGACGATTGGAAGGAGTTCTGACCAGGTCGCGCTGAAAAAAGCGTGCGATGGAAAAGGCGGCGCGGACGTTTGTCAGGGAAGGCCATCACACCAACCGGGAGTGACGAACCCATGACCGCGCGCCGCCTCAACTCCGTGAAAATCATGGTGCCCCTGGTCCTTGCCGGCGCCCTGTGGGCGGGGCCGGTGGGGGCCGCCGACACGCCGCCCCCACCCGGCGCGCCCTCCACGCCGGGCGAACAGGCCCGCCAAGGGGTGGAACTGCTGATGAAGGCGCTGGAGGGGTGGGTGCGGCAGGTGCCGATGTTCGCTCCCCCCGAAGTCACGCCGGAAGGCGACATCGTCATCCGACGGCTCGACCGCTCCCGTCCGTCACCACTCAATCCGGCACCGGGCGAGCCAGCGCCGCCGAAGCCCGAACCCCCGGTGCCGAACGCGCCGACCGACCTGTAGGGCGGCGGCAAAGCCCGATACAGTCTGTCACGC
The DNA here is from genome assembly GCF_022023855.1 of Azospirillum brasilense. Taxonomy (NCBI): domain Bacteria; kingdom Pseudomonadati; phylum Pseudomonadota; class Alphaproteobacteria; order Rhodospirillales; family Azospirillaceae; genus Azospirillum; species Azospirillum brasilense. Next base: position 1,699,668 of record NZ_CP059449.1, read on the forward strand.
AGCGCGGCGATGTGGTTTCCGATGCCCGGCGGAGCCCTCGGAAAGGCTTAACGGCCCCTTAATTCATAGTTAATAACGAGTTAACGACCGTTTGCGAGCCGAACAGAGGCCGCATCGACCCGTCTGCGTGACGCGCTGTATCGGCCTTTCCGCCCCGCTGGTCAGCCGGCGTGCCAGGGGCCGCCCGGACGGGCAAACCCTTCCACCTGATCGCGCAGCTTCTGGATCTGCGATGGGGTGAGGGTGAGGCCAAGCCTCGTGGCGAAGGCGGCGGCGAGAGCGCCGCGCGTCGGGCGCTCCCCGCGGTCCGACAGGGCGCGGTACAGTTCGAACGCCGCGGCATAGCGCCGCAAGGCTTCCGGACGGCGGCGCAGCTGGGCCGCCTGCGCAGTGGCGGCCTCCTCCAGATGGGCTTCCAGGCGGCGCAGGGCGTCCGTCGCCGACAGGGCGGGCAGGGCGACGGGCGGCTCCGCTTCACGCTCGGGCCGGCCGATGGCCGCCTTGGCGCGGTGCCGCCGCTGGCGCAAGCGGTCCTCGTTGCGCAGCCGCTCCGCATAGGCGGGATCGCTGCGCCGCCGTTCGGTGCGGTTCCGGTTGGCGCGGGCGTTGCGTTCCTCCCGGTCCGCGCGGCTCTGCGGATCGCTGAGAAGGAAGGCGAGTTCCTCCGCGGTCAGGCGCAGGGAATCGGTGCTGGGGTCGTTTTCGGCAGTCATGCCGAAAGCAACGTTCCAGGCCCCCTTTCCGATCCATGCAACCAAAGAAGGTCACAGGCGCCGGCGCCGTCACGGCGTGTCCGGTCACGGCGATTTCGCTGTCCATCGCAACGGCGCCTCGTGCTAGAGAATGCCCCCGACACGACACGTCACCCATTTCACAGCAGACGGGACCCGGCCGGCCATGACCCCCAGGCAAGCCCTCCAGCAGCGCCTCGCCGCCCTGGACGCGCATCTCCGCGCGGAAAACCCGAACCTCCTCCCGGTCATCCCGACCTTCCGCAATTTCGACCGGGTCCTGGTCCGGCTGGGCCTGCTGGGGCCGCACGAGTCGCTGACCACGCGCATTCCCTGGTGGCCGATGATCGCGGTGCTGGGCACCTTCTCGGCGGGCAAGTCCACCTTCCTCAATGGCTATCTCGGCGCGCCGCTGCAGAACACCGGCAACCAGGCGGTGGACGACAAGTTCACGGTGATCTGCCACGGGCCGGAAACCCGGCGGGAGGCCCTGCCGGGCACCGCGCTGAACGCCGACCCGCGCTTCCCCTTCTACCGGATCGCCGACGAGATCGAGAAGGTCGCGGCGGGCGAGGGCAAGCGCATCGACAACTACCTGCAGCTCAAGACGCTGTCCGGCGATCGGGCGCGCGGCAAGATCTTCATCGACTCGCCGGGCTTCGACGCCGACGACCAGCGCCGCTCGGTCCTGCGGCTGGTCGACCACATCGTCGAGCTGTCCGACCTCGTGCTGGTCTTCTTCGACGGGCGCCACCCGGAGCCGGGGGCGATGCAGGACACGCTGAAGCATCTGGTGGCGAAGACGGTGGACCGCGCCGACGCGCGCAAGGTCTGCTACATCCTGAACCAGATCGACACCACGGCGAAGGAAGACAATCTGGAGGCGGTGTTCGGCGCGTGGCAGCGCGCCATCGCCCAGGCCGGTCTGGTCTCGGGCCGCTTCTACGCGCTCTACGACAGCAAGTCGGCGGTCGCCATCGCCGACGACGCGGTGCGCGCCCGCTACGAGGCGCGGCGCGACTCCGACCTCGCCGAACTCCAGGTGCGCATCAACGAGGTGGAAGTCGCCCGCGCCTACCGCATCGTCGGTATGATCGACAGCCTCGTGAAGGAGCTGAAGGGCGAGATCGTCCCGCAGCTCACCGCGGCGATGAAGCGCTGGCGCAAGCTGGTGCTGATCGGCGACGCGGTGTGGCTGGCCCTGCTCGCCCTGCTGTTCGGCGGGATCGCCAGCCTCGCCGGCGGCGACACGGTGTCGGCCTTCCTCACTTGGCTGACCCAGTCGCAGCCGGCCTGGACCGGCGGCCTGCCGATCGGGGTGCTGGTGGCGCTGGTGGTCCTGGCCGGTCTGTTCGGCGCCGGCCATTTCTGGCTGCGCTCCTTCATGGGCCGCCGGGTCGCCCGCAGCCTGCCGGAGCGCTACGGCGACGTGGACCTCAACCTGCAGCAGGGCTTCCTGCGCAACACCCGCTTCTTCCGCTCGATCTTCCGCAAGAAGCCGGTGGGCTGGAGCGGCGGCGCCGAGAAGCGCATCTTCTCCATCCGCGAGGCGGTGGCGGAGCATGTCCAGCGCATCAACGACCTGTTCACCGACCCCGCCGGGCGGCGCAACCGCGCCCCGGCGGAATGAGCGGACGTCTGTAGGAGAGGGGGTAGAGGATAGGCGATGGCGGGGCGGCGGTGTCTTCTGGCCATGCTCCTGCTGCTGGCGGCCATCGGTCCCGTCCGGGCGGCCCCGCTCGACTCGGCCCTGGACCTGGTCACCGGCAACGACTTCGCCCCCTTCACCGGAGAAGATCTTCCGGAGGGCGGCCTGCTGACCGACATCGTGCGCCGCGCCTTCGACGAGGTCGGGTTGCGTTATGGCGTGCGCTTCATGCCCTGGCGCCGCGGCTACGACGGCGTGCTGGCGGGCAAGTTCCTGGGCACCTTTCCCTACGTCCGCACGCCGGACCGGGAGATGGAGATGCTGTTCTCCGACCCGCTTCTGGAGGTGCAGCAACTCGTCTACCTGTCCGCCCCAGCGGCATGGAGTTCCGGACGCCGGAGGATTTCCGGGGACGGGCGGTCTGCGCTCCGGTCGGCTATGCCTTGCCGGCGGAACTGGCGGAGCTGGCCGCGGCGGGCGCGCTCACGCGGGAGGGCCCGGCGGATCTGCCGACCTGCGTGCGGATGGTCGCCTCGGGCCGGGTGGACGCCTTCGTCGTCGACGAGTTCACAGGGGCGGAGCGCGGTGGCGAAGGCGATGGCGGGGGACGAGATCCGCGTCGCCCCCTTGCCCTACGCCCGTGCCGGGCAGCACCTGTTTCTCTCCCGCTCGCTGCCGGAGGCGGCGGCGATCCTGGCCGCCTTCAACGCCGGATTGAAGAAACTGAAGGACGGTGGAGCCTTCGAGGAGATGTTGCGCCGCCATCTGTCCGCCGCGCCGTGAGGCGTTTGGCGCCGAAGGGGGCAGAACACGCCGAATGGGCGTAACGATTGCGCCATGCGGCATTGCCAGCGCGACGCAAAGTGCTATAAACGCGCGGACTCGATCTTGGAAAAGGGGCGTGGCCCGTGGCCATCGACGCTTCCGTTCTGGTCCTGAACGGACCGAACCTGAATATGCTGGGCGTGCGCGAACCGCACATTTATGGCTCCATGACGCTCGACGATCTGGAAGGCGCGTGCCAGGAACGCGCCGAACAGCTCGGGCTGGCCATCGACTTCCGGCAGTCGAACCACGAGGGCGAACTCGTTTCCTGGATTCAGCAGGCGCGGACGGAGCATGACGGCATCGTCATCAACGCCGGCGCCTACAGCCACACCTCCGTCGCCATCATGGACGCGCTGATCCTGTCCGAGCTGCCGATCGTCGAGGTGCATCTCTCCAACATCTACAAGCGTGAGGCCATCCGCCACCACTCGCACATTTCCGCGGTGGCCAAGGGGATGATCTGCGGCTTCGGCCCTCACGGGTATCTGCTGGCGCTGGACGCCATGGCGAATATCCTCGAGCGCGACTAAGGAACACGGGAAAAACGAACACCATGGCAAGCTTCGACATCGACGGCGATCTGGTCCGCAAGCTCGCGGATCTCCTGCGTGAGACGGGCTTGAGCGAGATCGAGTTTGCCGAGGGCGAGAAGCGGATCCGCGTCACCCGCCCGACGGCCGCCCATGCGGTGGCCGTGCACGCTCCGGTCGCCGCTCCTACCCCCGTTGCGGCTGCGGCCGCCGCCCCGGCGGGCAAGCCCGCCAGCCATCCCGGCGCCGTCACCTCGCCGATGGTCGGCACGGCCTACGCCGCGGCCGAGCCGGGCGGCACGCCCTTCGTTCGCGTCGGCGACACGGTGAAGGCCGGCCAGACCGTCCTCATCATCGAGGCGATGAAGGTCATGAACCCCATCAAGGCCCCGCGGGGCGGCACGGTTGTCGAGGTCCTGGTCTCCGACAGCCAGCCGGTGGAGTTCGGCGAAGTCCTTATGATCATCGAGTGAGCGGGGATCATCCCTTGGCGATGTTCGAGAAGGTCCTGATCGCGAACCGCGGTGAGATTGCTCTGCGCATCCACCGCGCCTGCCGTGAGATGGGAATCCAGACCGTGGCGGTGCATTCCACCGCCGACGCCGACGCCATGCACGTCCGCCTCGCGGACGAGAGCGTGTGCATCGGCCCCGCGTCGGCCCGTGAAAGCTACCTGAACATTCCGGCGATCCTGTCGGCGGCGTCGATCACCGGGGCGGACGCGATCCATCCCGGCATCGGCTTCCTGTCGGAGAACGCCCAGTTCGCGGAGATGGTGGAGGAGCACGGCTTCACCTTCATCGGCCCGACCGCGGAGCACATCCGCATCATGGGCGACAAGGTCACCGCGAAGAAGACGGTCATGGAGCAGGGGCTGCCCGTGGTCCCCGGCTCCGACGGCCCGGTGCCGACGCTGGAGGAGGCGGAGAAGATCGGCCGCGAGACCGGCTATCCGATCCTCATCAAAGCGGCGGCGGGCGGCGGCGGCAAGGGCATGAAGGTCGCCCGCAACCCCGACCAGCTCAAGGAAGCCTACCAGCTCGCCCGTGGCGAGGCGCGCGCCGCCTTCGGCAACGACGAAGTCTACATCGAGAAGTATCTCGGCCGGCCCCGGCACATCGAGATCCAGCTTCTCGGCGACGAGCACGGCAACTGCGTGCATTTCGGCGAGCGCGACTGCTCCGTGCAGCGCCGCCACCAGAAGGTCATCGAGGAGGCCCCGTCGCCGGCCCTGAACGCCGAGCAGCGCGCCTTCATCGGCGATCTGGCGGCCAGGACGGCGGCGGCCATCGGCTACCGCGGCGTCGGCACGATGGAGTTCCTGTTCGAGGACGGGCAGTTCTACTTCATCGAGATGAACACCCGCCTGCAGGTCGAGCACACGATCACCGAGATGATCACCGGCATCGATCTGGTGCGCGAGCAGATCCGCGTGGCGACCGGCGCCCCGCTCGGCTACGGCCAGGCGGACATCCGGTTCCAGGGCCATTCGATCGAGTGCCGCGTGAACGCGGAGCATCCGGAGACCTTCATCCCGTCGCCGGGGAAGATCGACGGCTACCACGCGCCGGGCGGCCTGGGCGTGCGCGTCGACTCGGCGCTCTACGACGGCTACCGCATCCCGCCGCACTACGACAGCCTGATCGCCAAGCTGGTCGTCCACGGCACCACCCGCAACGAGTGCCTGATGCGGCTGCGCCGGACGATCGAGGAGTATGTGATCGGCGGTGTCGACACCACGCTGCCCCTGCACCAGCGCATCATCGCGCAGCAGGCCTTCATCGACGGCAACTACGACATCCACTGGCTCGAACAGCTGATGGGCATGAAGAAGTAAGGTTCGCCGGGCGGTTCGCCAAACGGTTCAATGAAAAGAGCCCTTCTTCCCGATGGGGAGGAAGGGCTCTTTTCATTCTTGCGGGTGCGGGGTTCTCGGATGACAACAGGGTCTTCACGAATTTCACGGACGTTGGCACGGATTTCACAGATTTTTATATTCGTGCCCCGTGCGGGCCTGTTCGATCAGCGTGCGCTGAGCAAGCCCAAAGAAATCCGTGGAATCCGTGCCTAAATCCGCGCAATCCGTGAAGACCCTGTTGCCCGCGAGAATCCGACACGCCGTCACGGCGTCGCGGTCAGCAGGGCGTCGCGGCGGCAGCGGTCAACCACCTTGGCGCTGCAGGGCATGAAGGACAGGTCCTTGTTCAGGCACAGCCGCACCTCGGCCACATCGCGCTTGGAGCAGATCAGCGCCACCGACTCCGGCTCCAGCCCCGGGTTGGCCTGAACGAACAGGCGCTCCACCTGGGTCGCCGGGATCGACAGGTCGAACTTCGGGGCCTGAAGCGCCTCGGGGATCTTCACCTTGGCGAAGGCCTTGCGGACCTGCGCGAAATAGTCGGTGACGGGCAGGCCGCTGCAGGTGCCGTGCTTCGTCCATTGGTGCACGATCAGCCCGACGCTGGGCATCACCGGCATGGTGGCGTCAACCACGGTGCGGGGAACCGTGCGATCGCGGGTGCAGGTGGCCGGGTAGCCGCCGTTGCTGTATTGCGGCCACAGGCCGTGGACGATGAAGCCGAATTTGCGCTCCACCCCGCACTGGTCGGGATCGGCGTCACCCTGATTCTTGGCGCAGTGGGTGGGCGACCAGGACAGGCTGAGCACATAGTAATCGAAGGTGCCGGGCTCCGCCTTGCGCTGCGCCCATGACGCGCCGGTCATCGAGAGAAACGCAACCATCGATACGGTGATGGCTGACAAAACCGTCTTCATGTTGGAACTCCTGCGATGAACACCTCTTTCCGTTGCATACCATGGTGGGAGCCACCTGTCGCGCGGAAGTGGTGCGCTGAGATAACGTTGCGGGGGCGAGGGGGCAAACGGCTATAGTGTCCGCGATGATCGAACTGTCCGCATCGCTGCTTCTGCGCGCCTACGCCGCCGGCATTTTCCCGATGGCGGAGAACGCCGACTCCGAGGAGCTGTACTGGTTCGATCCGGAGCGGCGGGGCGTCCTGCCGCTGGAGGGCTTCCACGTCCCGCGCAAGCTGCGCAAGACCGTGCGGCGCGGCCCGTTCGTGCTGCGCTTCGACACGGCCTTCCGCGCGGTGATCGAAGCCTGCGCGGAGCCGACGCCGGACCGTCCGAAGACCTGGATCAACGGCGACATCCTGCGGCTCTACACCGAACTGCACGAGCGCGGCTGCGCCCACAGCGTGGAATGCTGGAGCGGCGGCCAACTCGTCGGCGGTCTCTACGGCGTCGCTTTGGGCGGCGCCTTCTTCGGAGAAAGCATGTTCAGCCGCGTCACCGACGCCAGCAAGGTGGCGTTGGTGCATCTGGTCGCCCGGCTGCGGGCGGCGGGTTACACGCTGCTGGACGCGCAATTCGTGACCGAGCATCTGAGCCAGTTCGGCGCCATGGAGATCCCGCGCGCCGAGTACCGCCGCCGGCTGGCGGCCGCCCTGGCGGTGCCGACGGACTTCGGTGGCGTCGACCAGGAGGCGGCCATTACGGCGTTGTTCGGCCCGGAGGGCTGAGGGCGGGGCGCTGGGCCGGACTCAGTCGCCCTCGCAGGACAGGACCCAGACGTCGTAGATCGGGTGCTCCATCGCCGACAGGGCGGGGCTGGAGGCGAACATCCAGCCGCTGAACACCGGCTCCGCCTGCTCGCCGGGCTTGTTTTCGATCACTTCGAGGAAGGCCGCAGTCTCCGGCGGCTCGATCGGCGGGTTCTCCTTGCACGCGCGCAGGGTGATGCGCAGGCTGCCGAGCGCCTTGGTCTCGCCGACCGAGATGGTGAAGGTGGAGGTGCGGGCGGTGATCTTGTCGAGCCCCTGCAGCTTGGCGGCGGGGCGGCTGACCATCTCTTCCGGCACCGGAGCGGCGCTGGCCGGGCCGGTCAGGCCCAGGACCGGAAGGCAGAGCAGCGCGGCCGCCAGGGCCGCGCCGCGAACGCGTTTGCCACCGATCGGGCCGGTGAGGCTTCTCGGAGTCGTCGTCACTGGGATCGTCGTCACTGGGGATCGCTTCCGTGATGTCGAACGGCGTGGGCCGAAACCCGACAGCCTTCTAGCCCGGAAGCGTCTCCCCGTCTACTCCGTGCCAGCTTTGTTGGGCCAGCTTTACTGGGTGATGCTGCCGCTGGGACGGGTGCCGCCATAGGGGGCGTTGGTGGTGGACGGACCGGCGGTGCCCTCCTTTTCCTCGACCTTCTGGGTGGCGGTGCCGCCCGCGGCGCCCGCGGCGCCACCGACCACCGCGCCGACCGGCCCGCCGATCACGGCACCCGCCGCAGCCCCGCCCAGAGCGCCGCTGGCGGCCTTCTCCTCGGTGTTCACGCCGCAGGCGGCGGCGAGCAGGGCGAGGCCGAGAACCAGAAAACGGGCTTTCATCGCTGATCTCCTTTGATGAGTGTGCCGTGTTGGGTCTGGGCAAGGAAACGGCAGCGTGGCCGCGGCTGTTCCGAAGGGGTTGGGAAAAAGTGGATGCGCCAAACGAAAAAAGGGGCCGCGAGGCCCCTTCGTTCGTCGTGTCATTGCGCGGCGTTTACAGCTTGGGCGGCTCGCCGCCCTCCTGGCCGGGCTTGCTCATGTTCTGCAGCGAGAAGATGACCTGGCCCAGGAGCTGCTCGATGCCGGGGGTGCTCTGCGTGTACTCGACGCGGCCCTCCGGCTTGAGCATGTCCTCTTCGCCACCCGGCTCCAGCGACAGGAACTTGCCGCCCAGCAGGCTCTCCGAGGCGATGACCGCCGCGGTGTCCTTGGGCAGCTTGATGTCCGGGTGGATCGACATGTGCACGACCGCCTGATAGCTCTTCGGGTCGAGCGTCAGTTCGGTGACCGACCCAACCTTCACGCCGCTGATCCGCACGTCCGCACCGCTCTGCAGGCCGGAGATGCTGGTGAAATTGGCGGTGAGGGCATAGCCGTTCACCTTGCGCAAATCGGCGCTGGTGTAGGCGAAAGCCAGAAAAAAGCCGGCCACGGCGAGGACGACCCCGCCGAGCACGGTTTCAATCACATTGCGGCGCATGAGGGATTCCTAAGGGACCGCGCGGGCGTCTCAGCCCGGAGTCCAGGGTTCGTAATCGCCGGTGGCGCGCACGCGCTGCCCGCCCGCATACTGGTGCCCGGGCGGCCGGTAGGCCTGGAGCGAGCCGGACAGGTTCGGGAGATGTTCCTTCTGCCACGGCTTGTGGAAGGCGCTGTTGCCTTCCGGCAGTGGCTCCTTGGTGGTGTGGTGCAGCCAGGAATGCCATTCCGGCGGCACCTTGGAGGCATCCGGCTCGCCGGCATAGATCACCCAGCGGCGTTCCTTCACGCCGGCGATGGCGCTGGGGCAACGGTAATAGGTGTTGCCGAAGCGGTCGGTGCCGACCTTGTTGCCCCGGCGCCAGGTGACAAACCGGATGTGGATGTTCGCCATCCAGGTGATCAGGGAGATCTTCTCGCTCATCGTCGCTCGCGGTCGGTAAGCCATTCGGCCGGACGGGCTGGCCGGTTAAACGCGGGCGGCACTATGACACCCCCGGCCACGCTCGTCCACAGACTCTGCAACGTCTTTTCCCACCTGACGGATTTGCCGTCAGGCAATGCGCCGGTCGGTCAGCAGCAGGCGCAGCGCGAAACCCAGGAACAGCACCCCCGCGACGCCGTCCAGAACCGCCCGCACCCGCGCGCTCGACAGTGCGCGGCGCGCGGCACCGGCACTGAGCGCCGCGACCCCCAGCAGGTAGAGGCCGCCGATGACGCCGAGGATCGCGCCGAGCAGGAAGATCTGCAGCGCGACGTGGCCGAGCGCCGGTGCGACGAATTGCGGCACGAAGGCGAGATAGAACAGGATGACCTTCGGATTCAGCAGGTTGGTCAGCAGCGCCTGGAGGAAGACGCGGTGCGCCGGGGCCGACTCGGGCTTGGCGGTGATCGCCTCTTCGCCGCCGCGGCGGCCGAAGCCGGTCCGCAGGGCGCTCCACAGCGCCCGCCCGCCGATCCAGCCCAGATAGGCACCGCCGGCGTAGCGCAGCACGTCGAACAGGGCTGGCGAGGCGGCGACCAGCGCCGAGATGCCGGCGGCGGCGAGCAGCGCGTGGATCAGGTTGCCCAGCGTAATGCCGGCGGTGGCGACCACACCGGCGTTGCGCCCTTCCATCACGCTGCGCGACAGGACGAGCAGGGAGTCCGGTCCCGGCGCCAGCGTCAGGACCAGTGCCGCGACGAGGTAGAGTTGAAGCAGATGCGGGTCGAGCGGCAGGGCCATGGAAGTCTCCGTCAGTCGGGCCAGCGCCGGTGCAGCCAGAGCCATTCGGCGGGGCGCTCGCGAATCCATTGCTCCAACAGGGCGTTCAGGCGCTCCATCAAAATCCGCACATCAGCGTTGCGGTCGCCGCTGTTCGGCGGCTCCACCGGCGGCAGGACGGTGATGCGGAAGCGCGCGCCTTCCAGACGCTCAGTGCGCGCCGGGACCAGCGGGATGCCAAGCCGCAGGGCGAGCTGTGCTGCTGCCGGGGCGGTCATGGCGTCGCGCCCGAAGAAGGGGACGGGCATGCCGTCGTTCATCTTCTGGTCGATCAACATGCCGACATGCCCGCCCTTGGTCAGGACCCGGATCAGCGCGCGCGCGCCCTCAGGCCCCTTGGGAATGTGCGTGCCGCCGGCGGCACCCCGCAGTTCGGTCAGCAGCCGGTCGACATAGGGGTTGTTGGGCGCGCGGTAGACCACGGCCAGTTCCAATCCCATCTTGCGGGAGCAGACGGGCTTCACCTCCCAGTTGGCGAAATGGCCCGAGACGAGGATGCCGGCCCTGCCGTCCTCGCGCAGGGCGTCGATGTGTTCGGCCCCGATCACCTCGGTCCGGCCGCTGGGGCCATAGGCGCCGATGGCGTCCAGATGCGGGTACTCTGCGATGACGCGGCCCAGATTGTCCCACATGCCGAGGATGATCGTGTCGATCTCCGCGGGGGATTTCTCGGGGAAGGCGCGCTCCAGGTTGCGGCGGGCGGTGCGGGTGCCGCGAAGGCGCGGGCCGACGGTCCGTCCGATCCAGCCGCCGAGCGCCGAGGCGCGGTCGAGCGGAAGGGCGCGGAACAGGCCGCAGAAGCCATGGACGAGAACGGCCTCCAGCGGGTAGCCGACACGGCGGGTCAGCCAGGACACCAGGGGGCCGCGCGGCTTAGCCATTGGGAACTCCAGTCGGAAGCCCGGTCAGAAGAGGGGCGAGCAAGCGGTCGAGGGCGGTGGGGTCCTGCCAGACGGCGCGCACCGGCACCGCCCGGACCAGGGCGCGCAGGGACTCCGGCAGGCGGACGGCGTCCTTCACGGTGGTGACCGGCAGGGCACCCAGCGCGTTGGCGCGGTCGATCAGGGCCATCACCTCCTCGGGGCGGTAGGGATGGTGGTCGGCGAAGGCGACGCGCTCCACCACGTGGGCGCCCAGAGCTTCCAGCGTCGCGAAGAACTTTGCCGGACGCCCGATGCCGGCGAAGGCCAGGACCGTCCGTCCGGCCAGGGCACGGGCCTCCTCGACCGGCTCCAGCCGGGCGTGCAGGACCGGCAGGGCGCCGGCCACCCGGCGCTCCACCCCGGCGCGGTCGTCGCCCAGCACCACGACGGCCCCGGCGCGGGCCAGCCCGCGGGCCACCGGCTCGCGCAGGGGGCCGGCGGGGATGAGATGCCCGTTGCCGAAACCCACCGCCCCGTCCACCACGATCAGCGACAAATCCTTGGCGAGGCCGGGATTCTGGAAACCGTCGTCCATCACCAGGACGGAGGCGCCCGCGGCGATGGCCGCCCGTGCCCCGGCGGCGCGGTCCCGCGCCACCCAGCAGGGGCCATGGGCGGCCAGCAGCAGCGCCTCGTCGCCCACCGCGGCCGAATCGTGGATGCCGAGATCGACGGCCAGCGGGCCACGCTCGCGCCCGCCATGACCGCGGGTGAGGAAGACAGGGGCGATGCCGCGGGCGCGCAGGGCCTCGGCCACGGCGATGCAGGCCGGCGTCTTGCCGGCGCCGCCCGCCACCAGATTGCCGACGCAGAGGACCGGGGCTGCGGCCCGCTCCGGCTGACCCGCCGCCATGCGCAGCCGTCCGGCCAGCCCGTAGAGCGCGCCCAGCGGGGCGAGCGCCCAGCCGAGAGCCGCCCCGGCGGCTCCGCCGGACCCGTACCAGAAGCCGGGAGTCCTCATGCCGCGGGCCGGACGCGTCCGGCGCCGAGGACGGGAGCGAGCGCCGCGAGCGCGCGGTCGACGATCCGCCGGTTGCCCTCGGTCACCGCGGTCGCGCCGGCGACGACGCGGTCGCGGGCGGCCTCGTCGCTCAGCAGGCGCCCGACCGCGTCGGGCAGCGCCTCCGTCCCCGGCACCGGCAGGGCGCCGCCGGCGGCTTCGAGCTGGCGGGTGATCTCCGTGAAGTTCCACATGTGCGGGCCGTAGAGGACGGCGCTGCCGAGCAGGGCGGGTTCCACCGGGTTCTGGCCGCCGTGGGGCACGAAGGAACCGCCCATGCAGACCACCGGGGCCAGCCGGTAGAACAGCCCCATCTCCCCCATCGTGTCGGCGATGTGCACGGCGTCCGCGGCGGCGGGCAGGGCGCCTTCGCCGCGGCGCGAGACGGTCAGGCCGCGCCCGCGCAGCAGAGCCGCGATGTCGGCGCCGCGGTGGGCGTGGCGCGGAATCACAAGGGTCAGCAGGCCGGGCAGGCGCGGGGCCAGCGCCTCATGCACCGCGGCGGCCAACTCGTCCTCGCCGGGGTGGGTGCTGGCGAGCAGCCAGACGGGGCGCCCGGCGCAGGCCGCGCGCAACGCCGCCAGAGCCGCGGGATCGGCGGGGGGCGGCTCGGCGGAGAATTTCAGGTTGCCGACGCTGACGACGCCCCGCGCGCCCAGCCGGCGCAGGCGGTCGGCGTCCCCCTCCGACTGGGCCAGCGTGATCTGGAAGGTCGAAAGCAACGGCGTGATCAGGCCCGACGCGCAGCGCCAGCGGTTGAAGGAGCGCTCCGACATGCGCGCGTTGACCAGCGCCGCCGGAATGCCGCGCGCCCGAACGGCGCCGAGCAGGTTGGGCCAGATTTCCGATTCCGTCCACAGCACCAGATCGGGGCGCCAATGGTCGAGGAAGCGGTCCACCGCCGTCGGCAGGTCCACCGGCACATACTGGTGAAAGGCGCGCTCCGGCAGGCGGCGGGCCATCAGCTCCGCCGAGGTGACCGTGCCGGTGGTCATCAGGACCGTCAGGTCCGGCGTTTCGTCGAGCAGGCGGTCGATGAGGACAAGGACCGAGTTGGCTTCGCCCACGCTGGCCGCGTGAATCCAGGCGAGCCGCCCAGGAGGGCGTGGACGCGCGGCCGTGCCGAACCGCTCCCCCCGGCGGGCGGAGTCCTCCTTGCCGGCGGCCAGACGTCGGTCGAGATACAGACGAACCGCCGGCCCGGCGAGGGTCGTCAGGCCGCGGTAGAGTGACTGAAGCATGCGGGTCGAAACGCCATCCGACAAAACCAGCGCGGCCAGATTTCCCGGCCACGGTCCCCACCACTTTAGCACGGGGGGCTGTGGCAGAGGTAAGGCTTTGCGCTGGCGCCCACCGGAAGGCCGATGGCCGGATGGGGGTTGTCTGCATACCAGGGTATGACGATTTTGCGACCCATTATGATAATTTTGAAGCAATCCGATGCTATCCTGACGGCGTAGAAACGTTGGCAACTTCAAGGAAGGCGGGCAATGCGCCAGCCTCCAACATTTCGGGATGATAATATCATGGCGGGCGTACAGGAACGTGACGGCCAGGAAAACCGGCTCCGGGCCTTCAGCATCACCGAAGCGGACATTGCGCGTCTGCGCGCCAACCGGGATTTCGCGCAGCACCGTCTGCCTGCGCTGCTGGAGCAGTGGCACAGCGCCTTCGCGGCTTGGCCGGAAATCCGCGACGCCCTGACCCTGCCCGACGTCCACGCCGCGCGTGTCGCCCATTGGAGCCGCGTGGTCTCGGGCGATCTCGGGCCGGGCTTCCTGGAATCCGCCCATCGTCTGGCCAAGGCCTTCTACGACCACGGCGTGCCGGGCTATGCGGTCGCCATCTGCCATCACACCGTGTCCAGCGGCATCATCCGCGACCTGGGTCTCGACGCGGCGGAAGGGCGCGGATTGCTGTTCGGATCGAGAAAGGCGGCGGAGCGGGCAGCCCTGCGCGACACGCTGGGCCGCGTCGCCTGGCTCGACCTCGAGGTGCTTCTGGAGACCTACGCGGCGGCCGAGCAGGAGAGCAAGCGCGCCATCCTGAACCAGCTCGCCGACAGCATGGAAGGCAGCGTCCGCGGCATCGCCGACAACACGGTGGCCGCGTCGGACGAGATGAAGGGCAATGCCCAGCGCATGGCGCAGATCGCCGCCGCCACCAACCGCCAGTCGCTCGCTGTCGCCGCCGCCGCCGAGCAGGCGTCGGCCAACGTGCAGACGGTCGCCGCCGCGTCCGAACAGCTCACCAGCTCCATCGCCGAGATCAGCCGGCAGGTCGCCCAGTCGTCGCAGGTTGCCCGCGGCGCGGTGGCCGAGGCGGAGCGGACCAACGCCACGGTGAACGGGCTGGTCGACGCCGCGCAGAGGATCGGCGCGGTGCTTCAGCTCATCAACAGCATCGCCGGGCAGACCAATCTGCTGGCGCTGAACGCGACCATCGAGGCCGCCCGCGCCGGGGAGGCCGGCAAAGGCTTCGCGGTGGTCGCGCAGGAGGTCAAGAACCTCGCCAACCAGACGGCCAAGGCGACCGAGGACATCTCCATCCAGATCGCCAGCATCCAGGAGGTCGCGCGCGGCTCCGCCGAGGCGCTGAGCGGGATCGGCGCCACCATCGGCAGCATCAACGACATCGTCATCACCGTCTCCGCCGCGGTGGAGCAGCAGACCGCCGCCACCCAGGAGATCGTCCGCAACGTGCAGGAGGCCGCACGCGGAACCCGCAGCGTGACCGACACCATCGGGGCGGTGACCAGCGGCGCGTCGGAGACCGGCAGCCTGGCCGAGGAGGTGCTGGGGTCCGCCGGCAACCTGCACCGCGAATCCGACCGCCTGCGCGAGAGCGTGGACCTGTTCATGCAGCGCATCCGCGCCGCGTGATCGGAACGGGCGGGGACCGGCCGCGTGCCGGCCCCGCCCCATGTCGTCCTCAGGTGAATGGGCGCAGGTTCGCCAGGAACTGTTCGGCGGAGCGGCGCCAGGAGAAGTTCAGGGCATAGTTCCGGCACACTTCCGGCTGGATGGTCAGGGCGCGCTCGATCGCCCCCTTGAGATCCTCGTCTAGGCAGCCGACAGCGGAACCGTCAACCACGTCCAGCGGGCCGGGCACCGGGTAGGCGGCCACCGGCACGCCCGAGGCCAGCGCCTCCAGCAGCACCAGACCGAAGGTGTCGGTGCGCGACGGGAAGACGAAGACGTCCGCCGCGGCGTAATGCTGGGCCAATTCCTCGCCATGGCGGGCGCCGGCCCAATGGACGTCCGGGTATTTCTGCTGAAGCTCCGCGCGGGCCGGGCCGTCGCCGACCACCAGCTTGCTGCCCGGCAGGTCGAGCTTCAGGAACTCCTCCAGGTTCTTCTCCACCGCCACGCGCCCGACATAGAGGGCGATAGGACGGGGCAGCGCCAGGAACTCCTTGGCGCGGGGGCGGAACAGGTCGGTGTCCACGCCGCGCGTCCAGCGCCGGATGTTGGTGAAGCCGCGGGCGGCGAGGTCGCTCTCGATGGATGGCGTCGCCACCATCACCGCCGAGGATGGCCTGTGGAAGCGGCGCACCACCGCGTAGCTGAGCGCCAGCGGCACCGGCGCCCGGTCGCGCACATACTCGGGAAAGCGGGTGTGGTAGGCGGTGGTGAAGGGCCGGCCGCGGTGCAGGCAGTAGCGCCGGGCGGCGAAGCCCAGCGGCCCTTCGGTGGCGATGTGGATGCAGTCGGGGCGCAACGCTTCGATCATTGCGTTCAGCCGCCGCCCCGCGCCCAGCGCCAGCCGGATTTCCGGGTAGGTGGGCATGGGCACGGTGGGGAAGCGGTCGGGTCCGATCACCTCGACCCGGTGGCCCATGGCCTCCAACTCCGAGCGGACGGTGCCGATGGTGCGCACCACGCCGTTGACCTGGGGGAGCCAGGCGTCGGAGACGATCAGGATGTTCACGCCGCAACCGACTCCTTGGCCGCCTTCTCCTTCACATTCTCCGGCTTCTCCTTGGCCGGGATGCGGGCGGGCAGCGTCGTTGCGGCGCGCCGGCGGATGTCCGCCGCCCAATCGATGATCTCCAGCCGGCCGCAGGGATGCTCGACCAAGGCGGTGCAGGACTCGACCCAGTCGCCGTCGTTGCAATAGAGGATTCCTTCCATGTCGCGGATTTCCGCGGTGTGGATGTGGCCGCAGACGACCCCGTCCACCTTGCGGCGCCGGGCCTCGTCGCCGAGGGCGGTCTCGTAGTTGCCGATGAACTCGACCGCCGTCTTCGTCTTGTGCTTCAGGAAGGCCGACAGGGACCAGTAGGGGAAGCCCAGCTTGCGGCGGACCCAGTTGAACAGCGTGTTGACCTGGAGCAGCACCACGTAGGCGTTGTCGCCGATGAAGGCCAGCCAGCGGGCGTACTTCACCACCACGTCGAAGCGGTCGCCATGGGTGACCAGAAGCTGCCTCCCGTCGGCGGTGACGTGGATCATCTCCTCGACCACCTGGACGCCGCCGAACTGCAGGCCGACATAATCGCGGGCGGCCTCGTCGTGGTTGCCGGGAATGTAGTAGACCTGCACGCCCTTGCGCGCCCGGCGCAGGATCTTCTGCACCACGTCGTTGTGCGCCTGCGGCCAGTACCATGTCTTGCGCAGCCGCCAGCCGTCCACGATGTCGCCGACGAGATAGAGGTGGTCGGACTCGTTGTGCTTCAGGAAATCGAGAAGATACTCCGCCTTGCATCCCCGCGTGCCCAGATGGACGTCGGAGATCCAGATGCTGCGGTATCGCTTGACGTCGCGTGATGCGCTCATGCCCCGCTCCATCGCCGTTCCGGCAAGGATTCGTTGAAACGCTTTCCCTATATCCGCGAGTCATTATCTTGACAATGTTTTCAAGCGTTCGCATTTGTTGGAGCCAACGATTTCGAGAAGACTTCTTTTCAGTGCAACAAAGGCGACAAATGACTTTATCAAAACTGAAACGGGATGGTCATATTGGGGGCTGCTGTGGCTGACGGGGGCGAATCGGTGCCTGAGGCATCCGGGCTGGCCGCGGCGACCCGGCGTCGTCTTCTGGTCATCCACAACCCGGTGGCCGGCGCCCGCCGGGCGCGCCGTCTGGGTGCGGTACTGGAACTGCTGGAGCAGCGCTACGGGGCCCCGGTGACGCTTCGGGCCACCGGCGGGCGCGGCGACGCGGAGGCGATGGCCCGCGCGGTAGCCCCCGGCGCCTTCGACGCGGTGGTCGCCGCGGGTGGCGACGGCACCATCAACGAGGTGGTCAACGGGCTGGGCGCGCGCGGACGCGGGGAAACGACAATACCCTTGGGCATCGTGCCGCTGGGCACCGCCAACGTGCTTGCCCATGAACTGGACCAGCCCCTGGATGCGGAGGGCGTGGCGCGGGTGCTGGCGGAAGGGCGCACGCTGCCCGTGCATCTGGGTGTGGCGAATGGACGCGCCTTCGCCATGATGGCCGGCGCCGGCCTGGATGCCCACGTGGTCGAGCGGGTGGACATGCGGCTGAAGCGGCTGATCGGCAAGGGTGCCTACGCGGTGGAAACGCTGGCCCGGATCGCCGCGGGCGGCGGCGGCCCCTACCGCGTGGCGGTGGACGATGCGGAGCCGGTGGAGGTCGCCTCCGTCATCGTCGCCAAGGGGCATTTCTACGGAGGGCGCTTCGTTTGTGCGCCCGACGCCCGGCTGACCGACCCGCGGCTGCACGTCTGCCTGTTCCCGCGGGCGGGGCGGGGGAACGCCCTGCGCTACCTGTGGGGCGTCACCGCCGGTCGTCTGCCGCGCTTCCCCGACTACCGCATCCTGCCCGCCCGCCGGGTGGTCATCGACGGGCCGGCGGGGGAGCCCGTGCAGGGCGACGGCGACGTGATCGCCCGTCTACCGGTGGAGATCGCGCTGGCCCCGTGGGTCCTGCCGGTGCTGGCGCGCTGAACAGCTTTTTAAGAGTCCGTTAAGGGATCTCTTGGGAAAATTACTTGGGGACATTCGATAATTACTTTGGTCTCTAAGGATTCAGGCCCCGCGGCCCAGGCGGGACCGCAAGGGGGAAGCCATGTCCACGTCGATCAACGCCCTGTTTTCGGCCACCACGGCCAGCACCACCGCGACCGCCACCAAATGGAAGCCCGCCGGGGGTGCCGCCGAGGCGGAGGGGACCTGGAAGGCGGCCTCCGACGCCGCGTCCTCCGCGGGCGCCTCGGCCCTGGCCGCCTTGAAAGGCGAGGACAGCGTGGAACTCAGCGGCTTGGCCAAGTCGCTGACCGGCGTGGCGGGGAAGGTCTTCGCCTCCATCGGCTCCAAGGGCCGCGCGATGCTGGAAGACTTCGTCAAGTCCGGCAAGATGACCGAGAAGGACGTGGCGTTGGGACTGCGCCAAATGGCGACCAACGCCGTGAAGGACCGCTTCATCAAGGAGCGGCCCGAGGATGAGGAGGACAAGGAATGGGCGGAGAAGCTCGGGGCGGCTGAAAAGGCCTTCAAGACCAAGACGGAACGCATGGGCAAGGCCATGTCGGCCCTGAACGAGGCGCGGACCGCCGCTTACGACGCCTTCGGGAAGGACGAGGACACCGAGGCGTTCCAAGCGGCGATGGCTCCGGCCAATGCCCTCTTCCGCGCGGAGTCGGCGGACATCGACCGCGAGATGATGGAGACCGTCGGCGGCGACCCGAACAAGATCAAGGGAAAGGCCTTCGCGTATTCCCTGCAGAAGGGAGAGGAGGCGTTCGAAAAATTGGATTTCGGTGCGGAAGCGGAGGGCGGCGAGGGTGGGCTGCTATCGCCGGACAATGAGAAGGGAAAGGCCGCCGCCAAGCTTATGTATGACCTGGGATTCGAGGGGAAGCTCTGGGCGAATGGTCTCGCGCAGTACGCCGCGGACGTGAACATTCCCGGCATCGGGCGTGGTGAGGTCGACAAGAGCTTCCCAGGGGGCAAAGGCTTCGAGCCCTCCGCCAAGGAGGAGGCCGAGGCCGCCGGGCTGCCGCCGCCGCCGCCCACGGTGCTGACCACCAACCAGACCCCGGGGCTCCAGGGCTTTGCGAAGGTCGTGCAGGACGCCGGTGACTCGCTGGACGCCACCTACACGGTCATGGCGAAGGAAGGCAAGGGGGTGAACTACTCCGACCCGACCGGAAAGGACGTGGAGCGGCTGTTCGGCGGCTTCGACCGGCGCAGCCTCCACGCCATTGCCAGCAACAAGGACGGAACCTTCTCCACGAACGAGCAGCAGGCGGCACAATCCGTCATGGCCCGCCAGCAGAAGCAGGCGATGGACGCCGCCGACCCCCTCGGCACCGACAAGGCCGCCGCCTACCGCGCCGGGGTGAAGTTCCTTGACGAGGCCAGTCAGGAGGAAAAGGAGTCGGTCAACTGGTCGGTGCAGCGGGCGGCACTCCAGTACAGCTACGAGAAAACGACGAAGGAAACCGGTGCGCCGATGGAGCGGCTGGGCAACGGCAGTGCGCTCGCCTCGGTGCTGAAGGACGCGCTGGAGGCCCAGGACGCGCAGACCGCCGACGTGATGAAGAGCATCGGTGGAAAGATGATGGGAGGGGAGGGCACGGGATACGTGTCCGACCTGAAGAGCCTGTCGCTGTTCCGGGATTTCCTGCCCAACCTGTCGGTTCGCGGCGCCGGCGGACCGATGAGCGTGACGGTCTGATATCCTGCCCTTGCCACAGGCCAGCGGCGGAGCTTGAGGCTAATCCGATGGGGGTAGGGCCGCGAGGTGCGCTGGCGGCTTACCTTCGGCAGGCAGGGGAATGCGGATCATGAGTAAGGATCGGATGCGGCGCCGGAGTGGGCGTGCCGCGCTGGCGCTTCTGGCGGTGCTGTCCATGACCAGTCCGGCCACCGGCCCGGCGCTGGCGGACAAGCCCGACTGGGCCGGTGGTCCCGGCGGAGGGCATGGCAAGCCCCAGGGTGGGCCGTCTTACGAAACCCGGGGGCACGACTCCAAAGGGCGCGCCTCAGGAGGGTCGGTGTCCCGCGGCGAGGTGACGATCATCCGGGACTATTTCGTCGCCCATCCGGTCGGGGTGACGGCCCTGCCGCCGGGGATCGCGAAGAAGCTGGCGCGCGGCCAGCCGCTGCCGCCGGGCATCGCCAAAAAAGTGGCGCCCGTCGAGCTGCGCCAGCGGGTGCCGGTGTGCATGAACGGCTGGGAGTGCATCCTGGCCGGCGCGGACATGCTGATCCTGGATGCGGTCCACGGCACCATCGCCGACATCGTCCGCGGCGTGGTCCGCTGACACGAAGAGGAGGCGCCTTGCGGCGCCTCCCGTTACGATCACAGGCCGGCGATGGTCAGCCCGTCGATGCGGATGGTCGGGGCGTCCATGCCGAAGCGCAGTTCCAGGTCGCTGGCGGGCTCCAGGTTCAGGAACATCTCCTTCAGATTGCCGGCGATGGTCAGTTCGGTGACCGGATAGGCGATCTGGCCGTTCTCGATCCAATAGCCGGCCGCACCCCGGCTGTAGTCGCCGGTCACCCCGTTGACGCCGGTGCCCATCAGCTCCGTTACGTAGAAGCCGTTGGGGATCTCGGCCAGCAGTTCGTCGCGGCTCTTGGTTCCAGGGGCCATGTAGACGTTGGCCGGGGCCGGACCCGGCGGGCCGGAGGTGCCGCGCGCCGCGTGGCCGGTGGTCGATAGGCCGAGCTGGCGGGCCGAGCGCAGGTCGAGCAGCCACGTGGTCAGGTGTCCGTCCTCGATCAGGTTGCGGCGGGTGGTGGCGATGCCCTCCGCGTCGAAGGGGCGGGAGCGCAGGCCGCGCTTCACATGCGGGTCGTCGACGATGGTGATGCCGGCGGCGAAGATCCGCTGTCCCATCTTGTCCTTGAGGAAGCTGGTGCCCCGCGCGATGCTCGGCCCGCTGATCGAGCCGGTCAGGTGGCCAAGCAGTCCGCGGGAAACGCGCGGGTCGAACACCACCGGCACCTTGCAGCTCTTGACCCGGCGCGGGTTCAGCCGGCGGATGGCGCGTTCGCCGGCCTCGCGCCCGATCGACGCCGGGTCGCGCAGGTCGGAACCGTAGACCTTGCTGTCATAATCGTAGTCGCGCTCCATCCCCGTGCCCGTCCCGGCGAGCACCGAGGCGGAGAGCGACTGCCGCGACACCCCGTAACTGCCGGTGAAGCCGTTGGACGCGGCGATGGCGATGGTGGAGCGGCTCCACCCCGCATCGGCGCCTTCGGAGTTGGTGACGCCCTCGATCGCCAGCGCGGCCTCCTCGGCGATGCGGGCGCGTTCGATCAGAAGCTCCGCCGAGGGCTCCGACGGGTCGCACACGTCGAGGTCGGGGAGGGTGGTGTAGATCTGCTCCGGGTCGGCGAGGCCGCAGAAGGGGTCCTCCGGCACCACGCGGGCCATGGCGACGGCGCGTTCCACCAGCTCGTCCAGCGCCTTGGCGCTGCGGTCGCTGGAGGAGACGATGGCCTGCCGCTTGCCGATGAAGACGCGCAGTCCCAGATCGCCCGACTCGGACCGCTCCAGCTTCTCCGTCTTGCCGAAACGCTGGCTCAGCGACAAGGAGGCGCTGTCAAACAGCACGGCGTCGGCGGAGTCGGCCCCGGCGCCCTTCGCCTTGCGGATCAGATCGTCCAGCAGGGTCAGCACGTCAGGTTGCGAGGTGGTCGAAACGGGCATTACGGTCTCCGCTAGGTCTCCGGCTTGTCTAGCAAATGGGAGCCCGGAGAAGAAGAGGAAGGGGCATATCGCCTCAGGTCCGGTACGCCCGCCGCACAAATGCGGCGGCGCGCGGGGGGCTGGTGCCCGCCCGCGCGCCGCTCGTCATGCTCGCTTCAGGGTCAGGCCAGCCGGCTCTCAAGGGCGCTGCGGCCGGCAGTCGGCAGCTTCAGGGCGAAGGCGCCGTCGCCCAGCAGGGCCTGCACGCCGAGCAGCACCGTCCAGAACACCGGGAACTCCCAGCCGCCGCCCTGGGCCGAGAAGACCCAGCCGTTGCCGGTGTGCTGGAGCGTCGCGCCGATCATGATCGGCAGCAGGGCCAGCGAAATCCAGCGGGTGAAGACACCGGCCACCAGCAGCAGGCCGCCGCCGATCTCGCCGAGGATCACCAGATAGGCGAAGAGGCCGGGATAGCCGAGGCTCTCGAAGTAACCGACCGTGCCGGCGATGCCGAAGGTGAAGACCTTCAGGATCAGGCCATGGGCGATGAACAGAAGGCCCAGGCTGACGCGCAGCAGGAAGGCGGCGTAGGGGGCGGTGCGGTTGTCGATGGCGGCGTTCATGGCTTGGTTTCCTTGTCTCAGCGTGGTGCCCCGCGCCGGGGCCGTTGTCGTCTGAGGCCAAGAATAGCGATGTCTGCGATTGGGATAATCCGCATAATCATGCAATGATTGTTGCTTTTTTAAGAACAAACCCTCACGCCCGGAAGGCGTTGGCCGGATCGTAGCGGGAAGGCAGGGCGAACAGGTCGGCGGTGGTCCCGGCGTCGTGAAGGCGGGCCTTGGACGGGCTGTCATAGACCACCAGAAGGGCGGGCGGGGCGCCGTCGCGGCGGACGCAGGCGATGCCCTCCGCGTGGTCGTCGCCTTTGCCGTAGGGCAGGTTCAGCAGAGGAACCAGCCGGTCGCGCGGGATGACGGTCTCGTGGGTGACCGACAGGGCGTCGGTCCAGCGCCAGACGGCGACGGGACCGTCGAGGTCCATGGTCGGCCCGGCCAGGATCACCAGATCCTCACCGTCGAAGGTCAGTTCGCGGATGCCCAGCCCGTCCAGATCGACGAAATGCTTGCGGTACTTCTCGCCGTTCGGCCCGAGTGGGCGCAGCCGCAGGCGTTCCTCGACGTCCGGATGGTCCTCCACCGCCAGTTCCAGGATGCAGGCCCAGCCGCGCAGCACCGGACCGCGCAGCCCCAGCCAGACCCGGTCGCCATGGGCGGCCAGCCCCTCCACGTCGAAGCCGTTCTCCTTGGCGGGCACGGCGACGAAGCGGGCCAGATGCTCGTCCTCCGCCAGCGCCTTCGTCAGCGCGTTGCCGCCCTTGCGGAACTTCAGGCAACCGGCCGTCCGCTTCCCGTCGCGGCGGACCGGGGTGAGGCGCCCGTCCGCCTCGGTGACCAGCGGGATGCGGCCGAGCAGGAAGCGGTTGGGGTCGCAACGCACCTCGGTCAGCCGCTCCAGCGCCGTCTCGGCGCTGTTCTCCTCGCGCTCCGGCTTCTTGCGGGCCAGCGCGTGGGAGCCGGTGACCCACAGCCAGCCGTCGGCGATGGCCATGCCCTCGATGTCCGCCTCGTCCTTGCCCGGTTCGGTCTCCGGCAGGGCAAGGAAGTCCGCCAAGAAAAAGACGGCGTCCTGTCGGTAGACGGTGCCGCCTTCCTCGGCCGCCAAATGGACGACCTGAGCGCCCTCGTCCGACGCCACGAACAGGTTGCTTCCCGCCCGCTCGGCCACCGACAGGTCCCCGGCGGTCTCGCCACCGTCGCGGAAGACCAAACGGATGGTGGCGATGGGACTGGCGATGGGATGGGCGGCGTCGCTGGGCATGGCGGGACTCCTTGGAAAAGGCGGGACCTCCCTTAACGCCTCACTTCCAGATCGGGGTCCCGCTGCCCGGAAGACCGTAGGACGCCCATTTGCGCGACACCTCTTCGACCACGCCCTGGTCCATGCGGATCTTCTGGCCCCACTCGCGCTTGGTCTCCGGCGGCCACTTGTTGGTGGCGTCCAGCCCGACCTTGCCGCCCAGGCCCGACTCGGGGCTGGCGAAGTCCAGATAGTCGATGGGGGTGCCCTCGATCACGGTGATGTCGCGGGCCGGGTCCATGCGGGTGCTCATGGCCCACATCACGTCCTTCCAGTTCCGCGCGTCGATGTCGTCGTCCACGACGATCACCCATTTCGTGTACATGAACTGGCGCAGGAAGGACCAGACGCCCATCATCACCCGCTTGGCGTGGCCGGGATAGGCCTTCTTCATGCTGACCACGGCGATCCGGTAGGAGCAGCCCTCCGGCGGCAGCCAAAAATCCACGATCTCCGGGAATTGCTGGGTCAGCAGGGGGATGAAGACCTCGTTCAGCGCCTCCCCCAGCACCGACGGCTCGTCGGGTGGGCGGCCGGTGAAGGTGGACAGGTAGATCGGGTTGCGCCGCATGGTCATCGCCGTGACGGTGAAGACCGGGAAGGGCTCGACCGAGTTGTAATAGCCGGTGTGGTCGCCGTAGGGCCCCTCGTCGGCGTATTCGTCCAGGCTGACATGGCCTTCCAGGATGATCTCGGCCTGGGCGGGCACCTTCAACGGCACGGTCTTGCAATCCACCAGCTCGACCTTCTTGCCGCGCAGCAGGCCGGCGAACTGGTATTCCGACAGCGTGTCCGGCACCGGCGTGACCGCGGCCAGGATGGTGCCGGGATCGGCGCCGAGGACCACCGCGCAGGGCAGCGGCTCGCGCTTGCCGCTGGCGGCCCAGCGGTGATGGTGCTGCGCGCCGCCGCGGTGCTTCAGCCAGCGCATGATCGTCTTGTTCTTCCCCAGCACCTGCATCCGGTAGATGCCGAGGTTGAAGTCGTCCTCGCGCTTGGCCGTGGGCCCCTTGGTGACGACCAGAGGCCAGGTGATCAGCGGCGCCGGCTCGCCCGGCCAGCAGCTCTGCACCGGCAGGCGACCGAGATCGATCTGGTCGCCGGTCAGCACCACCTCCTGGCAGGGGGCGGAGCCGACGGTCTTCGGCTTCATCGACAGCACGGTCTTGGCGAGCGGGATCAGCTCCATCGCCTCGCGGAAGCCGCCCGGCGGCTCCGGCTGCTTGAGGAAGGCCAGCGTCTCGCCGACGCCGCGCAGCTCGTGCGGCTCGCGGTCCATGCCCCAGGCGACGCGCTCCACCGTGCCGAACAGGTTGACCAGCACCGGCATCTCCGAGCGGGTGCCGTCGGCCTTGATGACGTTCTCGAACAGCACCGCCGGGCCGCCTTCGGCGAGCAGGCGGGTCTGGATCTCGGTCATCTCCAGCGCCGTGGACACCGGCTCCCGGACCACCACCAGCCGCCCGGCCTTCTCCAGCCGGTCGATGAAGTCGCGCAACGAGGTGTAGGGCATGGTCGAGGGTCCGTTCGGATGCGATGGGGGCGGATCAAGGGGTAGGGGCGCTTAGCATCGGCCTGGAGGGCGCCGCGTCAAGGGGTGAGGTGCCGCCTCACGCGGGTTCCTTCACGCTGCGCAAGGCGCGGCGGACGATGCGGCGGGTGGCGTCCGGGGCGGGACTGTCCGTTTCCCAGCGGGCGCAGAGGGCCTGCACCCAGCCGGGCTGGCTCTTCGCCGCGTCGTTCAGCCAGTTGGCGACCGAATCCTGGACGTAGCGCGCGCCGTCCGCCCGCAGCGGGTCGAGCACCGGCAAGCCGCGCGCCGGGTCGGTCTTCAGCGCGCCGATGTGGCCGCACCAGACGCCGCGGGGCCGGGTGGCCTCGCTGGCGAAGCGGCGCAGCCGCTCCGACGGCTCGGCGGTCCACTGCGTGAGGAGGGCCAGCGCCTCGTCGATGGCGGCGGCGATGTGCGGGCGCAGCGCCAGCCACGCCCATTCGCGCACGCCGAAATGCGGGTCGTCGGCGAGCGGGCGGACGCGATCCAGCCGCTCCGCCAGAGTCAGGCCGGGGGCAGCGGCCAGCGCGTAGCAGGCCCAGCCGCGCACCGTGTCGGATGGGTGGGCAGCCAGCCGCTCCACGCCTCCCAGGTCCAGGTGCTCGACGGCCGCGCTTCCCGCCACGGCCATGCGCCGGGTCACGCCCTCCTTCGGGTCGAAGGAAACAGCACCCGCGGCTTCCGGAACGGCGGCGGCGAGCAGGGCGGTGAAATCGATGGCGAGCGATTCGGCCAGCGTGGCGGTCTCGCGCCGGCCCGCGTTCAGGTCGGCGAGCACCTCCGGCGGGATGTCGGCCATCCGGGTGGCGCCCTTGCGCGGCGCGCTGGTCGTCATCGTCATGTCTTAGGCCTCCGGCAGCAGGCGCCAGATCACCGTTTCGCGCATCTCGCGGTCTTCCAATTCCAGGGAGGTCGGGACGCTGTATTGACCGACCCGCTCGATCCCGCTGGTTGGGACATAGGCGCGGCCCGGATCGCCCAGCAGGACCAGCGTGCCGGTTGCGGCGATTGCGCGCAGCCAGGCGGTCACCCGGTCGGCCATCGGCTTCTCGTAGCAGACGTCGCCCGCCAGAACGACGTCGATGCCGGGCAGGGGGCGGTCCACCAGATCGGCGCTGACCGCCTTCACATCGACTCCGTTGGATTCGGCGTTCAGGGCGATGGCGGCCAGGGCGAAGCGGTCGATGTCGCAGGACTGCACGCGCGCCGCGCCGGCCATCATCGCGGCGATGCCGACCAGCCCGGTGCCGGCGGCGAAATCCAGCACCGACTTGCCCGCCACCAGCTCTGGCCGGTCGAGCACGAGCCGCGCCACCGCCTGGCCGCCCGGCCAAGCAAAGGCCCAATAGGGCGGCGGTACATTGGACTCTTTCAAAGAATCCTCCGTAGCTTCCCACAACGGCGTGATTTCCGTCGCCAGATGCAGCGCGATTTCGGGCAGCAAAGGAGTCCGCGTTACGACCGTGTTGGAGCGGATGAAGTCGATTTGAGAAAAGTTGTTCATAACTGGACTCTCACCGGAGCTGCGCGGGGATGGATGATCTATCCACAACCGGTTTTGGTTACATAATTCAAACGGAGTAGACACACCTGCTGTCCCGTGTTACCCGTTCGAAAGGAGAAAAACAAAGGTCATGGGGTCGATATGCGGTCGAAAGGGATTGCACTCTGCGCATCGTTCGCGGCGTTCATCGCTCTCAGCCCGTTCACCATATCCCAAGCCCAGGCCCAGGACGGGGATTGCGTCCGCACGGTGCGCTCCATATCGGATTTCGACATCCGGGGCGATGCCTGGACGTGGTGGAACACCGCCGCCAATCAACAATATGAGCGCGACCAGCGTCCGACCCTGGGCTCCGTCCTCGTCTTCAAGCGGTCGCAGCGGCTGGGCCGCGGCCACGTTTCCCTGGTCAGCCACATCGTCGACCGCCGCACCATCGAGGTCGATCACTCCTGGCTCGATGGCCGCGGTCTGCGCCGCAACATGCGCGTGGTCGACGTGTCGCCGCGCAACGACTGGTCGGCCGTCCGCGTCTGGCATGAGCCGTCGGACCAGCTCGGCCTGCGCGTCTACACCACCTACGGCTTCATCCTGCCGGAGGGCGAGGAGGCGAATATCCGCCAGGCCGATTCCCGGGGTGCCGGCATCGGCAGCACCTTCGCCGTGGCTCCGCAGGGCCGCTCCACGCCCAAGCCCGCCGCCGGACCGCGCCTGATGGAAGCCTCCCTGAAGGGCCACGCCGTCGCCGTTCCGGGCCGCAAGCCGCAGGTGCTGACCGCATCCCTCACCCTCTCCGGCAAGGGCACCGCCGTGAAGATGGTGCCGCCGCTTCAGACCGCCGCTGTGGTGACTGCCGTGTTGCCGGCCCGCAAGCCGACCCAGCCGGCCGCGCAGAAGGGCGTCGAGATGGTGGCCTCCACCGAGGGCATCCGCGCGGTCCTGCCGCCGCGCAAGCCGGGCTCCGGCGACAGCACCGTCGCGGAGCTGACGCGCTAACCCCTCTCCAAATCCTTCCCTCCAAGTCCCCGGCCGCTTCAGACCTTTCCGGCCAGGAAGGCCACCAGCACCAGCCATCCGAACCAGCGGTTCGACTTGAACTTCTTCAGGCAATCCGTCTGATCGTCGGGGTTCCAGGTCGCCACCTGCCAGGACAGCTGCAGCGCGGCCAGCGAGAGCAGCGGCAGGAACAGCCCGCCCAGCCCGGCCAGACGCCCGGCGATGCCGATCCCGACGAAAGTCAGCGTGTAGAAGCCGTAGATCCAGATCTTGCTCTGGTCGCCCAGCCGCAGGGCGGTGGACTTCACGCCGATTCGTGCGTCGTCCTCCTTGTCCTGGTGGGCGTAGATGGTGTCGTAGCCCAGCGTCCAGACGATCCCCGCGGCGTACAGCGTCAGCGCCGGCCATTCCAACTCGCCGCGAACCGCGGTCCAGCCCATCAGGGCGCCCCAGTTGAAGGTCAGCCCCAGGAAGGCCTGCGGCCACCAGGTGATGCGCTTCATCAGCGGGTAGGTGAAGACCAGCACCAGCGACAGCACGCCCAGCCCGATGGTGAGCAGATTGAACTGCACCAGCACCGCCAGCCCGATCAGGAGTTGGACGGCGAGGAAGGCCAGCGCCTGTTTCACCGACACCTGCCCGGAGGGTATCGGCCGTGTGCGCGTGCGCTCCACCATGGCGTCGAAGTCGCGGTCGAGAATGTCGTTCACCGTGCATCCGGCCCCGCGCATCACCACGGCGCCGACCGCGAACAGAGCCATCAGCCAGAGGTCGGGCAGCGGTCCGGCGCCGGCCAGCGCGATGCTCCACCAGCCGGGAAACAGCAGCAGCCACGTGCCGATGGGCCGGTCCAGCCGCGCCAGCCGCAGATAGGGACGGACCGCCGCCGGGGCGAAGCGGTCGATCCAGTCGCCGCGCCGGATGTCGGTGAATTCGCCGGGAGCGGGGGAGGCGGGGCTGGTCATGGCGGACTCGGGAAGGAAGTGGAGGAAGCCGGGGGCAAGGTAGCGGCGGGGGTGGGTCCCCGCAAGGCTGGGCCGTTTCCGCCCCGAAGCGTTATCGCTATAGTCGGCGCCGCACACCGGAGACCTTTGCGCCATGTCAGACCAACCGAAGACCCGCCTCTATGTGGACAGCCCCCTCGGCGAGGGGCAGGCGGTGGGGCTCGACCACGAGCGGGCGCATTTCCTGCGCCACGTCCTGCGGCTCGACAAGGGCGATGTCGTGGCCGTCTTCAACGGGCAGGACGGCGAATGGCTGGCCGCCATCGACGGCTTCGGCAAGGGCTGGTGCTCGCTCACCGTGACGGTGCAGCGGCGTCCTCAGGCGGCCGGGCCCGACCTTTGGCTGCTGTTCGCCCCGATCAAGCGCGGGCGCATCGATTTCGTCGCGGAGAAGGCCAGCGAGCTGGGCGTGTCGCGGCTGTGGCCGGTCTTCACCCGCCGCACCGACCCCAACCGCGTCAACACCGACCGCCTGCGTGCCAACGCCATCGAGGCCGCCGAGCAGTCGGAGCGGCTGACCGTGCCGGAGATAGCCGACCCGCTGCCGCTGGACAAGGCGCTGGCCGGTTGGCCGGCCGAACGTACGCTGTACCTGTGCGCCGAGGCCGGGAACGTACGCCCCATTGCAGAGGCCGTCCGCGGCCGTCCGCACGGCCCCGCCGCCTTCCTGATCGGGCCGGAGGGCGGCTTTGCGCAGACCGAACTTGACGAAATTTGCAAACTACCCTTTGTTGTTCCCGTCGGTCTGGGGCCCCGCATTCTTCGGGCCGACACAGCGGTGGTCGCGGCGCTCGCCTGCTGGCAGGCCCTTGCGGGGGACTGGACGGCGGACGGGGGCGATACCCGACCGCCCTTCCGCGCGCCGGCTGACCCCACCGTCGGGGAGTAAGGGCCGCTCGACGCGCCGCTGTTTCGAGGCGGGCCGTTTGACTCGTTGGCCAGTTTAGACTTTTTGAAAGCGGGAGCTTCCATGTCCGCACCTCCGCAGACGCGTGGTGAACCGATCACCGACCGCCGCCAACTGGCGGCCTATCTGGAATCCGGCAACAAGCCGGCCGACCAGTGGCGCATCGGGACTGAACACGAGAAATTCGCCTACCGCGTCTCCGACCACCGGCCGCTGCCCTACGAGGGGCCGGACGGGATCGGCGAACTGCTGACCCGCCTGCAGCGCTTTGGCTGGGAGCCGGTGGAGGAGAAGGGCAACCTCATCGCCCTGACCCAGGGCATGGCGAACATCACGCTGGAGCCGGGCGGGCAGGTGGAACTGTCCGGCGCCCCGCTGGAGACCCTGCACCAGACCTGCGCCGAGGTGCACCGCCACCTCGATCAGGTGAAGGAGATCGGGGGCGAGCTGGGCATCGCCATGATGGGCCTCGGCTTCCAGCCGAAATGGCGGCGCGACGAGATCCCCTGGATGCCCAAGGGCCGCTACAAGATCATGGGCGACTACATGCCCAAGCGCGGCAATCTCGGCCTGGACATGATGATGCGCACCTGCACCGTGCAGGTGAACCTGGACTTCGCGTCGGAAGCCGACATGGTGAAGAAGTTCCGGGTCAGCTTGGCGCTTCAGCCCATCGCCACGGCGCTGTTCGCCAACTCGCCCTTCACCGAGGGCAAGCCGAACGGCTTCCAGAGCTTCCGCAGCCACATCTGGACGGACACCGACCCCGACCGCACCGGCGACCTGCCCTTCGTGTTCGAGGACGGCTTCGGGTTCGAACGGTACGTGGACTACCTGCTCGACGTGCCGATGTACTTCGTCTACCGCGACGGCACGTACATCGACGCCTCCGGCCAGTCCTTCCGCGACTTCATGCAGGGCCGCCTGCCGGCGTTGCCGGGCGAGATCCCGCTGATCACAGACTGGGCCGACCACATGACCACCTCCTTCCCCGAGGTGCGTCTGAAGAAGTATCTGGAGATGCGTGGCGCCGACGGCGGCCCCTGGCGCCGCCTGTGCGCCCTGCCGGCCCTGTGGGTCGGGCTGCTCTACGACAGCCAGGCGCTCGACGCCGCCTGGGACCTCGTGAAGGGCTGGACGACGGAGGAGCGCGCCCACCTGCGCGCCGAGGTGCCGCGCCACGCGTTGCGCACCCCCTTCCGCGGCCGTACGGTGCGGGAGGTCGCGCTTGAGGTGCTGGAGATCGCCCGCGGCGGTCTGGCCCGCCGCGCCCGCAACGACAACTGGGGCGACGACGAAGCGCATTTCCTGAACACGCTGCTCGACATCGCCGAGTCTGGCCAGACCCCCGCCGACGAGCTTCTGGAGAAGTTCAACGGCCCCTGGGGCGGCAGCGTCGATCCGGTGTTCAAGGAATACGCGTACTGAGTTCCGCCCTGGCGGCTGCTTGGCAAAGTGGTCGCGTTGGGCCCCCACCCCGGCCCTCCCCCGCTGCGCAGGGGAGGGTGTCTTCTGCGAAGTGGCGTCCGTCCCCTCCCCTGCGATAGCGGGGGAGGGTTAGGGTGGGGGCTCAGTGCGAGAGGACCGAAGGGCTATCCTACCTCTTCCAGGCGATCAGCCGCCGGGCCGCCTCGGCGATGGTCTCCTCCGAGCCGGCGAAGCTGAAGCGCACGAAGCGGAGGCCGCGGGCCGGGTCGAAGTCGACGCCGGGGGTGCAGGCGATGCCCGTCTCCGCCAGGATGCGCTTGCAGAAGGCCTCGCTGTCGTCGGTCATCTCCGTCACGTCGGCGTAGATGTAGAAGGCGCCGTCGGCCGGAGCCAGCTTGTCGAAGCCGGCCTTCGGCAGTTCCCTCAGCAGAAGCTCGCGGTTGCGGGCGTAGCGGGCGACGTGGCCATCCAGCTCCTCGGTGCAGGCGAAGGCGGCGACCGCAGCGGCCTGCGACAGGCTGGGGGCGGAGATG
The DNA here is from genome assembly GCF_022023855.1 of Azospirillum brasilense. Classification (NCBI taxonomy): domain Bacteria; kingdom Pseudomonadati; phylum Pseudomonadota; class Alphaproteobacteria; order Rhodospirillales; family Azospirillaceae; genus Azospirillum; species Azospirillum brasilense. Next base: position 1,731,078 of record NZ_CP059449.1, read on the forward strand.
AACAGGTTCTGGGCGAGGCATTCGACCGAGCGGATCAGGTCGTCCGGAACGATCATCCAGCCAAGCCGCCAGCCGGTCATCGAGAAGTATTTGGAGAAGCTGTTCACCACCAGCGCGCTTTCGCTGACCTCGGCGGCGGTCACGGCCTCCGGTCCATAGGTCAGGCCGTGGTAGATCTCGTCGGAGACGAGGCGCACGCCCTTGGCGTCGCACCAGTTCGCGAGCGCGGTCAGCTCATCCCGGCTCAGCATCGTGCCGGTCGGGTTGGCCGGGCTGGCGACGATCAGGCCCTGGATGGGCGGATCGAGCCGCTCCAGCAGTTCGATGGTCGGCTGGAAGCGGTGCTCCGGACCGGTCGGCAGTTCCACCGGCTCGACCCCGATGGCGGTCAGCGTGTGGCGGTAGGCCGGGTAGCTGGGCGAGGCCATGGCCACCCGGTCACCCGGATCGAAGGCCGCCAGGAAACCGAGCTGGAAGGCCCCGGACGAGCCGGTGGTGACCACCACGCGCCGCTCCGGCACGTCGATCCCGTAACGGTCGCGGTACCAGCCGGCGATGGCCGCCCGCAGCGCCGGGATACCCAGCGCCCCGGTGTAGCCCAGCACGTCGGCGTCGAGCATGCGGTGGGCGGCCTCCAGCACGCCCTTCGGCGCGCCGGTCGAGGGCTGCCCAACCTCCATGTGCAGGACCTCCAGGCCGGCGGCTTCGCGCTCGGCGGCGGCGCGCATCACTTCCATGACGAAGAAGGGCGGGATGGCGCCCCGTTTGGAGACTTTGGGTGCTTTGCTCATGATTCCAGACTTCTGAACATCAACGCTCGGTTTCGACCAGTATGCCCAGGGCGTGGGCGCGCGGGTCGGCGGCGACCTGGCATTCCTTCCAGCCGCTCTCCATCGAGGTCTGGCAGGTGACGAAGGTGGCCCGTCCCGGCCCGTTCGCGGCGCGGCTGACCCGAATGGCGGCGCCCGGCTCCTTGTCCAGCGCGGCGGGCAGGGCGGCGGTCAGCAGGGCGGCGGGAGCGGCGGCGGGGCCGTCGTTGCCGGCGGCGCTGGCCGCCCCGGCGAACTGGGTGCGACCGACGATGGCGTTGGTCAGCAGGGCGGGTGCCCCGAAACCGGCGCCATCCACCCCGCGGGCGGCCAGCAGGCCGGTGCCCGGCACCATGCGGCCGCTGCCGAAGGGCGCCCCCATGGTGAAGGAGCAGGCGACCCCGTTCTCCTCATGGTCGATCACGACGAGGCCGGCGCCGGGCGCGGACGCGCCGTTGCCGGTGGCGCCCAGCGTCTGGGCCACGCGGGCGGCGCGCTGGTCGGGCGGCAGGTCGGCAGCGGCGTTCCAGGCGGCGGCCAGGGCGGCGCCGTTGTTGGTCTCGGGAAGCTGGGCGAAATGCATCGAGACGATGCCCAGCGGGATCGCCGCTGTGCCGGTCCAGCGCGGCTGGAAGCCGCGGACCGCCGCGGGATCGATGGTGGCGGCCTGCGCCACGGCACCACCCAGCGGCCCGCCGTACATGGCGGCGATGCCGCTGCGCCGCACCTGCGACAGGCTGGCGGCCAGCTCCGGCTGGCTCAGCGGCGCGCCTTCGGCCAGCGGCGCACCGGCCGGCAGGAAGACGCGGCGGGCCTCCGGGTCGGCGGACAGGCGGGTGGCGGAGTCGGCGAGGTCGCGGGCCAGCGCCCGGCTGACCGGGGTGGAGCGGGCGAGCTGCTCGGCCGGGACCACCGTCTGCTCCCAGCGCATCGCCCCGGTGGAGGCCTGGAGCGCGTAGACGCCGCGCAGGAAGCCGGGCAGGGGGGCGCCACCGGTACCGGTGGGACGGGGCAGGAAGTCGAGCGTGCGGGTTTCCTTCTTGGCGGCGTCAAACACCACGCAGACGCCGCCGCCGGTCATCCCGACGCGCGACGGCAAGGTGACGGCCATCGCCATCGCCATCGCGGTGGCGGCGTCGCCGGCCTTGCCGCCCTGGGCGATGACGTCGCGCCCGATCTCCGCCGCGCGCGGCTCGTCGGCCGCGACGAAGCTCTGGGCCGGGGCGCCCGTGCGGTATTTCGTGTTGACGCATCCGCCGACCAGTGATGCGGCTATGGCAATCGCGCCCAACCCTTGCCAGATTCGGCGGGTGGAATGGGGCGCCCGGACCGGCATCTTGACCGGCTGCCCGGTGCCCCGGTGTGCGGAGGAAGTAACGGTGCGCAAGCCCAGCAGGCTGGTTTCGGTCATCGCCATGGTTGCCGTGATGGTTCTGTCGTGGTCGCCGCCCGCGGGCGCGCAGCGGCGCCAGGAAATGCAGTTCCTGAGCGACGCCGAGACGGAACATATCATCCGCGACATGGCGCGGCCAATCTTCCAGGCCGCCGGCATCGATCCGGACGCGGTGAACATCGTGCTGGTCAACGACAACACGATGAACGCCTTCGTCGCTGGCGGGCAGAACATCTTCCTGCACACCGGCCTGCTGCTGGGGCTGGAGGACGCCGGGCAGCTCATCGGCGTGATCGCCCACGAAACCGGCCACATCGCCGGCGGCCATCTGGTCCGCGGGTCGGAGGCGATGGAGAACGCCTTCCTGTCCTCGCTGATCGGCATGGGCATCGGCATCGTCGGTGGCATCGCCGCGGGCAACGCCGGGGCCGGCGCGGCGGGCGTCATGCTGGGCCAGCATCTGGCGGAGCGCAACTTTCTGTCCTTCTCGCGCAGCCAGGAATCCTCGGCCGACCAAGCGGGCCTGTCCTACATGGAGCAGTCCGGCATCTCGGCGGAGGGGCTGGTCGCCTTCCTGGAGAAGCTGGGTGCCGCCGACGACCCGCTGCTGGTGGACCGCGACGCCGGCTACCGCCGCACCCACCCGCTGACCCGCGAGCGCATCGAGACGGTGCGCAACTTCGTGGAGCGGTCGCGCGCCGGCAGGAAGCCGGTTCCCGCCCAGTGGAACGAGGAGTTCCGCCGCATCCAGGCCAAGCTCTACGCCTATCTCGACCCCAATGGGGCGCTGCGCCGCTACAAGGCGGACGACCCGTCCTTCGTGGCGCGCTACGGCCGGGCCTACGCCTATTTCCGCCGCGGCGAGGTCCGGCAGGCCCTGCCGCTGGTCGACGGGCTGATCGCCCAGGAGCCGAAGAACGCCTTCCTCTATGAGATGAAGGGCGACCTGATGCTGCAGAACGGGCGGGCGGTGGACGCCGCCGCGCCCTACCGCAAGGCGATCGAGCTGGAGCCGGACGCCGGGAGCATCCGCGTCTCGCTGGCCCATTCGCTGATGGAGCAGAACGACGGCCGGCTGGCCGACGAGGCGCTGCGCAACCTTCAGGTGGCGTCCAAGACGCAGGCGCAGTCGGCCTTCCTGTGGCGGCTGATGGCCCAGGCCTGGAGCATGAAGGGCAACGCCGGCATGGTCGCCTACGCCACCGCGGAGGAGGCTTTCGCCCGCGGCGACAAGCCGATGGCCCGCTTCCAGGCGGAACGGGCAGAGAAGCTGCTGCCCGCCGGCTCCCCCGGCTGGCTGCGCGCCCAGGACATCCGCGGGCAGGCGGGCGGCAAGTGAGTCTCCCCCGTTCGCGCGGCGCACAGCCGTCTTGCCTGACCCTGCCGTCCCAGTCCACAGTATCGCCCCGAATCGCGCCCTCCAGGCTCCACACGAGAGAGTTCGCCATGACCCGCTTCCGCCCCGCCGCCTTGGCGCTCGCCGCCGCGCTGGCCCTTCCGACGGGGCTGCTGGCCCCCGCCCTCCAGGCGCAGAGCCCGATGGACGACGCGCAGCGCAAGGCCGTCGAAGAGGTCGTGCGCGACTACATCCTGAAGAACCCCGAGATCATCCTGGAGGCCGTGGACTCGCTCCAGAAGCGCCAGAAGATGGCCGAGGAGCAGAAGGCCAAGGCGGCGCTGGCCGACAATAAGGCCGCGCTGTTCCAGAACCCCGCCGATCCGGTGGCCGGCAACCCCAAGGGCGACGTGACGGTGGTCGAGTTCTTCGACTACCAGTGCGGTTACTGCAAGGCCGTGCAAGCCGACACCGAGCGCCTGATCAAGGACGACGGCAAGCTGCGCTTCGTCTTCAAGGAGTTCCCGATCCTCAGCCCGGCCTCGATGACCGCGGCCAAGGCGGCGCTGGCGTCGCGCAGCCAGGGCAAGTATCTGGAATTCCACAACGCCCTGATGGCCCACCGCGGCCAGCTCGACGACGACGTGATCCAGCGGCTGGCCAAGTCGGTCGGGTTGGACACCGACAAGCTGAAGAAGGACATGAACAGCCCCGAGGTGTTGAAGGTCATCGCCGCCAATCAGGCGCTGGCCGAGGAGCTGGGCATCCGCGGCACCCCGGCCTTCGTCATCGGCGACGAGCTGGTCCCCGGCGCCATCAAGCTGGACCAGATGAAGGACCTCGTCGCCGCGGCCCGCAAGGGTTGAGGCCGGGGCGGGAATTGACGATGACCAAGCCGACCACCGTCGTCTTCGACATCGGCCAAGTGCTCATCGAATGGGACCCGCGGCATCTCTACCGCGAACTGTTCGACGGGTACGAGGACCTGATGGAGGACTTCCTCGACAACGTCTGCACCCCCGCCTGGAACCTGGAGCAGGACCGCGGTCGCCCGTGGTACGAGGCGGTCGCCGTACTGACCGCCGAGTTTCCCGACTGCCGCGAGTTGATCCGCGCCTATCACGAGCGGTGGGAGGAGATGGTGCCCGGCCCCATGGCCGGGACCCCGGAGATCCTGATGGAGTTGAGGCAGCGCGGAACGCCGCTTTACTCCATCACCAACTTCTCGTCGGAGAAGCTGGCGCTGACCCGCAGGCGCTTCGATTTCCTGAACGTCTTCGACGGGATCATCGTGTCGGGTGACGAGAGGTTGGTGAAGCCGGACCCGGCAATCTTCCAGCTTCTGCTGGACCGTTATGGCCTGCAGGCGGCGGACTGCTACTTTATCGACGACAGCCCGGCCAACGTCGAGGCCGCCCGCGTCCTCGGCATGACGGCGCATCGTTTCTCCGGGGCCGCCAGCCTGCGCGCCGAACTGGAGGAACTGGGGCTTCTGTAGCCCCAGCCTTCTTACGCCGCGTCGCCCGGATAGCGGATGGCGACGACCTCGATCTGCTCCAGCCCGGCGGGGGTGCGCAGGTCCACCACGTCGCCCTCCTGCGCCTTCAGCAGGGCACGGGCGATGGGCGATATCCAGCTCACATGGGCGCGGTCCATGTCCACCTCGTCGGCGCCGACGATGGTGATGGTGTTCTCCGTCCCGTCCTCCCGCGCGTAGGTGACGGTGGCGCCGAAGAACACGCGGTCACGGTTCTTCTGGAGGGTGGGATCGACCACCTCCGCCGATTCCAGCCGCTTGGTCAGGAAGCGGATGCGCCGGTCGATCTCACGCAGGCGCTTCTTGCCGTAGATGTAGTCGCCGTTCTCCGAGCGGTCACCGTTGCCGGCGGCCCAGGAGACCACCTCGACCACCTTCGGACGTTCGACGCGCAGCAGCGAGCGCAACTCCTCCTGCATGCGCTGGAAGCCTTCGGGCGTCATGTAGTTTTTCACGCCCTTGGGCAAGGGTTTGGGATCGTCGGCCTCGTCGTCGTCGCCGGCGGAGTCGTTCTCCCGGGTGAAGGCCTTGCTCATGGTCGGGACCCTTCGCGGTTTCTGGAAAAGGAAAAGGCGCCGCGAGGCGCCTTTTCCAGTCTTTACGGCGATGAAACGCGCTTAGCGGTTCCACCAGCCCCGGCGCGGCTTGGCCTCCGGAGCGGGGTTTGCGCTGGCCGGCTCATTAGCCGGGGTCGGGGCCGGGGCCGCCGGCGCCTCGCTGACCGCCGGAGCGGGCGCCGCCTCGACGGGAGCGTCCGCCGCGGTCTTGCGCTTGCGCGCCGGGCGCTTCTTCGGCTCCTCGGCGACCGGAGCCGCAACCGGGGCCGGAGCGGGCGCCGCCTCGGCGGGAGCGTCCGCCGCGGTCTTGCGCTTGCGCGCCGGGCGCTTCTTCGGCTCCTCGGCGACCGGGGCCGCAATCGGCGCCGGGGCAGGCGCGGCCTCGGCGGCCACGGTCTTCGCCTTGCGGCTGCGCGACGGCTTGGCCGGCGGCGGAGCGGTTTCCTCCGGAGCGGCGGCCTTCGCGGCGGCCTTGCCACCCTTGGCGGCGCCCTTCGCGGCGCGCTTCGGCTTGGCTGGGGCGGCTTCCGGCTCCGCCGTCACCGCTTCGGCGGCCTCGGCGGCGGTCGCCTTGGCACGGCCACGGCGCGGCTTGCGGGCCGGAGCTTCCTCGGCCACCGGGGCGGCCTCCTCGGCGGCCGGACCCTCCGCAGCGGTGTCCGCCGCAGTTTCCGGAGCAGCCTCGGCGGCCACCGCACTGGTCAGGACCCAGTCGAACTCGACCGGCTCCATGTCCGCCGGCAGTTCCGGCGGGTTGACGGCGCGGCCGGCCTCGACAGCGGTCGGGAAGGACTCGGCTTCCGCCTCGCCCTCGGTGCCGTCGGAGGGCATGCCCTCGCCGGCCTCCAGGCCCTCGCGCTGGCGGGACCGCCGGCGGCCACCGCGCTTGCCGCGGCGGCGCTTCTTGCGCTCTCCGTTGCCCTCGCCATCGCCGTTCGGCTCGAACGCGTCGGCGCCGTCGTCCGCGTCGGACGCGGCCAGGTCGGCCTCCTCGTCCTCGTCGTCCTCGATGTGGGCAGGGCCGACATCGACATCGTTGATGACGAACTCCGGAGCCTCGATCTGGGCGCGCTCGATCGCTTCCTCGTCGACCGCCGTCTCGTCGGCGTCGGCGGTCTCCGCTTCGATCTCGTCGCCCTCGGTCGCCTCGTCGGACGCTTCGGCGGACTCGCCGAACGGCGCGCGGCCATCCTCGCGGTCACGCCCGCGGCCACGGCGGCGGCGGCGGCGGCGGCGGCGGTCGCCCTCGCTCTCCCCGACGGCGTCGGCGCGTTCGGTGACCTCGGCCTCGACGGCCTCGACGACGGGCGCCTCTTCCTCGGCCTCCTCGGCCTCGGCGGCCAGGATGCGGTCGGTCTCGGCCAGCACGCGCTCAGCGCTGACCAGCGGCACGTCGTCCTCCGGCGTGCGGGCCTTCACGCGCTCAAGCCGCAGGTCCGGCGCGATCAGCGTGTCGTCGGCCTGGACCATGACGCGGAACCGGTAGCGGTCCTCGATCTTGGTCAGCTCGCCGCGCTTCTGGTTGAGGATGTAGAGCGCGATGCGGGACGGCACGAAGACGGTGATCTCCGACGACCGCTTGCGGATGCCCTCCTCCTCGATGGCGCGCAGCACGTGCAGAGAGGCGGACTCCACCGAGCGGATGACGCCGGTGCCGGAGCAGTGCGGGCAGCGCTCGAAGTTGGTTTCCAGCAGCGACGGGCGCAGGCGCTGGCGCGACAGTTCCAGCAGGCCGAAGGCGGAGATGCGGCCGAGCTGGATGCGCGCCCGGTCGTTCTTCATCGCCTCCTTCAGGCGGCGCTCCACCGCGGCGTTGTTGCGGGGCTCCTCCATGTCGATGAAATCGATCACGATGAGGCCCGCGAGGTCGCGCAGGCGAAGCTGGCGCGCCACCTCGTCGGCGGCTTCGAGGTTGGTCTTGTAGGCCGTCTCCTCGATGTTGCGCTCGCGCGTGGACCGGCCCGAGTTGACGTCGATGGAAACCAGCGCTTCCGTCGGGTTGATGACGATGTAGCCGCCGGAGCGGAGCTGCACCACCGGGCTGTGGATCGCGTCGATCTGCGTTTCCACCTGATAGCGGTGGAACAGCGGGATCGTGTCGTCCTGGTACTGCATGACGCGCTTGGTGTGGCTCGGCATCATCATGCGCATGAAGTCGCGCGCGGTATTGAAACCGGCGCTGCCCTCAACCCAGATCTCGTCGATGTCGTCGGTGTAGAGATCGCGGATCGAGCGCTTGATGAGGTTCGCCTCCTCATAGATGAGGCAGGGCGCGGAGGACTTCAGCGTCTGGACGCGGATGTCGTCCCACAGGCGCAGCAGATATTCGAGATCGCGCTTGATCTCCGGCTTGGAGCGCTCCAGACCGGCGGTGCGCAGGATGACCGCCATGCCCTCCGGAACGTCCAGGTCGGACAGGATATCCTTCAGGCGCTTGCGGTCGGCGGGGTTGGTGATCTTGCGGGAGATCCCGCCGCCGCGGCCCGTGTTGGGCATCAGCACGCAGTAGCGGCCCGGCAGCGACAAGTAGGTGGTCAGCGCCGCGCCCTTGTTGCCGCGCTCCTCCTTGGTCACCTGGACCAGCATGACCTGCCGGCGCTTGATGACTTCCTGGATCTTGTAGCTGCGCAGCGGTCGGGCGCGGCGGCGGTGGGCCTCCTCGACCTCGTCCCCGCCGATGACGTCCGGGCTTTCGGCCGGAGCGGCGCCTTCCGGAGCCTCGTCCGACTCAGCGGCCTCATCCGAGCCGCCATCCGTGGCGAAGGCCGGGACGTCGCCCTCGAAACCGTCGCCCTCGGCCTCCGCGTAGGAGCCCGGCATCGGGGAGACTTCCTCCTCCACCTGCTCCGGACGGATCGGCTCGGCCATCACGGCGCCGTCGGCGGCGGCCTCGGCGCGGGCCTCGGCCTGCTCCTCCAGCCGGCGCTCTTCGGCCAGCAGGGCCTCACGGTCGGCGATCGGGATGCGGTAGTAGTCGGGATGGATTTCCGAGAAGGCCAGGAAGCCGTGCCGGTTCCCGCCATATTCCACGAAGGCTGCCTGGAGCGACGGCTCGACCCGGGTCACCTTGGCAAGATAGATGTTGCCCTTGAGTTGCTTCCGGGTGGCGATTTCGAAGTCGAGATCTTCGAGTCTGTTCCCATTGACCACGGCAACCCGGGTTTCCTCCGGGTGCGTGGCGTCCACCAGCATGCGCTTGGCCATACAAGATCCCCATGACGCCCCAGGCCGCCCGCGCGACGGTCAAGCCGCCGGGGCGCGTCATCGTTGTGAGCGAAGCCTGCGGAACCGGCCCCTAACCCGTCGAACGGCGCTGACGAAGCAGCCAGGACGGGTCGGGCTTCGGCCTCCGGGTTACGGCCTTGCGGCCGGCACCAGCTTCGAGGTTTCGTCCCAATCCACCGGCAACCCAGAAGCGTCACGCCCCGGACCGCGCCCGATGATGTAAATTTCGGCCGTGGGGGTCCGCGGGCGACGCCCACAGTCACCCCGGAGAGAAACCTCTCGGAAGAGTGGGCTGGTGGGTCGCGGTATGTCGCAGAGCTACCATAGACAAGCACGAAACCATGCACAACGTGGAATTCGGCGAAAGTTGCGGTCCGCCGCATCCGGTTCGGCGGCATTCCACCGGGATGAGGGCGAAGCAGGGCACTGTTGCACGAACGGCACCCTCGCCGACAATTCCGCCACGCCTCCGGACGCCACCGTTGAGCGCCTTGATTTCGCTGCGCTATAGCTGACCGCTGGCTTTGCCGGTTTGCGGTTTCTGGTGGAACGGATGCCCCGATTGCTCGCGATTGTCGCTGCGCTGGGCGCCCTTCTGGGGGCGGTCGCCTTGCCGTGCGCCCCGGCGCAGGCCCAGACCACCGCGGCCCTGCCCTTTCCGCCGCCGGTCCAGGAGCGGGTGTCCGTCCTGAACGCGCGTCTCGGTCTGCATCCCGACAAGACGCGGCTGGTTCTGGAACTCACCGACTCGGTTCCCTTCACCGTGTCGGTGCACGGCTCCCCCTACCGCGTCGTGGTCGATTTGCCGGACGTAAGCTGGCCGGGCGGCAACACGGTGATGGCGGGCAAGGGCGTGGTCGCCCGCTACCGCTTCGAAGGGCGCGACGGCGGCGCTTCCCGCCTCGTGGTGGAAACCGATGGCCCGGCACGGGTGGTCGAGTCCTACCTCATCCCGCCGCGCGACGGCTTCAAGCCGCGCTTCGTCCTCGACATCGCCCGCACCACCCCGGCGCAGTTCGCCGCCTCCGCCCCGGTCGCAGCCACCACGGCCACGGCGTCGGTGAGCCGCGAGGCGGCCCGCCCGCCGGCGCGCAAGGACCCCATCGTGCCGGTCGCCGCGGCCCTGCCGCCGCCGGTCCCGCCGCGGGCGGCGCCGGTCCCGGAAAAGCCGATGGTCGTGGTCGATCCCGGCCATGGCGGCGTCGATCCCGGCGCGGTCGGCGTCGGCGGGGTCTATGAGAAGGACATCACGCTGGCGATGGCGCGGGAGTTGAAGCGCCAGTTGGAAGGTTCGGGCCGCTACCGGGTGCGGCTGACCCGCGACAAGGACGTGTTCATCCGCCTGCGCGACCGCGTCGCCATCGCGCGGGAGGCCAACGCCGACCTGTTCCTGTCGCTGCACGCCGACAGCATCGGCTCCGCCAACATGCGCGGCCTGTCCATCTACACCCTGTCCGACCGGGCGTCCGACCGCGAGGCGGAGATGCTGGCCGCCAAGGAGAACCGGGCCGACGCGCTGGCCGGCATGGACCTGTCCTCCGAGAACGATCTTGTGGCCTCGATCCTCATCGACCTCGCCCAGCGCGACACGATGAACCACTCCAAGCGCTTTGCCAACATGGCGCTGGAGCATCTCGGCCGCGAGGTCAAGCTGATCCCCAGCAAGCCGCACCGTCAGGCCGGCTTCGCCGTGCTGACCGCGCCGGACATGCCGTCCGCCCTGGTCGAGATGGGTTATCTGTCGAGCCCCCAGGACGTGAGCCTGCTGAGCAAGTCGGCCCACCGCGAGAAGCTGGGCCGCGGCATGGTCCGCACCATCGACGCCTATTTCAAGTGGCTGACCGGGGCGCAGAAGAGCTGAGAACCGCTCCGCCGGGCACCGCTGCCCGGCCACAGCCATGCGGGCAAAGGCGGTCGGACATACGCTCTCTCCGGTCACCACTTTCTTGCATGCGCCTTGTGGCCGTCACATTTTCCTGACATGGCTGCGAGGGAGTCGGACTGCCGCCCCTCGCGGTGTAGGATGCCGCCCATCGGACGGTTCCGCGTCTTCCCGGTCTCTGTCCCGGACGAAGGCGGCGGGGCCGCCGCCATGCCTGTCTGGGAACCGTCATGCGCTTTATTCTGTCCGCCCTGATGGCCGTCGTGATCCTCGCCCTGGCCGGGGCGGGGGGGCTGGTCTACATGCTGGACCATTACGATCACGAACTGCCGGACTACACCAAGCTCGCCAACTACGAACCGCCGGTGACCACCCGCGTCCATGCGGGCGACGGACGCCTGCTGGCGGAGTTCGCGTCGGAAAAGCGCGTGTTCGTCCCCATCGACGCCATGCCGAAGCGCGTGACCAACGCCTTCCTGTCCGCCGAGGACAAGAACTTCTACGACCACAAGGGCATCGACCCCGTCGGCATTGCCCGCGCCATCCTGACCAACGTGGAGAATCTCGGCCGCGACCGCCGGCCGATGGGCGCCTCGACGATCACGCAGCAGGTCGCCAAGAACATGCTGCTGACCAACGAGGTGTCCTTCTCGCGCAAGATCAAGGAGGCGATCCTGGCGGTCCGCATCGAGCGGGCCTTCAGCAAGGACCGCATCCTCGAGCTGTACCTGAACGAGATATTCCTGGGATACCGCTCCTACGGCGTGGCGGCGGCGGCGCTGAACTACTTCAACAAGGCGCTGGACGAGCTGGACATCGAGGAGGCGGCCTATCTGGCGGCCCTGCCCAAGGCGCCCAGCAACTACCACCCGGAACGCCAGCGCGACGCCGCCATCGCGCGGCGCAACTGGGTGATCGGGCGCATGGCCGAGGACGGGCACATCACCCCGGAAGAGGCCAGGATCGCCCAGTCCAAGCCCTTGGTCGTGCGTAAGCGCGACGAGCAGGAGTATGTGACGTCGGAGTATTTCGCCGAGGAGGTCCGGCGCGAGCTGGTGAAGCTCTATGGCGAGCAGGCGCTCTACGAGGGCGGCCTGTCGGTCCGCGCCTCCATGGACCCGGTGCTCCAGCAGGCGGCGACCAAGGCGCTACGCACCGGGCTGGTGCAGTACGACCGCCGCCACGGCTACCGCGGGCCGGTCGGCAAGATGGAGAATTTCGACAACTGGGCGAAGAAGCTCGCCTCCATGGCGCCGCCCGCCGGCTCCGAGGGCTGGCATCTGGCGGTGGTGCTGAAGGACGACGAGGCGGCGGCGCTCGACATCGGTCTGCCGGACGGCTCGCGTGGCCGGGTGCCGCTGGCCGAGCTGCGCTGGGCGCGGGCGCAACGCGACGACAACCGGCTCGGCCCGGAGATCCGCCGCCCCTCCGACGTCGCCAAGCTGGGCGACCTGATCCTGGTCGAGGCCGCCGGCAAGGACGAGAAGGGCAAGGAGCCGCCGGCGGGCACCTACGCGCTGCGGCAGGTCCCGGCGGTGCAGGGCGGTCTGGTCGCGCTCGACCCGCACACCGGCCGCGTGCTCGCCATGGTCGGCGGCTTCTCCCCGCACATGAGTTCCTTCAACCGCGCCACCCAGGCGATGCGCCAGCCGGGCTCCTCCTTCAAGCCCTTCGTCTATCTGACGGCGCTGAACCAGGGCTTCACCCCGTCCTCGCTGGTGATGGACGCCCCGTTCGAATACGACCCGGGTCATGGCCAGCCGATCTGGCGGCCGGAGAACTACAGCCACGAGTTCTACGGCCCGACGCCGCTGCGCGCCGGCATCGAGAAGTCGCGGAACGTCATGACCGTCCGTCTGGCCCAGGCCGTCGGCATGGACAAGGTGAAGGCGCTGGCTGAGAATTTCGGCATCACCGACAACCTCCAGCCCTACCTGCCGATGTCGCTCGGCGCGGGCGAGACGACGGTGCTGCGCCTTGCCACCGCCTACGCCATGCTGGCCAACGGCGGCAAGCGGGTCAGCCCGACCTTCATCGACCGGGTGCAGGACCGCAACGGCAAGACCGTCTTCCGCCACGACACGCGCCCCTGCGCCTCCTGCAATCAGGTGGCCTGGAGCGATGGGCTGACCGTTCCCGCCGTCGCCGACACGCGGGAGCAGGTGAACGACCCGCGCACCGTCTACCAGATGGTCTCCATGCTGGAGGGCGTCGTCCAGCGTGGCACGGCGACGAAGCTGCTGTCGCTGGGCAAGCCGTTGGCCGGCAAGACCGGCACGACCAACGACAGCCATGACGCGTGGTTCATGGGCTTCTCGCCCGACCTCGTCGTCGGCACCTACATCGGCTTCGACCAGCCGCGCTCGCTGGGCGCCCGCGAAACCGGCGGCTCGGCGGCGGTTCCGGTGTTCAAGGACGTGATGGAGGTGGCGCTGAAGGACCAGCCGGCTACGCCGTTCCGCGTGCCGCGCGGCCTGCGCCTCGTCCGCGTCAACCCGGAGAACGGGCGCCTTGCCCAGCCCGGCGAGCGCAAGGCGATCTGGGAAGCCTTCATCCCCGGCACCGAGCCGAACCCCGACCAGCCGCAGATGGTGCTGGACGGCTCGGCCCACGCCGCGGACGGCGGCTGGACCGGCGGGGTGCCTGGCGGCGATCCGGCGGCCCAGCAGCCGGGTGGCTGGGGCGCTCCGGCGGCTCCGCCATCGGCGGCGACGGTGGGGACTGGCGGTCTCTACTGACCGGACCGGTTCGACCGGACGGGTTCGACAAGAAAAAAGCCCCGCTTCCCGGTTCGGGAGGCGGGGCTTTTCTTTTGTGCGGAGATTCAAGGCCTCGCGGCGGTGTGGGTGTCCGGGCGGAGCTGGGCGATGGCGTCGGCCGGGGCCGTGTCGGTAGGGCAGTCGGCCAGCGGGCGCAACCGGTCCTCCATCCGCGCCAGCATCACGCGGACCCCCTCCTGGTTGATGTGCAGGGCATCCACGAAATGGGCCTCGTCCTCGACCTCGCGGCGGGTGTCGATGACCGGCACGTCGGGCGGCAGGCGGGTTTTCAGATCCTCGAAGAAGGCGTCGAAGTTGGTCACCTTCTCGATGTAGCCGGGAAAGAAGGGCGTGATGACCACGGCGACCCGCGTGCCCTTCTCCCGCGCTGTGCCGATGATGCGGTCCAGCGCGTCCCAGTTCGGCTGGAAGCCCTCCATCCGCTCCGTCGGCGCCTTTGCGAGCTGGGCCTTGAGGAAGGGCGACATGGTGCCGCTTAGCGTCCGGTCGCCGGTCGGGTGCAGCCCGTCGAAGGCCAGCCGGATCGTCTGGTTGTTGTTGAAGATCAGCGTGTTGAACAGCTTGTTGGAGGCCCACATGGTGGCGTCGACCTGCCGGATGAAGCCGTCCACCCGCTCCGAGTAGTAGGCCAGCAGCGGCAGGTCGGCGAGCGCCTTGGGATCGTCGACAACGCTCGTCGGCTCGACCAGCAGCAGGCGGGGGGCGCCGTGCCGGTCCAGGTAATCCTCCCACAGCAGGTCGCCGACCGTGGTGGGGGCGCCGCCCATGCCCAGATTCAGCACCCGGCCGCAGGTCAGCGCCTGCACCTCCTCCACCGGGAAGTGGTTGTCGGCGCGGGAGTTGCCCAGGATCACCACGTCGGCGGGCGGCCCGTTGCGGTAGACGGTCATGAAGCGGTCCGACGATTGGAGGAGCGTGTCGCCCATCCAGGACGCCACCGCGCGGTCCATGGCGACCACCATGCCCAGGATCAGTCCGACAACGGCCAAAAGGCGGATCATGGTTCGGGCTCCCTCAGAACTGGAAATAGATGAAGGATCGGTTGGCGAAATTGCCGAAGAGCAGGAGCATCAGGATCAGCGTGGCGCAGCCGGCGGAGCGGACCACGACGTTCACCCCGGCGTAGCGGCGCCCGGCCCCGAACTCGATCATCGCGTCGATCATCAGCACGACGAGGCCGAACAGGGCGACGCGGACCAGATAGCTCATCTGCTGCATGCCGCGCGGCAGGCTGAAATCGCCTTCGGCGATGATGCCCAGGATGGTCCGCACGGTGTGCATGTCGTCGGCGCGGAAGGGCAGCCAGGTCAGCGTGATGAGAAGGAAGACCAGCCCGACCGTCAGCAGCTTGCCCGCCATCAGCGGCGCGCCGCTCAGCCGCAGCGGGCTGCGCTTGGCCAGCCAGCGCACGCCGTCCTCCGCCGCCATCAGGGTGGCGTGCATGGCGCCCCACAGGACGAAGGTCCAGGCGGCGCCGTGCCACAGGCCGGACACCAGCATCACAATGGTCAGGTTGCGGATGCGCAGCCAGTGGGTGCGCCCGCCGCCCATCGGGATGTAGACGTAGTCGCGGAACCATGTGGACAGCGAGATGTGCCAGCGCCGCCAGAAGTCCTTCATGCCCATGGCGAAGTAGGGGCGGGCGAAGTTCTGGCAGAGCGTGTAGCCGAAGATCTGCGCCAGACCGATGGCGATCAGCGAGTAGCCGGCGAAGTCGCCGTAGATCTGGAGCGAGAAGCAGATCAGCCCGATGACGTGGTTCAGCGCGTTGAAGAATTCCGGCTGGGCGAAGCGCGCGTCGACCACGGCGGCGGCGTTGTCGGCCAGCCCCAGCTTGAGGAAATAGCCCCAGATGATCTTCTCAAGCCCGGCGAAGCGGAAGGCGAAGCTGACGTCGTGGCGGGGGCCGTTCTGGATCTGGGGCAGCAGGTCGCGCGCCCGGACGATCGGCCCGGCGACGAGCTGCGGGAAGAAGGCGACGAAGGTCGCGTAGCGCAGCAGCGACCGCTCCGGCTTCTCCAGATGGCCGAGATAGAGGTCCAGCGTGTAGCTGAGATTCTGGAAGGTGTAGAAGGAAATGCCGACGGGCAGGATGATGGACAGCGTGCGGTGCCCGACGTCGAGGCCGAGCGAGGCCAGCGCCACCTGCGCGCTGTCGATGAAGAAGTTGAAGTATTTGAAAAAGAACAGGATCGCCAGATTGGTCGCCACGCTGATCTGCATGAAGATGCGCGCGGTGGCCCGGTTCGGCGCGTCGGCGATGCGCAGGCCGCAATAGAAGTCGAGCAGCGTCGTGCCGGCGAGCAGCAGGCAGAAGCGGTAATCCCAGAAGCCGTAGAAGATGTAGCTGGACACCAGCAGCAGCGGCGTGAACAGCCGCGTCCTGGCGAGCATCATGAAGCCCGCCGTGAAGGCCGTGATGAACAGCAGGAACCCCAGGCTGGTGAAGTTCATCGGGGGGCCACGCTCTTGTTGTTGGGGAAACGGGGGCGCCGACAGCCCGCGCCCATCGAATGACGGGCACGAACGTTGGTGACGCTATCACGGGGGGCTGCCACTTATTCGCGCCGCGAAAGTGGTTTTGCGGCGCAAAAACGGTTTCATCCGAGTGGGTTGGTGGGATGCCCCAGGGACGGGGCGGCGCTCCGGCGGGTTACCGTTCCGGTCTGGTCCAGCGTCGCGGAAGCCGGGGAGGCTGTGGAATAAGAGGGTGCAACGTCGCTCCCAACCCGCTACATAAGGGCCAAGACACTGGTTCAACTCTGGCTGACGAGGAGGCACTGCGATGCGGGCCGAGATCGAAGCGGCCGCCGGCGAGATTAGAGAATCGCTGGCGCTGCTGAGGAGGCATCTTTGACTGGGATAACGCGCTGCGTCGTCTCGACGAACTGAACGCCCACGCCGAAGACCCCAAGCTGTGGGACGACCCGTCCCGCGCGCAGACCATCATGCGCGAGCGCACCCAACTCGAAACCTCGGTGAACGGCTACCGCGCGCTTGAGCGCGACCTGTCGGACAGCCTGGAGTTGATCGAGATGGGCGAGGCCGAGGGGGACGCGACCGTGGTCGCCGATGCCGAGGCCCAGCTCTACGCGCTGCGCGACCGCGCCGCGAAGCTCCAGATCGAGAGCCTGCTCTCGGGCGAGGCGGACGCCAACGACTGCTTCATCGAGGTGAACGCCGGCGCCGGCGGCACGGAGGCCCAGGATTGGGCGCTGATGCTGATGCGCATGTATCTCCGCTGGGCGGAACAGCACGGCTACAAGACGCAGTGGCTGGAGGAAAGCCCCGGCGAAGAGGCCGGCATCAAGTCCGCCACCGCGCAGATCAGCGGCCACAACGCCTATGGCTGGCTGAAGACCGAGGCCGGTGTGCACCGTCTGGTGCGCATCAGCCCGTTCGACAGCCAGGCCCGCCGCCAGACCAGCTTCGCCGCCGTCTCGGTGTCTCCGGTGATCGACGACAAGATCAACATCGAGATCAACGAGAAGGACTGCCGCATCGACACCTTCCGGGCGTCGGGCGCCGGTGGCCAGCACGTCAACAAGACGGACTCGGCGATCCGCATCACCCACCTGCCAACCGGCATCGTGGTGGCCTGCCAGCAGGAGCGCTCGCAGCACAAGAACCGCGCCAAGGCGTGGGACATGCTGCGTGCCCGCATGTACGAGCGGGAGCTGAAGATCCGCGAGGACGCCGCCGCCGCGCTCGAGGCGACCAAGAGCGACATCGGCTGGGGGCACCAGATCCGCTCCTACGTCCTGCACCCCTATCAGATGGTGAAGGATCTGCGGACCGAGGTGGAGACCTCGCAGAGCCAGGCGGTGCTGGACGGCGACCTGGACATGTTCCTGGAAGCCGCGCTGGCCGCGCGCCTGAAGGGGCAGAGCGACGACGCGGCTGCGTAAGTGCGGGTGGGGGCTGAGTCCTTGCCCCCACCCCGGCCCTCCCCCGCTGGGCGGGGGAGGGAGTTAAATCCCCTCCCCTGCGATAGCGGGGGAGGGTTAGGGTGGGGGCAAACCACCCTCCTATTTTTATCCCTTGGGAAGAAACGCGGCCTCTGCGTTGTTGATCTCCGCAACAAGAAACGGAGAGAGACCATGAACCGCAGCCTGTTCGCCGCTTTCCTGGCCGCCACGGCCTTCGCAACCCCGGCTTACGCCGCCTGTCCGACCGACAGCATGACGCCGGACATGTATTTCGCCTATGTCGAGGGCATCCAGAAGACCCTGACCGAGCAGGGCTTCCGTCCCGGCGTGATCGACGGGAAGATCGGTCCCAACACCCGCTCCGCCATCCGCGCCTACCAGAAGGCCGCGAAGCTCCCGGTGGACGGCTGTCCGACGCAGGAGCTTCTCGACCACATCAACTTCTCCCAGCCGAAGGTCTACGGGCCGGGCAAGCGGTAAAACCTAAGCTCACTTCACGCCAAACTCACTTCACGAAGGTCAGGTCCATCACGGACTTGGCGTCCAGCGCCTTGTCCACCTGGCCTTCGGACTGCCAGAACTTCACCTGATTGACGATGTCGTCGACCAGCAGCTTGCCCTTCGGCTCGACATAGGGCAGGCCGGCGGCGACGACCTCGGGCTTCTGCTTGGTCGCCTCCGCGATGATCGCCAGCAGCTCGTCATAGCCGGGTCCCTTCACCACGGCGCCCGAAGCGTCCTTGGCGTTGAAGGCGGCATGATACTCGGCCAGCGCGGTCAGATAGGCGCCGACGAACTTCTCGGCCAGCGGGCGGCGCTGGGCGACGGTCTTCGGGCTGGTGAAGAGGGCGCCGAGCTGCCACGGCGTCTCGTCGCCGACCCAGCCCAGGATGGTGCCGGAGCCTTCGGCGGCGAGCTGGCGGGCCACAGTCACCGGGGCGATCACCGCGTCCACTTGACCGCCCTTGAAGGCAGCGACCATCTTCGGCACGTCCTGCATCGCCACCATGGTCACGTCCTTGACCGTGAAGCCGTGCTTCTGGCCGAGCAGGCCGACCATGTAATGGAAGGTCGAGCCCACCGTGGTGATGGCGATGCGCTTGCCCTTGAGGTCGGCCGGCTTGGTCAGCCCGGCGTCGTGCGCCGCCTTGGTCGCCACATAGGCGCTGAGCTGGAAGCCCGGCTCGTCGCGGCTCTGCGCCGCGATCATGGTGACCGCACCCTTGGCAGCGAGGTTGTAGAAGCCCGCCGTCAGGCCGGTGACGCCGAAATCGACGTCGCCCGAGGCCACCGCCACCGGCACCTGCTGGGCCGAGGTGAACATCTTCAGATCGACGTCCAGACCTTCCTTCTCGAAATAGCCCTTGGACTTGGCGATGAAGATCGGGCCGGAGGAGGCCAGCGCCAGCACGCCGATGGAGGTCTTCTCCAGCCCCTGCGCCTCGGCGGCGGGCGTCCCGGCCAGCGCCAGGGCCGCGGCACCCATTGCACCCAGAACCAAACGGCGGCTCCAACGCACGACGGTCATTCTCAATCTCCCATTCTCAATCATCATTTTTCTCACCGCCATTTCAGCAGGCGGCGTTCCAGGATGGATAGCACGGTCCCGATGCTCAGACCGAGCAGCGAGAGAACCAGCACGCCGGCCAGGAGCTGGTCGGTCAGCATCAGGTTGCCGGCGGTCAGGACGAAGGCGCCGATGCCGTATTCCGCGCCGATCATCTCCGCCGCGACCACCAGGATCAGCGCGATGGAGGCGGTGATGCGGAAGCCGGCGAGGATGCCGGGCAGGGCGCCGGGAAGCACGATCTTGCGCAGGATCGACGCCCAGGGCAGGCCGAAGCTTTGCGCCATGCGGATCAGGTTGCGCGGCACCGAATCGATGGCGCTGTAGGTCGCGATTACGGTCGGGAAGAAGACGCCGAAGCCGATGGTGGCGAACTTCGACGGCTCGCCGATGCCGAACCACAGGATGAACAGCGGCAGCAGCGCGATCTTGGGGATCGGGAAGAAGGCCGAGACGAGGGGCACACCGACCGCCCGCGCCACTGACCCGATGCCCATGGCGAAGCCCACGGCCATTCCGGCCACCGTGCCCATGACCCAGCCGACGCCGATTCGCATCAGCGACGCCTTCAGGTGCTGCCACAGCGACCCGTCCTGCGCCATGGCGGCGAGCGCCGAGGCGACCGCGCTCGGCGGCGGCAGGAACAGTTCGCTGACGAGGCCGAAGCGGTTGGTGGACTCCCACACCGCGATCAGGACCACGAAGGCGAGCAGGGCCGCCCAGCGGTGCCCCTTGACCGTGAAGCCGCCGCCGCGGAAGCGGACGGGCTGGGAGGGGGAGCGGTCCTGAAGCGGAAGAGTGGTGCTGGTCAAAGGGGTATCAGGCATCGGCGATCTCCCGGTCGGCCAGTTGGGCCTCGGCCCGGATCAGGTGCCACAGCCGGTCGCGCACCTCCGCCAGATGGGCCTGGGCGGAGGGCTCCAGCCGCTGGTCGCGCGGCTCCTCGATGGTCACGATCTCGCGCAGGCGGCCGGGACGGCGGCTGAGCACGACGACCCGGTCGGCCAGCCGCAGCGCCTCGTCCAGATTGTGGGTGACGTAGAGGGCGGTCGTCCGCTCGCGCTGCCAGAGCGACAGGAAATCCTCCATCAGCAGCTCGCGCGTCTGGGCGTCGAGCGCCGACAGCGGCTCGTCCAGCAGCAGCATGGCCGGGCGCACGGCCAGCGCGCGGGCGATGCCGACGCGCTGGCGCATGCCGCCCGACAACTGCTTTGGCAGCGCCTTGCGGAAGTCCCACAGCCCCATGCGGCGCAGGCCGGATTCAATGCGCTCCGCCCGCTCCGCCGCCGACAGCGGGTGGTGTTCGAGGACGAGCGACAGGTTGTCCTCGACGCTGCGCCAGGGCAGCAGGGCGAAGTCTTGGAAGATGAAGGTGATCGGGTTCAGGCAGCCGTCCGGCACCTCGCCCGCCACCGCGATGGTGCCGGAGGTGGGTGCCACGATGCCGCCGGCGATGCCGAGCAGGGTGGACTTGCCGCAGCCCGACGGGCCGATGACGGCCAGAACCTCCCCCTCCTGCACCGTCAGGTCGATGCCGTCCAGCACGACGAGGTCGTCGTAGCGGTGGCACAGGTCCTTGATGATAAGCCTCATTGTCCCTTTCCTGTTGCCGACCCCGCCCAGGAGATCAGCAGTTCGTCCCGCGAGGTCAGGCCCGCTTCCGGCAGCGCGTGGTTCACGACGGCCTTGGCGGCGCCGCCGGTCGCTTCCGGCAGGCGGTTCTCCCACATGGCCTGATGGAGCGTGGGCAACTCGTCCCAGTTCCCGAGGTATGTCGTTGGCACACGGACCGCCCCCGACGCAATGACGCGGTTCAGCCCTGCGATTTCCGCAGCGTTCGAAAGATGCGTGCCGACAATGGACGCGGATGGCATCAGGATGCGGCGCTGGCGCATCCACACCTGAGGCGCGTAGAAGCTGTAGCGACGACCACTCATATCGCCGCAATAGACGACGCGGCCCGTGTGCGGCTTTACGAGCATGGTCGAGACGGCCAGCGTGTCGCGCCGTGCCCGCTCCACCACCACGTCGGGCATGCCGCGCGGGTTGTCGGCGGCGCGCAGGATGCGGCCCACCGCCTGGCCCAGCGGCTTGAAGGTGTCTTCGGTGAACAGCCGCACGGCCTCCTTGAAGGCGGCGGTCTCGCGCTGCGGGTCGGGCAGGTCCGGCATGGTGTCGGGCCAGTCGAAATGCGGGACGCGGCGCGTGATCTCGGCCAGCGACACGGCGCCGGCCAGCGCCTCGCCGTAGCCCAGCGACAGCACGAAGTCGCGTTCGGAATCCCGGTCGGTGACGACGCAGACGCGGGCGCCGGACTCGCGGGCCGCCTCGATGGCCGAGAGCGCCATGTCGTCGCGCAGGCCCACCGCCCCGGCGCCGTAGAAGACCAGCACGGCCTCGCCGGGGCGCAGGCGGGCGCGGCGCAGCATCTCCGCGGGCTCGGCGGAACCGGGCTTGCCGAGGAAGGTCATGTGGTAGCCGCTGGAGGCGCCGAAGAAGGTCAGCGCGCCGCCGTCCGCCAACGACTGGAAGGTGCGCGGGAAGGTCGTCTCGCCGGCGTGGCTGACCGCGTAGTCGACGAGGTGGCCGCCGTTGGCGGCGCGCAGCGCGTCGATGTAGGGGCACCCGGCTTCCTCCCACGCCGCCCAGTGCGCCGGGTCGGCGGGGATGCGGGTGAAGGCGGCCTCGGCGACGGAACGGTCCACTGCCTCGGCCCCGCGGGCGCGGATCGCGGCCGCCCGGCGTTCCGACGACACCATGCCGGTTACCTTCATGCGCCGGGCCAGCGCCAGTTCCACCGTCCAGGCGCCGGTGCCGCCCGCCGCCCCCTCGACCAGCAGGCGCTTGCCGGGCTGCACGTCGAGGGCGGTGAACAGCGCGCGGTAGCCGGTGCCGGCGGCGAGCATGTAGCTTCCCGCCTCCTCCAGCGCGAGGCCGGGCGGCAGGGGGAAGAGTTGAGGCCCGTCGGCCAGCATGAACTGCTGGTGGCTGCCGTCCGGCGACTGGTAG
Organism: Azospirillum brasilense; assembly: GCF_022023855.1. Classification (NCBI taxonomy): domain Bacteria; kingdom Pseudomonadati; phylum Pseudomonadota; class Alphaproteobacteria; order Rhodospirillales; family Azospirillaceae; genus Azospirillum; species Azospirillum brasilense. The sequence continues at coordinate 1,753,102 of NZ_CP059449.1, forward strand.
CCCTGGATGTGGAAGTCGGTGAACATGGGGTCGGCCCCGGCCTCCGGGTCCAGCAGGTCCGAGACGCCGGAATAGACGGCGACCAGATCGCCGACCGCCAGCCGCCCCTGGGCCTGCAACGCCTCTCCCATGCGCACGACCATGCCGACGCCGCCGGAACCGGTGACGTGCACGTCCTCGTCATGCTCGTCGAACAGCGAGATGGGGATGCCGGTCAGCGCCCAGACGTCGTTGTAGTTGACCTCGGAGGCGAGGACGTAGACGAGCGCCTGGTTGGGACCGGGCTCGGGGACGGGGATGACCACCTCGGTTTCGGCCTGTGCCGGGTCGCCATGGGCGGCGGCTCCCGTCTCCAAATCGCGGACGACGGCCTGGGCGAGCTGCCAGCGGGGCAGCGGTGTGGCGCCGGGGACGAAGGGGCTGCCGATGGGCAGCACGCCGTCGCGGCTGTCGCGCTGCGGGCGGGCGGGGAGGGGCGGAGACTTCTTCTCCAGGAACAGGGCGATGCCCTTTTTGGCGCCGTTGGCCGGGTCGAGGAGGAAGCGGGCGAAGGCGTTGATCTCGGCCTCGGTGCCGACGTCGAAGCCGTCGCGCAGGCCGGTGTCGACGAGCTGGACGATGGTGTCGGCGACCGGGCCGCGGCCGACGCCGTGGGCTTGGCGGAGGAGGCGCTTTACCCCCTCTCCCCCCTGGGGAGAGGGCTGGGGTGAGGGGGTTGCGCTTGGCGGCACGTTCGGCACATGCGCAACCCCCTCACCCTCCCCTCTCCCCAGGGGGGAGAGGGTATTGGAGCGCAGCGCCGCTTCCCTTGCCATCGCCTTCGCCAGCGTCAGCGCGTCGTCCGCCCCGCGCGCCACCACATCGACCAGCCCATACCCCAGCGCTGTCCCGGCGTCGATCTGGCGCCCGGACAGCAGGACCTCCAGCGCGCGTTCATACCCCCGCTCCGGGTCCTTGCGCAGGAGCAGGCGCGGCAAGCGCTGCGTGCCGCCATAGCCCGGCGGCAGGAACAGGTTGATCTCCGGCTGGCCCAGCCGGGCGCGCGGGTCGGCCACCCGGACATGGCAGGCCATCGCCAGCTCGCAGCCGCCGCCGAGCGCCACGCCGCGGATCGCCGCGAACACCGGCTTGTCCAGCGCCGCGATGGCGCGGAAGACGGCGTGGGCCTTGGCGGGCAGAGCGCGGGCCTCGCTCTCGTCCCGCACCTCGTCGAGGAGCTGGCGGATATCGGCGCCGGCCACGAAGTTGCGGCCCGTGCCGGTGATCACCACGGCGCGCACGTCCGCCCGCCGGGCGAGATGGGAAACCAGCGTGTCCAACTCGTCCAGCAGCCGGTCGGAGAGCGCGTTGACCGGCGGGTTGTCGATGGTCACCGTCGCCATCCGCACGTCGTCGGCCAGCCGGTCGTACTGGATGGACAGGAAGCGCTGCCGCTCGATGAGGGTCTGTTCCTCCGCCCGCTGTTGGCCACGCGTCCAGGCGGCGATGCGCGCTTCCAGGTCGGTCAGGCATTCCGGGTTGCGCAGGGTGGAGGTGTCGCCCAGCGGCTCCCCGTTCATCATCGCCGTCAGGAAGCGGCGCATGTATTTGCCGGAGCGCGTCTCGGGAAAGGCCGGGACGGCCAGGATGTCGGAGGGGACGGCGACGGCGCCCTTCTCCTGCCGCACCAGATCCTTCAGCCGGCGCTCGTCGTCGGCGGTGATGTCGCGGCCCTTGGCGGGCAGGACGAAGGCGACGGGGGTCAGGCCCTTCTCGCGGTGGGGGGCGCCGACCACGATGACGTTGCCGACCGGGCTGTCGGGGTTGATCTGCTTGTCGCGCAGGATCGCGCCCTCGATTTCCTCCGTCCCCATGCGGTGGCCGGACACGTTGATCACGTCGTCGGACCGCCCGTGCAGGCTGAAGCTGCCGTCCTCGTACTTGCGCGCGAAGTCGCCTTGCAGGTAGGCCCAGACCGGCTTGCCGTCCGCATCGCGGAAGCGCCCGAAATAGGTCGTCACGAAACGGTCGAAGTCACCCTTCCAGCCCGGCTTGCCGACGTTCTCCGCGTCGCCCCAGATGGTCCGGGTCAGGTAGGGGTAAGGGGCGGTGACGACGATCTCGCCCTTCTCCTCCACCTCGGCGGGGCGGAAGGCGACGCGTCCGGCGGCGTCCGGCTCGCTCTCGGTCACCCAGACGTCGCCCAGCACCCAGGGCAGCGGGTAGGTGTGGGCGTCGGCGCGCAACGGCTGGTCGGGGTTGCCGTAGGGGTGGGTCCAGACGATGCCGCCATGCTCCGTCGCCCAATAGCTGTTGATGTATTGCGGCGTCATCACCGCCATGCCGAAGGCCTGGACGGCGGGGCTGGTCGGCTCCGCGCAGAAGGTGGCGACCCGCAAGCTGGAGCGGTCGTAGCGCTCGACGTCGGCGCGGTTCTCCGGGTGGGTCATGACCGTCTTCAGGAAGGTCACGCCCGCCTTGAAGATGGTGACCTTGTGCCGCTCGATGATCGAGGCGAAGCGCCCGGCGTTGGGGAAGACCGGCGCCCCCTCCGTCACGATGCCGGGGATGCGGGCGGCGAGGCTGGCGGTGATCAGGTAGCTCTGGCCGGTGATCCAGCCCGGATCGGCGATGACGTAGATCGCATCGCGGCCCGGCAGGGCGTCGAAGCTGACCTTCATGGTGTGGGCGAGGCCGGCGACGTAGCCGCCATGGACATGCACCACGCCCTTCGGCTTTCCGGTGGAGCCGGAGGTGTAGATGATGAACAGCGGATACTCGGCGTCCACCGGCAGGCAGGGCACGGCCTTCGCCACGGCGGCGTAGAGCGCCCGGTCGTCCAGCGCGCGCAGCGCCTCCATGCCGGGCAGGCCGGCGGCGGCGCACAGCTCCGCCTCGGCCTTCGCCAGCAGGTCGTGCGCCCAGACGTCGCGTCCTTCGGTCCAGGGGATGTCGGGCAGGCCGGCATGGCGGACGACGATCACCGCCTCGACCCGCGGCGGGGCGGCGGTCAGCGCCTCGGCGACGCTGGCGCGCAGGTCAGCCACGGTGGCGGCGTCGAGTGTCCCGGCGCGGTCCAGTGCCCGGCCCAGCTCGCGCATCACGTCGGCGGGGGCAACGGTGATCTCGCCCTCCAGCCCGCGGCGCACCGGTTCCATCAGGGCCGTGTCGCCCAGCTTGGCGCGCAGGACCTCCTCGGTGATTCTGAGTGCTACGGGCAGGGCGACGAAGCGGTCGAGCGCCGGGTCGCTGTAGGCTTCCTTGAAGGGGGCCATCTCGGCGTTGCGGCTGGCGCCGTCGGCGGTGATGACGACGCGGGCGCCGGCGTTCTCGATGCGGTCGGACAGCGTCTTGTCGGAGAAGCCGCCGAAGACGGCGGTGTAGATGACGCCGAGGCGCTTCGCCCCCTCGGTCCAGACGATCTGGTCGAGGATGTTGGGCATGTTCAGCGCGATCCGGTCGCCCTGGCGGAGGCCGAGCCCTTGCAGAGCCAAGGCGGCAAGCGCGGAGCGGATCAGCAGCTCGCGCCGGGTCAGCGTGACGTGATGGACCGGGCCGCCGCGCCCGCCGTTGGCGGCGGCGTCCCAACGATCGCCCTCGTACCAGTAGGCGGTCTCCGCCCCATGGCCGGACAGGACGTGGCGGTCCACCTCGTTGAAGGCGGCGTTGGTCAGCCCGCCCGCGAACCAGCGGTAGAAGGGCGCTTCGGACCCGTCGAACGCCTGGGTCCAGGGCGTCCAGTCTGCCCGCTCCGCTGCCTCGCCCGTCGTGGCGTTCCAGCCTCGCCAGACGCCGTCGGCATCGCGCATCAGCCAGTGCGCGCCGTCGAACCAGTGGATCGTCTCCGCGGCGATGGCGCCGTGGAAGGCGCCGGGGTCACCCTCGCAGGCGGCGCGCTGGCTCTGCCAGTCCGCGGCGGAGCGGATGGGGTTGACGGCGACGTCCTGCGGCAGCGGCGGCTGTCCGGTGGACTCCGCGACGGCGTGGTCCATGCTTTCCTCCCGATCGGGCATTTCTTCTTTGGCGGCCACGTCTTTTGCGCGGCGGGCATCACTATAGCGCGGCGCCCTGCATGGGCTGCAATGGCGCCGTGCGCGGCGGGGGTATGCCGTATACGCGGCTTTCGGTCATACTTGGTGCAATCAATAGCAATGGGAGGAAACGGCATGTCCGACAACGGCGCGCCTGCGAATGATTCGGTGACCTTCGCGGTCAGCCACCCCGATCCGGCGGACTTCAAGCGCGACGGGCTGCGACCCTTCTTCGAATACCGCGACCTGGGCATCCGTGCCGCCACGGCGGGCAAGGCGAACGCCCACGTCATCCGCGCCCGCCCCGGCGAGCCGTCGCACGGCGGCTGGCACCGGCACGCGCTGGATTTCCAGATGGTCTACGTGCTGAAGGGCTGGGTGAAATTCGCCTATGAAGGCGTGGGGGAGGTGCTGTTGCAGGCCGGCTCCTGCGTGCACCAGCCACCGGGCATCCGCCATGTCGAGATCGCGCACTCCGACGATCTGGAGATGCTGGAGATCACGCTTCCCGCCGACTTCCCGACCGAAGGGGCCGAGCCGCCCACCGGGAACTGATGCCGCACCCGCCAAAAAAAGTGCCGGCCAAAAAAAGTGCCGGTCGCATCCGTCGTGGAAACGACGGTGCGGCCGGCCAGATGCTTTGGAGGAATCGCCGCCATGGCCACAGGGAACGACGCGGCCACGGGACGCTTCGTTGCAAAGGAAAGCAATGCCCATGCCAGCGCTTGAGCGGGCTCCCGGAGCCGGTTTCCCGTGCTTTCGGGAAGGGCCTCCGGAGCGAACCTGTCTGGAAGAGTGGACAGGTGACCGGATCGCTGGACAGGCGGGTGGGCGCCGCTGTTCTGGCATGTTGGGCGCGTCGAGGGTATTAGGGCGGTGTGTGGCGGCGTGATGAGGATGCGGACGGGATGCCCGAGGTCGAGATCTCCCGCGAGGACAAGGGGCAGGCGACGGTGTTCGAGGCGTCGCCGTCCAGTGTGCCGCCCCAGCGTTACGCCCACCTGCTCTACGCCGCCCTGCTGCTGGCCGGTTTCGTCGTCGTGGCCGAACTGACGCTGGAGCCGACGGCCTCGATGCTGCGCTGGCTGGGTGTCCTGTGCGCGGTGCCGCTTCTGCTGATGTGGATGATCACGCTGCTGCGGGCGGCCCGGCGCAGCGCCGTGCGGCTGGTCGTGGCGCCGGAAGGGTTGACCGCCCACGGACAACTTGTCCCCCACGATACGATCCGCGGGGTGGCGCTCTACCCGCCGCAGGGCAAACGCCCGCTGTTCGTGGCGCGCATCCAGACGATGACCTTGCAGCAGCACCAAAAGGAACTGGCGCTGGCCGGCGGGGACGTGGATGCGGAGGAGGACGGGAAACCGGGGAAGGGGCGTCGGCGGCGCGCCGGCTACCGGCTGCTTCTGCTGCGCCGGAACCATCTGCCGGCGCTGGTCCTGGTGCGCGGCCTCACCCTGTCGGGCGGCGAGACGCTGATGGCCGGGCTGGCCGCGGAACTGCGCCGCCACAGCCGGCCGGGCTGACACTCATCCGGCTTTTTATTCGGCGCGCAGTGGTGCGCGGGCAAGCGCCCCTCCCGCCGCGGGGGCGGGAGAGGACCGCGCTGGAAAGGCGTGACTCAGCGACGGGCCGTCGGGGCTGCCGGCAGGTCTTCTTCCAGGATGACGACGTGCAGGGCGTAGGAGACCTCACCCTCGTCCACGTCGCGGTGCAGGGTGCCGACGAATTCGTCGCCCAGCATGACTTCTGCGGACTGGCCGGCCTTCTCGGGCGGCTGGATGATGATCTTGTCGTTGCCGAGCGTCTTGCGCAGATAGCTCTGCACACGGGCGATTTCGGTTTCGGTCATCTTGGCGACCGTCGGCTTGGCGGGCGGCATGGCATGATCCCTGTGTTGTCGAAGGGGTCATATAGAAACCTTTCGGGCAAAGGGAAAGCACAACATCGCCCTGGATCGCCCTGGATCGCGCATTCGCCGCGCCGCCCGCCGCAGGGCCCGTCTTTCTTGCGGGGGACCATGCCCCCGCCTGTGGGAAGCCCTTAGCCGGATTTGTCCTCTTGTTCCGGGTTGCGCGGCCAAATACTGGACGGATTGGAATGTGGGGGCGTCCGCGCCCCGCCGTCCGATGACCATGGCATGGGGTGACCATGGCTGCACGCCTTCGCCGTTTCGTCTCGTGCCGCATTCTCCTGGCGCTGACCGCCGGCCTTCTGCTGGCCGTGGCGGCATGGGTGGCGCCCGGTCTGGCGGCCACCGTGCCAGAGCAGCGCATCGCCCTGGTCATCGGCGTCGGCGCCTACCGTCACGCCACCGAACTGCCCAACCCGCGCAACGACGCCCGCGCCATGTCGGCGGCCCTGCGCAAGCTTGGCTTTGCGGTGGAGGAGCGCTACGACCTCGACAACCGCGGCATGGCCGAGGCGTTGCGCGGCTTCGGCATCCAGGCGGCGCAGGCCGACGTGGCGCTGCTCTACTTCGCCGGGCACGGCATGCAGGTCGGCGGCACCAACTTCCTGATCCCCGCCGACGCCCGGCTGGAGCGCGAGCGCGATCTGGTCTACGAGGCGCTGCCGCTGAACCTGCCAATGGGCGAGCTGGCCCAGGCGCGCAAGCTGGGCATCCTGATCCTGGACGCCTGCCGCAACAACCCCTTCGCCGACCGGCTGGTGCGGTCCGGCACCAAGCGGACGGAGGTTCATTCCGGCTTCGCCCGCGTCGACGACACGCCGACCGACACGCTGGTCGCCATGGCCACCCGCGCCGACGCGGTGGCCGAGGACGGGCAGGGCGACCACAGCCCCTACACCGCGTCGCTCCTGAAGAACTTCGACGTGCCGGGGCTGGAGCTGAGCCTGTTCTTCCGCCGCGTGCGCGACGACGTCATGCAGGTCACCCAGGGGCGGCAGGAACCCTTCCTCTACGGTTCGCTGGGGGCCGCCCCCTTCTACTTCAACCCGTTGCCGGAGAACCGGCCGCCGCAGCTCGCCGCCTTCAAGACGCTGGAGGTGTTCGACCGCGGCGGAACGGAAGGGCTGGGCATCGCGCGGCCCAGCGATCCCGACAACGACCAGCTCTTCGCCCAGGTGACCGGCCTGCCGCGCGGCGGCGGGGTGCGCATCGGCGACCGGGTGGTGCTGATCGGCGACTATCTGACGCTCGACCAGCTCACCGCCGCGACCTTCCGGGCCGACGCCACCCATCTGGGCGACGCCGGCAGCTTCGAGTTCGCGGTGATGGACGGGCGCGGCGGGGTGGCGCGGGGCGGCGTGCCGATCCTCATCAAGCCGAGCAACCGCCCGCCGGTCGCCGTCGCCGAGCGCAGCGTGCGCGCCGTGGTCAACAGCCTGCGGCTGGAGGTGCCAACCGACCCCGACGGCGACCCGCTGACCTTCACCGTCAGCGCCGTGCCGGAGCGTGGCAAGGTCCGCGACGGCACCACCCCGCTGAAGCCCGGCGACAAGCTGGCGCCGGAGCGGCTGACCGCGCTGACCTTCGACCCGGAACGCGCCACCGCGGGACGCGCTGGGGTGTTCAGCGTGCTGGTCGAGGACGGGCGCGGCGGTCGCACGACGATGAGCGCGCTGCTGGAGGTCGAGGAGGCCGGTGCCGCGCCGCCTCAGGCCGATCTGGAGGAGTCGCTGTGGCGCCGCGTGCGCGACAGCCGCGACGCCGATGCGCTGGACGCCTTCCTGCGGCTGTTCGGCACCGGCCCCTTCGCCGCCCCGGCGCGGGACCGGCTGAACCGGTTGCGCGCCGAATCGGCCAAGGTCGCGGCGCTCTCCTCGGCGGGTGGGGCGGGGAGCAGCGGGCCGTCTGGCAATGGTTCGGGCAATGGAGCATCCAGCGGCAAGGCGTCTCCGCCGCCGGAGCTTCAGCTCGACACCGCCGGGGAGGGGATGTACGTGGCCGTCGCCGACGCGGAGTTGCGCGCCGGGCCGGACGCGCGGTCGGAGCGGGTCGGCACCCTCGCCAAGGAGGGTGCGGTTCGGGTGCTGGGCCGGGTGGCCGACGCCGACTGGTACCGGGTCGCCCTGGATGACGGCACCCAGGGCGGCGTGCAGGGCTTCGTCCGCGGCCCCGCGCTGCGGCCCGCCGGGCCGGAGGACCGCCAGCGGCTGGCGCTTGCCGCACCGGTCCAGCCAGGGGGCTCGCAGGGGCGGGCGCAGGGCAACGGCAGCAGCTTCCAGGATTGCCCGGCCTGCCCGCCGATGATGCGCATTCCCGTCGGCAGCTTCGTCATGGGCAGCGAGCGCGGCGACGCCAGCCAGCGCCCGCCCCGCCGCGTCACCTTCGCCCGGCCCTTCGCCATCGGGGTCTACGAAGTCACGGTCGCCAACTGGCGGGCCTGCGTGGAGGGCGGCGGTTGCGCCGCCATGCCGCGGATGCGCAACCCCTCCGACGACACGCCGGTCCACAACATCCATGTGGAGGACGCGCTGGCCTACACCGAGTGGCTCAGCCGTAAGACCGGACAGCGCTACCGCCTGCCGAGCGAGGCCGAATGGGAATACGCGGCGCGCGGCGGCAGTGCGGCGCGCTTCGCCTGGGGCGATAGTCTGACGCCGGGGGCGCGGCTGGCCAACTGCCGCGACTGCGGCGGAGGTGCCGACCGCTCCCTGCCGGCGCCGGTCGGCAGCTTCCAGCCCAACGCCTTCGGCCTCTACGACACCAGCGGCGGCGTGGCGGAGTGGGTCGCCGACTGCTGGAACCCCGGCTACAAGGGCGCCCCGACGGACGGCAGCGCCTGGACGGAGGGCGATTGCCGCAAGCGGGTGCTGCGCGGCGGTTCCTGGCGGGACGGGCAGGACGCCATCGCCGTCACCGCCCGCATCGGCTATGACGCCGACGTGCGCTATTTCGCCGACGGGCTGCGGGTCGCCCGCGATCTGAACTGACTCCGCCCGCGTTCGTTGGTGGGACGCACCGTCTGCGGAAGGGACCGCGGCGCCCCCGAAATTGCAGAAATTGGTGTTGGGCCAATGCGCTAGACTTGGCTGTTCAAGGCTTGGCGATCCGTGATCCAGACGGCCCGATAACGAGAGGCTGGCGGCGGCTTCGACCAAAATCATTACAGCCGCCGCTGCCTAAGACTCCCTAAAGGGGTGGTCAAAGAGATAATCAGGTGGAGGGTATCGACGTGTTGCGCTGGCCCCGGAGCGCCGTTTGGACTGTTGCGCTGGTTCTGGTGACGGCGAACGTTGCCTTTGCCCCCCTGGCGTTCGCCGACGACAAGCGCGTCGCGCTGGTGATCGGCAACGCGCAGTACCAGGAGGGCGGCCCGGCCGCCGGGGTGGGCGCCAACACAGCGGTCGTCGCCGACGCGTTGCGCCGCGCCGGCTTCACCGTCACCGCCGCCGAGAACCTCGACCATCGCGGCATGGTCGCGGCGCTGAGCCGGTTCCAGGACGCGCTGGGGCAGGCCGACCTCGGCTTCCTCTATTACTCCGGCGTGGCGCTGAGCCTGTCGGCCAAGGGCTTCCTGGTGCCGGTGGACGCCAAGCCCGGTTCGGAATACGACGTGATCTTCGACACCATCGAGTTGGACTATGCGCTGAAGGAGATCCAGCGCAGCGGGCGCAAGGCCGTCGCCGTGTTCGACCCGGTGCCCGCCCACCCGCTGGCCGACAAGCTGGCGTCGGCGATGGGCGAGGAGGGGCGCTCCGTGAAACCGGCGCTGGCAGCCCCGGCGGCGCTCGACAACCTGTTCGTCGTCTATTCGCACCGGCCCGGCACGCCGCCCGCCACGCCGTCCGGCAAGGGGGCCGACGCCTTCTCGACCGCCCTGGCGCAGGAGATGGTCAAGCCGGGCGTGCCGCTGCGCGACGCGCTGGCAGAAGTCGCCCGCACCGTCGTCGGACGCACCCGCGGAACGCAGCACCCCTGGCTGCAGGACCGGCTGGGCACGGATCTCGTGCTGGTGCCCGGCCCACGCGCGCCGTCCGCCCCCGTCGTCGCCCGAACGGAGGAGGCGCCGCCCGCCGTGGTGGCGACGGCTCCCGAAGCGAAGCCGGCCGAATCCAAGCCAATCGAACCCAAGCCAATCGAACCCAAGCCAATCGAACCCAAGCCGCTGCCACAGAAGGCGGAGGAAAAGCCCGCCGCCCCGGCGGTCGCGGAGGTGGAGGTGGACCCGCTGAACGAGAAGCGGGTGGTGACGCGCGACACCAACCTGCGCGCCGGTCCCGACACCAAGGCGGCGGTCGTCGGCACGCTGCGTCACGACAGCGAGGTCACGGTCACCGGGCGGACCCGCCGCAACGGCGGCTGGCTGCGCGTCGAGCAGGACGGGAAGACCGGCTTCGCCTTCGCCAGCAACCTCGCCAAGCCGGAGGAGGTGCCGGTGGCCTCCGCCCAGCCGCCGACGCAGCCCCCGCAGCAGTCCCAGTCGTCTGCGCTGACGCCCGGCGTCTATACGGTGGCGCGCGACGCCAACCTGTTCGCCCGCCCGGTGCTCGGCGCGCGCAGCCTGCGCGATCTGGAGCAGGGGCAGCGGGTGACGCTGCTCCAGGCCGCCCCCGACTCCGGCTGGGTGCTGGTACGCGATTCGTCTGGGCAGGAGGGCTATGTCACCACCGGGACTCTGGCGGGCCGGCCGGGTGAGGCGGTGTCCATGGGCGGTGCGGCGGGCGGTGCGGCGCCCAGCGCCTACCCGCCGCCCACGGTGGTCCGCAACGACGTCGATCCGGTGGCCGGCGCGCTGTCCGGCACGACCGGTCCGACAAGGCTGGCGGCCCTTCCCGAGGGAGGTGGGGAGAGCGCCGCGGGGCGCACCGCCACCGGCACGGACCCGGTCCTAGCCGGGCTGGCCGAACCCTACCGTGACGCCGTGCAGGCGGGCCGCAACGCTGCCGCCCGTGCCGCCCGTTCGGCCACCGCCGGGCGCGGGGCGGAGGCGAAGGCGCGCGAGGCCCAGGCCGCCGCCCGCCGCGCCGCCGGTCAGGCCCGCGGCGGGGAGTCGGGCTTCGGGGTGCACCGCTTCCCCAACGGCGATGTCTACGAAGGGGCGTGGAACCGCGGGCTGGGCAACTTCTCCCTCCAGGGGACGATCAGCCGGAACGGCGTCGGCGTCTACCGCTTCGCCAACGGTCAGGTCTATGAGGGGGAGTGGAAGAACGACCAGATGTCCGGCTACGGCGTCCTGGGCTTCCCATCCGGCGACCGCTTCGAGGGGACTTTCGTGAACGCCGTGCCGAACGGGCCGGGCGTCTACCGCTTCGCCAACGGCGATTCCTACGCGGGCGAGGTGCGCCAGGGCCGCGTCGACGGTCACGGCGAGTTGGCCTTCACCAACGGAGAGCGGTTCAACGGCGTGGTGGTGGACCGGCTTCCGGCGGGGCCGGGCGAACTGTCGATGCGTGGCGGCACCCGTCATGTCGGTCAGTTCCGCGGCGGCATCCAGGACGGTCCGGGCGCGGCCATCGACTCCGCCGGCGCGATGCAGCCCGGCATCTGGCGCGGCGCGACGCTGTTGAGCCGGTAACGCCGCTTCGTCTTTCCGTTTCGGCTGATATGCCCCACATTGGAACGCATTGCGGCTCGCCCTCCGGCCGCGCCATGCGAGGACCGGCCTGGATGGACACGCTGACAGACCCGAAGAAGAGCCTTTCCGCAGCCAAGCCGGCCAAACCCGCGAAGGTCACCCGCGACCCGGAGGGCACCCGCGCGCGCATCCTCGCCGCCGCGACGGAGGAGTTCGCACGCTATGGGCTGGGCGGCGCCCGCGTGGAGCGGATCGCCGAGGTCGCCGGCACCAACAAGCGCATGCTCTACTACCATGTCGGCAACAAGGAGAGCCTGTACCTGACCGTGCTGGAGGGCGCTTACGAGCACATCCGCGCCACCGAACGCACGCTGAGCCTGGAGACGCTGGACCCGCCCGCCGCCATCGCCCGGCTGATCCACTTCACCTGGCAGTATTTCCTCGACCATCCCGAGTTCATGGCGCTGCTGAACATCGAGAACCTGCACCGGGCGGAGCTGCTGAAGACCTCCGACAAGGTGCACGCCATGCATTCGCCCTTCGTGCAGATGATCGCTGACGTTCTGGAACGGGGCGTCGCCACCGGGATCTTCCGGGCTGGGGTGGACCCGGTGCAGCTCTACATCTCCATCGCCGGACAGTCCTACTTCTACCTGTCCAACGTCCACACCCTGTCGGTCATCTTCGGCCGCGACCTGCTCGCCGAGGAGGCCAAGGCGGAGCGGCTGGACCATATGGTGGAGCTGATCCTGTCGTCGTTGCGGGCCTGAGCCGCCGGTGGTTTCATGCCGGTGGTTTCATCATGAATAATCCGCATACCTGACCATCTGTCCTACCTCTTTGGCAGGGTTGACCGCTTTGCCGCGCCGGGCTTACTTTTAACCAGCCGGTTAAAAGAGCGCCTCACGTCGGCGCCGCAACGACCGGGGAGGAGGAGCGATGGCTGTCGATGCGGCGGCTCACGGGACTGCGTCCCGTGGCGGTCCCGCTTCGGGAACGGCGGCGCGACGGGGCGGGGCGGGTGCCACGCTGCTGCGTTTGCTCAATTCCGGCTGGTTCCGGCCGGTGCTGTTCCTGGTGGTCCTGACCGTCCTGTGGGACCTGTCGGTGCGGATCTTCGCGATCCCGCCCTATCTGATACCGAAACCCGGCGACGTGGCCTTGGCCCTCGCCGCGGACTGGGACCAGCTCCTGGCGGCGTCGGTGCCGACCACGCTGGCGACCTTGGGCGGCTTCGCCCTGTCGGTGCTGTTCGGCATTCCCATCGCCATGCTGATCGCCGGGTCGAAGACGGTGGAATCCTACGTCTACCCGCTGCTGGTCTTCTCGCAGTCGATCCCGAAGGTCGCCATCGCGCCGCTGTTCGTGGTGTGGTTCGGCTTCGGGCTCCTGCCCAAGGTGATCTCCGCCTTCCTGCTGGCTTTCTTCCCCATCGTCGTGTCGGCGGTGCAGGGCTTCAAGTCGGTGGACGGCGACATGATGGACCTCGCCAAGTCCATGAAGGCCACGCGCCTTCAGACCTTCCGCATGGTCAGCCTGCCGCACGCCATGCCGGCCATCTTCGCCGGCCTGAAGGTGTCGATCACGCTGGCCGTGGTGGGCGCCGTGGTGGGCGAGTTCGTCGGGGCGAATTCCGGCATCGGCTTCGTCCTGCAACGGTCCATCGGCAATTTCGAACTTCCCCTGATGTTCGCGGCCCTGGTGGTGCTGGCGCTGATCGGGGTGGTGCTTTTCTGGGTGATCGACGTGATCGAGCGGCTCGCCATCCCCTGGCACGCGAGCCAACGCCACAACTACATCCCGACGTCGTAACGCCGACAACAAAACCAACAGCGACGCCGGACACCTTTCGGGAGGAGACGAGATGAAACGGACGCTCTTCGCGGCGCTCTGCGCCCTCACCGCCACGACGCTTCCGGCCCAGGCCGCGGACAAGGTCGTGCTGATGCTGAACTGGTACGTGTATGGCGAGCACGCGCCCTTCTACTACGGCAAGGACAAGGGCCTGTACGAGGCCGAGGGCATCGACCTGGAGATCCAGGAGGGCCGCGGGTCGGCGGTGACGACCCAGGCAGTGGCCGCGAAGACCGTCGATTTCGGCTACGTCGATGTGCCGACCATGATGAAGGCGGCGGTGAAAGGCGCCCCGGTCACCTCGCCGGGCGTGCTGCTGCAGACCAGCCCGATGTCGGCCATGGGCTTCACCGACAAGAACATCCGCAAGCCCGAGGACATCAAGGGCAAGACCGTCGCCATGACGCCGGGCGACAGCATGTCCCAGATCTGGCCGCTGTTCCTGAAGAAGACCGGCCTGAAGGACGGCGACTTCCGCGTCGTGTCCGGCGACGCCCAGACCAAGCTGAACGCCGTCATCAACGGGCAGGCGGACCTGCTGCTGGGCTACGTCATGGACCAGAGCATGAAGATCAAGGACGCCACCGGCAAGTCGGTGACGCCGATCCGCTTCGCCGACTACGGCGTCAACATGGTCTCCTCCGGCATCATCGCCCACACCGAGACGCTGAAGGACAAGCCCGACCTCGTGAAGCGCTTCATGGCCGCGACGACCAAGGCGGTCGAAGGGGCGGAGAAGAACCCCAAGGAGGCCGTGGCCGCCATCCTCAAGGCCAACCCCAAGGGCGGCCAGGAAGCCACCCTGCTGGAGGGCTTCGAGCTGACCACGCCGCTCTACCGCACGGCGGAGACCAAGGGGCAGCGGCCCTTCCGCGTCACCGATGCCAACATGGCCGAGACCGTGGACCTGCTGGTCGAGTACGGCGGTCTGGATGCCGCGGCGAAGAAGAACCCGAAGGCCTTCTACACCCGCGACTTCCTCCCCGATCCCGCCGCGGCGGGCCAGTGAGGCCGGACGGACAGGAGAGCAGGGACATGGCTCAGCCCCAGTTGAAAGTCGTCGGATCGGCCGAAACGGCCCGCCTGTCGCAAAAGACCCTGATCCAGATCGACGGCGTGACCAAGACCTACCGCACCCGCGACGGGGAGGTGCCGTCCCTGCGCCCGATCACCTTCGACGTGCGGGACGGCGAGTTCCTGGTGGTGGTCGGCCCGTCCGGCTGCGGCAAGTCCACGCTGCTGAAGCTGGTCGCCGGCCTGCTGCCGGTCAGCGAGGGCGCCATCACCATCGAAGGCACCACGGTGACCGAGCCGCACGACGACGTGGGCATCGTGTTCCAGAGCCCGGTGCTGCTCGCCTGGCGGACGGTGCTGCGCAACATCATGATGCCGGTGGAGGTCCGCGGCCTGCCGCGCGACAAGTACCTGGAGCGTGCCCGCGCGCTGATCCGCATGACCGGGCTGGAGGGCTTCGAGAACAAGTACCCCTGGCAGCTCTCCGGCGGCATGCAGCAGCGCGCCTCGCTGTGCCGGGCGCTGGTCCACGACCCGAAGATCCTGCTGATGGACGAGCCGTTCGGCGCGCTCGACGCCATGACGCGGGAGAAGATGAACGTCGAGCTGCAGCGCATCCAGCACGAGACGGGCAAGACGGTGCTGCTGATCACCCACTCGATCCCCGAGGCGGTGTTCCTGGCCGACCGGGTGATGGTGATGTCGGAGCGTCCCGGCGCCATCGCCGCGACCTATGAGGTGCCGCTGCCCCGCCCGCGCTCGCTGGATGTCATGGGGCACCCGGTCTTCATCGAGTTGACCCAGCGCATCCGGGCGCATTTCAACGCCCAAGGGCATCTGGACTGAGGGGGCGGTGATGGCGAAGGATTGCCCCCTCCCTGACCCTCCCCCGCTACGCAGGGGAGGGGAATTGTCCCTCTCCCGCCCAGCGGGGGAGGGAAGGGACCCGCGAAGCGGGAAGGGTGGGGGCACCGCCCCCGCCCCCCTCCTCACCATCCGCGCCATCGAGCTTTATGAACGCCCCGTCCGCTTCGTGAAGCCCTTCCGCTTCGGCAGCGTGACGGTGGAGGCGGCACCGCAGGCCTTCGTCCGCGCCCTGGTCCATGTGGACGGCGTCGGCGAGGCGTGGGGCAGCACCGCCGAGATGATGATGCCGAAGTGGTTCGACAAACGCCCGGACCGCAGCCCGGACGAGACGGTGGACGGCCTTCGCCGCTCCCTGCGCTTGGCCCGTGACGCCTACGCGACGGACCGGGCGGACACCGCCTTCGGCCATCACGCGGCGGCTTATGAGAGCCAGCGGGCGGCCTGCCGCGCCGCCGGGCTGCCCGACCTGACCGCCGCCTACGGGCCGGCGCTGATCGACAAGGCGGTGCTGGACGGGCTGCTGCGGGTTCTGGATACCGATTTCTTCTCCGGCATGCGGGACAACCGCGCCGGGATCGACGCGCGGCTGACGCCCGATCTGGCGGGGTTCGACCTGGACGGTTTCCTCGCCGGGCTGGAGCCACGGTCCCCCGTGGCGCTCCGCCACACGGTCGGGCTGCTCGACGAGCCGGAGGCCCTGCGCGACCTGCTGGCGCGGGAGCGGCTGGGCCGCTTCAAGATCAAGCTGGGCGGCGATCCGTCCGCCGACCTCACGCGCTTGGCGGCGATCGCCGGCGTGCTGGACGCGGCGGCGGGCGACTACCGCGCCACGCTGGACGGCAACGAACAATATGCGGACGCTGCGGCCCTCGCCGCCTTCGTGGACGGGCTGGAACGCGATCCGGCGCTGACGGGCTTCCGCGGGCGCCTGCTCTACATCGAGCAGCCGGTGGCGCGGGAGCGTGCGCTGGAGGCGCCGTTGGGCGCGGTGGCCGGGCGCATCCCCTTCATCATCGACGAGTCCGACGACGGCTACAACGCCTTCCCGCGTGCCCGCGCCGCCGGCTACCGCGGTGTGTCGTCCAAGTCCTGCAAGGGCCTCTACAAGGCCGTCCTGAACCGGGCGCGCTGCGAGGCCTGGGGCGCGCCGCACTTCGTCGCCGCGGAGGACCTGACCTGTCAGGCCGGACTGGCGGTGCAGCAGGACACGGCGCTGGTCGCGCTGCTCGGCATCGCCGACGCGGAGCGCAACGGGCACCAGTACGGAAACGGCTTCGACGGAGCGCCGGAGGCCGACGCCTTCCTCGACGCGCATCCCGGCTTCTACACCCGGCGGGACGGCATCGTCCGCCTCGCCACGGCGGGCGGCAGCCTGCCGACCGAAACCCTGGCCGTCCCCGGCTTCGCCAGTGCGGCGCAGCCCCGGTGGGACCGCCTGTCCCCTCTGCAGAACGAATAATCCCCTAGGGAGTCCCCTGACATGAGCACGAAGCGCCTTGGGATCATCATGCATGGCGTGACCGGCCGCATGGGCATGAACCAGCACCTGATCCGGTCGATCCTCGCCATCCGGGCGCAAGGCGGCGTCACGCTGTCCGACGGGTCCCGCGTCATGCCGGACCCCATCCTGGTCGGGCGCAACGCCGAGAAGATCCGCGAGCTGGCCCAGCGCCATGGTGTGGAACGCTGGACCGACAATCTGGACGCGGCCCTGGCCAACCCCGACGACACGATCTTCTTCGACGCCGGCACCACCCAGATGCGCCCGACGCTGCTGGAGGCGGCGATCCGCGCCGGCAAGCACGTCTATTGCGAGAAGCCCATCGCCACCAACCTGGAGGAGGCGCTACGCGTCGTCCGGCTGGCCGAGGAGGCCGGGGTGAAGAACGGCACCGTGCAGGACAAGCTGTTCCTGCCCGGCCTGCAGAAGCTGAAGATGCTGCGCGACAGCGGCTTCTTCGGAAAGATCCTCTCGGTGCGCGGCGAGTTCGGTTATTGGGTGTTCGAGGGCGACTGGCAGCCGGCGCAGCGCCCCTCCTGGAACTACCGGGAGGAGGACGGCGGCGGCATCATCCTCGACATGGTCTGCCACTGGCGCTACGTGCTCGACAACCTGTTCGGGCAGGTCAAGAGCGTGTCCTGCCTGGGCGCCATCCACATCCCGGAACGCTGGGACGAGCAGGGCAAGCGCTATCAGGCCACCGCCGACGACGCGGCCTACGCCACCTTCGAGCTGGAGGGCGGCGTCATCGCCCACATCAACTCCTCCTGGGCGACGCGGGTGTACCGCGACGATCTGGTGACCTTCCAGGTGGACGGCACCCATGGCTCGGCCGTCGCGGGCCTGAGCGACTGCGTGATCCAGCCGCGCCAGGGCACGCCGCGCCCGGTGTGGAACCCGGACCAGAAGCAGACCATGGACTTCTACGCGACGTGGCAGCCGGTGCCCGACAACCAGCCGACCGACAACGGCTTCAAGACGCAGTGGGAATCCTTCATCCGCCACGTCGTCGAGGACGCCCCCTTCGACCACGGCCTGATCGAGGGCGCCAAGGGCGTGCAACTCGTCGAGGCCGCGCTGAAGAGCTGGAAGGAGCGCCGCTGGGTCGACGTTCCCTCGCTGACCGCCTGACCGGAGACTCCGTCCATGGCACTGACCATAAAGCTGCCGCGCGCCGACCGCTCGCTGGAAAGCTACGAGGTCGCCCCGGCGCGGGGCTTCCCCGCCCGCACCGACCGGCCCTTGAACCGCGTGGCCTATGCCGCCGCGCACATGGTGGCCGACCCGCTGGCCGACAACGATCCCTGGCTGACCCCGGCCATCGACTGGGACCGGACCATCGCCTTCCGCGAGCATTTGTGGGACCTGGGCTTCGGCGTCGCCGAGGCGATGGACACCGCGCAGCGCGGCATGGGGCTGGACTGGAACGCCTCGCTGGAGCTGATCCGGCGCTCCCTGACCGCGGCGAAGACGCGCGGCAACGCGCTGATCGCCTGCGGGGCCGGCACCGACCATCTGGCGCCGGAGGACGCCCGCTCGCTCGACGACGTGATCCGCGCCTATGAGACTCAGGTCGCCGCGGTCGAGGATCTCGGCGGGCGGGTGATCCTGATGGCGTCGCGGGCGCTCGCCCGCGTGGCCAAGGGGCCGGAGGATTACGTCCGCGTCTACAGCCGCATCCTCTCCCAGGTGCGCAGCCCGGTGATCCTTCACTGGCTGGGCGACATGTTCGACCCGGCGCTGGCCGGCTATTGGGGGACGGACGATTTCCCGGTGGCGCTCGACACGGCGGTCGGCATCATCAACGACTTCGCGGCCAAGGTCGACGGGGTGAAGGTCTCCCTGCTCGACAAGGATAAGGAGATCGTCATGCGCCGCCGTCTGGCCCCCGGCGTGCGCATGTACACCGGCGACGACTTCAACTACGCGGAGCTGATCGCCGGCGACGCGGAGGGCCATTCCGACGCGCTGCTGGGCATCTTCGACGCCATCGCCCCGGCGGCGGCGGCGGCGCTCGCCGAACTGGCGGCGGGCGAGGAGGGGCGCTTCCACGAGATTCTGGAGCCGACCGTCCCGCTGTCCCGCCACATCTTCAAGGCGCCGACCCGCTTCTACAAGACCGGGGTGGTCTTCATGGCCTACCTGAACGGCCACCAGGACCATTTCACGATGATCGGCGGGCAGGAGGGCACGCGCTCCACCTTGCATCTGGCCGAGATTTTCCGGCTGGCCGACAAGGCCGGGCTGCTGCGCGACCCGGAGGAAGCGGTGTGGCGCATGGCCGACGTCCTGGCCGTCCGCGGCATCGAGGCGGTGTGAGGGGATAAGCCCTTCTCCCCTCTGGGGAGAGGGTGGCGCCAAAGGCGCCGGGTGAGGGGGATGCGCGTGGCGGCAGGTTCGGCACAAGCGCACCCCCCTCACCCTGACCCTCTCCCCAGAGGGGAGAGGGATGAGATTGATAAGGGACTCCAAATCATGCGCGACTTCTCCGGCGATCATCGCTGGCTGTCCATCAACACGGCCACGGTGCGCAAGCAGGGCGACCTGCTGCAGATCTTCGACGCCTGCGCCCGCCAGGGCATCCGCGCCGTCTCCCCCTGGCGGGATCAGGTGGCCGCGGTGGGGCCGGACCGCGCTGTCCGGGCCGTGAAGGAGCTGGGGCTGGAACTATCCGGCTATTGCCGCGGCGGCATGTTCCCCGCCGACCCCGACCGCCGGGCCGAGGTGCGCGACGACAACCGCCGCGCGGTGGACGAGGCGGTGGCGCTGGGCGCCCCCTGCCTTGTGCTGGTGGTCGGCGGGCTGCCGCAATTCTCCCGCCCCGGCTCCCCGCCGTCCAAGGACATCGCGCTGGCCCGCGCCCAGGTGGAGGACGGCATCGCCGAGTTGCTGGAGCACGCCCGCGGCGCCGGGATGCCGCTCGCCATCGAGCCGCTGCATCCGATGTACGCCGCCGACCGCGCCTGCGTGAACACGATGCGCCACGCGCTCGACCTCTGCGACCGGCTGGACCCACAGGGAACCGGAGCGCTGGGAGTGGCGTTGGACGTCTACCACGTCTGGTGGGACCCGGAGCTGGAGGCGCAGATCCGCCGGGCGGGCCGGGATCGCCTGTGTGCCTTCCATGTGTGCGATTGGCTGGTGCCGACCGCCGACCTGCTGGAGGATCGCGGCATGATGGGCGATGGAATGATCGACATCCCAATGATCCGTGGCTGGGTGGAAGCCGTTGGATTCCAAGGCTATTCCGAGGTCGAAATATTCTCGCGCCGGTGGTGGGCACGACCTTTGGATGAGGTGCTGTCGGTCTGTGTCGAACGGCATCGGTCTTCGGTGTGAAGCGGCGCCTAAAAAGCAGTCATTCTGGCAGAAATGAGTAAAATTTAATCATAAAAGAGTGACATGCATAATTCGTAAGCGAATGCTGGGCTGTAAATCGCTGCGGATTCCCTGACCCGTCTTCCTGAAAACCCGTTGTGGCATCACATTTGCGAAGGACACCCCGGGGCGCCTGAGGCGGGCGCCAGACCAAAGAACGGGGGGTATTCACAATGTTCAAGACGGGGTTCCAGTCGGGCTTCAAGACCGGTCGCACCCTTGCGGCGGCCGCCGGTCTTGCCGTCACGTTCGCCGCGGGCTTCGCCGCCCCGGCGTCGGCCCAGGACACCATCAAGGTCGGCATCCTCCATTCCCTGTCGGGCACCATGGCGATCAGCGAGACCACGCTGAAGGACGTCATGCTGATGCTCATCGAAGAGCAGAACAAGAAGGGCGGCGTTCTCGGCAAGAAGCTGGAGCCGGTCGTCGTCGATCCCGCCTCCAACTGGCCCCTGTTCGCCGAAAAGGCCCGCGAGCTGGTCAGCAAGGACAAGGTGGCCGCGGTGTTCGGCTGCTGGACCTCGGTCAGCCGCAAGTCCGTCCTGCCGGTGTTCGAGGAGCTGAACAGCATCCTGTTCTACCCGGTGCAGTATGAAGGCGAGGAGTCCTCGCGCAACGTCTTCTACACCGGCGCCGCCCCGAACCAGCAGGCGATCCCCGCCGTCGACTATCTGGCGGCGACCGAAGGCGTGCAGCGCTGGGTGCTGGCCGGCACCGACTACGTCTACCCGCGCACGACCAACAAGATCCTGGAAACCTACCTGAAGTCCAAGGGCGTGAAGTCCGAGGACATCATGATCAACTACACCCCATTCGGCCATTCCGACTGGCAGAACATCGTCGCCGACATCAAGAAGTTCGGCTCCGCCGGCAAGAAGACCGCGGTTGTCTCGACCATCAATGGCGACGCCAACGTCCCCTTCTACAAGGAGCTGGGCAACCAGGGCGTCAAGGCGCAGGACATTCCAGTCGTCGCCTTCTCCGTGGGTGAAGAGGAACTGGCCGGCATCGACACGAAGCCGCTGGTCGGCCATCTCGCCGCCTGGAACTACTTCATGTCGGTGGACACGCCGGAGAACAGCGACTTCATCAAGAAGTGGCAGGCCTTCACCAAGAACGACAAGCGCGTCACCAACGACCCGATGGAAGCCCACTACATCGGCTTTAACATGTGGGTGAAGGCGGTCGAGAAGGCCGGCACCACCGACAGCAACGCGGTGATCGACAGCCTCGTCGGCGTGTCCGTCCCGAACCTGACTGGCGGCTACTCGGCCATGCTGCCGAACCACCACATCACCAAGCCGGTGCTGATCGGCGAGGTGCAGGAGAACGGCCAGTTCGAGACCGTCTCCAAGACGCCGGGCCTTGTGGTTGGCGACGAGTGGTCGGACTTCCTGCCGGACAGCAAGGACCTGATCTCCGATTGGCGCGCCCCGATGTCCTGCGGCAACTTCAACGTGAAGACCGGCAAGTGCGGCGGCAAGGGGTCGTGAGGACTGCCTGAACGCCTTTCGGTAACTGTCTGCGTGATGCCCCCACCCTAACCCTCCCCCGCTGGGCGGGGGAGGGGACTATGGTTCCCTCTCCTGCGAAGCGGGGGAGGGAAGGGGCCCGCGAAGCGGGAAGGGTGGGGGCAACCCCTTCCCACTCAAAACGCCCCCAACGACTTCCGACACATCACAGGAACCGCGATGCACCGCGCATTCTGCTGGCTGCTGGCCGCGTTTCTGGCGCTGGCCGCACCCGCCGCTTTTGCCGCCGATCTGGCCCCGCTGGTCCGTGGCCTGGGCGCCGGCAACTACGCCGAGACCGAAAAGGCCCTCGCCGGGCTGGCCGAAACCGGCGATCCCGCCGTCGTGCCGGTGATCGAGGCCCTACAGGCCGGCGACCTGCACGTCCGCAAGGCGGACGGCGCCGTGGTCGTCGCCAAGCGCGCCGGCAGCGGCTACGCCCTGACCGACCCGCTGACCGGCGCCGCGCTGGGCGAGGCGGACCGCAACGCGGTCGAGAAGATCCGCATCAACAACGCTCTGCGCCGCACGATCAGCGCGACGCTCGGCGCGCTCACCTTGATGAGCCCCGACGCCAACACGCGCCGGCAGGCCGCCGAGGCGGTGTTCAAGAGCCGCGACGCCAACGCGCTGGACGCGCTGAACACGGCTCTGGCCAAGGAAACCGACGAGCGTGTCCGTCGCGCGATGACCCAGGCGCGGGCCTCCGTCCTGCTGGCCGGGGACGCGCCCGACGCCGACAAGATCGCCGCCATCGCGGTGCTTCAGGAGCGCGGCGACCAGGACGCGCGGGCCCTGCTGAACGGCGCTGCCAACACTGGAAGCGACGCGGTGAAGGACGCGGCGACGAAGGCCATCGCGTCCGTCGAGCAGCGGCTCGCCCTGTGGGGTGCCGCGCAGAACCTGTGGTACGGCCTGTCGCTCGGCTCGGTGCTGCTGCTGGCGGCGATCGGGCTGGCCGTCACCTTCGGCGTCATGGGCGTCATCAACATGGCGCATGGCGAGATGGTGATGATCGGCGCCTACGCCACCTTCCTGGTGCAGGAGGCCTTCCGCCAGTGGGCGCCGGGCCTGTTCGATTTCTCCATCCTGGTGGCTCTGCCCGTCGCCTTCCTGGTTTCCGGCGCGGTCGGCGTCGCCATCGAGCGCAGCGTGATCCGCTGGCTCTACGGGCGTCCGCTGGAGACGCTGCTGGCGACCTGGGGCCTGTCGCTGGCGCTCCAGCAGGCGGTGCGCTCCATCTTCGGGCCGACGAACCGCGAGGTCGGCGCCCCCTCCTGGATGTCCGGCGCCTTCGAGCTGGGCGGGTTGACCATCACCTACGGGCGGCTGTGGATCGTCGTCTTCGCCTTCCTCGTCTTCGGCGCGCTGCTGGTGGCGCTGCGCAAGACGTGGTTCGGGCTGAGCATCCGCGCCGTCACCCAGAACCGCAGCATGGCCAACGCCATGGGTATCCGCACCGCGCGGGTGGACGCGCTGACCTTCGGGCTCGGCTCCGGCATCGCCGGGCTGGCCGGCGTGGCGCTGAGCCAGATCGACAACGTCAGCCCCAACCTGGGCCAGGGCTACATCATTGACAGCTTCATGGTCGTGGTGTTCGGCGGGGTGGGCAACCTGTGGGGCACGCTGGTCGGCGCGCTGGCGCTCGGCGGCGTCAACAAGTTCCTGGAGCCCTACGCGGGCGCGGTGCTGGGCAAGATCCTGGTGCTGATCTTCATCATCCTGTTCATCCAACGGCGTCCGCGCGGCCTGTTCGCGCTGAAGGGCCGGGCGGTGGAGGCCTGATCCGATGCTGACCCGTTTCTTCCTGATGGGCCTCGACAAGAAGGCCGGCGTGCTGCTGACCGTCCTGGCGGTGCTGGCCGTGGCGGTGCCGTTCATGGCGCTGGGCACCGCCCCGGATTCGCCCTGGCACCTGTCCACCCACACGGTGGCGCTGCTCGGCAAATACCTGTGCTTCGCCCTGCTGGCGCTGTCGCTCGATCTCGTCTGGGGCTTCGTCGGCATCCTGTCGCTGGGCCACGCCGCCTTCTTCACGCTCGGCGGCTACGCCATGGGCATGTATCTGATGCGGCAGATCGGCTCGCGCGGCGTCTACGGCAACGCCGACCTGCCGGACTTCATGGTCTTCCTGAACTGGACGGAGCTGCCCTGGTACTGGCACGGCTTCGACCAGTTCTGGTTCGCCGCGATCATGGTGATGCTGGTGCCGGGCCTGCTGGCCTTCGCCTTCGGCTGGTTCGCCTTCCGCTCGCGCGTAACCGGCGTCTATCTGTCGATCATCACGCAGGCGATGACCTTCGCGCTGATGCTGGCCTTCTTCCGCAACGACATGGGGCTCGGCGGCAACAACGGCCTGACCGACTTCAAGGAGATCCTGGGTTTCGACATCCAGGCCGCCTCGACCCGCGTCGGGCTGTTCGTGGCGACGGTGGTGGCGCTGGCGGCCGGCTACATCCTGGCGTCGGCCGTGGTGGCGTCCAAGCTGGGCAAGGTGCTGATCGCCGTGCGCGACGCGGAGAGCCGGGTGCGCTTCCTGGGCTACGAGACCGACCGCTACAAGCTGTTCGCCTGGACGCTGTCGGCCTGCATGGCCGGCGTGGCGGGGGCGCTCTACGTGCCGCAGGTCGGCATCATCAACCCGTCGGAATTCTCCCCCGCCAGCAGCATCGAGGCGGTGATCTGGGTCGCCGTCGGCGGGCGCGGCACGCTGGCCGGGCCGGTGCTGGGCGCGGTGCTGGTGAATTTCGGCAAGAGCTACTTCACGGCGGCGCTGCCGGAGCTGTGGCTGTTCGCGCTGGGCGGCCTGTTCGTCCTGGTCACGCTGTTCCTGCCCAAGGGCATTCTGGGTCTGGCGGCGCAGCTCCGCGACCGGCTGCCGGGGCGCGCCACGGTCACCGCCAAGCCGGCGGACCAGAAGGGGGTCTGAGAGACATGAGCACCGAAGACACCCTGCTGTATCTGGACGGCGTGTCGGTCAGCTTCGACGGGTTCCGCGCGCTGAACAGCCTGTCGCTGGTCATCGAGCCGGGCGAGATGCGGGCGATCATCGGGCCGAACGGCGCCGGCAAGACGACCATGATGGACGTCATCACCGGCAAGACCCGGCCCGATACCGGCACCATCCTGTTCGAGGGCCGCACCGACCTGACCAGCCTGCGCGAGCCGGCCATCGCCAACCTGGGGATCGGCCGCAAGTTCCAGCGCCCCACCGTGTTCGAGATGCACACGGTCTGGGACAATCTGGAACTGTCGCTGAAGGCGCCGCGCCGTCCGCTGAAGACGCTGACCTACTCGGCCACGAAGGAGGACCGGGCGCGGATCGAGGAGATCCTCGACATCACCCGCCTGTCGCCGCGGCGCAACCGCCCGGCGGGCAGCCTGTCGCACGGCGAGAAGCAGTGGCTGGAGATCGGCATGCTGCTGGCCCAGGACCCGAAACTGCTGCTGGTCGACGAGCCGGTGGCCGGCATGACCGACGCGGAGACGGAACAGACCGCCCATCTGCTGAAGGACATCGCCGGCAAGCATTCGGTGATCGTCGTGGAGCACGACATGGTCTTCGTCCGCGAACTGGGTGTGAAGGTCACGGTGCTGCACGAGGGCTCGGTGCTGGCCGAAGGCTCGCTCGACACGGTGAGCGCCAACAAGCAGGTCATCGACGTCTATCTGGGTCGGTGACCGAACCACATTCCCCTCTCCCCTCTGGGGAGAGGGTCGGGGTGAGGGGGCGCCCGAAGGGCGGAAACGCAGCCTCATTGCAGAGCCTTTCCGGCCTGCGGCCGCCCCCTCATCCTAACCTTCTCCCCGGAGGGGAGAAGGGATTCAGGAGAAAAAAAAGCATGCTCGACGTACGGTCTGTCGATCTCCATTACGGCGCGGCGCAGGCGCTGCGCGGCGTGTCGCTGACGGCGGAGGTGGGAAAGGTCACCTGCCTGCTGGGGCGCAACGGCGTCGGCAAGTCCTCGCTGCTGCGCGCCATCGTCGGGCTGAAGCCGGTAACCGGCGGCACCATCGCCTGGGACGGCGGCGACATCACCAGGCTCGCCCCGTCGGAACGGGCGCGGCGCGGCATCGCCTATGTGCCGCAGGGGCGCGAGATCTTCCCGTTGCTGACGGTGCGGGAGAACCTGCTGACCGGCTACGCGCCGCTGAAGCGCGCCGACCGCTCGATCCCTGACGAGGTGTTCGAGCTGTTTCCGGTGCTGAAGTCCATGCTGGACCGCCGCGGCGGCGACCTGTCGGGCGGGCAGCAGCAGCAGCTCGCCATCGGGCGGGCGTTGGTGACGCGGCCCCGGCTTCTGGTGCTGGACGAGCCGACCGAGGGCATCCAGCCCAGCATCATTAAGGACATCGGGCGGGCCATCTCCTACCTGCGCGACAAGGGCACCATGGCGATCCTGCTGGTCGAGCAGTATTTCGAGTTCGCCCGCGATCTGGCCGACGACTGGGCGGTGATGGAACGCGGCGAGGTCATGCTGGCGGGCAGCCGCGACGGGCTGGAGGAGAGCGAGGTCCGGCGGTATCTCACCGTCTGACGCGCCGCCGTCCGGAGGGATCCTCGCGAAGGCGGAGCCGCGGTTTCGCCATCCTGTGCTTCCCGTGGCGGGAACCGGGAACGCCGCCTTCGCGAGGATGGCACCCCTGCGCTTTGTGGAGCTTGGCGCGGAACCGCGATGCGCTACCATCGGTGCCAGTCATTCACACCGAAGGCAGTTCCGAATGTCGAGCGTCCTGTCAGCCGACCCCGTTCTCCAGCAGGTTGACCGCGGTTTCGAAGACTCCCTGGGCCGCCTCTGCGACCTGCTGCGCATCCCCAGCGTCAGCACCGATCCGGCCTACAAGGGCGACGTGCGCCGCGCCGCGGACTGGCTGGTGCGCGAACTGAGCGGGCTGGGCTTCGACGGCTCCGTGCGCGAGACGGCCGGCCATCCCGCGGTCGTCGCCCACCATCCGGGGCCGGGCGGCTCCGATGTGCCGCACATCCTCTATTACGGCCATTACGACGTGCAGCCGGCGGAGCCGCTGGAGCTGTGGAACAGCCCGCCTTTCGAGCCGGCCATCGTCGAGGCCGAGCATGGCCGCCGCATCGTCGCCCGCGGCGCCGTGGACGACAAGGGTCAGGTGATGACCTTCATCGAGGCGTTTCGCGCCTGGCACGCCGTGCACGGCACCCTGCCGATCCGCGTGACCGTCCTGCTGGAGGGCGAGGAGGAGACCGGCAGCCCGAACTTGCTCCCCTTCCTGAAGGCCAATGCGGAGGAGCTGAAGGCCGACGTCTGCGTCATCACCGACACCAACGCCTGGAACATCGATACGCCGGCGATCACCACGCGGCTGCGCGGCCTGCTCTACGTCGAGGCGACGCTGCATGGGCCGAGCCACGACCTGCATTCCGGCATGTTCGGCGGCGCGGTGCTGAACCCGATCAACGCGCTGACCCGCATCCTCGGCCAGATCCACGACGAGGACGGCCGCGTCCGCTTCCCCGGCTTCTACGACGACGTGGCCGAGCCCACGGACGAGGAAAAGGCGATGTGGCGCGGCCTCGGCTTCGACGAGAGCGCCTTCCTGGCCGGCGTCGGGCTGAAGACCCCGGCGGGGGAGGCCGGGCGCAGCGCGCTGGAGCGGCTGTGGTCGCGCCCGACCTGCGACATCAACGGCATCTGGGGCGGCTACACGGGCGAAGGCTCCAAGACGGTCATCGCGTCCAAGGCGTCGGCCAAGCTGTCCTGCCGCCTCGTGCCGGCCCAGGACCCGGAGAAGATCCTGGCCGGCATCCGCAGCTTCCTGGAGGAGCGCACACCAGCCAACGGGCGGTGGGAGATCAAGGTGTTCGGTCGCTCGCCGGGTGTCCAGGTACCGACCGACAGCCCCTATCTGCGCGCCGCCATGGCGGGGCTGGGCGACGTCTTCGCCAACAAGCCGGCACTGGTCGGCAGCGGCGGCTCGATCCCGGTCGGCGGCTACATCCGGCAGGCGCTGGGCTTCGATTCGATCTTCGTCGGCTTCGGGCTTGAGGATGACCGCATCCATTCGCCCAACGAGAAGTTCGAGGTGAAGTGCCTGCACAATGGCATCCGCTCGCACGCGGCCATGCTGGCGCGCTTCGCCGCTCTCTGATCCGTCCCGGTCCGCAATTATTTGTGGTTCAGCCCGCGGCTGCGCATCACGCGCCCGCGGGCTTTTTTGCGCCTTTGGCATCCACTGGCGATCCGTGATGCCTCCGGCGAAACAAACGTTTCTCAAGTGAGAAACTTTACAAAACCACCAATGTAATAAATGAAGAAAAAAAAGTTTTAAGCTTTTATAATACTTTAATAGTTAGTTTACTTATGATGTGAGATAAACAGTGAGGCGAGTGCAGTACCGGTTGGTATCGGCGCGCGGAGAAGAGTGTCAAAAAGCCTTATGGCCTAGATTAAAAGGAATCATGAGCCCGCTGTCGACGTAAAGCGTGTGAGATTTGCGCTCCTGCTTTGGGGAAGCTCTTGCGTAATCTGCAGCCCTGTCGGTATCGCGCGTGTCGTGGTCGGAAACTCCCTTAAAAAACGCGTTGCAGACAATAAAAAACTAAGTTATGCACAAGGTGGCGCGCTGCTTTGCTCGGGAATTCTTGGAGGGAATGTCGCATGTCCGTTCTATCGAACATCACGATAAAAGCGAAGATCGTGTCTTCGTTTTCCATACTCGTCATGTTCATCATCGCATTGGGTCTTTTCAGCATAGACCGCATTTCGACGGTGAATGACGCGGGGAAGGACATCCGCGACAACTGGCTGCCGAGCGTCGGCGAGATTGCCCGGATGACCGATTATTTCGAGTTCTACCGGATTCTGGAGTCCGCGCACATTCTATCCACCGAGCCTGCCCAGCAGGCCGAGGAGGAGAAAACCATGGCGGCGACCCTGGAGAACTTCCAGGACGCGGTTCGCAAATATGAATCCATGCTGACCCCCGGCTACGAGACCGAAACGTTCCAGAAGCTCATGGACCATTGGGAGCGTTACCAGGAACTGAGCCAGCGAAAATTGCTTCCGTTGTCCCGGGACGATCGCAACGACGAGGCGGCCGCACTCTACAAAGGCGAATCGCGCGTCGAGTTCCGCAAGGCCCAGGGGGTCATGCGCGACCTCATCCAATTCAACATCCGCAACGGCCGCATCGCCGCCGATCAGGGCGAGGCGACCTACGGGTCGAGCAAGACCCTGCTCATCGCCGCGATCTCCGTCGTGACACTCCTCGGCGCCGTGATGGGGCTGCTGATCATCGCCGGCGTCTCAAAGCCGATCCAACAGCTCACCGGGGTGATGAACCGCTTGGCGGGGCGCGAGCTGACGGTCGCCGTGGACGGTGCGCAGCGCAAGGACGAGTTGGGTGCCATGGCCCGCGCCGTCCAGGTCTTCAAGGACGGGCTGATCGAGGCGGACCGGCTGGCCGCCGCCCAGGCGGCGGAACAGGCGACCAAGCAGCGCCGGTCGGAAGCCGTGGAGCGGCTGGTGAACCGCTTCGGGGACTCCTCCGCGGCCTCCCTGCGCACGGTGGCCGCCGCAGCCTCGGAGCTGGACGCCACCGCCCACAGCATGACCTCCATGGCCGAGCGGACAAACATCCAGGCGACCACCGTCCAGGCGGCGGCGGAGCAGACCAGCGCCAACGTCCAGACCGTCGCCTCGGCCACCGAGGAGATGGCCAGCTCCATCCGCGAGATCGCGACGCAGGTGTCGCGCTCCTCGCAGATCGCCGGACAGGCGGTGGAGCAGGCGACCCGCACCAACGAGACGGTGCGCGGTCTGGTCGAGGCCGCGCAGAAGATCGGCGAGGTGGTCAGTCTCATCACCAACATCGCCAGCCAGACCAACCTGCTGGCGCTCAACGCCACCATCGAGGCGGCCCGCGCGGGCGAGGCCGGCAAGGGCTTCGCCGTCGTCGCCGGCGAGGTGAAGCATCTCGCCTCCCAGACCGCCAAGGCGACCGACGAGATCGCCGCCCAGATCGCTGCCATCCAGGGCGCGACCGACGGGGCGGTGCGCGACATCTCGGCCATCGGCGGCATCATCGGCCAGATCAACGAGATCTCCACGGCCATCGCCGCGGCCATCGAGGAGCAGGGCGCCGCGACCAACGAGATCTCCCGCAACGTCCAGGAGGCCGCAGCGGGCACCCATCAGGTTTCCGGCAGCATCACAGAGGTCACGATGGCCGCGGGCGAGACCGGTGCCGCCGCCGGTCAGGTGATGAGCGCGTCGGGCGAACTGGCCCGCCAGTCGGAAACGCTGCGCAAGGAGATCGAGAGCTTCCTGGCGGAGATCAAGGCCGCCTGAGCGGCCGCGGCTCGGGTTGGCGGTTCGGCAGGATCGACATGCGAAAACGGCGGGCGACCCCAGGGGCGCCCGCCGTTTTCGTGCTTGGCTTACCGGTCAGTGCGGCTTCAGCGCCTCGACCACCTGCATGTGGCCCTGCAGCGCGCCGAGGGTGAGGGCGGAGTTGCCGGCGGTGTCCATGCGGAACGGGTTGGCGCCATGCTCCACCAGCATCCGGGCCACCCGGTCGTGGCCGTTGTTGGCGGCGTACATCAGGGCCGACCAGCCGTGGCTGGCCACCCGGTCCACCGACACGCCGCGGTCGACCAGGATCTTTACGACTCCGTCATGGCCGCGGGCCGCGGCGGCCATCAGGGCGGTCTTGCCGTCATCGTTGGTGGCGTCGAGTTCGGCGCCGGCGGCGGCCAGCGCGTGGATCACCGCCTCGTGCCCGCCCCAGGCGGCGTACATCACCGCGGTGGCGCCGTCGGCGGTGCGCAGCTCCGTCTTGGCCCGGCGGTCGATCAGCAGCCGCACCGCGTCGGTCAGCCCCTGCTCGGAGGCCAGCATCAGCAAGGTCTTGCCGTTGTCCACCCGCTTGTTCGGATCGGCGCCGCCGTCCAGCGCGCGTTTCAGCTCGTCGGTGCGGTGCATCAGGGCGATGGCGCCGTCACGGCTGTCCAGTCCGGGCCGGACCTCCGCGTTGGCCGGGGGCGCCGACGGGGTGCCGGACGCGGCGGCGGCTCCTACGGAGGCGGTGGTGGCGGGAAGCACGCGCCCTTCACCGGCCGCCTTGATGCGGTCGCGCAGGTCGCCGGTGTTTGGGGCGACGATCAGGGCGCGCTCGTAGAAGCGCCGCGCCTCGTCCCAATTGCCGTCGCGCTCCGCCAGCGAGGCCCAGCGGCGGTAGGTCTCCTCCATGGTCGTCAGAAGCTCCTGGATCTCCGGCGTCGCCGGAGCGATCTCACGCAGGCGCGACACCGTCTCGTAGGCGTTGTTGTTCGGCGGGGTGGTCAGGAGCTTGGCGGCGATCTGCCGGCGGGCCTGATCGACCAGGGTGCGGACGCGTGGGTTCAGGCCATTGTCGCTGGCCGAGAAGGGCGTGGACGCCGTGGGGGGCGCGGGCTGGGGCATCGCCGGGGCGGCCATCTGGGGCGCCGGCTCATCGACCAGCGGCGGCAGGGTGGCGGAACCGGTCGGGCCTTCGCTCTGCTCCGTGCGGTATTCCGTCGCCCGCGGCTTGGGCGGTTGGGCGTGCTCCGCGGCCAGTGGATCGGCCACCGGCACCGGCGGCTTCGGCGCCTGGGCCGCCGGTGCGACGGCCGGCTGCTCCGGCTTCGCCGCGATGGTCGGGGTCGGGGCCTGGGCCGGGGTCAGCGCTTGGGTCGGCGTCGGGTTCGGGGCCGGCGTGGCGTTCGGGGCCGGCGTGGCGTTCATGGTGCGCGCGGCGGGCGGCGGAGCGTCGGCCCTGGTCGGCGCCGGACCTGCTACCGGCACACCCGCCTCGGCAGGGAGGGAGGCGAGGTAGGGGTTTTGCGGCCGGGCAATCGCCAGCGTGTCGGGGCCGCGGCTGCCCAGGCTGGGCTCGTCGGCGAACGGGTTGTGCACCCGCTCCGTCACGAAGCCGCGGAGGTCCTGCCAGCCCTGCCGGGCGTAATCGAGCGCCCGTTCGGGCGTCGCCCCGGGAAAGGTCAGGGCGACGCCGGCTCCAGCGGCACCCAGCAGGATCAGCGTGGTGATCGCTGCTCCGGCCAGCGCGGCACGGCGGCGCGGGCGCTTGGCGGGCAGATCGGCGACCGGGGCACCGGTTTCCGGGATCGTCCAGCCGTCCGGCGCGTCCCAATCGTTGGCCGGCCAGTCGTTGGCGTCGCGCTCCGCGGCGCGGCGGGGCGGCGGCGGAGCGGCGCGCGGCGGCGCAGCCACCGGCCTGGAGGCAGGGGCGACGGAAGGGTCGGCGGAGGGGATGGCGGCGGTGGGGGCGACGGACGGGCCGGCGCCGGGCGTCATGCGGTAGATCACGCCGAGTTCGCGCACCGCCTCGGCCAGTCCGGGGCGGGCCAGGGTCCGTTCCATCTCCGGCGTGCCGCAGAGAAGAACCTGGAGGAAACGCCCGCTCGGCGTCTCGGAGCGGGTGAGGTCGATCAGGTCGGCCAGCGTCGGGGCGGCCAGGACGCCCGCGTTCTCCACCGCCAGCAGGCCGGTGCCGGCGAGGTCGAGCCGCTCCTCCAGTTCCTCGATCAGCGTGTCGAAATCGCGGTCGTCGCTGTCGGAGGGCAAGGCGGCGTCGCCGGCGGCGGACACCAGATCCTCCACCTGCGCCCCGGCGCTGGCGGCGACCGGAAGAACCAGCGCCCCGTCGGAGCCGACCTGCTCGACGAGTTGGTGGAAGACCGCGGCCCGTCCGGACCCGGCCTCGCCGACCAGCACCAACAGCCGCTTGCGCGCCAGCAGGGCCAGGAGAAGGCCGTCAAAGACCTCCGTCTGGTCGGGGCGCAGGCCGGCGGCCTGGGGTTGGGGCTTCGCCTTCGCCGCAGAGCGATTCGAGGATGGCGTGGCTTTCGGAGCGGAACGGTCCATGGGGGCGCGCGCAATCCAATTGATGGGACGTGACACTCCTGACTCTAGTGGTCCGCCGTCGTCCTGCGACGGTGCAAAGGGACGGGACCGCCACCTCTTATGGAGGAGGCGCGCGTTGGGATGGCTGATTCGGGCGGAGGGCTGCGCTATAGGGAGGGCTGCTTTTCCACCCCCTTCACTGTCCACCCGCGCTGGGAGTCCGTCATGGGCATGGGTCCGATGCGAATCGGCGTCGATCTGGGCGGCACTAAGATCGCCGCCACCCTCCTGGCACCCGACGGGACGGAGCGGGCGCGGCACCGCGCCGACACGCCGCGCGGCTATGCGGAGACGCTGCAGGCGCTGGCCGGCACCGTGGTGGCGCTGGAGGAGCGGGCGGGCTGCCGGGACGCCACGGTCGGCCTGTGCCTGCCCGGCATCGTCGACGCCGCCGCGGGCACCGTTCACGCGGTCAACCTGCCCTGGCTGGACGGGCGGCCCTTCGCCGCGGACCTGTCGCGAACGCTGGGCCGTCCGGTGCGGATCGCCAACGACGCCAACGCCTTCGTCCTGTCGGAGGCGGTGGATGGGGCCGCCGCCGGGGCGCCGCTGGTCTTCGGGATCATCCTGGGCACCGGGGTCGGCGGCGGGATCGTTGCGGACCGGCGCATCCTGCCCGGTGCCAACGCGCTCGCCGGTGAGTGGGGGCACAACCCGCTGCCCTGGCGGGTGGCGGAGGACGGTCCGCCCGTGCCCTGTGGCTGCGGGCGGGAGGGCTGCATCGAGACGCTGCTGTGCGGCGCCGGTCTGGCGCGCCTGCATCTCTGGCGGACTGGGGAGACGCTGACTCCGCCGGAGGTCGCCGCCCGCGCCGCGGCCGGCGACGCGCCGGCGCGGGCGACGCTGGACCGCCATGCCGACGCGCTGGCCCGCGCGCTGGCCGCCGTCATCAATCTGCTGGACCCCGACGTGGTGACGGTCGGCGGCGGCCTGTCGGAGCTGCCGGGGCTGTTCGAGGCCGTGCCGGCCCGGTGGGGACGCTGGGCGCTGAGCCCGGCCCCCCGCACCCGCTTCCTCCGGGCGCGCCATGGCGCCGAAAGCGGTATGCGCGGCGCGGCGTGGCTTTGGCCCAAGGAGTGATCCCTTCGGCCGATGTTTCGAAATTGGCGCGGCTTTTGCTCTATACCCTCCGACACGGAAGGGAGAGGGCCCATGTTCGGCTTCATCACGGGATTTCAGAAGGGGCGGCGCGGGTCTTCGCTGCAAACTGCAAATCAAAATGCCTATCGCAATATGCAGAAGGCGGCGCCGTCGCATCCTGCAAACGGCGTAATGGCCAAACGTCAGTTGGAGGAGGCCTGCGTCCTTCTTCAGGACGCCGCTGACGACCTGGAGTCGGTCCTGTCGGGAATGCCGATGCCCGCCGGCCGGGCCGACCTGAACGAGGCGATCGGAACGATCATGGAGACGTTGAGGCTGGTCGCCTCCGCCCATGCGCGGCTGGAACACCCGCAGATCCAAGGCGGCGCGCTGGCCGACTGACGGCTCCGTTCTGTGGCCGAATTGATGGGTCGGAAACGCGAAAGGGCGGCTCCACCGGGGAGCCGCCCTTTCGCTTGTCCGGATGCCCGGACCCCGATCACTCGGAAACGGTCTGCCAGAAGAAGAACACGACGGCCAGAACCATCAGGGCGATGTCCATGGGTAAATCTCCTCGATGCTGCGTATGAGGGTCAAAATTCTGCGGCCTCTATACGACAGATTTGCGCGTGCGTGCAGGGGGTGTTTCACGGAACGGCCATTTTGCCGCTGATCCAGGTCGCCCGCACCCGCAGCCGCTCGTCGAGATGCACGAGGTCGGCGACCAAGCCGGGCCGGATGCGGCCGCGCCGTCCCGCCATCCCCATGAAATCGGCCGGGTAGGCGGAGGCCATGCGCAGCGCCTCGTCCAGCGGGATGCCGATTCGTTCCACGGCGTTGCGCACCGCCGTCGCCATGTCCAGGGCGGAACCGGCCAGCGTGCCGTCGGCGGTGACGCAACGCCCGTCCTCCACCCGGATGTCCTCGCCGTAGAGCTGGAAATTGCCGGCCGGTTGATCTTCGGGAGCGCCGACCGGTGGCATCGCGTCGGTTACCAGGAACAGCCGGCCGGGGGCCTTCGCCTTCCAGGCCAGACGGACGGAGGCGTCATGGACATGGTGTCCATCGACGATGATCCCGCACCAGACCGCATCGTCCTCCAGCGCGGCCCCGACCATGCCGGGCTCGCGGGAGCCGAGCGGGCTCATGGCGTTGAACAGGTGGGTCACCCCGGTGATGCCCGCGGCGAAGCCGGCCTTGGCCTGAGCCCAGGTGGCGGTGCTGTGGCCGGCGGCGATGCGCAGGCCGGCGGCGGCGAGCCGGCGGATCGGCTCTGGCGGAACCGCCTCCGGCGCCAGCGTGACCAGGGCTGGCAGGCCGGAGAGGCCGCCGAGCAGGGCGAGGTCGTCCGCGTCGGGGGGCGCGATGAAGCGCGCGTCGTGGACGCCGCGGCGTTCCGGCGCGATGTGCGGGCCTTCCAGATGGATGCCGAGCACGCCGGGCATCCCCTCCGCCAGAGCGGCGCGCACCGCGGCCACCGCGGCGGCGCGCGTCTCGGTCGAGTCGGTGATGAGGGTGGGCAGCAGGCCGGTGGTGCCGAACCGGCGGTGCGCCTTGGCGATGCGGCGCAGCGTCGGCAGGTCGGGCGTGTCGTTGAACAGCGCGCCGCCACCGCCGTTCACCTGGAGGTCGATGAATCCGGGGGCGAGGATGCCGCCGCCCAGATCGATCACCTCGGCCTCCGGCGGAATCGCCTCGGGCGCGACGATGGCGGCGATGGCCGGGCCGTCAATCAGCAGGGCGGCGCCCGCCAGCACCGAGTCGCCGGTATGGAGCGTGGCGTTGACCAGCGCCTTGAACGGCCGGTCGTCGGCGGGGCTGTGTGCGTGATTCAAGTCGGCACCCGGTGGTTGCGGCGGGGATCGGCGGTGGGCCGACAGGAAAACCCGGCGGGGCCGACGGTGCAAGAGCGCGTCGTGGGAGCAAAACCCTTTCATCTGTGCGGATTATGCCGCTGGATTTGTTGGGGTATGGTGTTTGTTAGGGATTGCCAGAAGGGACAGGTTTCTGGCAGAAAAAAGGCCGCTGACGAACAGCGGCCTGAGTTTAGGGAGGAAACGCCCAAGAAGGGCGAAGCAGCAATCTCTTGCTGCGCTGCAAAATTAACAAAGATCTCAGGCGGGTGAAAACCCCGAAGCAATGGCCCCTTGCGGGGCCGTTGCTTTTTCCGGGGTCGCTGTGACCGAAGAGTCACAATCGTATCGGGTGCGATAACGTCGTTGGTTAACGCATCCGGACCTGATGGCGCGCTTGCCCGTTGTTCCGATCATGCGCCGGCGCGACAGCGCCCACCGACGATGCCCCGGACACGAAGGAGAGCCGCCCGTGACCGACCAGCACCCCCCTGCTTCCACCGAAGGCAAGCCGTCGGCGCTCGTCCGGTTCGACGCCTTCGCGGCGATGCTGGGCGACCGGCGGCCCGCCGTCTTCCTCGACTATGACGGCACCCTGACGCCCATCGTGGAGCGGCCCGAACTGGCGATCCTCGACGAGTCCGTGCGCGCGGTGATCCGGCGGCTGGCCGGGCTGTGCCCGGTGGCGGTGGTCAGCGGGCGTGATCTGGAGGATGTGGCCCGCCATGTCGGGATCGACGATCTGATCTACGCCGGCAGCCACGGCTTCGACATCCGCGGCCCCGGCCTGCGCACCCAGATCGGCGAGGAGTATCTGGGCGACCTCGACGTGGCCGAAGCAGACCTGCTGCGGCGCCTGCACGGCGTCGAGGGCGCGCTGGTCGAGCGCAAGCGCTTCGCCATTGCCATCCACACCCGGCGGGTGGTCCCGGACCGCAAGGCGTCGGTCGGCGACGCGGTGCGGGACGTTGCTGCCGCCTTTACGGACCTGCGCGTCACCGGCGGCAAGGAGATCCACGAGTTGCGGCCCAACGTCCCCTGGGACAAGGGCAAGGCGGTCCTGTCGCTGCTCGACACCCTGGGTCTGGCGGGACCGGAGACGCTGCCGCTCTACCTCGGCGACGACGAGACGGACGAGGACGCCTTCCGCGCCCTGGCGGCCCGTGGAGAAGGACGGGGCGTCGGCATTCGCGTCATGGACCCGCCAGCCCCCAGCGCCGCCGGATGGAGCCTGAAGGACCCCGCGGAAGCCGGCGCCTTTCTCGACCGTCTGGCCGTCTGGCTGGCGGAGGGCTGAACCAGCCCGCCGGTCCCCACAGTCGGGTCC
This sequence comes from Azospirillum brasilense, assembly GCF_022023855.1. Classification (NCBI taxonomy): domain Bacteria; kingdom Pseudomonadati; phylum Pseudomonadota; class Alphaproteobacteria; order Rhodospirillales; family Azospirillaceae; genus Azospirillum; species Azospirillum brasilense. Next base: position 1,789,897 of record NZ_CP059449.1, read on the forward strand.
CCATCGCTTTTCCGCCGAAAAAGGGGTAGGATGGTCGCCGATCAATCGAGGGGTTCCACCATGGACATCGGCGCGCTCGGCGCACCGCGGATGCCGTCCCTGCAAGACGCCCAGGCCTCGGCCCTGGCGGGGCTTCAGGGCGCCCAGTCCCGCGCCGACGAGGCGGGCGCGCAGCTCGCCGCCGGCAACCTCGACCCGGCGGTGGTGGTCAGCCTCTCCTCGGCCCAGACCGACTTCGCCGCCAACGTCAAAGTCATGCAGGCCGCGCAGGAGAACACCAAGCGCGTCCTCGACATGCTGGTGTGAGTCTTCAGACCGCCAGATAGGCCCGGCGCACCGTTTCATCCTCCAGCAGCGTTCGCATCGGGCCTTCGAAACGGATCTGCCCCTTCTCGATGACGCTCGCCCGGTCGGCGACCGCGGCGGCAAAAGCGAGATTCTGCTCCGACACCAGAATCGACAGCCCCTCGGCCTTCAGGGCGCGCAGGGCGTGGGCCATCTGCTGCACGATGCGCGGGGCCAGCCCCTCCGACGGTTCGTCGAGCAGCAGGAGCGACGGGTTGCCCATCAGGGTGCGGGCGAGCGTCAGCATCTGCTGCTCGCCGCCGCTCATCCGCCCGCCGCGGCGGCCCCGCATCTCGGCAAGGTTGGGGAAGAGGGCGTAGAGCCGCTCCGGCGTCCAGTGGGGCGCTCCGTCGCGGGGCGGCTGGCGGCCGACCTCCAGGTTCTCCTCCACCGTCAGGTCGGTGAAGACGCGGCGGTCCTCCGGCACGTAGCCGAGGCCGAGCCGCGCGATGCGGTGCGGCGGCAGGACGGAGACGTCGCGTCCATCGAAGGCCACCGTGCCGGAACGCCGGTCGAGCAGGCCCATGATCGCCTTCATGGTCGTGGTCTTGCCTGCGCCGTTGCGGCCCATCAGGGCGACCACCTCGCCCCGGCCCACCGCCAGATCGACTCCGGTCAGGATGTGGGCGCGCCCGTACCAGGCCTGGAGCCCACGAACGCTCAGAAGGGGCTGGCCGGTCATGCCGCACCTCCCAGATAGACGGCCTGCACCCGCGGGTCGGCGCGCACGGCGTCGGGCGTGCCCTCGGCGATCAGCTGGCCGCGGTCGAGCACGATGATGCGGGTGGCGTGGCCGAACACGACGTCCATGTCATGCTCCGTGAACAGAACGGCGAGCCCGCGCTCGCGGACGAGGGAGGAGGTCAGCGCCATCAGCTCCTGCCGCTCGCCGGGGGCCATGCCGGCGGTGGGTTCGTCCATCAGCAGGACCTTCGGGGCGCCGGCCAGCGCCATGGCGAGTTCGACGCGCTTCAGGTCGCCATAGGCCAGCACGCCGCAGGGCCGCTCCGCCTGGGCGCCCATGCCGACGCGCTCCAGCAGGGCCATCGCCTCGTCGCGGAACCCGGAGGCCGCTGGGACCCACAGCCCGAACAGGCGCCTGTGGACGGAGAGGAGGACCATCTGCACGTTCTCGCGCACCGTCATCGAGGCGAAGGTGGCGGTGATCTGGAAGGTGCGGCCGACGCCCATCCGCCAGATGCGGCGCGGCGGCAGACCGACGATGTCCACCCCGTCCAGCCGCACCGTGCCCGCGTCGGGCCGCAGCTGGCCGTTCAGCAGGTTGAAGCAGGTCGTCTTGCCGGCGCCGTTCGGCCCGATCAGCGCCAGAACCTCCCCGGCGTCCAGCGCGAAGGACACGCCGCGCACGGCCTGCACGCCGCCGAAGGCCCGTTGGAGATTTTCTACAGAGAGGCGGCGGCTCATGAGTCCCTCCCGCGGATCCACAGGTCGCGGACGAAGCCGGCGACGCCCTTGGGGAAGGCGAGCACCAGCACCAGGATGACGGCGCCCAGGACCAGCCGCCACCAGTCGGTCCGGCTCATCGCCTCGGTCTCCAGCAGGTGGAACAGGGCGGCGCCCACCACCGGGCCGCTCAGCGTCTGAATGCCGCCCATCAGCACCATGACCAGCGCGTCCACAGACACCGGAACGGCCATCAGGGTGGGAAAGACGCTGCCCTTGGCGAAGGCGTAGAGCCCGCCGGCCAGCCCGGCGGCGGAGCCGGCCAGGGCGAAGCTCAGCCACTGGTGCCGCCGAACGTCGATTCCCACCGATTCGGCGCGCAGCGCGGAGTCGCGCCCGGCGCGCAGCGTGTAGCCGAAGGGCGCGAAAGCGGCGCGGCGCAGCAGCAGCAGCGCGCCGCCGGCCAGTGCCAGCGTCAGCCAGTAATAGGCCGCCTTGCTAGCCGCCCAGTCCGGCGGCCAGACGCCGAGGATGCCGTTGTCGCCCCCGGTGACGCCGTACCACTGGAAGGTCACCGACCAGACGATCTGGGCGAAGGCCAGCGTGAGCATGGCGAAGTAGAGGCCCGACCGCCGCACGCAGAACCATCCCGCGGCCAGCGCTCCCAGCCCGGCGACCAGAGGAGCGGCGGCCAGCGCCAGCGGCATGGGGGCGGCCAGATGCTTGACCAGCAGGGCAGCGCCGTACGCTCCAAGCCCGAAATAGGCGGCGTGCCCGAAGGAGACGAGGCCGCCCAGCCCGATCAGCAGATGCAGGCTGGCCGCCAGCAGCGCCAGGATCACCACCTCGGTCAGCACGATCAGCGCGTAGTCGCCGGCGACCAGCGGCACCGCGGCCAGCAGGGCGAGCAGCAGGGCGGGCGCCCAGCGCGCCGCGTCGGCCGCGGCGATCAGCGGCGGGCCGGGGCTGGCGGCGGTCGGCGGCGCGTCCTCCGCCCGGCCGAGCAGGCCATAGGGGCGGATGACCAGCACCACCGCCATGAACAGGAAGACCAGGACCAGCGTGATCTGCGGAAAGACCAGGATGCCGAAGGCCTGCAACTGCCCGATCAGCAGCGAGGCGACGAAGGCCCCAGGCAGGCTGCCCATGCCGCCGACCACGACGACGACGAAGGCCTCGACCACGATGGCCATGTCCATGTGCAGGTTCACCGCCTCGCGCGGGACCTGAAGGGCGCCGCCGAGCCCGGCCAGCGCCGACCCCAGGAACAGCACCCCGGTGAACAGCCGCGCCGGATCGACGCCGAGCGCCGAGGCCATGTCGCGGTCCTGAGTCGCCGCGCGAACCAGCGTGCCCCAGCGCGTGCGGTTGAACAGCAGCCAGAGCAGACCCAGCACCAGCGGCCCCAGCCCGATCAGCACGAGGTCGTAGAGCGGGAAGGGCTGGTCCAGGATGTCCACGGAGCCCCGCAGCCCCGGCGCCCGCCGGCCGAGCAGATCCTCCGACCCCCAGATCCAGGAGGCGGCGTCCTGCACCACCAGCACCACGCCGAAGGTGGCGAGAAGCTGGAACAGCTCCGGCGAGCGGTAGAGGCGGCGCAGCAGCCCGACCTCCATCAGCGCGCCGAGCAAGCCGACCGCCAGCGAGGCCGCAGCCACGGCGCCCCAGAAGCCCAGCGGCGTGGTCCCCCAACGCTCCACCAGCGTCCAGCCGAGATAGGCGCCCAGCATGTAGAAGGAGCCGTGCGCGAAATTCACGATCCGCGTCACGCCGAACACGATGGTCAGCCCGGACGACACCAGGAACAGCGTCGCTGCCGTGGCGAGGCCGCTGAGGAATTGCACGAGGTAGAAGGACATCGGCTCTTTCGGCAGGTTCGGCGGGAGCAAGGGCTTGCCCCCTCCCTAGCCCTCACTCGCTCTTGGCGGACCAAAGGTCCGCCTGTCGCGTCAGCGCAAACTTTGTTTGCGCGAGAGCTTCGCAGGGGAGGGGACTAAATTTCCCTCTCCTGCGGAGCGGGGGAGGGAAAGGGGCCCGCGGCGCAGCCGTGGGAAGGGTGGGGGCAAGCGCGGCCCCTCCGCCCCTTACTCCGGACGCATCTTGCGGACGGCCTCGTCGGACGGCAGATAGTCCGCGCCGTCGGCGTAGCGCCAGCCGGTCATCACGCCCTGGCCGCCCTTCACCGTGGTCTTGCCGACATAGGCGCCCATCGTCGCCTGATGGTCGAGCGCGCGGAAGGTGATCGGGCCGAAGGGGCTGGACAGGGCCAGGCCGGACAGCGCGTCCACGAGCTTCTCCGGATCGGTGGAGCCGGCCTTCTCCACGGCGGCGGCGATGGCCTTGAAGGTGGCGTAGCCGACAACCGAGCCCTGGCGCGGCGGCTCGTTGAAGCGCTTCACATAGGCCTCGCGGAAGGCCTTGTGCCCGGGCGTGTCGATCTGTTCCTGCGGATAGCCGGTGACGATCCAGCCCTCCGGCGCCTCGTCCTTCATCGGGTCGAGATATTCCGGCTCGCCGGTCAGCAGGCTGACGACGGTGCGGTTGCGGAACAGGCCGCGACCCTCGCCCTCGCGCACGAACTTGGCGAGATCGGCGCCGAAGGTGACGTTGAAGATGGCGTCGGGCTTCGCCGCGGCCAGCGCCTGCACGGTCGGTCCGGCTTCCAGCTTGCCCTGGGCCGGCCACTGCTCGGCGACGAACTCGACGTCCGGCCGCTTCTCCGACAGGAGCTGGCGGAACCACTGCACCGCCGACTGGCCGTACTCGTAGTTGGGGGCGACGGTGGCCCAGCGCTTGGCCGGCAGCTTCGCCGCCTCCTCCACCAGCATGGCCGCCTGCATGTAGGTGCTGGGACGCAGGCGGAAGGTGTAGCGGTTGCCCTTGGTCCAGGTGATGGCGTCGGTCAGCGGCTCCGCCGCGACGAAGGGCATCTTGTTGCGCGCGGCGAAGTCCGCCACGGCCAGCCCGACGTGGGAGAAGTAGGTGCCGGCCAGCAGTTCGACCTTCTCGTTCGACAGCAGTTCCTGCGCGACGCGCACGGCGTCGTCCGGCTTGCCGGCGTCGTCGCGGGAGACGACCTCCAGCTTGCGCCCGCCGAGCAGGCCGCCCGCCGCGTTCACCTCCTCCACCGCGAGCTGCCAGCCCTGGCGGTAGGGGATCGTGAAGGCCGGAAGGCCAGTGTAGCTGTTGATCTCGCCGACGCGAATCGGCTGGCCGCCTGATTGGGCCGGGGCGGATTGCGCCTGGGCGGCGGGCATCGGCGCGGCGATCCAGAAGGCGGCGGCGAGGGCGGCAGCGCCCGGCGCAAGCAGGAGATGGCGGCGGTTCATGGTCGGCGGTATCCCGGCGCGGTGGACGGCTGCGTGAACGCATGGAGCGGCAGCCTGAACGCAATGTCTGCGTTCATAGCAAACCCACGGCAAAAGTCACCGTTCCGTTGCGCCGCACCAAGCCTGTTTTCCGCGGGCCGGTGCCGGAACCGCCGGGCTCACATCAGGCGGGAGAGGAGCATGAGGAAAGTCGCCTGCTCCTCCGGGGTCAGCGGGTCCAGCGTGCGGTGATGCGCCTGGGTGGCGTTTCCAAGCAGGGCGTTGACCAGCGATTGGCCGGTTCGGGTCAGGCTGACGCTGGTGCGCCGCCGGTCCTGCGGGTCCGGCTGGCGTTCCACCAGCTTGCGCTCCACGAGGCGCAGAATCACGCCCTGGGTGGTCGCCGGGTCCATGAAGGTCAGCCGGCCGAGTTGGTTCTGCGACAGCGACCCCTCGGTCCGCAGGGTGACCAGGGCGCCCCATTGGGTGGGGGTGAGCTGGGAGTCGCCGATCATGTCCATGAAGATGGAGGACGCGCGCTGATGAGCCCGGCGAAGGCGATAGTGCACCTGCCCGGTCAACAGGTAATCGTCGGTCGGAGGATGGGCGATGTGATCCATGGGCGCACACGAGCGTTGCGGAGCCGGACCGTTTCCGGTTGCGGCGGGTGTCGGCGAAACACCGTGCGACAGGTTCGGCGCCGGTCCCGGGGAATGCTCCAGGGCGTGCGCCAAATGCAGCAGGCTTCGCATTGAAGCCTAGGGATGGAAGTCGCGATAGGCAACGCTCGCTGCTGCGGCATAGGGCCACAGTCTAAGACCGCTTACTATTTACAATGCAAAGCACTCGCGAACGAAGATGAGCCGGACCTTTCAAGAATCTTTCCTGGGGGACTGGGATGCAATCTGCATATGCGGGTGTGTTTTGGTCATACCAGACGGCAGCCCATATTTCGATTATGGGTTTTGTTTCGGTGGATAGGTGTTCGGCGGCGGAGTCCTTTCGCGGTCGGACTTCGGAAGGTCGCCGTCCGGCGGCGGGACACTCCCGGGTGTGTAGGGCGGCATTACGACATCGTCGCCAGGGTGGCGGGGCGACTTGGGCGGCGGGGGAGTGGTCAGCGGTCTGGTCATGCTTGGTGTTTCCTCATGGTTCCGGTTGGAGGCTCTGGTCCGCCTTGGGTGAACGGATGCCGCCGACGCTGGTTCCCAAGGACGCCAGTCTGTGAGGTCTCTTGGTCCTATGACCTTAGCTCTAATGGCGCGGGCGTATGGCAATAGTGCGCCCGTCTGACGCAAGTCTTGTTGCGCCAACAACACAGGCGCGGGCAAAAACCACGCCTGAATGGCTTCACTGTTGCACGGACATCACGCCATGAGTTGTCTTTGCAGCGACTGTCCGCTTCTGCCGGAGCGGCGATTGCACATTCCGAGGCCATTCGGCCGCCCGATACGAGCCACTGATTTCAGCCTTGCGCGGTGACCCATGAAGCCCAGCTCCCTGTCCTTCCTCGCCCTCGCGCTCGCGTCCACCGTGCTGACGGCGCTGCCCGCGGCCACGCCGGTGAGCGCCCAGGAACTGCAGCCCGGTGAATCCGTGCTGGAGCGCCGCCGTCCGGAGGTCGAACAGCTCGGCATCCGCGCCGGATCGTTCCTTATCCTGCCGCGCATCGAGACCGGCCTGACCTATGAAAGCAACGTCTTCGCGACCGAGAACGACACCCGCGACGACTTCATCTGGGTCACCCAGCCGCGCGTCGACGTGCGTTCGGATTTCAACAACCACGCCCTGAACTTCTCGGCCTCCGGCAACATCGGGCGCTTCTTCGACTATTCGTCGGAGAACTACGCCGATTACCGGGCGCAGGTGGACGGCCGCTACGACATCACCCGCGACTCGTCGGTCAGCGGCCTGCTGTTCAGCCGCCGCGACCATGAGGGGCGGTCCGACCCGAACTTCGACGTGTCGCTGGCCACCGGCACCGTGGTGCCGCGCTTCGCGGAGCCGGTGAACTACTTCACCCACGGCGGCGAGGCGTCGTTCAACCAGCGCTTCAACCGCGTCCGCGTCCGCCTGACCGGCGGCGCCCAGTACACCTCCTACCAGGACGCCGAGCTGAGCAACGGGCAGACGGAGTCGCAGGAGGACCGCGACCGCTGGAGCTACACCGGCACCGCCCGCGTCGGCTACGAGTTCATCCAGGGCTACGAGGCCTTCGTCCAGGGCTCCTACAACTGGACCAATTACCGGCTGAGCCAGGACTTCGGCGGCGTCAACCGCGACTCGGAGGGCTACGAGGTTGTCGGCGGCCTGTCCACCGACCTGACCGGCCTGATCAACGGCGAGATCTATGCCGGCTATCTGAGCCGGACCTACGACGATCCGACGCTGAAGGATTTCGGTGGTCTGGCCGTGGGCGGCCGCCTGAACTGGTCGGTGACCCAGCTCACCTCGGTCACCGGTTCGCTCAGCCGTCAGGTCCGCGAATCGACCTACGCCCGCGGCAGCCAGATCGCGTCGAGCTACAACCGCACCGTCGCCGCTGTCGGCGTGGATCACGAGCTTCTGCGCACCCTGCTGCTGAACGCCCGCGTCCAGTGGCGCCAGGACGACTTCAACGGCGTGGACCGCACCGACGACGTCTACACGCTGGGGGCCGGCGCCAGCTATCAGCTCAGCCGCTATATCTTCGTGAATGGTGGTTATACTTACGAAAAGCGTAACTCGAACCTCAGTGGCTTCGATTACTCCGACAATCTGGTCTATCTGCGCGTCGGCGCTCAGATGTAATCAGATTGTATCGAGGGATACGGAAGGGGCGTCCATCTGCCGATGGGCGCCCCTTTTGCATTTCCGCCTATACGGTGACGCGAATCCTTTTCCTCCGTTGGCGTTACTTCCTCTCCACTTTTTCCCAAGCGCGTGCGAGTTGCTAGTCTCCCTCCGTGACCGCTCAGGGTTCGGCCGCTCCGACCGCGGATGGCTGGGCCCGATGTCCTCACGAGCCATGGAAGGGTATGGGATGAATCGACGTAACGTGTTCCGCGCGCTCGGAATGACCGTGGTCGCCGCCGCGATGGTCGGCTGCGCCGGTGGCCAGGACGCCCCTCTCGAACCGCCGGGCGTCGCCCAGATGACGGATTACCGCCTGGGGGCCGGCGACGCGCTTCGCGTCATCGTCTTTGGCGAGGAGCAGCTGTCCGGCGAGTTCCGCGTCGACGGTTCGGGCAAGGTCGCCATGCCGCTGATCGGCGAGGTGACAGCCCGCGGCCACACCCCGCGCGAGCTGGAGTCGGACATTTCCAAGCGCCTGTCGCAGGGCTACGTCCGCGACGCCAAGGTCAGCGTCGAGGTGCTGAACCACCGGCCCTTCTTCATTCTGGGCGAGGTTCGCAACCCCGGTCAGTACCAGTATGTCAACGGCATGACCGCCCTGTCCGCGGTGGCGATGGCCGGCGGCTACACCTACCGCGCCAAGGAGGACTATGTCCTGATCACCCGCGGGGCCGATCCCAAGAAGGAGCTGCGCCGGGCTCCGATCACCACGCCGGTGATGCCCGACGACGTGCTGCGCGTGCCGGAGCGCTACTTCTGATCGGCGACCGGTTCCGAAAACCCGCCAGACGGTCCATCAGACGGCCCATTTGTTTCGGAAAACTGGGGTATGCGCCCCGTCACCATTCGACGCCATGACGATGTCCCTCTTCCCGCCGGGAAGAGGGACATTTTTTGCGCGGCAGTCTTTTCTTACCGGGGCCGTCACCCGTCGTCGCGGGTGCCTTTAGCGAAGGGGAGATCGCCCTTGCGGAAGGCGTCGGCGCCCTTGGAGTGGCCTGAGGGCGCGCGGGCCTCGGGAGCGGCGGGATCGTGATCGCTGGCGGCGGGAGGCGGACGGGTGCCCGCGGCCTCGTCGTCGGTGCCCAGCGGGGCCGCTGCGGGGTCAGCGGCGGGGATCTTGTCGCCGGTCAAGCCCTTGTCGATGGCATCGCGCAGGCGCTGCGCCCCGGCGTTGGGGGTGTCGGATTTTTCCATGAAGGAACCTGGGTCGGTTGCGGGAAGGGATCGTCCCTCCTCCAACCGGAGCCCGGAGACGCGGTTCCCCCGCAGGGGCGGCAGGGCCGTCTCAGGAGCGCAGGGCGTCCCGGTCGGCCTCGTCCAGACCGTCGAGCCAGTCGTCCATGGAGATCATCGGCGGCTCGTCGCCGGCCCGCCGGGCGGCCTCCACCAACTCCGTGTCGGCGGTGTTGGAATGGACGATGAACCACAGCATCAGCCGATTCGCATCGTCGACGGTCACCGGATCGCCACGCCCCGCGGTGTCCAGCAGAGCGTCGATGCCGGCGAGGTAGCTGCGGTGGGCATGCTCGTGCCGCTCCCGCCGGTCCGCGGTCAGGACGGCCATCTCCGCCGTTTCGGTGGCGAAATGTTCGGCCACCTCGTGCCGGAGCGCGGTCAACTCCGCCAGCCCGACCGGACCGCCCGCGGTCATCACCGACAAGAGGTCGAGAATGGCGCCGTGCTCCGCGTCGATGACGCCGGAACCGGTCGGGATCAGGGAGCGGCCATCGGGGGCGGGCGTCATGGGGCGGAGCCGGGCGTCGGTCTGGCGAGAGGAAAAGGTGGTGCCGGTTGCAGGGCTCGAACCCGCGACCTTCGGTTTACAAAACCGCTGCTCTACCAACTGAGCTAAACCGGCGTGCCGCCCGGCCAGACCGCGGCGGGCGCTTACACTAGCGTCCTCCGCGGTCCGCAGCAAGCCTCACCTGTGCGGCGCGTTCGGCGGCGCGTCAGCGCAGCCGGGCGACCTCGTAGAGGGCGACGGCGGCGGCGTTGGAGACGTTCAGGCTGCCCACGGGGCCCTGGGTCGGCAGGCGGGCGACGATGTCGCAGCGCTCCATGGTCAGGCGGCGCAGTCCGGCGCCCTCTGCCCCCAGCACCAGCGCGGTGCGGCCCGTCAGATTGCACTGGGCGAGCGTGCTCTTCCCCGACTCGGCAAGGCCGACGGTCCAGAAGCCGGCCTGCTGGAGATCGGCGAGCGCGCGGGCGAGGTTGGTCACGCGCACCAGCGGCACCGACTCCAGCGCTCCCGAGGCGCTCTTGGCGAGCACGCCGGTGGTCTCCGGCGCGTTGCGCTCCGTCACCACCACCGCTTTGGCCCCAAAGGCCGAGGCGGAGCGCAGGATCGCGCCGACATTGTGCGGGTCGGTCACTTGGTCGAGGACGACGACAAGCGCCGACGGGTCCGAATCGGCCTCCGCGCAGAGGTCCTCGATTCCGATCTCGTCCAGGGGGGCGACGTCCACCGCCACGCCCTGGTGCACGGCGCCCGGCGGCAGCATGCGGTCCAGGTCGTTGCGGTCGGCCGGCATCAGGCTGGGGCGCTGGAGCCCGCGGGCCTTGGCCTGGGCCAGCACAGGCTCCAGCGCGGCGCGGCCCGCCTCCGTCGCGATCAGGCGGTGGATGCGCCGCTCCGGGTTCAGCCACGCCGCCGACACCGGATGCAGACCGTAGAGCAGGACGCCCTGCGCGCCGCGCCCGGGAGAGGGGCGGTCGCCGCGCGACTCGCGGTGGGATGGGGAGTGGTTCTTGGCCGGGGCAGGGGGCTGGCCGTGGGGAGCGGATGGCTTCTTCGAACGGGTCATGGTGTCCGGCTGGAGGGGGCAGGGCTAAGCCCGCCGCGGTTATTCACAGTTTTCTGGTTTGGACTGCTTCAGACGTGTTGACAAGGCCTGAAAAATTCTCATAGTGCCGAACTCCGCGGCGGGCATGTCCCGCAGCGGGCCTGAGGAAGGGTGGCCGAGTGGTTAAAGGCAGCAGACTGTAAATCTGCCCGCGTACGCGTACGCTGGTTCGAATCCAGCCCCTTCCACCACTACATTCCACGGCTTGTCCGTGATCGCAGTTCCCGGTCGATAGCGCCGGGCGGGGCGTGGCAGGCGGGTGTAGCTCAATGGTAGAGCAGAAGCCTTCCAAGCTTACGACGGGGGTTCGATTCCCCTCACCCGCTCCAATCCCCCCGCGCTAAGGGAAATGTCGGTCTCGGCCGGGCCATTGTGTGCGTCCGGAACGTCGGGAACGAAAGACCAAAGCGATGGCGAAGGCAAAGTTTGAGCGGAACAAGCCGCACTGCAACATTGGCACGATCGGCCACGTCGACCACGGCAAGACGTCGCTGACGGCGGCGATCACGAAGGTGCTGGCCGAGAGCGGCGGCGCGACCTTCACCGCCTACGACCAGATCGACAAGGCGCCGGAAGAGAAGGCCCGTGGCATCACGATCTCGACCGCCCACGTCGAGTACGAGACGACCAACCGCCACTACGCCCACGTCGATTGCCCGGGCCACGCCGACTACGTGAAGAACATGATCACGGGCGCCGCGCAGATGGACGGCGCGATCCTGGTCGTGTCGGCCGCCGACGGCCCGATGCCGCAGACCCGCGAGCACATCCTGCTGGCGCGCCAGGTCGGCGTGCCGGCGCTGGTGGTGTTCATGAACAAGGTCGACATGGTCGACGATCCGGAGCTGCTCGAGCTGGTCGAGATGGAGGTGCGCGAGCTGCTGTCCTCCTACCAGTTCCCGGGCGACGACATTCCGATCGTCAAGGGCTCGGCGCTGTGCGCGCTGGAGGACCGTTCGCCGGAGATCGGCCGTGACGCGATCCTCAAGCTGATGGCCGAGGTCGACCAGTACATCCCGCAGCCGGAGCGTCCGAAGGACCGTCCGTTCCTGATGCCGATCGAGGACGTGTTCTCGATCTCGGGCCGCGGCACGGTGGTGACCGGCCGCGTCGAGCGCGGCATCGTCAAGGTCGGCGAGGAAGTCGAGATCGTCGGTCTGAAGACCACGGTCAAGACGACGGTGACCGGCGTGGAGATGTTCCGCAAGCTGCTCGACTCGGGTGAGGCTGGCGACAACATCGGCGCGCTGCTGCGCGGCACGAAGCGTGAGGACGTCGAGCGCGGCCAGGTTCTGGCCAAGCCGGGCAGCATCACGCCGCACACCACCTTCAAGGCTGAGGCCTACATCCTGACGAAGGAAGAGGGTGGCCGTCACACGCCGTTCTTCACCAACTACCGTCCGCAGTTCTACTTCCGCACGACCGACGTGACGGGCATGGTGAAGCTGCCGGAAGGCACCGAGATGGTGATGCCGGGCGACAACATCTCCATGGAAGTCGAGCTGATCGCTCCGATCGCCATGGACGAGGGCCTGCGCTTCGCCATCCGCGAGGGTGGTCGTACGGTCGGCGCCGGCGTCGTCGCCTCGATCATCAAGTAAGGTGAAGGAGTCGATCCCGCCGCCGTTCCTCCTTGGCTCGGCGGCGGGATTGATCCCTGTCGATTTCGGCGTGCCAGCCGATAAAAAGGCTAGCAAGCCACGCGGCTATGCGCTATAAGCTCCGCTCCCCGCCGGGGGTAGAGCCTGCGGCGATAGGAGTGTAGCTCAATTGGTAGAGCACCGGTCTCCAAAACCGGGGGCTGGGGGTTCGAGCCCCTCCACTCCTGCCACGCCGTACCGAACAAGAACGGGTCGCTGACCGCGCCCTACACGTCGCACCGGAGCCCGCACGGTCTACGATGGCTAAAGTGAACCCCGCAGAATTCGCGCGCGACGTCCGCCGCGAGGTGGCCAAGGTCACCTGGCCGACCCGCAAGGAAACCGGCGTGACGACCGCCATGGTGTTCGTCATGGTGGTGCTGGCTTCGCTGTTCTTCCTCGTCGTGGATCAGGTGCTGGCCTTCGCCGTCCGTATGATCCTTGGGCTGGGAGCCTGATCGCCATGGCCGCGCGCTGGTACGTCGTTCACGTCTATTCGGGCTTCGAGAAGAAGGTTTCCCAGGCCATCCGCGAGAAGGCGGCTCAGAAGGGCCTGGAAGACAAGTTCGAAGAAATCCTGGTGCCGACCGAGGAAGTGGTCGAGGTGCGCCGGGGTTCCAAAATCAACACCGAGCGGAAGTTCTTCCCTGGCTACGTCCTCATCAAGATGGATTTGACGGACGAGTCCTGGCATCTCGTGAAGAACACGCCGAAGGTCACCGGCTTTTTGGGCGGCGGCGGCAAGCCGCAGCCGATCAGCCAGCGTGAAGCCGAGCGGATCATCCATCAGGTGCAGGAAGGCTTTGAGCGCCCCAAGCCCTCGATCACCTTCGAGGTGGGCGAGCAGGTTCGCGTGAGCGACGGCCCCTTCACCTCCTTCAACGGCACCGTCGAGGAAGTCGACGAGGAGAAGGCCCGCCTCAAGGTGGCGGTGTCGATCTTCGGCCGCTCCACGCCGGTCGAGCTGGAATACACCCAGGTCGAGAAGGTCTGAGGCCAACAGTTTTCCCGGGGCGCGTGATTAAAAGTCACGTGCTCCTTTCTGCTGCGGAAGGCCCGCCATAGCCGCACCGCAAAGCCCCGCGACGCCCGTCAGCGTATCGAGGCGTCGTATCTGGAGGTTGTGACATGGCAAAGAAAATCGTCGGCTTCATCAAGCTGCAGGTTCCGGCCGGCAAGGCGAATCCGTCGCCGCCCATCGGCCCGGCGCTCGGTCAGCGCGGCCTGAACATCATGGAGTTCTGCAAGGCGTTCAACGCCAAGACGCAGGACCTGGAAGTCGGTATGCCGATCCCGGTGGTCATCACCGCCTACGGCGACCGTACCTTCACCTTCGTCACGAAGACCCCGCCGGTCAGCTACTTCCTCAAGAAGGCCGCTGGCATCGACAAGGGCTCGCAGACCACCGGCAAGGGCGCTTTCGCCGGCAAGATCACGAAGACCCAGATTCGTGACATCGCCGAGAAGAAGATGAAGGACCTGAACGCCCACGACGTCGAGGCGGCCGCGAGCATGATCGCTGGTTCCGCCCGCTCGATGGGCCTCGAAGTGGTGGAGGGCTGATCCCATGGCGAAGCTCGGCAAGCGACTGACCGATTCCTACAAGAAGGTCGACCGCGAGGCGCTCTACTCGCTGGAAGGCGCCGTCTCCCTGATCAAGGGCCTGCCCAAGGCGAAGTTCGATGAGACCATCGAAATCGCCATGAACCTGGGCATCGACCCGCGTCACGCCGACCAGATGGTCCGCGGCGTGGTGAACCTGCCGAACGGCACCGGCAAGACCGTCCGCGTCGCGGTGTTCGCCAAGGGCACCAAGGCGGACGACGCCCTGGCCGCCGGCGCGGACATCGTCGGTGCCGACGATCTGGCCGAGAAGATCCTGGCCGGCAACATCGACTTCGACCGCTGCATCGCGTCCCCGGACATGATGGGCGTTGTCGGCAAGCTCGGTAAGGTCCTCGGCCCGCGCGGCCTGATGCCGAACCCGAAGCTGGGCACCGTGACCCCCGACGTGGCCGGCGCCGTCAAGGCCGCCAAGGCCGGCGCCGTGGAGTTCCGTGCCGAGAAGACCGGCATCGTGCACGCCGGTGTCGGCAAGGCCAGCTTCTCGGAAGAGGCTCTGGTGCAGAACATCCGCGCCTTCGTGGATGCCATCACCCGCGCCAAGCCGACCGGTGCCAAGGGCCAGTACCTGCTGAAGGTCTCGCTGTCCTCGACGATGGGCCCGGGCCTCAAGCTCGATCTGTCCACTCTGGCCGCCACGGCCTGAGTGATCTGAGTTTCGCCGCCGGCTCCTTCCGGAACCGGCGGCGATCGGGTGTCCCTGCGGGGATGCCCACCCTGTCCAAGACCGCTGGTGCTTGTGCCTCCCCGGAGGCAAGGGCTTAAACCCGCCAGAGCAGACAGGAGTTGAACCGTTAACCACGCGGGCTTGCCCGCGGTTCAGGAACGGCTCGAACTTCTGGGACAGGTTCGCCGGGGCTCCCCACCGAAAGGGAAGGGGCCCCACGTAAACCTCTGTGCAAGGAGGCGATCCGTGGATCGTACACAAAAAGAAGCGGCGATCGCGGACCTGCAGTCGAAGCTCCAGGACACGGGCCTGGTGGTGGTCACCCACCATCTGGGCCTGACGGTGGCGGAAGTCACCGACCTGCGTGGCAAGATTCGGGCCGCGGGCGCGAGCTTCAAGGTGACGAAGAACCGGCTCGCCCGCCGCGCCCTTCAGGGCACGCAGTTCGAAGGTCTGGACGGTCTCTTCAAAGGGCCGACCGCGATCGCTTACTCGAAGGATCCCGTCGCGGCCGCCAAGGTGGTGGCCGACTACGCGAAGACCAACGAGAAGCTGAAGATCGTCGGTGCCGCTCTTGGCGACCAGATCCTCGACGCGGAGGGAGTGAAGGCTCTCGCCACGCTCCCGTCGCTGGACGAACTGCGCGCCAAGCTCGTGGGCATGATCCAGACCCCGGCGACTCGCATCGCCGGCGTTCTCCAGGCTCCGGGCGGCCAGGTCGCCCGTGTGCTGGCGGCCTACGCGAAGAAGGACGAGGCGGCCTGAGCCGCATCCGTCTAGCTGTCTACCCATCCCAGAACATCGAGTTGTTGGAGCATTAAAATGGCTGATCTGCAGAAGCTGGTCGACGATCTCTCGGCCCTGACCGTCATCGAGGCCGCCGAGCTGTCGAAGCTGCTGGAAGAGAAGTGGGGCGTCTCCGCCGCCGCTCCGGTGGCCGTTGCCGCCGCCGGTCCGGCCGCCGCCGCCGCCCCGGTCGAAGAGCAGACCGAGTTCAACGTGATCCTCGCCGACGCCGGCGACAAGAAGATCAACGTGATCAAGGAAGTCCGCGCCATCACCGGCCTGGGCCTGAAGGAAGCCAAGGACCTGGTCGAAGGCGCCCCGAAGCCGGTCAAGGAGGCCGTGTCGAAGGACGAGGCCGCCAAGATCAAGAAGCAGCTTGAAGAGGCCGGCGCCAAGGTCGATATTAAGTAAGACCGTCTTGCTGCGACGGATAAGACATATCCACGCCGGACGGCGGCTGGTCCCCGAGGGGGCCTGCCGCCGCACGGCGTTTTCTGCCTTCCACCGGACCGGGTTTCTCGGTCCGGCTCTTTCCGTCCCTGCATAAGGGGCGGGCCGCGCGATCATCGCCGCGTCGCGGCGAGCACCCTGGTTCGCGTGCTTCTGGTCGAGCGTACTCACGATTCTGACGTTTGGGGACATCCATGGCCAAATCCTTTACGGGTCGAAAGCGTGTTCGGAAGAGCTTCGGGCGCATCCCGGAAGTCACCCAGATGCCCAACCTCATCGAGGTGCAGCGCAGCTCCTACGATCACTTCCTGCAAATGGACGTCCCGCCGGAGAAGCGGGCCAACCTGGGTCTGCAGGAGGTGTTCCGGTCGGTGTTCCCGATCAAGGACTTCTCCGACCGCGCCGTCCTCGACTTCGTGAAGTACGAGCTTGAGCAGCCGAAGTATGACGTCGAGGAGTGCCAGCAGCGCGGCATGACCTTCGCCGCCCCGCTGAAGGTGACCCTGCGCCTCTCCGTCTTCGACGTGGAAGAGGACACGGGCCTGCGCTCGATCCGCGACATCAAGGAGCAGGACGTCTACATGGGCGACATGCCCCTGATGACGGCCAACGGCACCTTCATCATCAACGGCACCGAGCGCGTCATCGTCTCGCAGATGCACCGCAGCCCGGGCGTCTTCTTCGACCATGACAAGGGCAAGACCCACTCGTCGGGCAAGTATCTCTTCGCCGCCCGCGTGATCCCGTACCGTGGCTCCTGGCTGGACTTCGAATTCGACGCCAAGGATCTGGTGTACGTGCGCATCGACCGCCGCCGCAAGCTGCCGGCCACCACGCTGCTGTTCGCCCTGGACGGCGCGGAGACCGAGGCGCTGCGCGCCGAGCGGAAGGCTCAGAAGAAGGACCTGCTGCCCTACGAGGCGCAGGGCATGGCGAAGGAAGAAATCCTCAATTTCTTCTACGACACCATCACCTACACCCGCGCGTCGGGCGGCTGGAAGACCCCCTTCAACGCCGACCGCATGAAGGGCGTGAAGGTCGCTTCCGACCTCGTCGACGCCGCCTCCGGCCAGGTCGTCGCCGAGGCCGGCACCAAGATGACGCCGCGTCTGATCAAGAAGCTGGTCGAGGGGGGCCTCGCCGAGCAGCTCGTCTCCACCGAGGAGCTGACCGGCCGCTATCTCGCCGTCGACATCATCAACGAGCGGACCGGCGAAGTCCTGTTCGAAGCCGGTGACGAATTGTCGGCGAGCGACCTCGACAAGCTGGAGAAGGCCGGCGTCGACGAGCTGCCGGTGCTGGCGATCGACCACCTGAACGTCGGCGCCTACATCCGCAACACGATGGCGGCCGACCGCAACGCGTCCCGCGAGGACGCGCTGATCGACATCTACCGCGTCATGCGTCCGGGCGAGCCGCCGACCCTGGAGTCGGCCGAGGCGCTGTTCGCCGGCCTGTTCTTCGACAGCGAGCGCTACGACCTGTCGGCGGTGGGCCGCGTCAAGATGAACGCGCGCCTGAACTTCCAGACCGAGGACAGCGTCCGCGTCCTGCGCAAGCAGGACATCATGTCGATCCTCAAGGTCCTGGTGAACCTGAAGGACGGCCGCGGCGAGATTGACGACATCGACCATCTCGGCAACCGCCGCGTCCGCTCGGTCGGCGAGCTGATGGAGAACCAGTACCGCGTCGGCCTGCTGCGCATGGAGCGCGCGATCCGCGAGCGCATGAGCTCGGTCGAGATCGACACGGTCATGCCGCACGACCTGATCAACGCCAAGCCGGCGGCGGCGGCGGTGCGCGAGTTCTTCGGCTCGTCGCAGCTCTCGCAGTTCATGGACCAGACCAATCCGCTGTCCGAGATCACGCACAAGCGTCGTCTTTCGGCCCTCGGCCCGGGCGGTCTGACCCGCGAGCGCGCCGGCTTCGAGGTGCGCGACGTGCACCCGACGCATTACGGCCGCATCTGCCCGATTGAGACGCCCGAAGGCCCGAACATCGGTCTGATCAACTCGCTGGCGACCTACGCCCGCGTGAACCAGTACGGCTTCATCGAAAGCCCGTACCGCAAGGTGCGCGACAGCATCGTCACCGACGAGGTGGTCTACCTCTCCGCCATGGAAGAGGGCCGCTACGTCGTCGCCCAGGCGAACGCCGAACTCGATGCGGACAACCGCTTCGCCGCCGACCTCGTGTCGTGCCGGCAGGGCGGCGAGTACCTGATGTTCCGCCCGGAGGCCATCGACCTGATCGACGTGTCGCCGAAGCAGCTCGTCTCCGTCGCCGCGGCGCTGATCCCGTTCCTTGAGAACGACGACGCGAACCGCGCGCTGATGGGCTCGAACATGCAGCGCCAGGCGGTGCCGCTGGTCAAGGCCGACGCGCCGCTGGTCGGCACCGGCATGGAGGCCACGGTCGCCCGCGACAGCGGCGTGACCATCGTCGCCAAGCGCAAGGGCATCGTCGACCAGATCGACGCGACCCGCATCGTGGTCCGGGCGACCGACTCGTCCGACGCCACGGCGCCGGGCGTGGACATCTACAACCTGCTGAAGTTCCAGCGTTCCAACCAGAACACCTGCATCACCCAGCGTCCGCTGGTGAAGGTGGGCGACCGCGTGGCGGCCGGCGACATCATCGCCGACGGCCCCTCGACGGAGCTGGGCGAGCTGGCGCTGGGCCGCAACGTGCTCGTCGCCTTCATGCCGTGGAACGGCTACAACTTCGAGGACTCGATCCTCATCAACGAGCGCATCGTCAAGGACGACGTCTTCACCTCGATCCACATCGAGGAGTTCGAGGTCATGGCCCGCGACACCAAGCTGGGCCAGGAGGAAATCACCCGCGACATTCCGAACGTCGGTGAGGAAGCCCTCAAGAACCTCGACGAGGCCGGCATCGTCTACATCGGCGCCGAGGTTCGTCCGGGCGACATCCTGGTCGGCAAGGTGACGCCGAAGGGCGAAAGCCCGATGACCCCGGAAGAGAAGCTTCTGCGCGCCATCTTCGGCGAGAAGGCGTCCGACGTCCGCGACACCTCGCTGCGCCTGCCGCCGGGCGTGGCCGGAACGATCGTCGAGGTCCGCGTGTTCAGCCGCCGCGGCGTCGACAAGGACGAGCGCGCCCTGGCCATCGAGCGGGCCGAGATCGAGAAGCTGGCCAAGGACCGCGACGACGAGCGCGCGATCCTGGAGCGCAGCTTCTACACCCGCCTGAAGGAGGTCATCCTCGGCCAGACCGCGCAGTCCGGTCCGAAGGGCATGCGCGCCGGCACGGTCCTGACCGACGCCGAGCTGGCGAACCTGACCAAGGGCCAGTGGCGCCAGATCTCCATCGCCGACGAGCAGGTGATGGAGACGGTGGAGAGCCTGGGCAAGGTCTTCGACGACTCGATCCAGGCGCTGCAGAACCGCTTCGAGAACAAGGTCGAGAAGCTGCAGCGCGGCGACGAGCTGCCGCCGGGCGTGATGAAGATGGTCAAGGTCTTCGTCGCGGTGAAGCGTAAGCTGCAGCCGGGCGACAAGATGGCCGGCCGCCACGGCAACAAGGGTGTGGTCTCCCGCATCCTGCCGCAGGAGGACATGCCGTATCTGGAAGACGGCCAGCCGGTCGATCTGGTTCTGAACCCGCTGGGCGTGCCGTCGCGCATGAACATCGGTCAGATCCTGGAGACCCACCTCGGCTGGGCGTCGGCCGGCCTCGGCAAGCAGATCGGCCGCGCCATCGACCAGTACCGCCTCGCCATGAAGGGCCGCGGCGACGCCGCCCAGACCATGGACGGCCTGCGCATCACGCTGAAGGAAGCCTACGGCCAGAAGGTCTACGACGACCAGATCGCCGACATGACCGAAGGCGAGCTGCTGGAACTGGGCGGCAACCTGCGCAAGGGCGTCCCCTTCGCCACGCCGGTCTTCGACGGCGCGCGCGAGGAGGACATCTGCCAGCAGCTGGAAAAGGCGGGTCTGGACCGCTCCGGTCAGGTCACCCTGATCGACGGGCGCACCGGCGAGGCCTTCGACCGCAAGGTGACCGTCGGCTACATCTACATGCTGAAGCTGCACCACCTCGTGGACGACAAGATCCACGCGCGCTCGATCGGTCCCTACTCGCTGGTCACCCAGCAGCCGCTCGGCGGTAAGGCCCAGTTCGGCGGACAGCGGTTCGGTGAAATGGAAGTGTGGGCGCTCGAAGCTTACGGCGCCGCCTACACGCTGCAGGAAATGCTCACGGTCAAGTCGGACGACGTGTCCGGCCGTACCAAGGTCTACGAGGCGATCGTCCGCGGCGACGACAACTTCGAGGCGGGCATCCCTGAGTCCTTCAACGTTCTGGTCAAGGAGCTGCGCTCCCTGGGCCTGAACGTCGAGCTGAACCAGCGGTCGTACTGAGCCCAAGAGACTTGAACCTGCCGGAGGAGGGGCCATGTTGGCCCCTTCCGGCGGGAACTGCCCTTAACCGACAACGCGGCGCTGCCAGCGGGAGACGGTCATGAACGAGTTGATGAACATTTTCGGCCAGGTCCAGGGTCCCCAGAGCTTCGATCAGATCCGCATTCAGATCGCGAGCCCCGAGCGCATCCGGTCCTGGTCGTTCGGCGAGATCAAGAAGCCGGAAACCATCAACTATCGCACTTTCAAGCCTGAGCGCGACGGCCTGTTCTGCGCCCGCATCTTCGGCCCGATCAAGGACTACGAGTGCTTGTGCGGCAAGTACAAGCGCATGAAGTACCGCGGCATCATCTGCGAGAAGTGCGGCGTCGAGGTGACGCTGTCGAAGGTCCGGCGCGAACGCATGGGCCACATCGAACTGGCCTCTCCGGTCGCCCACATCTGGTTCCTGAAGTCCCTGCCGAGCCGCATCGGTCTGCTGCTCGACATGACGCTGAAGGATCTGGAGCGCATCCTCTACTTCGAGAACTACGTCGTCATCGAGCCGGGGCTGACCCCGCTGAAGCTCCACCAGCTTCTCAGCGAGGAGGAGTTCGTCTCCGCCCAGGACGAGTACGGCGAGGACGCCTTCACCGCCTCCATCGGTGCCGAAGCGCTGCGCATCATGCTGTCGGCGCTCGACATGGAGGAGGAGAAGAAGACCTGCCGCGAGGAGCTGCGGGACACCTCGTCCGAGGCCAAGCGCAAGAAGCTCGTGAAGCGCCTGAAGCTGATCGACGCTTTCCTGTCGTCGCAGTCGCGTCCGGAATGGATGATCCTGGAAGTCATTCCGGTGATCCCGCCGGAGCTGCGCCCGCTCGTCCCGCTGGACGGCGGCCGCTTCGCGACGTCCGACCTGAACGACCTGTACCGCCGCGTCATCAACCGCAACAACCGCCTGAAGCGGCTGATCGAGCTGAAGGCGCCGGACATCATCGTCCGCAACGAGAAGCGCATGCTGCAGGAGGCCGTCGACGCGCTGTTCGACAACGGCCGCCGCGGGCGCGTCATCACCGGCGCCAACAAGCGTCCGCTGAAGTCGCTGTCCGACATGCTGAAGGGCAAGCAGGGCCGCTTCCGTCAGAACCTCCTCGGCAAGCGCGTCGACTACTCGGGCCGTTCGGTCATCGTGGTCGGTCCGGAGCTGAAGCTGCACCAGTGCGGCCTGCCGAAGAAGATGGCGCTGGAGCTGTTCAAGCCCTTCATCTACGCGAAGCTTGAGCTGTACGGCCTCGCCTCGACCATCAAGGCCGCCAAGCGGATGGTGGAGAAGGAGCGTCCCGAGGTGTGGGACATCCTCGAGGAGGTCATCCGCGAGCATCCGGTGATGCTGAACCGCGCCCCGACGCTGCACCGCCTGGGCATCCAGGCCTTCGAGCCGACGTTGATCGAAGGCAAGGCGATCCAGCTTCACCCGCTGGTCTGCACCGCCTTCAACGCCGACTTCGACGGCGACCAGATGGCCGTGCACGTTCCACTGAGCCTCGAGGCCCAGCTGGAAGCGCGCGTCCTGATGATGTCGACCAACAACATCCTGTCGCCCGCGAACGGCAAGCCGATCATCGTGCCGTCGCAGGACATCGTGCTGGGTCTCTACTACATCACGATGGACCGGCCGGGCGAGAAGGGCGAGGGCATGACCTTCGCCAACGTCGGCGAGATCGAGCAGGCGCTGGACGCCAAGGTCGTGACGCTGCACGCCAAGGTGAAGGCGCGCTACAAGGGCGTGGACGAGAACGGCGACGAGAAGATCTCCATCGTGGAGACGACTCCGGGCCGCATGCTGCTGTCCGAGATCCTGCCGCGCAACCCGGCGGTGCCCTTCTCGCTGATCAACCGCCTGCTGACCAAGAAGGACGTCGGCAACGTCATCGACGCCGTCTACCGCCATTGCGGTCAGAAGGAGACGGTGATCTTCGCCGACCGCCTGATGAAGCTCGGCTTCGGCCACGCCTGCCGCGCCGGCATCTCCTTCGGCAAGGATGACATGGTCATCCCCGAGGCGAAGAAGAAGCTCGTCAACGACAGCAAGGAGCGGGTGAAGGAGTTCGAGCAGCAGTATCTCGACGGTCTGATCACCCAGGGCGAGAAGTACAACAAGGTTGTCGACGTCTGGTCGGAGTGCACCGAGAAGGTGGCGACGGAGATGATGAAGGTCATCTCCGACACCGCCCCGGGCAAGCCGGTGAACTCGGTCTACATGATGGCCCATTCCGGTGCGCGTGGCTCCGCCGCCCAGATCCGCCAGCTGGCGGGCATGCGCGGCCTGATGGCCAAGCCGTCGGGCGAGATCATCGAGACGCCGATCATCTCGAACTTCAAGGAAGGCCTGACCGTGCTGGAGTACTTCAACTCCACCCACGGCGCCCGCAAGGGTCTGGCCGACACCGCCTTGAAGACGGCGAACTCCGGTTACCTGACCCGTCGTCTCGTCGATGTGGCCCAGGACGCCATCATCGTCGAGACGGATTGCGGCACCGACAAGGGCATCACCGTCAAGGCGGTGATCGATGGCGGCGAGGTCATCTCCCCGCTGGGCGACCGCATCCTCGGCCGCACGGTGGTGGGCGACCTGATCGACCCGCTGAACGGCGAGCTGATCGTGCCGAACGCCGGCCTGATCGACGAGCCCACGGTGGACCGCATCGAGCGCTCGGGCATCGACAGCGTCATGATCCGTTCGGTCCTGACCTGCGAGACCAAGGACGGCGTCTGCGCCAAGTGCTACGGCCGTGATCTGGCCCGCGGCACGCTGGTCAACGTCGGCGAGGCCGTCGGCGTCATCGCCGCCCAGTCGATCGGCGAGCCGGGCACGCAGCTCACCATGCGCACGTTCCACATCGGTGGCGCGGCTCAGCGCGGCGCGGAGCAGAGCCAGGTGGAGGCGGCGTTCGATGCCACGGTGCGGATCCACAACCGCAACGTCGTCATCAACTCCTCCAACATCCCGGTGGTCATGGGCCGCAGCACCGAGGTGATCCTGCTTGACGAGCAGGGCCGCGAGCGGGCGCGTCACCGCGTTCCGTACGGAGCGAAGCTGCTCGCCGACGAGGGCGTGAAGGTCGAGCGCGGCCAGAAGCTGGCCGAGTGGGACCCCTACACCCTGCCGATCATCACCGAGCGCGAGGGTACCGCCCACTACGTCGACCTCGTGGAAGGCATCTCCATGCGCGAGGTGATGGACGAGGCGACCGGCATCTCGTCGAAGGTCGTGGTGGACTGGCGTCAGCAGCCGCGCGGTGCGGATCTGAAGCCGCGCATCACGTTGCGCGACGAGCGGGGCGAGATCATCACGCTCGCCAACGGTCTGGAGGCTCGCTACTTCATGTCGGTGGACGCCATCCTCTCGGTCGAGAACGGCGCCCACGTCCGGGCCGGCGACGTACTGGCGCGTATCCCGCGCGAGTCGTCCAAGACCCGCGACATCACGGGCGGTCTGCCGCGCGTGGCCGAGCTGTTCGAGGCGCGCCGTCCGAAGGACTTCGCGATCATCTCGGACCTCGACGGCCGCGTGGAGTTCGGCAAGGACTACAAGACCAAGCGCCGCATCGTCGTCCGCAACGACGAGACGGGGGACGAGCGCGAATATCTGATCCCGAAGGGCAAGCACATCTCCGTGCAGGAGGGTGACTATGTCCAGCGCGGCGACCTGCTGATGGACGGCAACCCGGTGCCGCACGACATCCTGTCGGTGATGGGCGTGGAGGCTTTGGCCAACTACCTCATCAACGAGATCCAGGACGTCTATCGACTGCAGGGCGTGAAGATCAACGACAAGCACATCGAGGTGATCGTCCGCCAGATGCTGCAGAAGGTCGAGATCACCGACGCCGGCGAGACCACCTTCCTGGTGGGCGAGCAGGTCGACCGTCAGGAGTTCGACGAGGAAAACGAGAAGACCGTCGCCGAGGGGCTGAAGCCGGCCGCCGGCCACCCGGTTCTGCAGGGCATCACCAAGGCGTCGCTGCAGACCCGGTCCTTCATCTCCGCCGCGTCGTTCCAGGAAACCACCCGCGTCCTCACCGAGGCGGCGGTGTCGGGCAAGACCGACAACCTGGAAGGCCTGAAGGAGAACGTCATCGTCGGCCGCCTGATCCCGGCGGGTACGGGCTCCGTCGTCAACCGTCTGAAGCAGATCGCCGCCGAGCGGGATCGCGCCTTGGCGCTGGGCGAGGATGGCGAAGGCGAGGCTCCGGCCCTGCCGCATCCGGGCGAGAGCACCGCGGCCTGACGCTTCGGCGCATAGGGTAGGGCAGGGGGCGCGTTCCGCAGGGGACGCGCCCCTTTCTCGTTTGTCCAGGTGAGATTAGGATCGTCCACTTCACGCATCGGAGCGTCTGTGATGACCGACAAAGCGCCCAGCTTCGGCCTCATGCTGTTTCCCGACGTCACGCAGCTCGATCTCACCGGCCCCTACGAGGTGCTGGCCCGTGTGCCTAGTGCCGAGGTCCATCTGCTGTGGAAGACGCTCGATCCGGTGCGCTCGGACACCGGCCTGACAATCCTTCCCACCACCACCCTCGCCGAGGCACCGCCGCTCGACCTCCTCCTCGTGCCCGGCGGCAGCGGAATCAACGCGCTGCTGACCGACGAGGAGGTTTTGAGCTTCCTGGAGGAGCGGGGGTCCAGCACTCGGTATATCTCCGGGATCTGCACCGGCTCCCTGGTTCTCGGCGCCGCCGGGTTGCTGGAGGGGAAGCGGGCCGGCACGCATTGGGCCTCCCGTGACTTCCTCGCTGCCTTCGGCGCCACGCCGGTCGCTGAGCGCGTGGTGGCGGACGGCACCCTATACACCGGCGGCGGCGTGACCGCTGGAATAGACGTGGCGCTGCGGATCGTTGCCGACCTGTTCGGCGAGCAGGCCGCGAAACTCGTCCAGCTCTCCATCGAATACGACCCCCAGCCGCCCTTCAACGCCGGTGTGCCGGACGGGGCGGGGGAGGTGGTGACGGCCGATCTCCTCACGCGGATGCGCCCGATGCTTGAGGCGCGGGCCGCCGCGGTGGCGGCAGGTGCCGACGCGTTGCGACGCCGCCGGTCCGCTCGCGCCAGCTGACGCAAAAACGTCGTCGAAGCGCACGAAGAACGGTCATCTGCGCGCTTGACGGGTTCCCGGCAGACCCATATAGTCCGCGAACTTCAAAAGGAGCCTCGGGAAGGTCTTTCGTCCATTCCGTCCGGCATCCGGCTGAACCCAAGCGACATAGCTGAACGACAGGGTCCTTGCGGACCGATCCGACGGCGTTCGACCATTGGGCCCGCTCGAAGCCCCTCAGGCTTCGCAGGCGGGCTTTTGTATCGTCCGGTTAACGCTGGGCGTTTTTCCAATCGGTCCGGCTCCGCCGGCCGATCGACCTGAAGGGATGAAGGGCAGATATGCCGACGATCAACCAGTTGATCCGTAAGCCGCGCGAGCCCTTGGCCGCGCGCAATAAGGTTCCCGCGATGGAGGCGTGCCCGCAGAAGCGTGGCGTCTGCACCCGCGTCTACACGACCACGCCGAAGAAGCCGAACTCGGCTCTGCGTAAGGTCGCCCGCGTTCGCCTGACGAACGGCTTCGAAGTGACCTCCTACATCCCCGGTGAAGGCCATAACCTCCAGGAACACTCGGTGGTTATGATCCGCGGCGGCCGTGTGAAGGATCTTCCCGGCGTTCGCTACCACATCATCCGCGGCACGCTCGATACCCAGGGCGTGAAGGACCGTAAGCAGCGTCGTTCGAAGTACGGCGCGAAGCGTCCGAAGTAAGGAGTATTCACGATGTCCCGTCGTCGTCGCGCCGAGAAGCGTGAGGTCCTGCCGGACGCCAAGTATGGCGACCGCGTCCTGACCAAGTTCATGAACTGCCTGATGCTGGACGGCAAGAAGTCCGCTGCCGAGCGCATCGTCTACGGCGCGCTCAGCCGCATCGAGGCCAAGACCAAGAACGAGCCGGTTCAGGTCTTCCACGACGCCCTGCTGAACGTGAAGCCGCACCTCGAAGTGCGCTCGCGTCGCGTCGGTGGCGCCACCTATCAGGTTCCGGTCGAGGTCCGCACGGACCGCGCCCAGGCCCTGGCCATCCGCTGGCTCATCGGCGCCGCCCGCGCCCGCTCGGAAAACACCATGACCGAGCGTCTGTCGGGTGAGCTGCTGGATGCCGCCAACCAGCGTGGCACTGCCGTGAAGAAGCGCGAAGACACCCATCGTATGGCGGAAGCCAACAAGGCCTTCTCGCACTACCGCTGGTAAGGCACCCACCGGCCCAGGTGCTTGTCATGCCCCGTTCCCATCCCCTGAACCGTTACCGCAACATCGGCATCATGGCTCACATCGATGCCGGTAAGACCACGACCACCGAACGCATTTTGTACTACACTGGAAAGTCGTACAAAATCGGTGAGGTGCACGAGGGCACCGCGGTGATGGATTGGATGGAGCAGGAACAGGAACGGGGCATCACCATCACCTCCGCGGCCACGACCTGCTTCTGGCGCGATCACCGCATCAACATCATCGACACGCCGGGGCACGTCGACTTCACCATTGAAGTCGAACGCAGCCTGCGCGTGCTCGACGGTGCGGTTGCGGTGTTCGACTCCGTTGCGGGGGTGGAGCCTCAGTCTGAGACCGTGTGGCGGCAGGCCGACAAGTACGGCGTGCCCCGCATGTGTTTCGTCAACAAGCTGGATCGCACCGGCGCGGACTTCTTCCGCTGCGTCGCCATGATGAAGGAACGGCTGGGCGCTTTCCCGCTCGTTCTCCAGCTTCCGATCGGGTCCGAGGCCAGCTTTGTCGGCGTCGCCGATCTGGTCGCCATGCGCGCCATCGTCTGGAAAGAAGAGACGCTGGGCGCCGAATTCTATTACACCGACATTCCGGACGCCCTGAGGGACGAAGCAGCGCGCCACCGCCAGGCGCTGCTCGACGCCGTCCTGGAACTCGACGACGCGGCCATGGAGGCCTATCTCGAGTCCGGGCAGGAACCCTCCGCGGACACGCTCAAGGCCTGCATCCGCAAGGGCACCATCGGCCTGCGCTTCGTGCCGGTCCTCTGCGGCTCGGCCTTCAAGAACAAGGGCATCCAGCCGATGCTGGACGCCGTGGTGGACTATCTGCCGGCCCCCGTGGACGTCGGGGCGGTCAAAGGGCACCGTGTCGGCAGCCCCGAGACGGACGAGCGCGCACCGGACGACACCGCTCCCTTCTCCGCGCTCGCCTTCAAGATCATGAACGATCCCTTCGTCGGATCACTGACCTTCGTGCGCGTCTATTCCGGCACCGTCGCCTCCGGCACCGCCGTGCTGAACCCCGGCAAGGACGAGAAGGAGCGCATCGGCCGCATGCTGCTGATGCACGCCAACAGCCGGGAGGAGATCGACGAGGCCTACGCCGGCGACATCGTCGCCTTCACCGCGCTGAAGAGCACGACGACCGGCGACACGCTGTGCGATCCCGCCAAGCCCATCGTCCTGGAACGGATGGAGTTTCCGGAACCGGTCATCGAGGTGGCCGTCGAGCCGAAGTCCAAGGCCGACCAGGAAAAGATGAGCATGGCGCTGTCCCGCCTCGCCCAGGAGGATCCGTCCTTCCGCGTGGCCGTCGACCATGAGAGCGGTCAGACGATCATCAAGGGCATGGGCGAACTGCATCTGGAAATCATCGTCGACCGCATGAAGCGCGAGTTCAAGGTGGACGCGAACGTCGGCGCGCCGCAGGTGGCGTACCGCGAGACCATCACCAAGACCGCCGAGATCGATTACACCCACAAGAAGCAGACCGGGGGCACCGGCCAGTTCGCCCGCGTCAAGCTGGTCTTCGAGCCGCAGCCCGCCGGCAGCGGCTTCGTCTTCCAGAACAAGGTCGTCGGCGGCGCCGTGCCCAAGGAGTTCATTCCGGGCGTGCAGAAGGGGCTGGACGCCTCGCTGCATGCCGGGGTGGTGGCCGGCTTCCCGGTGATAGACCTCAAGGTCGCGCTGGTCGACGGCGCCTTCCACGATGTCGACTCCTCGGTGCTCGCCTTCGAGATCGCGACCCGCGCGGCCTTCCGCGAGGGCATGCAGAAGGCCGGCCCGATGCTTCTGGAGCCGATCATGAGAGTTGAGGTGGTGACGCCCGAAGACTACATGGGCGACATCATCGGGGACCTGAACAGCCGCCGTGGACAGATCACCGCCATGGACCAGCGGGGCAACGCCCGCTCGATCCTGGCGATGGTTCCGCTGGCGTCGATGTTCGGTTATGTGAACACCCTGCGCTCGATGAGCCAGGGGCGCGCGCAGTACACGATGCAGTTCGACCACCACGAGCCGGTGCCGCAGACCATTGCGGAGACCATCCGCGCCAGGATGGCCTGAAACCGCTGGAACGACAAAGAGACGGAGAGCACACACCATGGCGAAGGCAAAGTTCGAGCGGAACAAGCCGCACTGCAACATCGGCACGATCGGCCACGTCGACCACGGCAAGACGTCGCTGACGGCGGCGATCACGAAGGTGCTGGCCGAGAGCGGCGGCGCGACCTTCACCGCCTACGACCAGATCGACAAGGCGCCGGAAGAGAAGGCCCGTGGCATCACGATCTCGACCGCCCACGTCGAGTACGAGACGACCAACCGCCACTACGCCCACGTCGATTGCCCGGGCCACGCCGACTACGTGAAGAACATGATCACGGGCGCCGCGCAGATGGACGGCGCGATCCTGGTCGTGTCGGCCGCCGACGGCCCGATGCCGCAGACCCGCGAGCACATCCTGCTGGCGCGCCAGGTCGGCGTGCCGGCGCTGGTGGTGTTCATGAACAAGGTCGACATGGTCGACGATCCGGAGCTGCTCGAGCTGGTCGAGATGGAGGTGCGCGAGCTGCTGTCCTCCTACCAGTTCCCGGGCGACGACATTCCGATCGTCAAGGGCTCGGCGCTGTGCGCGCTGGAGGACCGTTCGCCGGAGATCGGCCGTGACGCGATCCTCAAGCTGATGGCCGAGGTCGACCAGTACATCCCGCAGCCGGAGCGTCCGAAGGACCGTCCGTTCCTGATGCCGATCGAGGACGTGTTCTCGATCTCGGGCCGCGGCACGGTGGTGACCGGCCGCGTCGAGCGCGGCATCGTCAAGGTCGGCGAGGAAGTCGAGATCGTCGGTCTGAAGACCACGGTCAAGACGACGGTGACCGGCGTGGAGATGTTCCGCAAGCTGCTCGACTCGGGTGAGGCTGGCGACAACATCGGCGCGCTGCTGCGCGGCACGAAGCGTGAGGACGTCGAGCGCGGCCAGGTTCTAGCCAAGCCGGGCAGCATCACGCCGCACACCACCTTCAAGGCCGAGGCCTACATCCTGACGAAGGAAGAGGGTGGCCGTCACACGCCGTTCTTCACCAACTACCGTCCGCAGTTCTACTTCCGCACGACCGACGTGACGGGCATGGTGAAGCTGCCGGAAGGCACCGAGATGGTGATGCCGGGCGACAACATCTCCATGGAAGTCGAGCTGATCGCTCCGATTGCCATGGACGAGGGCTTGCGCTTCGCCATCCGCGAGGGTGGTCGTACGGTCGGCGCCGGCGTCGTCGCCTCGATCATCAAGTAAGATCGCGTTTTGTGAAGGGGGGCCGGCCTGCGGGTCGGCCCCCTTTTGCATGGCCGATCCGCGAAAATGCGGCGTGACGCGCCGAACCGGGCCGATCCCGTCACCCTCCTGTCACAAGAGGGAAAATGTGGGTTGACACCGAGGCCCCTAGGGCATACACGTTACGCCCTCTGGAATTTGGGTTGGTAGTAGGCACGTCCGGCCTAGACGCAGCCCGATCACGAACGGCACCGCAAGCTCCACTTGCACCGGTTGCTGCCAGGAACATCCATCCGCATTGCGATGCGGGGGATGTTCTTTTTCGTATCGGCCGTCAGATCGGACAGACGAACCGCCGCCCACCGCTTCGGTGAGCCGGCGCAGGTTCGCCTGCCGCCGCGGGTCCCCGGGGGACAGATTTTGGGGTGCCGGTGGCGCAGTCGCGTCATCGAAACGAGGTGCAAGGGACGTTTGGACATGGACAGCCAGAACATCCGCATCCGCTTGAAGGCGTTCGATCATCGCGTGCTCGACCAGTCGACCAGCGAGATCGTCAACACCGCCAAGCGGACCGGTGCTCGGGTGCGGGGCCCGATCCCGCTGCCGACGCAGATCGAGAAGTTTACGGTGAACCGCTCGCCGCACGTCGACAAGAAGTCGCGCGAGCAGTTCGAAATCCGCACCCACAAGCGTCTGCTCGACATCGTCGATCCGACGCCGCAGACGGTGGACGCGCTGATGAAGCTCGACCTCGCTGCCGGTGTGGACGTCGAGATCAAGCTCTAATTCGTTGCTGTTGAGGGACCTCTCCCTCTGAGGATGTCCCTGGTCAGGAGATAAAGAACAATGCGATCCGGTTTGATCGCGCAGAAAGTCGGCATGACCCGCGTCTTCACGGACGACGGGCAGCACGTGCCGGTGACTGTGCTGAAAGTCGACAGCTGCCAGGTCGTCGCCGTCCGCACCGAGGACAAGGATGGCTACACCGCCGTCCAGCTCGGCGCAGGCGCCATCAAGGTGAAGAACGTCACGAAGCCGCAGCGCGGGCATTTCGCCAAGGCGCGCGTCGAGCCCAAGCGCAAGCTGGTCGAGTTCCGCGTCGATGCCGACGCGCTGATCGAGGTCGGCGCCGAGCTCTCGGCTGCGCATTTCCTCCCGGGCCAGTTCGTCGACGTCACCGGCACTTCCATCGGCAAGGGCTTTGCCGGTGCGATGAAGCGCTGGAACTTCGGTGGTCTGCGCGCGACGCACGGCGTGTCGGTGTCGCACCGCTCGCACGGTTCGACGGGTAACCGCCAGGACCCCGGCAAGGTCTTCAAGAACAAGAAGATGGCCGGTCATCTCGGCGACGAGAAGGTCACGGTTCTGAACCTGAAGGTCGTGTCGGTCGATGAGGACCGCGGTCTGATCTTCCTCAAGGGTGCCGTTCCCGGCGCCGAGGGGGCTTGGCTCCGCATCCGCGACGCGGTGAAGAAGAAGGCTCCGGAAGGTCTGCCGTTCCCCGCCGGGATCAAGGCTGCGCCGGCCGCTGAAGCCGCCGCCGAGCCGCAGGAGTGATGGCCATGAAGGCGACCATTAAGAACCTGAACAACGAGACCGTCGGCGAGATCGAGCTGGCTGACGAGATCTTCGGCCTTCCGTCCCGCACGGACATCCTGGCCCGTATGGTCAACTGGCAGCTGGCCAAGCGCCGCGCCGGTACGCACAAGACCAAGACGGTCAGCGAGATCTCCGGCACCGGCAAGAAGCCGTACCGCCAGAAGGGCACCGGCCGCGCCCGTCAGGGCTCCATGCGCTCCGCCCAGTTCCGTGGCGGCGCGACCATCTTCGGCCCGGTCGTCCGCTCGCACGAGCACGACCTGACCAAGAAGGTCCGCAAGCTGGCCCTGAAGACCGCGCTGTCCACCAAGGCCGCGGAAGGCAAGCTCCTGGTCCTCGACGCCGCTTCGGCCGAGAGCCACAAGACCAAGGAGCTGGCTGTCCGTCTCGCTTCGCTCGGCCTGACCTCGGCCCTGATCATCGATGGCGCCAACCTGAACGAGAACTTCGCTCGGGCCTCGCGCAACATCCCGCTGATCGACGTGCTGCCGGAGCAGGGCGCCAACGTCTACGACATTCTTCGCCGCGATACGCTGGTCCTGACCCGCAACGCGGTCGAGCAGCTGGAGGCTCGCCTGAAATGAGCAAGCAGTCGAAACCTGCGGTGAGCCAGGAGCGGATGTACGACCTCATCCTGGCTCCGGTGATCACCGAGAAGTCGACGATGGCGTCGGAGCACAATCAGGTGACGTTCCGCGTGCCGCTGTCGGCGACCAAGCCGGAGATCAAGTCGGCTGTCGAGGGGCTGTTCAACGTGAAGGTGACGGCGGTCAACACCCTGGTTACCAAGGGCAAGACCAAGCGCTTCCGCGGGACCATCGGCCGTCGCTCGGACTTCAAGAAGGCCGTCGTGACCCTCGCCGAGGGGAACAAGATCGACGTGACCACGGGCATCTGAGCGGGAGTGTGATCCGATGGCTCTGAAGCAATATCGCCCAATTACGCCGTCGCTCCGCCAGCTGGTCATCGTCGACCGCTCGGAGCTGTGGAAGGGCAAGCCGGTCAAGACCCTCACCGAGGGCCTGACCAAGTCCGGCGGCCGCAACAACACCGGCCGCATCACCGCGCGCCGGATGGGTGGCGGTCACAAGCGCGTCTACCGTCTGGTGGACTTCAAGCGCCGCAAGTTCAACGTCCCGGCGGTCGTCGAGCGCCTGGAGTACGATCCGAACCGCACGGCCTTCATCGCCCTCATCAAGTATGAGGACGGCACCATGTCCTACATTCTGGCGCCGCAGCGCCTGAAGGTGGGCGACACGGTGATCGCCGGCGAGAAGGTGGATGTGAAGCCCGGCAACGCCATGCCGCTGAAGAACATCCCGGTCGGTTCGGTGCTGCACAACGTCGAGCTGAAGCCCGGCAAGGGTGGTCAGCTGGCCCGTTCGGCCGGCACCTACCTGCAGCTGGTCGGCCGCGACGGCGGGTACGCCCAGCTGAAGCTGCCCTCGGGCGAGCTTCGCGTGGTCCGCGGCGACTGCATGGCCACCCTGGGTGCCGTGTCGAACCCGGACAACATGAACACCAACAAGGGCAAGGCCGGTCGCAGCCGTTGGCTGGGCATCCGTCCGTCCGTCCGTGGTGTCGCCATGAACCCGATCGACCACCCGCACGGTGGTGGTGAAGGCCGCACCTCGGGTGGCCGTCATCCGGTCACGCCGTGGGGCAAGCCGACCAAGGGCAAGAAGACTCGTCACAACAAGAAGACGGATGGCCTGATCCTGCGCCGCCGTCATTCGAAGTAAGGAGGGCGGACGATGGCACGCTCCGTTTGGAAGGGCCCGTTCGTCGACGGCTACCTGCTCAAGAAGGCGGACAAGTCGCGGGCTTCGGGCCGCAACGAGATCATCAAGATCTGGTCGCGTCGCTCGACGATCCTGCCGCAGTTCGTGGGTCTCACGTTCGGCGTGTACAATGGCCACAAGTTCCTGCCGGTTCTGGTGACCGAGAACATGATCGGCCACAAGTTCGGTGAGTTCGCTCCGACGCGCACCTTCTACGGGCACGCGGCGGACAAGAAGGCGAAGAGGAAGTAAGCCATGGGCAAGCCCTCCAACCCCAGCCGTATCGCGGAGAACGAGGCCATCGCCTCCAATCCGATGATCCGCACCAGCCCGCGCAAGCTGAACCTCGTCGCCCAGCTCATCCGGAACAAGGATGCCAGCAGCGCCGTGGCCGAGCTGACCTTCTCCAAGCGCCGCATCGCCGGCGAGGTGAAGAAGGTCCTCCAGGCCGCGATCGCCAACGCCGAGAACAACCATCAGCTCGATGTGGACCGCCTGTACGTCTCCTCGGCGACGGTCGGCCGCGCCCTGGTGATGAAGCGCTTCCACGCCCGTGCCCGTGGGCGCGGCGCGCGGGTCGAGAAGCTGTTCTCCAACCTGACGATCATCGTGCGTGAGCGCGAAGCCGCCGCTGCCGAAGGGGCCGAGTAAGATGGGTCAGAAAGTCAATCCGATCGGGCTGCGCCTCGGCATCAACCGGACCTGGGACAGCCGTTGGTTCGCCAAGCGCGACTACGCCAACCTGCTGCACCAGGACCTGAAGCTGCGCGGCTATCTGCAGGGTCGCCTGCAGCAGGCCGGCTGCTCGCGCGTCATCATCGAGCGTCCGGCCAAGAAGGCCCGCGTCACCATCCACTCCGCCCGTCCGGGCGTGGTGATCGGCAAGAAGGGCGCGGACATCGAGAAGCTGCGCACCGAGCTGTCGAAGATGGCCGGCGGCGAGGTGAGCCTGAACATCATCGAGATCCGCAAGCCGGAGATCGATGCCAAGCTCATCGCCGAGAACATCTCCAACCAGCTCGAGCGCCGTGTCGCCTTCCGCCGCGCCATGAAGCGCGCGGTCCAGTCGGCCATGCGTCTGGGCGCCCAGGGCATCCGGATCAACTGCTCCGGCCGTCTCGGCGGCGCCGAGATCGCCCGCCTGGAGTGGTACCGCGAGGGCCGCGTTCCGCTGCACACCCTGCGTGCGGACATCGACTACGGCACCGCGACCGCGAAGACCACCTACGGCACCTGCGGTGTCAAGGTGTGGGTCTTCAAGGGCGAGATCATGGCGCACGACCCGATGGCGCAGGACAAGCGCATGGGCACCGAGCCGGTGTCGACCGATGGCGAGCCGCGGCGCGAGCGTCGCGAGCGTGGTGACCGTGAGGAGCGTGGGGGCCGTGGTCGCGGCGACCGTGACCGCTCCGAGCGGGCTGACCGCTAGTAAGGGGCACGAGCGATGCTTTCTCCGAAGCGTACCAAGTACCGCAAGGCCCACAAGGGCCGCATCCACGGCAACGCGAAGGGCGGCACCCAGCTGAACTTCGGCTCCTTCGGCCTCAAGGCCCTGGAGCCGGAGCGCATCACGGCCCGCCAGATCGAGGCGGCCCGCCGCGCGATCACCCGCGCCATGAAGCGTCAGGGCCGCGTGTGGATCCGCGTGTTCCCGGACCTGCCGGTCTCCACCAAGCCCGCCGAAGTCCGCATGGGTTCCGGTAAGGGCACGCCCGAATACTGGGCGGCCCGCGTTCATCCCGGCCGCATCCTGTTTGAGCTGGACGGCGTGCCCGCGGATGTGGCAAAGCAGGCGTTCGCCCTGGCGGCCGCCAAGCTGCCGATCAAGACCAAGCTGGTGACCCGCCTCGGCGGCGGTGAGGAGGTGGCGGCATGAAGTCCGTCGACGTGCGTGCGAAGAGCACCGAGGAGCTGAACGATCAGCTCCTCCAGCTCAAAAAGGAACAGTTCAACCTGCGTTTCCAGCGGGCCTCCGGCCAGCTGGAGAACACCGCGCGGGTGCGAGTGGTGCGTCGCGACATCGCGCGCATCAAGACGATCCTCGGCGAGCGTTCGCGCTCGGCCGAAGCCGGCAAGTAAGGAGGGCTACCTATGCCTCGCCGCGTTCTGCAGGGCACGGTGGTCAGCGACAAGGGCGACAAGACGGTTATCGTCCTGGTCGAGCGCCGCGTCATGCACCCCGTGTACAAGAAGTTCATTCGTCAGTCGAAGAAGTACGCCGCCCATGACGAGGGCAACCAGTTCAAGGTCGGCGATACCGTTTCGATCATCGAATGCCGCCCGATCTCCAAGCGCAAGCGCTGGACGGTCGTGCTTGAGTCCGCCGCCGTTAGCGGCGCCGCGTAAACGGAAGGGTACAAACCATGATCCAGATGCAAACCAACCTGGAAGTCGCCGACAATAGCGGGGCGCGCCGGGTGCAGTGCATCAAGGTGCTTGGCGGGTCCAAGCGGAAGGTGGCCACCGTCGGCGACGTGATCGTCGTCTCGGTCAAGGAAGCCATTCCGAAGGGTCGCGTCAAGAAGGGCGACGTGCATCGCGCCGTCATCGTCCGCACCGCGAAGGAACTGCGCCGGGAGGACGGGTCCGCGATCCGTTTCGACCGCAATGCCGCCGTGCTGATCAACAAGCAGGGCGAGCCGATCGGCACGCGTATCTTCGGGCCGGTCACTCGTGAGCTTCGCGGCAAGAAGTTCATGAAGATCATCTCGCTGGCGCCGGAGGTGCTGTGATGGCCGCGAAGATCAAGACCAAGGACAAGGTCGTCATCCTTGCCGGTAAGGACAAGGGGAAGACCGGTGAGGTCCTCAAGGTCATCCCGGCGGAAAACCGTGTCGTCGTGCAGGGCGTGAACGTGGTGAAGAAGCACCAGCGTCCGAGCGCCACCTCGCAGGGCGGCATCGTTGAGTTCGAGGCGCCCATCAACGTCTCGAACGTTGCTCATGTCGACCCCAAGGACGGCAAGCCGACCCGCGTCGGTTTCAAGGTCCTTGAGGATGGCCGCAAGGTGCGTGTCGCCAAGCGGTCCGGCGAAGTCATCGACGTGTGAGGACCGGACCAATGGCTGCACGTTTGAAGGAAGTGTACGACTCCAAGATCCGCGCTGCGCTCAAGGCTGAGTTCGGCTACGCGAACGACATGGAAGTTCCGCGGATCGAGAAGATCGTCATCAACATGGGTGTCGGCGAAGCTGTCGGCGACTCCAAGAAGATCCAGAATGCGGTGAGCGAACTGACGGCGATCAGCGGCCAGAAGCCGATCGTCACGAAGTCCCGCAAGTCGATCGCGCAGTTCAAGCTGCGTGAGGGCATGGCGATCGGGTGCAAGGTCACGCTCCGTCGTGAGCGGATGTACGAGTTCCTGGATCGCCTGGTCACGATCGCGTTGCCGCGTGTCCGCGACTTCCGCGGCATCCCCGGCAACAGCTTCGACGGCCGTGGCAACTATGCCATGGGCGTGAAGGAGCAGATCATTTTCCCGGAGATCGACTACGACAAGATCGATCAGATCCGCGGCATGGACATCATTTTCGTCACCTCGGCGAAGACCGACAAGGAAGCCAAGGCTCTCCTGAAGGCCTTCGACATGCCGTTTGTGGCCTGATTGGCTGGAGCACGACCCCATGGCTAAGACCAGTGCCATCGAGAAGAACAAGCGTCGCACCAAGCTGGTGAAGCAGTTCGCCAACAAGCGTGCCCGCCTGAAGGCCATCGCCTCCGATCGCTCCCTCCCGCCGGAAGAGCAGTTCGCCGCCCGCCTCAAGCTGGCCGAAATGCCGCGCAACTCGTCGAAGGTGCGCATCCGCAACCGCTGCGAAATGACCGGCCGTCCGCGGGCGTTCTATCGCAAGTTTAAGCTGTCCCGCGTCACCCTCCGTGAACTGGCCTCGACTGGCCAGATCCCGGGGATGGTGAAGTCGAGCTGGTAAGGAGGGTCGGAGAATGTCTTTGAGCGATCCGCTCGGCGATATGCTGACCCGCATTCGCAACGGTCAGCACGCCCGTATGTCTGTTGTGCAGAGCCCGGCGTCGAAGCTGCGCAGCAACGTGCTTGAGGTTCTCAAGCGCGAGGGTTACATCCGCGGCTACTCCGAGGAGGAGCTGCGCCCCGGCATCAAGAACCTGAAGATCGAGCTGAAGTATCACGAAGGCGAGCCTGTGATTAAGCAGATCGCCCGCGTGTCGAAGCCCGGCCGCCGCGTTTATTCGAAGATCACCGATCTGCCCCGCGTCTTCAACGGCCTCGGCATCGCGATCCTCTCCACGCCGCGCGGCGTGATGTCGGACAATGAGGCCCGCGCCGCCAACGTCGGCGGTGAAGTCCTCTGCCGCGTGTTCTAAGGGGGACCCTTCGATGTCGCGCATTGGAAAGCATCCCGTGCCGGTTCCGGCTGGTGTTGACGTCTCCGTCAACGGCCAGCAGGTGTCGGCCAAGGGCAAGCTGGGTTCGCTCAGCCTGACCCTCATCGACGACATCACGGCCAAGCTGGAAGACGGCAAGGTCGTGGTGGCCCCGGCGAACGACAGCAAGCGCGCCCGCGTCATGTGGGCAACCTCGCGCACCCTGATCAACAACATGGTCACGGGCGTCAACCAGGGCTTCACCATCAACCTCGAGATCAACGGTGTCGGTTACCGTGCCGCCGTGCAGGGCAAGGAGCTGGTCATGCAGCTCGGCTACTCGCACGACGTCAAGTACCCGATCCCGGAGGGCATCACCATCAAGTGTGACAAGCCCACCGCGATCTCGGTGTCGGGCTTCGACAAGCAGAAGGTCGGTCAAGTCGCCGCGGAGATCCGCGGTTGGAAGAAGCCGGAGCCCTATAAGGGCAAGGGCATCAAGTACGAGACCGAGACGCTGATCCGCAAGGAAGGCAAGAAGAAGTAAGGTCCGCCATGCTCAAGCCAAAGCAACTCCACGAGCGCCGCAAGCAGCGCGTGCGCGCGCAGATTGCCAAGAAGGCCGGCGGGCGGGCTCGCCTCTCGGTTTTCCGGTCCAATCTGCACATCTACGCCCAGATCATCGACGACGAGAACGGCCGCACGGTCGCCTCGGCCTCGTCCGTGGAAAAGGAGCTGCGCGAGCAGCTCAAGCACGGTGGGAACGTCGAAGCCGCCCAGAAGATCGGTGCGCTCATCGCCGAGCGCGCCAAGGCGGCGGGCGTCACCGAGGTCGTGTTCGACCGTGGTGGCTACATTTACCACGGCCGGGTCAAGGCCCTGGCTGACGCCGCCCGCGAGGGCGGGCTGTCGTTCTAAGGAGGCTCCGAAATGGCACGTGAAAGAGGCGAGCGGAGCGACCGTGATCGGCAGCCGCGCGATCGCGACCGGGAAGAGAGCGAGCTGATCGAAAAGCTCGTTGGGATCAACCGCGTCGCCAAGGTTGTGAAGGGTGGCCGTCGCTTCGGCTTCGCCGCCCTGGTGGTGGTCGGTGACGGCAAGGGCCGCGTCGGCGTCGGATCGGGCAAGGCCCGTGAGGTGCCGGAGGCGATCCGCAAGGCCACCGACCAGGCGAAGCGCGGTATGATCCGCGTTCCGCTGCGCGAAGGCCGCACGCTGCACCATGACTCCAACGGTCACTTCGGTGCCGGCAAGGTCGTGCTGCGCACCGCCCCGGCCGGTACCGGCATCATCGCCGGCGGTCCGATGCGCGCGATCTTCGAGGCGCTGGGTGTGCAGGACGTGGTGACGAAGTCCATCGGCACCTCGAACCCGCACAACATGATCAAGGCGACCTTCGACGCCCTGTCGCAGGTTTCCAGCCCGCGCAGCGTCGCCGCCCGTCGCGGCCGTCGCGTGAGCGACATCCTCGGCAAGCGTGAAACCGGCGCTGCCGGTGCGCAGGAGGCTTGATCATGGCCGAGAAGAAGACCGTCATCGTCACCCAGACCGGCAGCCCGATCGGCCGCAAGCACGACCAGCGTGAAACGCTGGTCGGTCTGGGTCTCAACAAGCTGCACCGGACCCGCGAACTGGAGGACACTCCGGCCGTGCGGGGCATGATCGCCAAGGTCGCGCACCTGGTCCGCGTCGAGAACGAGGGCTGAACCCATGACGAAGCTGAACGATCTCCGGGACAACCCCGGTGCCCGTAAGGAGCGCATGCGCGTCGGCCGCGGTATCGGTTCGGGCAAGGGCAAGACCGGCGGCCGTGGCGTCAAGGGTCAGACCTCGCGCACCGGCGTGGCCATCAACGGCTTTGAAGGCGGCCAGATGCCCCTTCACCGCCGCCTTCCGAAGCGCGGTTTCCGCAACATCTTCGCGAAGGAATACTCGGTCGTGAACCTGGGCCTGGTCCAGAAGTTCATCGACGCCGGCAAGCTCGACGCCAGCCAGACCATCGACGCGGTGGCCCTGGAAGCGGCGGGGGTCACCGGCAAGGTGAAGAAGGACGGCGTCCGTCTTCTGGGCAAGGGCGCCCTGACGACGAAAGCCAGCTTCACCGTGGCCGGCGCCTCCAAGTCGGCTGTGGAAGCGGTCGAGAAGGCGGGTGGCAGCGTCACGCTGACCGCGTCCGCCGCCGAAGCCGCCGAGTGATCGGAAGCCCGCGCTTGCGCGCGGGCCTCTTCCGGCACTAAATGAAGCGAAGTTGCGAGGGGCGGCCTGCATCCTGCAGGACCGCCCCGTTCGTGCATTAGGGACAGGGATACGACCCATGGCATCAGCGGCCGAGCAGCTTGCCGCGAACATTAATTTCGGGGCCTTCTCCAAGGCGACCGAGCTGAAGAAGCGGATCTGGTTCACCCTTGGTGCCTTGATCATCTACCGCCTGGGCACCTACATCCCGATTCCGGGCGTCAACCCGCAGATCCTCGCCGATATTTTCCGGCAGCAGGGCGGGGGCATCCTGGGCATGTTCGACATGCTGGCCGGCGGCGCGCTGCACCGCATGACGATCTTCGCG
The DNA here is from genome assembly GCF_022023855.1 of Azospirillum brasilense. NCBI lineage: Bacteria > Pseudomonadati > Pseudomonadota > Alphaproteobacteria > Rhodospirillales > Azospirillaceae > Azospirillum > Azospirillum brasilense. The sequence continues at coordinate 1,830,054 of NZ_CP059449.1, forward strand.
CTCAACATCATGCCGTACATTTCGGCTTCCATCATCGTGCAGCTTCTGACCGCGGTATCGCCGCAGATGGAAGCGCTGAAGAAGGAAGGCGAGTCGGGCCGCAAGAAGCTGAACCAGTACACCCGCTACGGCACCGTCCTTCTGGCGACCGTGCAGGCCTGGGGCTTGGCGGTGGGGCTCGAGGCGATGACCGGCGCATCCGGCGCCGCGGTTCCGGAACCGGGGCTGTTCTTCAAGATCGCCACGGTCATCACGCTGGTCGGCGGCACGATGTTCCTGATGTGGCTGGGCGAGCAGATCACCGCCCGCGGCATCGGCAACGGGATTTCCCTCATCATCTTCGCCGGCATCGTCGCCGAGCTGCCGCGCGCTCTCGTCAGCACGCTGGAGCTAGGCCGCACCGGCGCGCTGTCCACGCTGTTCATCGTCTTCCTGCTGCTGATGGCGGTGGGCGTCGTGTTCTTCATCGTGTTCATGGAGCGCGCGCAGCGCCGGCTGCTGATCCAGTATCCGAAGCGTCAGATGGGCAACCGCGTGTTCGGCGGCGAAGCGTCGCACCTGCCGCTGAAGCTGAACACCTCGGGCGTCATTCCGCCGATCTTCGCGTCTTCGCTGCTGCTGCTGCCGCTGACCGCGGTCGGCTTCGCCGGCGGCGAGGGTCCGGAGTGGCTGCAGACGGTCACGCGCTATCTGGCGCATGGCACGCCGCTTTACATGATCCTGTATTCGGCGCTGATCATCTTCTTCTGCTTCTTCTATACGGCCATCGTCTTCAACCCCGCGGACACGGCCGAGAACCTGCGTAAGTATGGCGGCTTCATTCCCGGCATCCGTCCGGGCAAGAACACCGCGGACTACATCGACTACGTGCTGACCCGGTTGACGGTGATCGGTTCGGCCTACCTTGTGGCGGTTTGTCTCCTCCCCGAAATCCTGATTTCCCAGCATTCGGTTCCGTTCTATTTTGGCGGCACCAGCCTGCTGATCGTGGTCACGGTGACGATGGACACGGTTGCGCAGATTCATTCCCATCTGCTGGCCCACCAGTATGAGGGGCTGATTAAAAAAGCGAAGCTTCGGGGGAGAAAGTAATGAATCTCATTCTGCTCGGACCGCCGGGCGCCGGGAAGGGGACCCAGGCGCGGCGTCTCGAAGACACGCGCGGGCTCGTCCAGCTTTCCACGGGCGATATGCTCCGCGCGATGGTCGCCGAGGGTGGTCCGCTTGGGCAGCAGGCGAAGGACATCATGTCCGCCGGCAAATTGATGCCGGACGAGCTGATGGTCAAAATCATCGCTGAGCGCATTTCCAAGCCGGATGTGGCCAACGGCTTCATCCTCGATGGTTTCCCGCGCACGGTCGCTCAGGCCGAGGCGCTGGACACCATGCTGTCGGACAAGGGCCTGAAGCTCGATCATGTGATCGAGATGAAGGTCGTGGACGACATCCTGGTGGAGCGCATCACCGGTCGTTACACCTGCGCCAAGTGCGGCAAGGGCTATCACGACGTCTTCGAGAAGCCGAAGATCGAGGGCGTCTGCGATGTCTGCGGCAGCACGGAGTTCAAGCGCCGGGCCGACGACAACGCCGACACGGTGAAGACCCGCCTCGCCCAGTATCACGAGCAGACCGCGCCGATCCTGCCGTATTATCAGAGCCGTGGCGTTCTGAAGACGGTGGACGGCATGGCCGAGATCGACGACGTGACGAAACAGATCGAGGGCATCCTGGCCGCCTGACCGGGATTGTCCTGATCGACTGCGTAGAAAAAGCCGCGAGGATCTTCGGACCCTCGCGGCTTTTTCTATGCCGTGACGATGAGGCGGGGAGGGCGGTCCTCCCCGGAGGTGCCGCCGCTCTTTACGGAGCGGCGTCGGTGTCGGGGCGGGACAGATCTTCCGCCTTCCGGCTCAGATCGTTGTAGCGGTCGAGCACCCAGCCGAGGTGGTCGGTGGCCGCAACGGCGGCGGCATCGGCATCACGGCGCCGGATGGCGTCGTAGATGGCGCGGTGATGGTCGATCATCAGCGCCTCTCGGCCCAGTGCGAAGGGCTCGGTGTGATGGTACTCCATCATCTGGCCAAGGATGTCGCGGATGGTCGCCAGCAGATGCAGATAGACCGGGCTCCCGGCCGCCTGGGCGACGGCGAGGTGGAAGTCCATGTCGTCGGCGGCCTGCTTGCCGTCGCGGCCCGTCTCGCCCATCGCGGCGAGGACTCGTCCGATGTGGTCGATCTGTTCCTGGGTCGCGCGTTCGGTGGCGCGCCGGGCCGCCCAGCTTTCCAGGGCCTGCCGGATCTCCACGAGGTCGCAGAGGTTGGCGTGCTTCACGCGGACCATCTCGGTCAGTGCGCCGTCCATGGCGCCCACGGATGACACCACGCGCGTGCCGCCGCCCTGCACCGCGGTCAGGAAGCCCTGGGTCTTCAGCTTCTGCAGGGCCGCGCGCACCGACACCCGGCTGACGTGGAGCTGCTCCGCAAGCTGGCGCTCGCCGGGAAGGCGCTCTCCCGGAACGAGTTCGCCACGGGCGATCCGTTCGAGAATCCGCTCCGCCACCCATTCGGAAATGCGCTGGGAGGAGGCCGGTACGTGGTGGGGTTCTTCGGTGTCGGACACGGTGTCATGCCCTTTCATCAGCAATCGGTCATAGGTCGTACCCGAGTCGGGCAAATCACGTCAACTCGCATCCGGACGGCGGCGTATGGTCCGCGTCATCGGCGGCGTTTCATCGGCTCCCGCGGCGGGCCATCAGGATGCCGGCCAACACCACGGCACCGCCCACCGCCTGGAGAGCGCCAAGCGGCTCGGCGAGCAGCGCCCAAGCCAGCACCGCCGCCGCCGCCGGTTGGAGCAGCAGGCTGACGGAGGAGAAGGCGGCGGGCAGATGGGCCAGCGCGTAGGCGATCAGGCTCTGGCCGCCGGCATGGCTGACCAGGGCGAGCCCCAGCAGCACCGCCCAGCCCTCAAGCGATCCGGCGATCAGGCTCTCGCCAGACAGCAGGGCGATGGGCAGCAGGGCGAGGCCGGTGACGACTCCGCTCCAGGTCATGATGGTGGCCGTGGAGAACTCCGCCCGCAGCCGACCCACCGCCAGGATGTAGCCGCCGTAGAAAACCGCGGTCAGCAGCCCGAGGGCGTCGCCGAACAGATGGTCCGGGCTCAGCTTCAGGCTCTGTCCCATCAGAACGACGGCCCCGCACAGCGCCAGACCGAGCCCCATCAGAAAGGTCCGGCTGAACCGCTCCTTGAACACCAGCCAGGACACCAGCGTCACGAAGATCGGCGCGAAGTTCGCGAGCAGCGTGGAGTTGGCGACGGAGGTGTAGCGGATCGACCAGTGCCAGATGGCGAGATCCCCGGCGAAGAACAGGCCCGCCGCGGTCAGCCGGGCGTGGTCGGACAGCGACGAAGGCTTGCGCGACCGCGCGCCTCCCTTCGGTTCCACCGCCATCCAGACCCACAGGGCCGGGATGGCGAAGGCGAGCCGCCAGAAGGCGGTGGCGCTCGGCCCCAGTTCGGACAGGCGCACGAAGATCGGGGCGAAGGCGATTCCCAGCGCCCCGGTCAGAAGGGCGATCAGCGCGATCCGCTGCGCCGAGTCGGCGTGCGCGGTGGGGGCGAGGGTGCTGGCGTCCGGCATGGCGTCCGTTATAACGGACGCACCTCCTAGGCGCCACGGGCGCCCGCCGCATGGCTCATCTGCGGAAGCCCCGGATTGTGGGACATTGCCGCTCCGTCGGGATCATCCGCGCCGCCGGACCGTTGCCTTGGGGACCAGCCGGCGGGAACTTCCGCTGCGACCGAGACCCTGCAATACTGTGCCATCATGACGCAGCGATCACCCTGCAAGCCCGCCGAACACCCCCGACCGGTGACCCTGCCCTCGCCGCCCCGCGCCGCGCCGGCCCCACCGTTGCTGGGTCCCGACGACCCGCCGCCGGTCACCGTGCTGCGTCCGGAGTCGGACAGCCCGGTCCTTCTGCTGTGCGACCACGCTTCGCGCGCCATCCCGAAGGCACTGGGGACGCTGGGGCTGGACGAGGCGAATCTGTGCCGGCACATCGCCTACGACATCGGCGCGGCGGAGCTGACGCGGCGGCTGTCGGAGCGGTTCGGCGCGGCGGCGGTGCTGTCCGGCTATTCCCGGCTGGTGATCGACCCGAACCGTGCGCTGGATGATCCGACGGCAATCCCGGTGGTCAGCGACGACGTGGTTATTCCCGGCAACCGCGCTCTGGACCGGGCCGAGGAAGAGCGCCGGATCGACGCCATCTTCCGGCCCTACCACGAGGCCGTGGCTGCCGAAGTCGCCCGGCGGCGCGAGCGCGGGCAGGTGCCGGTGCTGCTATCCATCCACAGCTTCACACCCGCCATGCGGGGCGTCGCCCGGCCCTGGCACGTCGGCATCCTATGGGACCACGACCCGCGCATTCCGATTCCAATGATCGCGCGGCTGCGCGCCGACGGGCGCTGGTGCGTCGGCGACAACGAGCCCTACTCGGGCCGGACCACCCTGGGCGGCACGGTGGAAAGCCACGCGACCCCCGCCGGGCTGCCCAACGTCCTGGTCGAGGTGCGCCAGGACCTGATCGCCACGCCGGAAGGGGCGGCGCTGTGGGCAACGGTGCTGGGCGACGCGCTGGAGCCGATCCTGGCCGACCCCGGCCTCTACCAAATCAAACTGTTCCCGCGGGAGTGAGCGTTCATGGAACCGGCCTTCACGCTGGGGCTTGAGGAAGAGTATCTGCTGGTGGACCGCAGCTCGCGGGACATCGCGCGCAACCCGCCGGACGAGATGCTGGAGGCCTGCCAGGAGCAGGCGCCGGGCCAGATCCATCCGGAATTCCTGCGCTGCCAGATCGAGGTCGGTACGCCGGTCTGCGCCAGCCTGAAGGAGGCGCGGGCGGAGCTGGCGCGGCTGCGCGCGACAGTGTCCGGGGTAGCGCGCGCCCACAATCTGGCGCCCATCGCCGCTTCCACCCATCCCTTCGCTGCGTGGGAGCCGCAGAAGCACACCAACCGCGACCGCTACAACATGCTGGCCCGCGACCTGGGCGCGCCGGCGCGGCGACTGATGATCTGCGGCATGCACGTCCATGTCGGGATCGAGGACGACGACCTGCGCATCGACCTGATGAATCAGGTCCGCTATTTCCTGCCGCATCTGCTGGCGCTGTCCACCTCATCACCCTTCTGGCGGGGGCAGGACATGCAGCGGAAATCCTACCGGCTGGCGGTGTGGAACGAACTGCCGCGCACCGGCATGCCTGACAGCTTCCAGAGCTTTGGCGAGTATCAGCAGCAGGTGAACGTCCTGGTCAACGCCGGCATCATCGAGGACGCGAGCAAGCTGTGGTGGGACATCCGCCCGTCCCAGCGCTTCCCGACGCTGGAGATGCGGATCACCGACGTCTGCACCCGTCTGGACGACGCGGTGACGGTGGCGGCTCTGTTCCGCTGCCTCCTGCGCATGCTGTGGCGGCTGCGGCTGAAGAACGTGACGTGGCGGCCCTACAAGAACCTGCTGATCGGCGAGAACCGCTGGCGCGCCCAGCGCTACGGCCTCGACGAGGGGCTGGTCGATTTCGGGCGCGGCACCATCGTTCCCTACGCCGACCTGATGGAGGAGCTGATCGAGCTGACGCGCGAGGACGCGGAGCGATTCGATTGCGTGGCGGAGGTTGCCAACGCCCGCGACATCATCCGCCGCGGCACCAGCGCCCACCGGCAGGTGGCCATCTACCGCGAGGCGCTGGAGCAGGGCGCCACCGGCTGGGAGGCCCTGGCCCAAGTGGTCGATTGGCTGGCCGAGGAGACCATGGTCGGGGTGGAGTGATTTGCACCGAAGAGTTGCTTCGAAATCCGTGGCAACTTTCGGAAAGCCACTACTTGACCTTTGCGTCATCCAGCCATACCCTCCCGGCAAATCAGCTCACCGAGTTGAGCAGGGCAGGCAAAAAATAACGAAGCAGCAGAGGGCCGCTCGCATCACGGGCGGCCCTTACCTTTTCAGGGGGAAGGGAATGGCCGACGCCAAGTTCCTCAAGTTCGACACGCTGAGCCTGCACGCCGGCCAGCGGCCCGACCCGGCCACCGGGGCGCGGGCGGTGCCGATCTATCAGTCCACGTCCTACGTCTTCGACGACACCGACCACGCGGCCTCGCTGTTCAACCTGGAACGGCCGGGGCACATCTATTCCCGCATCTCCAACCCCACGGTGGCGGTGCTGGAGGAGCGGCTGGCGGCTCTGGACGGCGGTGTCGGCGCGGTCTGCACGGCCAGCGGCCAGGCGGCCCTGACGCTCGCCATCATGACGCTGATGGATGCCGGCGGGCACATCGTCGCCTCCTCCTCGATCTACGGCGGCAGCCGCAACCTGCTGGCCTACACGTTGCCGCGATTCGGCATCACCACGACCTTCGTGAATCCGCGCGACCTCGACGGCTTCCGTGCAGCCATCCGGCCGGAGACGCGGCTGCTGTTCGGCGAGGTTCTGGGCAATCCGGGGCTGGAGGTGCTCGACATCCCCCGCCTGTCGGCCATCGCCCATGACGCCGGTCTGCCGCTGATGGTCGATGCGACCTTCGTCACGCCCTATCTGTGCAAGCCGCTGAGCGTCGGCGCCGATCTGGTCATGCATTCCTGCACCAAGTGGCTGGCCGGGCACGGTGTCGCCATCGGCGGCGTGGTGATCGACGGTGGCGCCTTCGACTGGGAGGCGTCCGGCAAGTTCCCGACCCTGACCGAGCCCTACGCCGGCTATCACGGCATCGACTTCGTGGAGGAGTATGGGCCGGCGGCCTTCATCATGCGCGCCCGCGCCGAGGGGCTGCGCGACTTCGGCGCCTGCATGAGCCCGATGAACGCCTTCCAGATCCTCCAGGGCGTGGAAACCCTGCCGCTGCGCATGAAGGGCCACATCCACAACACCCGCAAGGTGCTGGGCTTCCTCGAATCGGAGGCCTACGCGGAGAACGGCAGCGTCGCCTGGGTCACCCATCCCGAACTGCCCGATCATCCCGACCACCGGCTGCGCGCCCAGCTTCTGCCGCACGGCGCCGGCTCCATCATCTCCTTCGGCATCAAGGGCGGGCGGGAGGCCGGGCGGCGCTTCATCGAGAAGCTGGCGCTGTTCTCCCACCTCGCCAACGTCGGCGACGCCAAATCGCTGGTTATCCATCCTGCCAGCACCACCCACGCCCAGCTCGACGCCGAAGCGCTCGCCGCCGCCGGGGTGGGGGAGGACATGATCCGACTGTCCATCGGGCTGGAGGACTGCGACGACCTGATCGACGATCTGCGCCAAGCGCTGCGCGCCGCGACGAAGGCGTGAGGAGGCTGCCATGGAACTGACCGTCAACGGCCAGACCGTCTACGCCCACACCGGCGGGCGGCCTTTCGACCCGGCCCGGCCGGCGCTGGTGCTGATCCACGGCGCCGGCATGGACCACACGGTGTGGAGCCTGCAAAGCCGCTACCTCGCCCATCACGGGCGGTCGGTCCTGGCGGTGGACCTGCCGGGCCACGGCCGCTCCGGCGGGGCGCCGCTGCCGTCCATCGAGGAGTTGGCGGACTGGGTCGCCGCTCTGCTGGACGCGGCGGGCGTGGCGAAGGCGGCGCTCGCCGGCCATTCCATGGGTGCCCTGGTGGCCCTGGAAACCGCGGCGCGGCATGGCGACCGCATCGAATCGCTGGCCCTGCTGGGCGTGGCGGAGACGATGCCGGTCCATCCCGACCTGCTGGCCGCCGCGGCGCTGAACGACCCGTCCGCCATCGAGCTGGTCATCGGCTGGGGGCATGGGCCGCGCGGGCATGTTGGCGGCGCGGCGGCTCCGGGCCTGTCGCTGGTGCCCGGTGGGCGGCGATTGATGCAGCGGGCGCGACCCGGCGTGCTGGGCGTCGATCTGGGAGCCTGCAATGCCTATGTCCGCGGCGGCGCCGCGGCGGCGGCGGTGTCCTGCCCGGCGCTGTTCCTGCTGGGTGGAGTCGACCGTATGACCCCGGCGAAATCCGGCAAGGCTCTCGCCGCTAAGGTTAGGCATTCCGAAGTCATTCAGCTGTCCGGCATAGGCCATATGGTTATGACGGAAGCACCGGACGCAACCACAGATGCCTTTTCGGCGCAGTTCTCCGCGCGCTAAGCCTGTTGTTTCTTCGTTGATTACAAGGACGTCATGAATCGTTAACGGATTGTCGTCTTACTGTTCTGCGTTGGAGCGGCGATGCGGAATGGTGTTCTGTGCGGAGTCTTGAGCGGTATGTTCATGCCCTGATGGCCAACGCCGGCGACATCGTCGCCGTGCTGTCGTCGGACGGTCGGTTCATCGATGTGGGAGGCGCATGCCTTCGCGTGCTTGGCACCCCTCCGGAGGCGCTGCTGGGGACACCCGTGCTGGAACGCGTGCATCCGGACGACCGGGAGGAGGCTGTCCGGCGTCTCGCCCGCTGCGGCCATGGGGCATCCGTCGAGGACGGCGGTCCGTTCCTCTGCCGGGTGCGCCACGCGGCGGGCGGGTGGCGCCATATGGAGACGACGGCGTTCAACCGGCCGGACGATCCCAAAGTCCGGGAAATCGTCATCCACGCCCGTGACGTGACCGACCGGGTGGAGACCGAACAGCGGCTGCGGGCGAGCGAAGCGCTCTACCAGACGCTGGCCCGCTCCGCCCCGGTCGGCATTTTCCAGACGGATCGGGACGGCGGCATTGTCTTCGCCAACCCGCGCTTTGCAGCCATTGCCGGGTTGTCTTCCGATGCCCTGTCCGGCCATGCCTGGCGTGCGTCGCTGCATCCGGACGACCGCAAGCGGTTGGAGGCGGATTGGGCCCAGGCCGTGGCAGCGGGGCTGCCGGTTTTGCTGAATCTGCGGTTCTGCGCGACCGACGGCACGGTTACCTTCGCCCTGTGTCAGGGCTCGCCGCTGACCGATGCGGACGGGCAGGTGCAGGGCTGCGTCGGCACGCTGACCGACATGACCGAATATGTGCGGACCGCCGATGCCCTGCTGATGGCGGAGGCCCGGACCAACGCCATCGTGGACGCCGCCGCCGATGCCATCGTCACCATGGACGGGGAGGGCATCGTCCACAGCTTCAACCCGGCGGCGGAGGCGATGTTCGGCATCCCGGCGGCGGACATGCTGTGGAGCCGGATCGACCGGCTGATCCCGGACATGGTTGGTCTGCTTCAGGATGGCGGGCTGGCCGTCTATCAGCCCGGCGGCGAAGCTCATGGCGCCGGAGCCGTACGGGAGGCCGTGGCGGTGCGGGGCGGTGACGGCGATCGCTTCCCCATCGAAGTGTCGGTGAGCGCGGTCGAGACGGGCGGGCGCCGCGTCTTCACCGGCATCATCCGCGACATCACCGCGCGCAAGCGGAGCGAAAGCGACCTGATCGCGGCAAAGGAAGCCGCCGAGTCGGCGGACCGCGCCAAATCGACCTTCCTCCAGGTTATGAGCCACGAACTGCGGACCCCGCTGAACGCGGTCATCGGCTTCGCCCAGGTGATCGAGATGCGGCTGCTCGGGACGGGGGAGGTCGACCGTTACATCGACTATGCCGGGTCGATCCGCCAGTCCGGCGAGCATCTGCTGGCGATCATCGACGACATCCTGGACATCACGACCATCGAGGCCGGCGGGCTGCGGCTGAACGAAACTCCCGTCGAACCGTCCGCCCTGGTGGGGGAGGCGCTGAACCTCGTCGCCATCCAGTCGGGCAAGCGGGGCGTGCCGATCCGCATCGACCTGGAGGATGGCCTGCCGATGCTGTTCGGCGACGCGCTTCGCCTGCGGCAGGTGCTGGTGAACCTGCTGTCGAACGCCGTGAAATTCTCCAATCCCGGTGAAACCGCCGTCGTCCGCGCGCGCCGCGGGGGCGACGGCGGGGTCGAGCTGTCGGTGACGGACACCGGCATCGGCATCGCGGCGGAGGATCTGCCGACGGCGATGACTCCCTTCGCCCAGGTCGACCAGTCGATGGCGCGGCGCTACGAGGGAATGGGCCTTGGCCTGTCCATCTCGAAACGGCTGGTCGAGGCGCATGGCGGCACGCTGCGCATCGACAGCGCGCCGGGGCAGGGGACCACGGTGACCGTGGCCTTGCCGCCGAGCCGGAAAATGGCCGACGCATGACGGGAGCAGCGACGGTTCGCTGCTAACGCAAAAACGGCGCCCCGGTGGTCCGGGGCGCCTTGTCGACGCGTGATGCGCTGCTGCGTGATGCCTTGCGGTTACGCAGCCTGCTGGGTCAGCGCGGGCTTCGCCGTGCCGGTGGTGCCGATCTGGATGGTCCGTGGCTTCATCGTTTCCGGCACCTCGCGCACCAGATCGATATGGAGCAGCCCGTTCAGCAGATTGGCGTTGCCCACCTTGATGAAGTCGGCAAGCTGAAAGCGGCGCTCGAAAGCGCGGCCGGCAATACCCCGGTAGAGGAATTGGCCGGTCTCCTGTTCCTTCTTAGCTTTCCCTGTGACCACCAGAGAGTTCTGCTGAGCGGTGATCTCCAGATCCTCCGGGCCAAAGCCGGCGACGGCCATGGTGATCCGGTAAGCATCGTCGCCCGTCTTCTCGATGTTGTAGGGCGGGTAGGACGCGGCGGCCTCGTCGCCGGTCATCGCGTTCTCCAAGAGACGCGAGAGGCGGTCGAACCCGACGGTCGAACGGAACAGGGGCGAAAGGTCGTAGGAGCGCATGACATATCCTCCAAAAGAGCGATACAGCGATCGGGGACCACGATCATCGTCGGTCCCTCGGCTTGCGGATCCGGCGAACCCCAGCTGGGCGTCCACCGATACCGCGACAGATAAGCGAGCGACTTGCCCGTTCAAGAGGACGCTTTTCGAAAATCACCGGACCGCGCCGTCTCCGGCCACAAGGCGGAAGGCGGGGGTCCACATCCACAAACCGATTGTTAATCAGTTGCGGCGAGGCTCGGAATCGGGCCATCCGGCCGCGGGAGGGGTACGGCCGTGATGGAAACACCGACCTTCTTCAACGGAACTTATGATGAGACGATGGCGCTGTTGATCGAGGCGCGCAATTACATCGCCTATCATGATGCCGCCAGCCATCGGGCGCTGCCGCCCCATGTCCGGCTTCAGATCTCGTACGAATCGATGCGGGTGACCAGCCGTCTGACCCAGGTCATGGCTTGGCTGCTGGCGCAGAAGGCCGTGCATGCCGGGGAAATGACCCGCGAGCAGGCGGCGAGCGACGATTTCGCTCTGTCGGGAGGGGACATCTGCACCGATCCCTCCGGCCCCGACAACGAGCAGCTTCCGGAAGGCCTGCGCAGCCTTCTGGAGCGCAGCCACCAGCTCTACATGCGCGTCGCCCGGCTGGACGAACGCGCCCGCGACGCGGTGGCTCTGGCCGGCTGACGGCCAGCTTTCTCAAAAGCGGCAAACGCGAAAAGGGCGCCCGGCGAACCGGACGCCCCTTTTCGTTTTGCGGACGAAGAAGATTACTTCTTCAGGCCGAAGCTCGCGAAGCGCTTGTTGAACTTGGCGATCTGGCCGCCCGTGTCCAGCAGCTTCTGCACGCCGGTCCAAGCCGGGTGCGACTTCGGGTCGATGTCGAGGCGCAGCGTATCGCCCGGCTTGCCCATCGTGGAGCGGGTCTTGAACGTGCTGCCGTCGGTCATCACCACGTTGATCTCGTGGTAGTCGGGATGGATATCAGTCTTCATGGCCGGGGTTCCTGCAAAGCGAGCGCGGTCTATAGCAAAGCATGCGGCATGATGCAACCGCGTTCCTGCGCCGGAAAGGCGGGTGGTTCTGAACCACCGCCGCTTCGCTGTGCAACCCCCATCCTTCACCGTGGAGACACCGGGGCACAGAGGATTCGAGCGCTTTCGGAAGGCGTCGGCCGCGGCGGGATCTCCGCGTCTTCGTGACTGTATGGTTCAAACGTGTGGCCACACCATACCTTGTTCATAGGCCCACCCCTTGCTATATGCCGGGTTTGCCCCCCGTGCACCGCCTGCACATCGTCCTGCCGCGCCCGTCCTGCCGCTGGGGAGCCCCGGTGTCCCGTCATTCCTCGAAGTCCGATCCGGTGTCCGAAGGGGCGCCTTCCTCCGCGGCGCGCCGCCGCAACCTGTCGCCGCTGCGCCGGCTGTTTCCCTTCCTGTGGCCATACCGGCTGCAAATCCTGGGTGCCATGCTGGCCCTGACCGTGGCCGCCGGGACCGTCCTGGGGCTGGGGCAGGGGATGCGCGTCCTGGTGGACCAGGGCTTCGTCGCGGGCGATTCGGCGCTGCTCGACCGGGCGCTCCTGGTTCTGCTGGTGGTCATTGTGCTGATGGCCGCCTCGACCTTCGGCCGCTTCTATCTGGTGAGCTGGATCGGCGAGCGGGTGGTGGCCGACATCCGCCGCGCCGTCTACAGCCATGTGGTGAAGCTCTCCCCCGGCTTCTTCGAGACCACCAAGACCGGCGAGATCCTGACGCGCCTGACCACCGACACCGAGGTGCTTCAGACCGTGGTCGGCTCCTCCGTCTCGATTGCGCTGCGCAACACGCTGATGTTCGTGGGCGGCACGGCGATGCTGCTGGTGACCTCGCCGAAGCTGGCCGGGCTGGTGTTCCTGGGCGTGCCGGTGGTCATTCTGCCGATCATCATTTTGGGGCGGCGGGTGCGCGCCCTGTCGCGGGCCAGCCAGGACAAGATCGCCGACCTCGGCTCCTTCGTCGAGGAGACGCTGGGCGCCATCCGCACGATGCAGGCCTACACGCACGAGACCATCGACCGCAGCCTGTTCGGGGCGCGGGTGGAGGACGCCTTCACCACCGCCCGGCGGCGGGTGACGGTGCGGGCCATCATGACGATGATCGTCATCGTGCTGGTGTTCGGCTCCGTCGGCCTCATCCTGTGGATCGGCGGGCACGACGTGCTGGCCGGCCGGCTGTCGGTGGGGCAGCTTTCGGCCTTCGTCATCTATTCTGTGGTCGTCGCCGGTTCGGTGGGGGCGATCAGCGAGGTGGCCGGCGACCTTCAGCGCGCCGCCGGCGCCACGGAGCGGCTGTTCGACCTGCTCGACACCGAGCCGGAGATCCGCGCTCCGGTCAACCCGCGCGCGCTGCCGGAACCGACGCAGGGTGCGCTGTCGTTCCGCGACGTGCGTTTCCATTACCCGTCGCGCCCGGACTGGGCGGCGCTGAAGGAATTCTCCCTGGAGATCGAGCCGGGCGAGACGGTGGCCCTGGTCGGCCCGTCGGGCTCCGGCAAATCCACGGTGTTCCAGCTTCTGCTGCGCTTCTACGATCCGCAGGCCGGAGCGGTCACCCTGGACGGGGTGGACGTCCGCGATGCCGACCCGGTGGAGGTGCGGCGGCGGCTCGGCCTCGTGGCGCAGGACCCGGTGGTCTTCTCCGCCAACGCCTGGGAGAACATCCGCTACGGGCGTCCGGACGCCAGCGACGCCGAGGTGCTCGCTGCCGCCGAGGCGGCCCACGCGCTGGAGTTCCTGCAGGCGTTGCCGGAGGGGCTGGACACTTTCCTGGGCGAGAAGGGCGTGCGGTTGTCGGGCGGCCAGCGCCAGCGCCTGTCCATCGCGCGGGCCATCCTGCGCGACCCGCCGGTGCTGTTGCTCGACGAGGCGACCAGCGCGCTCGACGCGGAGAGCGAGCGCATGGTCCAGGACGCGCTGGACAAGCTGATGACCCGGCGCACAACGATCATCATCGCTCACCGGCTGGCGACCGTCCTGAACGCCGACCGGATCGTGGTGATGGAGCAGGGGCGCGTCGTCGCCACCGGGCGCCATGCCGATCTGGTCCGCGAGGGTGGCCTCTACGCCCGCCTCGCGGCGCTCCAGTTCGACCGTGCGGCGGACGAGGCCGGGCTGGTCGGGAGCTGAGAAGCCCGCCGCCGTTCGGGCGCCGGGTGCGGAACCCGTACGCGCTTGCGGCGGTTGTCGGGCCATGTCCACCGACACGACTCCTCTTCCTTCACCGGCACGGGCGGCAGCGGGGTTCCCCTGGGCGGGGTATCTGCTGGGTTTCGCGCTGGGCGGCTTCTTCGACGGAATCCTGCTGCATCAGGTGCTGCAATGGCATCACCTGCTGTCGGCGGTCGAGTCCTCCGCCGTGCAGGACATCCGCGTGCAGATTCTGGCGGACGGTCTGTTCCACGCGGCGATGTACGTCGTCGCGGCGGGCGGCCTGTGGCTGCTGTGGCGGAGCCGGCGCCGCTTCGCCGAGCCGGGGGAGGACCGCCTGCTGTTCGCCAACGCGCTGATCGGGTTCGGCGTCTGGCACATCCTCGACGGTGTTCTCTCCCATTGGCTCCTCGGCATCCACCGCATCCGCATGGACTCGGCGAATCCCCTTCTCTGGGACCTGCTGTGGTTCGTCGTCTTCGGCGTCGCCGTCGCCGCGGCGGGCTGGCGATTGCGGCGCAACGGGGGAGGAGGCAGCGGTGGCCGCACCGCACCGGTCGCCCTGACGCTGGCGGTTCTGATCGCCGGGCCGGTCGCCGCCCTGCCGCCGCCGGGCGTGACGACGGTCATGGTGCTGTTCCAACCCGGCACGACGGCGCCGGACGTGTTCGCCGCCGTGGCGGCGGTGGACGGGCGGCCGGTCTGGCAGGACCCTTCCGGCCAGCTCTGGGCCATTGACCTGGGTGAGGAGGGCAATCCGACCGCGCTGTACCGGCACGGCGCCCTGCTGGTCAGCAACACGCTGCTGCCGACCGGCTGCCTCGACTGGTTCCGGACCTGACGTTCTGCTCGTCCGTCACGCCACGCTGAGGCGGCGCAGCGTCGGCAGCCGCAGGCGGGTGAAACGGTCGAACCGGACGCGCAGTTCCCCCATATTCGCCTCCTCCCCGTCGAGCCGGGTGCCGTCGCGTGACAGGGCGAGCCCATCCGCCGACAGCGCTTCCCAAGCGGTCGCCGCGGGGTCGGTGCTGTTGCGCCGGGCCAGCAGGAACAGCGCCTCCAGCCGCGACACCGCGACCCCGGAGCCGAGAACGGGGGACGCCAGCGTGCCCAGCGTGTCGTCGCGGCGGCTGCGCTCCAGTATGGTGGCGTTGAAGCGGTCGGCCTGGAGTGCGCGCGCCGCCTGACCGGCCTCGGGCAGGGCGGGCGCCACCAGCGCCAGGCTGGTCAGGATCATCAGGGCGCGCAGCACGGCCTCCTCGCCGTGGCGGGCGAGGGTGGGGAGGGCGGCCAACTCCGCCAGCGTGGGCGTGCCGGCGGCCAGCGCCTCGGCCAGCGGACCGTGCAGGTCCTGCGGCAGGGGCACGCGCCCGACCGGAGCCAGAACCACCTCCGGCAGATCGTCGGCAGGCACCAGAAGGGAGAAGCGGGTCGCGCGCAGCCGGTCCCGCCGTTCCGCCACGGTGAGCCGCTCCGCACCCTTCACGAACAGGTCGCGGCGGAAAGCACGGTTGGTCAGCAGGTCGCGCAAGGTCTCGCGGTAGGCCGGGTCGCGCGCCTCGGCCAGCAGAGACAGGGCGTCCGGCGGCAGGGACAGCTCGTCCATCTGCTCCATCGGGACGGCGGGGCCGGCGAAGTCCAGCTTGGCCGCAGCCAGTTCCCGCGCCACGTCGGCGTGGTAGAAGGCCGTCCAGTCGCGGTTCAGATATTCATGGGCGATGTAGTTGGGCGACTTGCGCTTCAGCGAATCCAGCCGCGCCGGCAGCGCGTCGGCCTGGGCGAACCATCCGGCGTTGAGGGCGGTGAGGCGGCTGGCGAAAGCCACGGCCTCCTCGATCCGCTCCGGCAGCGGGCCGGTGCGGTCGGCGCAATGCTCGACCAGGACGCGGCGCAGCGGCATGTAGGCGAGCGTGCCGGGCAGGGCGTTGTAGCTGACGAAGACCAGCCCGCCGGGCTTCAGCCGCCGCTTCAGCAACTCCACCAGGATCGCCCGGTTCTCCGCGCTGACCCAGGACCAGACGCCGTGCAGCGTCACGATGTCCAGGTCCTTGACCCCATCCTGGGCGTACTCGGCGAAGCTCTCCTCCCGGAAGGCGGCGTTGCCCAGCCCGGCCTCGGCGGCGAGGCGCTGGGCGCCGGCGATGTGGCCGGGGTTGAAGTCCACCGCCTCGAACCGGGCGTCCGGATGGCAGCCCGCCAGAACGGCGCTGCTCACCCCGTGGCCGCAGCCGATCTCCGCGCAGGCGAAGGACCCCGCGAGGTCCATCGTGGGTCGCCAGCCGCGTAGGGTCAGCGCGAAGGACAGCAGCGCCGGCGACAGTTCCCGATAGAAGGCGTGGATGTAGCCGATCCCGCCCACATAGCCCTCGGTCCAGCCCTGCATCGTCTCCACTCCTTCCGTCCGCTGGGGAAGGGTGATAGCGCCGGGCTTGGCCGGCTGTCAAAGAAGGCGGCCAAAAAGGCGGCCGGGAAGGGTGTGTGCGGAGCCGGAACGAGCCTTGTCAAAAAAATGCGATCCTATCCATTTTGATATCGACAAGCCCAAGACCCTTCGTTATAAACCGCGCCACACCGGCCGGGACGACGGCTTGGCCGGACAGGAACCCTAGTCGATACGGTCAGGCATCCCCTGACGCAGAGACAAAGGCTCCGGTGCCGGTGTGAACGAGAAGTGATGGGCGCATAGCTCAGTTGGTAGAGCAGCTGACTCTTAATCAGCGGGTCCAAGGTTCGAGTCCTTGTGCGCCCACCATTCCCAAGACAACGGCACGACAGCGACGCACACATAAAACGGCTGCCCTCGGGTGGCCTTTTGTGCGTTTGCGGCTCCGCTTGCGCCGTCACTCCGGAGCGGTGCCGGGGCGGCGGGGGACGAGCAGATTCGCGGTCATCTGCTGAACTATCTCGCCGTCCTGGTTGAGGGTGGTGGTGCGCACGCGGGCGATGCCGCGGTCGGGGCGCTTGGCCGACACGCGGACCTCCAGAATCTCGCTCTCGATGCGCAGCACGTCACCGGGGCGGGTGGGCTTGGGCCAGCGGACGTCCTCCACTCCCATCCCGACGAAGCCGCCGGCGAGCGCGCCGTTTCCCGTGACGATCATCCGCATGGTCAGCCCGGCGGTGTGCCAGCCGCTGGCCGCCAGCCCGCCGAAGACGCTGTCCCGCGCCGCATCGGGGTCGAGGTGGAAGGGCTGCGGGTCGAACTGTCGTGCGAAGGCGACGATGTCTTCCTCCGTCACGGTCACCGGGCCGCCGGTGAAATGGTCGCCGGTGTTCAGGTCGTCAAGATAGCGCATCGGTCGGTGAACTCCCGTGGCCGGTTGTCTCGCCGCTTTGCGTTAATCTTTGCTGGGCGGGAACGAAAGCGATACCTGCCACGTAAAAATTGCAAAGCAGCCGGGACGCAAAGTGTCAGGGCCGAAAAGGCCTATCTGGAAAATGCCTGCCGGGAAAGCGCCGGGACACAAAACAACGACGCCGCAGGGCGGGCCTGCGGCGGTCTGGTCCGGTCGGACGGCGAGCGAGGGCGCTTATTCGGCGGCGGTGCTGGCCATCCGGCTGCGCACGGATGGCGGCGGCTGGTTCCCACGATAGTCCTGCAGCCGCGTGGCGCGCAGGCCCCGCATGCCGTGGCTGTCGATCAGCCGTTGCCAGGACAGGAATTCCTCCACGGACAGGGTGTAGCGGCGGCACGCCTCCTCGAGGCTGATCAGCCCCGAACGCACGCCGGCTACGACCTCCGCCTTGCGCCGCATCACCCAGCGCTTGGTGTCCGGAGGGGGAAGATCATTTTCTGTCATCGGCCGTCCTGCTGGACCGATGACCGACGCTCCACTGGAGCCATCGTCGCTCATTTCAAGCTCGCGAGATGACATGCGCGGACGCTCCACCATCAGCAGTGTATTCCACGATTTGGTGGTAACCTACCCCTTCTCCGCTTAACAAAAGCCTAAACGATAGGGTTAATGTTTTAAGCATAAAAGGCATGGCGCATAGGCCCATCCGGACCCATGCCCATGCCTTTTTCCATGCGTTTGGACGACGCCTATGGGGGTGAGGGCGAAACCCTCAGTACACCTTGGAAAGCTTGGACAGCGGAACCTCGATGCTGCCTACGGACATCACCGTTTCGCCGTCCTTGTTGGATCCGATGCCACTGACCGTGCCGAAGGTGAAGGGAGTCGCCTTGATGATGTCGTCCTTCTTCTCGGACACCGGGGCGATGTTCAGGCGGTATTGGCCCGGCTGGACGGCGTTGCCGCCGTCGTCCTTGAAGTCCCAGTTCACGACATGCTTGGTGCCGGCGGCAGTCTCGCCGGTCATCGACCGGACGATGCGGTTCTTGCTGTCCAGAATGTCGACGCGCACCGATTTGGCGGACTTCTCCAGCTCGTAGGCCAGCGGGGCCGCCGTCATGCCCTGGGTGTAGTCGAAGCTGTCGCCCTCGAAGGTGACGGTGCGGCCCAGATAGGCGAGGTTGGTCGAGTTGGTCGAGGCGTTCTGCAGCTTCAGCAGCTTGTCCAGGCGGCTGTTGGTCCCGATGTTCTGCTCCACGTTCGCGAAATCGACCAGCTGCTTGGTCATGTCGTTCGTGTCCATGGGTTTCAGCGGGTCCTGGTTCTGCATCTGCGTGGTCAGCAGCTTCAGGAAATGCTCGAAATTGTCGCCCAGCCCCTTCACCGCGGTGTCGAGCTTCTGCTCGTCGGCGGTCTTGGTGGTCTTGGTGGAGGTGTCGGTCTTCGTCTTGGTCTGGTTCGTGTTCCAGCTGCTGCCGTAGTCGGTGTTGGTGGTGGCCATGGTCGTCGTCCTTCGCTGGAATGGCTGCAGCTGGTCTGAATCAGGCTTGGATGTCGACGCGGCCCGGGGCCAGCGTCAGGGTGTAGGCGGCCTGCGCATCTTCCACCTCGCCCGTGCCGCCGCCGAAGCCGCGGCCCCGCCGGCCCGAGCCGCCTTGCCGTCCCGAGTCCTGGAACGATTGGCCGCCTTCGCCACGCAGGCTGAAGTTGAGGCTGTTGCTGTCCGCCTTCAGTCCAGCGTCTTGCAAGGCGCGTTCCAGATTGCGGCTGTCCCGCTGGAGCAGTTCGAGGGTCTGCGCCTTTTCCACGGCGACCGACGCGGTGACCCGCCCGTCCTGGCCGATTTCCAACTTGATGTCGATGCGGCCCAGCTCGGCGGGGCGCAGATTGATGGTGAATTGTTCGTTGCCGTCCGACACGTTCTTGCTGATGTGGACCGCCACCTGATCCTGCACGCCCATCGGCAGGCCGGCGGAGCCGCGGGACGGGCGAAGCTGGGCGGTGGTCAGCCCCGCCTCCACGCCGCCCGCCGTGTGCACGCCCTCGATCCCGGCGAAGACCGGATGCGTGGGGGTGGTGGGGTGAGGCGCGCCGTCGGCCGGCGGGGCGGTGTCCGTGGCCGCCGCTGCGGCGGCCAGGAACGCGCTTTGCCCGGCAGACTTTGCCGGGTCGGCAACCGGTGCCTGGGGCGCCGGCGGCTGCGTCAGGGCGGCGTTGCCGCTCGGGTCCTGGTTGCCGCGGTTGCCGGCGTTGGCCCCGGCCTCGCCGTCCGCTCCGGTCCGGGTGGCGCTCTTTGCCTTGGCCGCGGCGAGTTCGGTCAGCGATTGCGGCAGCGGCGCGCTGTCGTCGTTCGGCAAGTCGGCAACGGGGAGGGCGCCGGTGGACAGCGCGTCGGTGGTCACCGCCGGCTTGTCCCTGGCGGCGGCGTCCTTGGCCTCGGCGTGGGGTGCGGGAATGTCGTCCTGCGGACCGCCATGCGGGACGACCGGCGCCGGCACGGCGTCCGCCATCGTCAGGGGCGCTTCCGCGACCGGCTTCGCCGCCGCGGCGGCCTTCACGGATTCGTCGGAGGTGACCTTGACCTTGCCATCCTGATGAGGAGCGGCGGCGGTTGCCAGGGCGGCGGCCAAGGCTGCATCGGCAGCGGTCTCGGCGGTCGGAGCGGCGGAAGGAGCATCCGCGTCGTCAGGAGTCGGAGCGCCGGGTGATGTAGCCTCCACCGCACCGTCTTCCGTCGTCGTGTTCGCCGCTTCGTCATCCGGCGTGCCGATGGCAAGCGGGGCGACGGCCAGCGACAGGGCGGCATCGATGTCGGTCAGGGTGGTGGACTGGTCGGCGGTCACCAGCTCCACGGTGGTCTCGGTCACAGTGACGGTCAGATCGAGGATCACAGCCTCGCCGTTCCCGTCCTCCGCGGGTTGGTTGCCGGCACCATCCTGTGTGGCGCCGTCATTCATCGCGCCGTCGGTCTGGTCCGGCGGAACCTCCTCCGCCGTGTCGGTCCGGACGGTGGCATCGGCGAGCGCCGGCTGTGCGGCGGTATCGTCCCGCGCCGTCTTGGCGCCGGCAGCCTTCGCATCCTTTGTCGCCTCCTTCGCCGCGGCGTGGTTCGCGGCGGCGGTCTCGCGCCGTTCGGTGCGCGCCGCGTGTGCGTCATCGCCGGCCTTGGCCGCGTCGGACGCGCGGGCGTCCTTGCGTTCGGCGGCGCGTTCGGCGGCGCGCTGTGCTGTGGCCTGGGTGGTGGCGTCGGGGGACTGGCGCGGCTTGGCCGGCTCCGCGCGGATGGGTTCGGGGCGGGGCGGCGGGCTGCGCTCCGCGGCCTTGCGCTCCGCGTCCCGGTTGGCGGCGGCCTGATCGGCGGCACTCGCCGCGGCGTTGCGCCGATCCTGGGCCGCACTCTCCGCCTGGACCTGATCGCGCTTGCGGGTGGCGGCCTCGCTGATCAGCCGGTCCATCATCGAGGCGAACTTGTCGCTTCGCGGAGCCGTGTTCTGGCTGGAGGAGGTCTGGCCCCTGACCAAGCTTTCGAACGCGGAGGGCGCGGTGTTCGTTTGGATGGCCATGGAACGGGTTCCCCGAAGCGGACAGGTGCACCCCATCCAGAAGCAACTAACGGGCCAGTTTCAGGCCGGCGCCGGCGCGTCCAATTGCCATTCCATGCCCGGCAGTTCCGTCCGCCGGGCGGCAAATTCCGCCGGGTGGCCGGCGCTTCTTGCCGGACCCGCAAAAGCCGAAGGGCCGCCCGGTCGGACGGCCCTTGCTGCGGGTTGCGATGATGCCGGGGGAGGCCTCAGAGACGGGTGTTGAGGGTGGCGGAAGTGGACGGGCCGTGACTCGGCGTGACGTAGGTCGCGCGGGGCGGAACCGGGGCGGTGCCGTAGGCGGGGGTGGTGGTCTGCCGGGCGCGGTTGATGGCGCCGACCACGGTGTCCACGAGGATCTTCTGCGCCGCGCTGTTCCGCCGAAGCGCGTCGGCGTTGGCGGCGGACGCCTCGTACAGGCCGCGCGTGGCCTCGCGCAGCTGGGCCTTGGCCTCGTCGGGCAGGGCGGCCATGCCCTCGCGGTCCACGCGCAGCAGGCGCGACACCTCTTCATAGACCAGCATCATCGGCTGCTTCTCGCGTCCCAGCCGGGCCAGCTCGGCGCTGGTGCAGTGCCGCATCACGGCTTCGGTCTCGCGCGCCAGATGGACGCTCAGCCGGTTCATCAGCTCGACCAGAGCGGCGGCGCGCTCCTCCGCGTTCTTGGGCAGATTGGCGGCGGGAGCCTTGGACGGCTGCGGGAAACGGACGTCGACCTTATCCATGGTTGCCCTCCTGTGCGCGCAGAAGCTCGCGGTAAACCTGATCGGCGATGCCGAACCCGCCGCTGCGGGACACCTGCTTGCCGTATTCGTTGGTCAGCATGGAGCGGAACATCTCCTCGGCATGGCCGCCGCCGAAGTTTTGGTCCACTTCGATCCCGTCGAACATGTGGCCCAGCATCTGGGAGACGAAGACGCTCTCGAATTCGTTGGCGGACTGGCGGATCTTGGCGCGGGTCGCCGGGTCCACCCTGCTTTCCGCGCTTTTGGGATCGACCAGATCGGTGCGCGCCGCCGTCCGGAAGCTCGCCTGCGCACCGGGCTGGGCGTTGCTCTGGGTGCGCTCGGCGGCCGCGGGCAGGCGCGGAGGCGGAAGGCCGGGAAGGGAAAGCGTCGTATCCATCAGATCACCTCGATCTCCGCCTGCAGGGCTCCGGCGGCCTTGATCGACTGAAGGATGGCGATCATGTCCCGGGGGCCCACGCCAAGCGCATTCAAGGATTGTACCAACTCCTGGAGCGTCACCCCGGAATTCATCACCGCGAGGCGGTTGTTGGACTGGTCGTCCACCTGGATGTCGGTGCGCGGCACCACGGCGGTCTCGCCCTGGCTGAAGGGGCCGGGCTGGCTGACCTGCGGCGTCTCGGTGACACGGATCGTCAGGTTGCCCTGGGCGATGGCGACGGTGGAGATGCGGACGTTCTCGCCCATCACGATCACGCCGGACTTTTCGTCCACCACCACGCGGGCGACCTGATCGGGGGTGACGCGGAGCTGCTCGATCTCGGTGATCAGGCCGACGATGTCGCCGCGCCGGGCCTCGGGCACGCTCAGCAGGACCGAGGAGGGGTCGGTGGCCTGCGCGCGGTTGCCGCGGAGCTGGATGTTGATGGCGGTGGCCACGCGCTGGGCCGTCGTGAAGTCCGGGTTGCGCAGCGACAGGCGCAGCACCGGCAACTCGGCCAGCGAGAACTGGATTTCGCGCTCGACGATGGCGCCCGAGGAGATGCGCCCGGAGGTGGGGACCCCGCGGGTCACGCTGGCCCCCTGGCCCTGGGCGGAGAAGCCCGACACCGCGATCGGCCCCTGGGCCACCGCGTAGACCTCGCCGTCGGCGCCCAGCAGCGGGGTGACCAGCAGAGTGCCGCCGAGCAGGCTCTTCGAATCGCCCATCGCCGACACGGTGGCGTCGATGCGCGTGCCCTGGGCTGAGTAGGGCGGCAGGGTCGCCGTCACCATCACCGCCGCCACGTTCTTGGTGCGCAGGTTGGTGCCGCGGGTGTTGACGCCCATCCGTTCCAGCATGCCGACCAGGCTCTGCTCGGTGAAGGGCGAGTTGTTGAGGCTGTCGCCCGTGCCGTTCAGGCCGACCACCAGGCCGTAGCCGATCAGCATGTTGTCGCGCACGCCCTCGACGTCCACCACGTCCTTGATCCGCGCCGACGAGGCCGAGGCCGGCGCCGACAGCGCGAGCAGCGCCGCGGCCAGCGCGGCCAGCATCGCGACCGCGCGCAGCAGGACGGCGGCGCGGGGCGCATGGCGCAGGGCGGCACGGGGCAGGGCGGTGGCGGTCATGGCGGGGACACTCCTCAACGGCTGTCCCTTCCTATACAAACGGCGTGCCAGAGCCGCGGATGGCAGGCAAAGCGCAGGATCGGCAAGGGGAAGCGGCGGCGCCGGATGAAAAGGCCGGAAATTGGCACCGCGTCCGACCGCTTTATGTCACGGAAGCGGGGCAATTTTTGCCCGATTGCGGCAAACCTTGACCGGATGTTAAGGTGCTTCCATCTAGAGTGTCGCGCTTTTCCGAAACCGGTTGCACGGAACATGAAAGTCGAAGGCCCCGGAAAACTTCGCGGCAGCAGCTCGGTCCGGCGCACGGGGAAAGCCGAAGGCTCGTCCGGTGCGTCCTTTTCCAAGCAGCTCGTCGGCGAGACCAACACCGCGCAGGGCGTCCACGCCGCGGCGCCGCTGGCCGGCATCGCCAGCGTGCTGGCGTTGCAGGAGGTGGACGACGCCACGGCCCGCGCGTCGCGCGGCAAGATGCGCGCCGAGGAGATGCTCGACAAGCTGGAGGAGATCCAGCACGGGCTTCTGGCCGGCACGCTTCCGGCGCAGAAGCTGATGGACCTCGTGAAGGTGGTGCAGTCGCGCCGCGTCCATGTGGACGATCCGCGGCTGGCCGACATTCTTGACCAGATCGACCTGCGCGCCCAGGTCGAGCTTGCGAAGCTCACCCCCTGAGCGCGGTTTCCGGCCATAGGACCGGCTTTTCGGCATCGGCCGTACGGCCATCGCCGAACCTTTCACAAAACTTTGCTTCTCCAAGGGCTTGTTCGCGCTTCGATAGGCGAAGCGCAGGGTTGCGGTTGCCGATGCGCCTACCTATACTCCGCGCCGCCCGGATCACCCTTTTGCGTTGGATGCTCTCGGATGTCGTCTCCGCTTCTGCCTAAGAACTACACCCCGTCGGAAGACGAGGAGTTCATGAATCCCGTGATGCGGGAATATTTCCGCCAGAAGCTGCTGCGCTGGCGCGCGGAGCTGCTGGCAGAATCCAGCGAGACCCTGAGCAGCCTTCAGGAAGGCGGCATCCAGGAACCGGACATCGCCGACCGCGCGTCGGCCGAGACCGACCGGGCGCTGGAACTTCGCACCCGCGACCGCGAGCGCAAGCTGATCTCCAAGATCGACGCGGCGCTGGAGCGGTTGCAGGATGGGTCCTACGGCTACTGCGAGGAAACGGGGGAGCCCATCTCCGTCCGCCGCCTCGACGCCCGCCCCATCGCAACGCTGAGCCTGGAAGCCCAGGAGCGGCACGAGCGCATGGAGCGCACCCAGCGCGATGACTGACGCGGCGGCTATCCTCGCTGTCTCGTGCCTCGCTGTCTCGGACAAGCCCCCACCGATCCCGGCGGGGGCTCTCGTCCGTCAGGAGTTGCCGTCGCGGCGGTGGATCACCGCCAGACCGGCCATGCGCTCCGCCCCGACCAGTTCGCTGAGGCTGTCGTACAGCTCCACGCGGCCCATCGCCGATTCGAGGGCGCGGCACTCCGCCGCCGCGATGTGCGGGCTGTCGATCCGGCCGTTTTCCATGAATCCGCGCAGGACATCGAGCGTGAGACGGTCCTCGGGGCGCTCGACGTCGGGGGGCTGCCAGTTCAGATCCTCGATGACGTAAACCCCGCCGGGGCGCAGCCGTCCGAACAGGGCGGCCAGCGTCATCTGCTGATGGCGCGAGGCGTGCGAGCCGTCATCGATGACGATGTCGAATGGACCGTCCTCCTCAGCCAAGCGCCGCAGGCCCGCGGCGTCGCCCTGGTCGACGCGCCGGGTCGTCACCCGCCCGCGGTCGAAAGCCGAAAAGTCTTCGATGTCCGCGCCGACGAGGACGGCGTTCGGGAAATAGCGCTCCCACATGCGCAGGCTCGGCACGTCGTCCTGCTTCCAGCCCTCGACCCGGCCGCGGCACAGGCCGATCTCCAGGACGCGCAGAGCCTCGAACCGCCGCGGTGAGAACAGCGCGTCATAGACCCGTGTGTAGTGATGCCCCAGCCGCTCGCTGCCCAGGCGGGGACCCTTGTCGGAATGAAAGCGCATGGCGAGGGCCGACAGGGAGGCGTCCGCGTCGTGCAGGGCGGTCAGTCGGCCCAGCACAGACTCCGCGTCGGCGTCCTCCGCCGGCGGTCCGCCGGGACCCCACATGCCGTTCCACAAATGCACGCCGGCAACCCGCTCGTCCGACAGCAGGGCCAACGCCCGTCCGCCGGGTTCGGCCAGCCAGGAATGCTCCGTCCAGTCGACGGCGTTGAAGACTGTCGGGGGCAGCACGCGGTCCAGCAGGTCCCGGCCCGGCCCGGTCAGCACGTAGCGGCTGAGCAGCAGCGGGCCGACCGCGCCGAAGCGGCGGTCGCTGCCGCTCATCAGGATGCGCATCGACTCCTCGAACAGCCGGCGCATGTGGACCGAGCCCCGCGGCGCGCGGATGGCGTCGCCGACCAGGGCGTGGCCGGCGTCCAGGCCGTGCCATTGCGAGCAGAACAGGTGGCCGGTGCCGAAGCTCAGCGGCTTCAGCAGGACGACGTCGGTGTCCAGCCACCAGCCGCCGAAGGCGTGCAGGGCGGCGTAGCGGAAGATGTCGCTGAAATAGCGGATCTCGGCGCTGCGGACGCACAGGTCGTAGACATGGTGCGGCACCACCGTTCCGGCGTCCTCCACCCGCACGCCATCCGGCACCCGGCCGAGCAGGGCGGGGTCGCCATAGCTGTACAGATGCACCGGATGCCCCTGCGCCACCATGGAGCGCAGCGCCAGCCGTGCCCCGGCGTTCAGGGGCGCGCCCGACCAGAAGGTGGTGATGCGGTCACGGGTCTCGGTGTCGTGGTGGCGGATGCGCAGATGCGGA
Source organism: Azospirillum brasilense (assembly GCF_022023855.1). NCBI lineage: Bacteria > Pseudomonadati > Pseudomonadota > Alphaproteobacteria > Rhodospirillales > Azospirillaceae > Azospirillum > Azospirillum brasilense. The sequence continues at coordinate 1,855,941 of NZ_CP059449.1, forward strand.
TTGAAACTCCGTGCCGCGGCGTTCCGGCGCTCGGGATGGGAGGCTTCGGCCAGGAAGGGCATGGCCGCGGCGGTCGCCCGGATCAGCGCGTCCAGATCGTCGTCGCCGGCCGGCGCGGAGCCGTTCGCCAAGCGGCGCATCCGGCGGTGCAGAAGGCCGGCGGCGAACGGGTCGCCCCGCCGGCTCCGCAGGACCGACAGGGTGGCCAGGGCGCCCTCCGCCGCCGGGTCGAGCGCGAGGGCACGCCGGCCGTCGGCTTCGGCCGACTCCGTGCCACCGGCGTCCATCCGGCAGACCGCCCGCGCGCTCCAGCCCGCGGAATCGGCAGGAGCGCGCTCCAGATGGGCGGTGTAGAGCGCGTCGGCTTCCGCAAGGCGCCCTTGGCGCAGGCGGGTGGCGGCGAGATTGCACAGCGGCTCGGGCCGCTGCGGTTCGAGCGCCCGCGCCCAGCCCAGCCGCCGGGCGGCTTCGTCCGGATCATCCCCGCTGTCCGGCGCGCGGGCCAGGATTCCGAAGAAGGCTGGGGACAGCGCCAGGGCGCGGCGTCGCGCAGCTTCGGCCCCGCGGACGTCTCCCGACCGTGCACGGGCATCGGCCAGATGGTACCAGGATTCCAGTGCGGTGGAGTCGGCCCGGACCGCGCCTTCCAGGACGATCGCCGCTTCCGCCGCGTCGCCGCCGGCCAGCAACAACCGGCCGAGATGGGTGGCGGCGCGGGCGTTGCCGCCGTCGGAAGTGCCGTCCCACATCAGGGCCGTCCGGTAGGCCTCCCGCGCCTCCGCGTGGCGTCCAAGCCGTTCCAGCAGGATTCCGGCGTTGAGCGCGGCGTCGGTCAGCGCGGGGGCCAGCCGCGCGGCCTCGCGGTAGTCGGCGACCGCGCCCTCCAGGTCGCCGGCTTCCTGACGGGCCATGGCGCGGTGCCGGAGCAGGTCGGCTCCCGGCGCGCGGGCCAGCGCCTCGCCGAGCAGGGCTGCGGCTTCGGCGAAGAGCCCGGCCTGCGCGTGAATGATGCCCAGCAGATGCCAGGCGGTGGCCTGATCCGGGTCGGCATCGAGGATGCGCCGGCACAGAATCTCCGCCTCCGCCGGGCGTCCAGCCTGATGGTGGTCGAGCGCGATGGTCAGCGCTTCTTGAATGGTTGCCATGACGCCAGTGGTCTTCAACCGCATGGCCTTGTCAACAGGAGAGTGCCGGGGACGGAGGGGAGCCCGGAGTCGGCGCGTTCCGGCCATGGAATGAGAAATGGGCGGCCTGCCCCTCTGTCGGAGCTTGGTTCGCTCGGGCCGGCCGCGAGCCCGCTGCAAGGAGCCGTCAACCTACCGGCCCCGGCCGGTTCCGGCCAGCCGGGGAAACGGGCTGCCACTCCCTGTCGCTCCCCCTATCGAACGAAGGACGTCGTCCGGTGGCCGACTCGCCCTTCGGCGTGGCGCTTCCGCACGTCTCGCCGCAAACCCGGTTCGACCGTCCACAACCCGATGGTGCAGGTTGTCAGAGCGGCCTGTTGACGGTGAAATGGACATCCTGAAGCGGATCGAGACATTGCAGGCCCTGGTCCGTGAGACGCAGACACGAAGGAAGCGTCTGCTGGACCGATCCGATGAGCGCCTGCGCTCCGCCGGAAAGGCGTTGGAAGGGTCTCACCGCCTGCTGAAAGGGAAGCCCCATGACCCAGACGCACCATCAGGCGAACCGCGTTGAGGCGCAGAATGCTGATGCGGAGGATTGGCGTTGCCGCAGCGAGGCTCGGCGCAGCAGGGCCGAAGAGGCCCGCGCCGGGGCGGAACGCACGCGCGAGGCGGCCGAAGAGGAACGGGCCGCGAGCTTCCAGCGTCAAGTCGAGGCAGAGGGTGCGCGACTCATTGCGGAAGAGGGTCGGATCACCGGCGAGGCGCAGCGGCAGGAAGCCGAGGAAACGCGAGCGCTGAATGAGGAAGCGCGCCGATCCGCCGAGATGGCCAGGCTTGCGGCGGAGGACGCGCGGCGTGTCGGGGAAGAGACGCGGCTGCTCCATGAGGCCACCCGGCGTTACGCCGAGGAAGCCCGGCTTCATGCCGAGCAAGCGCGTGCCGACGCAGAGCGCACACGGGCGGTGAACGAGGAGCAGCGCCAAATCCTGGAGGAGATGCGGGACACCGTCCGGCGTTACGAGGCTCTTCTGGCTCGGAACGGGTGACGGGGCGCCAACGGGGGCAAGAAGGGAGCGGCAGATCCAGCCGGGCGGCAGAAACTTCCCGGCCAAGCGCGTGCGAGCCGGCTGCGGTTCCCCGCAGCCGGCCAGAAGGGGCGCTGCCCCCCTTCCGTGCTGGTCGCTGGCGCGTTGCGGTCTTGGTCCCCGGAACGTCCTTAGAAGGGCATGATGATGTCGAAGAGCTGTTGGCCGTAACGCGGCTGCTGCACATCGGTGATCTGTCCGCGTCCACCGTAGGAGATGCGGGCCTCGGCGACCTTCTCGTAGCTGATGGTGTTCTGCGCGGTGATGTCCTCCGGCCGGATCACGCCGGTGATGATCAGGTCGCGCACTTCGTAGTTCACCCGGACCTCCTGCCGGCCCTGGATGACCATGTTGCCGTTGGGCAGGGACTGGGTGACCAGGGCGGCCACCTTCAGGGTGATCTGCTCCTTGCGGTTGATGGCGCCCTTGCCGTCGTTGGAGGTCGAGCTTGAAAGGTCCAGCAAGCTGTCGGCGCTCACCCCGTCGGGCAGCGCGCGTTGCAGGGCCTTGCCCTCGAAGCCGAGGAAGCTCGGCATACCGGCCTTCTCGGAGTTGCCGCGGGTGCGGGTGGTCTGGTTGTTGAGCTGGGCCTGGTCGTTGATCTGGATGTCGACGGTCAGCAGGTCGCCGACCTTGGCGGCGCGCTGATCCTTGAAGAAGGCCTTGGCGCCGGTCCGCCACAGCGAGTTCGGGTTGCGCTCCGTCGGCAGGGGGGTGGGCATCGGCAGGCTGACCGGCTGGTAGCCGGGCTGGGCCTGCGGGTCCTTGATCTTGGTGAGTTCCGGAGCGGAGCCGATGTCCGCCACGCGCGACATGGCGTTGCAGGCGGGCAGGCCGGCGGCGACGGCGGCGAGCAGCGCGAAGCGGAACGCCATGCGGACCGTGTGCCTGGGAGCGGTCGTCTTGAGGGCGGGCATGGGAGCTTTCTCCTTACTTCGCGATGACGCCGGGCTTTGCCACGGCGACGATGTTGGGGCCCGCGACCGTCGCTTCGAGGATGCGGTTCGATTGGGTGTTGACGACGCGGATCACGTCGCCCCGGCCGCCGTCCTGCAGGGCCTTGCCCTGGACCGACAGGGTCAGGTTCTCGGTGGCCAGCGTGATGGTGACCAGCGCGCCCTTGTCCACGACCCGCGGCGACTGCAGGTCGCGCAGACGCACGGGCTGGTTCACGGGAACGCCGCGGCGCGGCGTCAGGCCGATGAGCTGGGCGTCGGTGGCGGCGATGTCGCTGCCGGCGAGGTCGACGCGCACATCCTGCCAATCCACGTCGCCGGGGCCGATCACGTCGCCGGGCGCGATGCGCCGCGACAGCACCGGCACCTGGACCACGCCATAGGCGCGGCCCGACACCGGAAGGCGCACGACCGGGCGGGTGTCGGCCACGATCATCTCCGCGGCGAAGCGGCCCTGCACCGGGTTGTAGTAGAGGTTCTCCACCGTCAGGCTGCCGGCGCCCGCCGGGGCGCGCAGCTCGACCACCCGGTTGTCCAGCTCCATCTGCAGGCGACCCGTGGTGATCTGGCGGGACAGTGCGTCGGACAGCACCGCCTCGACATGGGCCGGGCTGTAGACCACCGCCTGTGCCGCCGCTGCCGCCGAGGCGCCGCCGTCCATCGTCTGGGCGAGGGCCGTCTGGGCGAGGGCCGTCTGGGCAAAGACCGTCGGGCCGCCGGCGAGGGCGGCGGCGAGAAGGGCGGAGCCGAGGATGCGCAGAGCGGGGCGGGGCATGGCGGGGATTCCTTGCAAAGACGAGCCTTACGGCGGTGCCGGGATCAGCGGAGCTGCGAAGCCTGCTGCATCATCTCGTCGGTGGTCTTGATGACCTTGGAGTTCATCTCATAGGCGCGCTGGGCGGAGATCAGGGTGGTGATCTCCTGCACGATGTTGACGTTGGAGGTCTCCAGGGCGCCCTGCACCACGCGGCCGAATCCGGGAGCGCCGGGGTTGCCGCCGACCGCCTCGCCCGACGCGCCGGTCTGCAGGAACAGATTGTCGCCGACCGCTTCCAGACCCGCCGCGTTGGCGAAGGTGGCGAGCTGGATCTGCCCGACATTCTGCTGGGCGACTTGGCCGTCCAGCTTCACCATCACCTCGCCCGAGGCGTTGATGGCGACGTCCACCGCTTCCGCCGGGATGGTGATGGCCGGCTGCACCGGATAGCCGTCGGCGGTGACGATGATGCCCTCCGGCGACAGCTTGAAATTGCCGGCGCGGGTGTAGGCCGTGTCGCCGCTGGGGAGCTGCACCTGGAAATAGCCGGAGCCGTTGATGGCGACGTCCAGCTTGTTGTCGGTGACGGTCAGGTTGCCCTGCTCCAGCACGCGGGCCACCGCGGCGACGCGCACGCCGGCGCCCACCTGCACACCGGTCGGCACGATGGTGCCGGCGTCCGACGAGGTGGAGCCGATGCGGCGGAAGTTCTGGTACAGCAGGTCCTGGAACTCGGCCCGCTGCTTCTTGAAGCCGGTCGTCGTCGCGTTGGCGATGTTGTTCGAGATGGTTTCGACGTTCAGCTGCTGGGCGATCATGCCGGTGGCGCCGATGGCGAGGCTGCGCATGGTTCTTGCTCCTTTACGCGGTCGATCAGGCCGTGCGGCCCAGCTTCTGGATGGCGCTGCGGATGCGCTCGTGCTCGTTCTCGATCAGCTTCTGGTTCGACTGGTACTGGCGCTGGATCTCGATCAGCGCCGTCATCTCGACCACCGGCTTCACGTTCGAATTCTCTAGCATTCCCTGTGCCACCTTCGTGTCGGCGGGGGCCGCCTGAGGCTCCTCGTCGCTGACGTACAGGCCGGCGCCGACCTCGGTCATCAGCTGCTCGTTGCGGAAGGTGACGATGTTCAGCCGGCCGACTGGACCCAGCTCGGTGGCAACGGTGCCGTCGCCGGAAACCATGATGTCCTTGGTGCCGTTCGGGATGGCCAGGGGCTGGCCGTTGTCGCCCAGGACCGGCAGGCCGCCGCCGTCGACGATCTGGCGCTGGTCGTTCAGGCGGAAGTTGCCGGCGCGGGTGTAGCGGGGGCCGCTCGCCGTATCGACCGTGAAGTAGCCGTGGCCGGTCAGCGCCAGATCCAGCGGATTGCCGGTCTGCATCATCCCGCCGGCCGAGAGGTCGCGCACCACGGCGCGGTCCTGCACGAAGCTGATCTGCTCGTGCATGCCCGGACGCTCCAGGAACTCCGTGAACAGCATGCGCTGCTGCTTGAAGCCCGTGGTGTTCATGTTCGCGATGTTGTTCGAGATCACGTCCAACTGGCGGCGCAGGGTCATCTGGCGCGACAGGGATACGTAGATCGGGTTTTCCATCGGCGACCTCTTTCCATTCGGGCCGGGGGATCGTCCCGACCGGCGCAAATGGCAATGCACGGCGCGTGCCAGCGCCGGAGAGAGCCGGAAAGACGGCGATGACCGGCGTTTCCGCCGTTTGGGAAGCGCCTGCCGGGCAAGAACTGCCGGTGGGATGGCAAGGGCTGCCGCTCGACGCCGGGCAAAAGCGTCCCGTTGCCGCGGCGCGGACGGCGCGCGGGTTCACGGAGGCCTCGTCCGCCGGAAGCGGTCGGATCGGCAGCGGCAGGCGGGGCGGGGGGCGGACGGGGATTGCGGGCGTGGTTCGGGCGTTCGCTCCTCGGTTGACAGGGATCTCCGGCGATGCCCCAATCAAGAACCGTGCCGCTGTCTGTGGTTGCGCTTCTGTCACAGCCCCGGACCGTGCCCGAAAGGCTTTGTTAACTATCCGAAAGATAGGGTTGCTGCGCTGGTAAGGCCACGCTCCGCCACCGCTCGCGCTTAGGATTCCATGACCGCGCACGCTGAAGACGACGTTCCGACCGATGGCCTGCCGCGCAAGAAATTCAGCGGCAAGAAGCTGGTCCTGTTCGTCATCCTGCCGCTGGTGCTGCTGATCGGCGCCGGGGCGGGCGTCTACTTCAGCGGCCTGCTCGATTCGCTGCTCGGCAAGAAGGAGGAGCACGCGGAGGTGCCGGCGGAGCCGGCGCAGCCCGATCCCCACGCGGCACCGGTCTTCTACGACCTGCCGGACATGCTGGTGAACCTGAACAGCAGCGGCAAGCGTCCGGCCTTCCTGAAGATCAAGATCTCGATCCAGCTTGCCAAGGGCGAGGACATACCGGCGATCGAGCATGTGCTGCCGCGCATCATCGACAATTTCCAGGTCTATCTGCGCGAATTGCGGCTGGAGGATCTGAAGGGGTCGGCGGGCATGTACCGCCTTCGCCAGGAGCTGCTGATGCGGATCACCGCGTCCGCCCATCCGGTGAAGGTCAAGGACGTGCTGTTCAAGGAAATGCTGGTCCAGTAGGGACGGCGGAAACGGGCCATGAGCAACACCGAGGAACTGAGCGAAGAAGAACGCCTTGCCGCCGAATGGGCCGCCCTCGCCGAAGACGGTGGCGATATGGGCGACATGGCGGACATGGGCGGCGGCGGTTCGACCCGCGTCCTGAACCAGGACGAGATCGACAGCCTGCTCGGCTTCGACCAGGGCGGGGCCGGGGACGGCGACAACTCCGGCATCATGGCGCTGGTCAATTCGGCGCTGGTCAACTACGAACGCCTGCCCATGCTGGAGGTGGTCTTCGACCGCCTCGTCCGCATGATGTCCACGTCCTTGCGCAACTTCACCTCCGACAACGTCGAGGTCAGCCTCGACCAGATCTCCTCGGTGCGCTTCGGCGACTATCTCAACTCCATCCCGCTGCCGGCGATGCTGTCCGTCTTCAAGGCGGAGGAGTGGGACAACTACGGCCTGATGGTCGTGGACTCGGCGTTGATCTACTCCATCGTGGACGTGCTGCTGGGCGGGCGGCGCGGCACCGCGGCGATGCGCATCGAAGGACGCCCCTACACGACTATCGAGCGCAACCTCGTGGAGCGCATGGTCCATGTGGTGCTGTCCGACCTGTCCGCCGCCTTCGACCCGCTGTCGCCCGTCACCTTCCGCTTCGACCGGTTGGAGACCAACCCGCGCTTCGCGACCATCGCGCGCCCGGCCAACGCGGCGGTGCTGGTCAAGCTGCGCATCGACATGGAGGATCGCGGCGGCCGCTTGGAGCTGATGATCCCCTATGCGACGCTGGAGCCGGTGCGCGAACTTCTGCTCCAGATGTTCATGGGTGAGAAGTTCGGCCGCGACTCGATCTGGGAAACCCACCTCGCCTCGGAACTGCTGGTCACCGACGTGGACATCTCCGCGGTGCTGGACGAGGTGACGATGACCCTCCACGACGTGCTGAACTGGCGCGTCGGCACGCGAATCCTTCTGAACGCCACGCCGGACGGCACCATCGAGCTGCGCTGCGGCGACGTTTCCATGTTCCAAGGCCGCATGGGCCGGAAGGGCGGGCACATCGCCGTGCGGATCGAGCGGGAGCTGCCCAAGCAGGAGGTCATGCGGCTATGAGCCCGACCCTCACGCTCGTCCTCGATCTGGTGATGGTGGGGCTGCTCGCCGCGACCATCGCCTACGCGATCATCCTCAACCGGCAGATCATCAAGCTGCGCGAGAGCCGCGGCGAGATGGCCGAGCTGGTGCGCGGCCTGAACGAGGCCATGTCGCGCGCCGAAACCGGCGTGCGCGGTCTGAAGAAGACGGCCCACGAGACCGGCGACGATTTGCAGCGCACGGTCGCCAAGGCGCAGACCCTGCGCGACGAGCTGGAATTCATGATCGAGGCCGCCGACGCCATGGCGAACCGGCTGGGCAACGTCGGCGGTGAGCGTCCGAAGCCGGGCCCCGCGGCGCGTCCGGCGGTGCGCCCCGGCCTGTCCGCCCGTCCGCCCGTCGCGTCGCGCCCGGCCGTCGCCCCGCGCCCGATTGTCGAGGACGATCTCGGTCACGACGATCACGATCACGACGATCATGATCTCCACGGCCACGATCTCCACGACGACGGTCACATCGATCACGACGATCTGCCGCCGCTGCGTTCCGCTGCGTTCCGGAACGAACCGCTGCGCGCTGATCCGCTGAGGGCCGATCCGTTGCGGACCGATCCATTGTCGCGCCGCCCGGCGCCGTCGTCTGATCCCATCGTGCGTGAGGGCGAAAGCCTGTCCCGCGCCGAACGTGAACTTCTGCAAGCCATCGAGAACGCCGGCAAGGGGGTCGGATGAGCGACGCCACCACCACGAAAGGCGCGTCCGCTGCCGTCGGCGGCGAGGAGCCCAAGGTTGTGATCCGCCCGGCCGGGGCCACCCCGACCGGCGTCCGCACCAGCCCGAGCGTTGCCGGCCAACCGCCGGCCCAGGGTACCGCGCAGGCCGCGGCCCAAGCCGCCAAAGCGAAGAAGGCCAAGGTGAAAGCCAAGGCGAAGCGCAAGCCCGCCGTTCCGCGACGCCCGCTATCGGAGCGGTTGCGCGAGAAGATGAAGGCGTGGCGGTTCCGCATCCTGCCGCTGACCATCTTCGTCGCCGTCCTGATGCTGGGGGTGCGCGTCGGCGATCTGTGGCGGATCACCACGCGCGACGCCCGCCTGCCCGAATTCCCGGCGACCCTGGCCCAAGGTCAGAGCGCCGTTCCGGCGCCGCCGATGCAGCTCGCCGCCAACGGTGCCAAGCCCTCGCCCGAACCGGCCCCGGCCCCGGCCCAGGGTGGGTCGAGCAACGGCGCGCCGCCCAACCCGACGCCGCCGGACAACGCCGCCCTCGGCCCGGTGAAGAACGAGGAGCTTCTCCAGCATTTCGCCGAGCGCCGCGCCGAGATCGAGCGCCGCACCAGGGAGCTGGAGCAGCGCGAAGCCCTGCTGACCGCCGCCGAGAAGCGCATCGATCAGAAGGTGCAGGAGATGGATAAGGTCCGCTCCGACATCCAGAAGCTGATGCGCCAGGGCGATGAGAAGCAGGCCGCGCAACTCGAAAGCCTCGTGAAGATCTACGAGACGATGAAGCCCAAGGAAGCCGCCCGCATCTTCGAGGAGCTGGACATGCCCGTCCTGCTGGGGGTGGTGGAGAAGATGAAGGAAACCAAGACGGCGCCGATCCTGGCCGCGATGGACCCGCTGAAGGCCAAGGAACTCACCTCCGCCCTCATCGAACGGCGTGGTCTGCCCACGGCACCGAAAAACTGAATACGTCCTTTGATTGCGATGACGGGAAGGTGGGTATGACCGTGCGGTTGGTCATACCCACCGCCCGCTACGCATCTACTGAATATACGTACACGTACTGTCAGGATGGTAGAGGGCCTGCAACGGTCGGCTTCGTTTCATGTTGGCTCCGGCGTGTTCGGGCAACGCAAGTTTGCCCAACAACAAGAAGGAAGGAGACAAGATGAACGACCAGAACCAGGGCCGTAGCTCGGGCGGTCAGCACTCCGGCGGCAACTTCAAGAACGATCCGGAGCGCGCGGCGGAAGCCGGCCACAAGGGCGGTCAGGTTTCCGGCGGCAACTTCAAGAACGACCCGGAGCGTGCCTCCGAAGCCGGCCACAAGGGTGGACAGGCGTCCGGCGGCAACTTCAAGAACGACCCGGAACGTGCGTCCGAAGCCGGCCACAAGGGTGGGCAGGCGTCCGGCGGCAACTTCAAGAACGATCCGGAACGCGCATCGGAAGCGGGCCGCAAGGGCGGCGAACACAGCCATGGTGGCGGGCGGAGCAGCGGCAGCTGACTGCTGGTACTGTTTTACCGGAACATTTCACCCCTGACTGTTTCATTGGCGTACCAGCCTGACGGAACAGTCGCACGGTGCAACGGTGAAGAAGGGCCGCCCTCGAGGCGGCCCTTTGTCCGTTTGCGGACTCCGCTTGAAACAAATTGCCGCAGCTTTCTTTAAAGTTCGACAATGGCGAGCGTTGGTTGAAGGCGCGCGGGCGCAGAACAACGCTTCCGCTTTCTTTCCGGCAGGGCGATTCCACGCCGTCTTTGCGTTGCGACGTTTCAGGCGCTTAACGGCGTGTTAACCGAGCGAAATTAGGGTTGGAAAGGCTGACGAGGCTCCGAGTCGGCGGCGGCCGTGCGAGGACGCGAGGTTGGGTCGAACCCGCTTCCGGCGTCTGCGTCCGGGCCGGCCGACGCACCCGATCGCACGCAGGCCGGACAAGACCACGGAACGCTCACATCGGAACGCACATGGCCCCGCCCGTTTCCTCCTCGCTCGCCGACCAGAAGCTCCTGCGCCAGCAGCTCGATGCCGCCCATGCCGAAGCGGCCCAGCCGCTGAGCCGCGAGGAGGTGACGGACATCGTCCGCTCCATCCTCGGCAGCATGGACGGCGACATCTCCGCCACCGACCTGCGCCTCTACAAGGAGGTGGTCGACCTCGCCCGCTTCATCGAGAGCGCCAAGCAGGAACTGGCGGCGCTCCAACCCGCCGAAATCCGTGACCAGCACATCCCGAACGCCACCGATGAGCTGGACGCCGTCGTCGGCGCCACGGAACAGGCCACCTTCGCCATCTTCGACGCCTGCGACGTCATCACCGGCATCTCCGGCCAGATCGACCCGGAGAATTCCGCGAAGCTGACCGAGCAGGTGACCAAGATCTTCGAGGCCTGCAACTTCCAGGACATTACTGGCCAGCGCATCTCCAAGGTCGTGCGCACTCTCAAGCACATCGAATCGAAGGTGGACATGATCGTCGCGGCCTTTGGCGACGAGGTGCGGCAGAACCACACCCGCCCCGCCGCCGCGGTTGCCGTGGCTGAGGCCCACGCCGACCCGGCCCCGAACTTCGCCACCGACCGCCCGGCGGACGACCCGGAGGCCGGGCTGCTGCACGGGCCGCAGATGACCAGCGCCGCCATGGATCAGGACGAGATCGACCGCCTGCTGGCGAGCTTCGATTAATCCCATGGCTGCGCCCGGCCACAAGAAGCCGGACCTGTCGGGCAGCCGGCCGAACCCGAACAACGGAAGCATCGTGCTTCTGCTGTCGCTGTTCCTGCTGCTGCTCGTCTTCTTCATCGTTCTGAACGCCCAGTCCGTGCAGACCGCCCAGCGGGTGCGCACGGTGCTGGTGTCGCTGGAGCGCAGCTTCCCCGCCTTCTACATCGACCCCCGCCTGCGCGAACCGGCGGACCCGTTGGCCTCGCGCGCCGGCACCGTCTTCGCCGTGCAGCGGCTGGACGGTCTGGGCAATCTGTTCGCCACCGCCATCGCCGTGGCGAAGGTGGACAGCGTCACGCCGGGTCGCCTGTTGGAGGTGCGCCTGCCCGCCGACGAGCTGTTCCTTCCCGGCACGGCCGACCTGCGCCCGGACCGCATCGGCCTGATCGACCGGGTGGCCGACGCGCTGCTGCAGAACCGTCCCGGCGAGCGGATCGAGCTGGACGCGCTGCTGTCCATCGGCCCGGCGGGCGGCCCCAGCCAGCCGCCCGGCCCGGTGGTGCGGGCCGGCGCGCTGGCCCGGCTGCTGATCGCCGACGGGGCGCCGGCGGACGCGGTGACGGTGGGCATCGAGCGCGGCGCGCCGGGCGCCGTCCGCCTGCTGTTCAGCCTGCGCGCCATGGACGATGCGCCGGGGGGAGGGCGCCGATGATCCGCCTCCCCAAGCTGCCCAAGGCCGAGGACAAGAGCGGCGGCCACAACCGGACGATCTGGCTGATCAGCTTCACCGACCTGATGTCGCTGCTGCTCGCCTTCTTCGTGCTGATGTATTCGATGAGCGAGCCGGAAGCCCAGCGCTGGACCGGGCTGGTCAAGTCGCTATCGTCGGCCCGCTCCACCGCGGTCACGCCCTCGGCGACGCCGCCCGAGCCGAAGGCCGCCTTCAACGCCGCCACGGTGGAGTCATATTCGGCGATCAATCTGGATTATCTCAGCGCCCTGCTTCGTACCCAGACCGCGGCCAACGAAGATCTGGCGGCGGTGGAGGTGCGGCGGGAGGACGACCGCGTGGTGATCGGCCTGCCGGCCCATGTGATGTTCGACCCGACCGGCGGCAGCTTCACCGACCAGGGGCGGCGCGTGCTGTATCTGCTGGGTGCGGCGGTGGGCCGGATCGGCAACCGGATCGAGGTGGTCGGGCACGCCGAGCGGGAGGACCAGTCCGCGGGGCTGGCCTGGGAACGCGCCCTGACGCGCGCGGTTGCCGTTGCGGCGCTGCTGCGCGAAACGGGCTACAAGCGCGACCTCGTGGCGCGCAGCCTGATGAGCGAAACGCCCGGCATCGATCCGGTGCCCGGCGGGGCGCGGGTCGATGTTGTGGTGCGTGAGGAGACGGCAGGCCCGCCCGTGTCCGGGGCGGCCACCGATGCGGAGCCGGAGGAGTGAAACGGATGGGGCGGGGCAGGGCATACCGGCGCTGGCTGAGCGGCTTCGTGGCCGCCACGGCCCTGCTTGCCGCCCAGATTGCCGTCACCCCGGCTGCCTGGGCCGTTGACGTTCCGGTGCGCGCCGCCACCCACAAGACCTTCGGGCGCATGGTCTTTGACTGGCCGCGCCAGACGGGCTACAGCGCGTCGGTGGAGGGCAACACGCTGGTCGTCCGCTTCGACGAGCCGATCAACGCCGCGCTGGACCGCACCGTTGCGGCCTTGCCCGGCTATCTGTCCGGTGTGAGGATCGGCGGCGACGGAAAGACGGTGACCTTCGACCTGAAGCGGCCGGTGACGCTGAAGAGCTTCCGCAACGGCAACGCCGTGGCGCTCGACCTGACCCCCGCCGCGGAAGCGCCGGCCCAGAGCCAGACGCCGGCCCAACCCCCCGCTCCAGCGGCCAAGGCCGAGACACCGGCCGCACCCGCTCCGGCGCGCTCCGCAGGGCGGGTGACGGTCAGCGCGGCCGACACGCCGGAGCAGAGCCGCCTGTCCTTCACTTGGCCGGAGGGCGCCAACTACACGCTGCGTCGCGACGGCGCATCGGCCACGCTGCTGTTCGATCGCAACGGCAATGCCGATCTGGCGCCGGTGGCGAGGACGGCGCTGCGCAACATCCAGAACGTGGAGCAGTTCCTGCAGGCCAACGGCGCGCTGGCGGTGACCTTCGCCGTGCCGCAGGACGCCGAGATCAAGGACAGCAAGTCCGGCCGGTCCGTGGTGATCGACGTGCAGAATCCGGGCACGCGCGCCGGTCTGCCGACGGGCGACGCGGCGAGTGCGCCGCCGCCCGGCGCCACCACGACCACGGTGCGTCCACCCTCGGCCGCAGCCGCAGCCCCGCAACCCGCGACACCCCCGGCCGCCGCACGGCCGGCTGCGGCGCCTCCCCCGGCGAAGGAGGTCGCGGCGGCTCCTGCGCCCACCAAACCCGAAGGGGCCAAACCCGATCCGGCGAAAGCCGAGCCGCAGGGGCCGACGCTGGTCTTTGACGCGGGTGGCCCAGCCTCCATCGCCGTCTACCCGCGCGCCGGCCATCTTTACATCGTGTTCGACAAGCCCCTGCCCATCGGCGCCGGAAAGGCCATCGGCGGGGCCGGGACGGTCGGCGCGATCGAGCCGGTGCCGGCCACCGGCGGCAGTGCCTTCCGCACCAGGATCGGCGCGCTGGTCTGGCCGAAGATCGAACGGCAGGGGACGAGCTGGAAGATCACGCCGACCAGCCGCCTGACCGGCACGCCGCCCTTCGAGCTGAAGATCGATCCGGAGCCGGATTTCCTGCTGGGCGCCCGTCTGCTGGTGCGCGCCGCGGACGCGGCGACCGTGGTGACGCTGTCCGACCCCGACGTCGGCGACCGCCTCCAGGTCGTTCCGCTGCCGGCTCCCGGCAACGCCATCCCCGAATCGCACCGCTACGCCGACCTGGAACTGCTGCCCAGCTACCAGGGCGTCGTCGTCCGGCCCATCGCGGACGCCATCACCGTGCGCCCGGTGAAGGAAGGGGTGGAGGTGACCGCGGCGGGGGGCCTTCACCTGTCGCCCATGGCCGACGCCGGAAACCGCCCGGTGGCATCGGCGCAGACGGCCTCGCTGCCGCCGAAGCCGTCCCCCGGCGGCGCGTCCAACACGCTGACTCCGCCCACAGACCCGAAGCCGGTGCCCTCCGGGCGCCGCCTGTTCGACCTGCCGGCCTGGAAGAAGGGCGACCTCGACCATTACACCGAGGCGCGGCAGAACCTTCAGCTCAACATCGTCAACGCGCCGGATTCCGAACGGCCCCGCGCCCAGCTCGACCTCGCCCGCTTCTATCTGGCGAACGGCTTCGGGCAGGAGGCCATCGGCATGATGGACGTGTTGCAGGAGGCCCAGCCCGACCTGGAAGGCTGGCCGGAGTTCCGCGCCCTGCGCGGGGCGGCGCGCTTCCTGGCGGGAAACACCGATGCCGCGGCGGAGGATTTCGCCCATCCGAACCTCGCCAACAACGGCGAGGCCGCGCTGTGGCGCGCCGCCATCGCGGCGGACCGCAACGACTGGCCGGCGGCCCAGGCCGGTTTCAAGGCGGCGGCGCCGATCCTGAATTCCTACCCCGACCCGATCCTGACCAAGCTGGCGACCCGCGCCGCCGAGGCCGCGCTGAAGACCGGCGACGCGCCCTTTGCCAAGCGGCTGCTCGACCGCATCGTCGAGCGTGGGGGCACGGACGCCGAGGAGCGGCCCGATGTCCAGTACCTCCGCGGCCTCTACTACGCCCAGACCAACGAGCCGGAGCGGGCGCTGGAGCAGCTGACCGCCTCCTACAACAGCCTCGACCGCTATTACCGGGCCAAGGCCGGGCTGGCGCTGGTGAACCTGCAACTGGCGGAAGGCCGCATGTCGCCGCCCGCCGCGGCGGAGCGGCTGGCCGGACTGACCTTCACATGGCGCGGCGACGAGCTGGAGATGCAGATCCGCCAGCGCATGGGCGAGGTGCTGATCGCTGCCGGCCAGTACGCCGATGGCTTCAACGCCATGAAGGAGACCGCCGCGCTGGTCGCCGACACGCCGCGGGCGGAGGAGATCACCCGCGAGATGTCGCGCATCTTCGCCGACCTCTACAAGGACGGGGCGCAGAAGCTGCCGACCATCGAGGCGCTCCAGCTCTACGACCAGTTCCGCGAGCTGACCCCGGTGGGCGAGGCGGGAGACGAGGTGATCCGGCAGCTCGCCGAGCGGCTGATCTCGGTGGACCTGCTGAACCGCGCCGCCGACCTGCTGCAGCATCAGGTGGAATACCGCCTGTCCGGCGAGGACAAGGCGCGCGTCGGCACCCGGCTCGCCTCCGTCCGGCTGCTCGACAACAAGCCGGAGGACGCCCTGCGCGCGCTGGAGCTGTCCAACGTGCCGAACCTGCCGACGGATCTGGTGGGCGAGCGCCGCCTGATGCAGGCCAAGGCGCTGGCCGAGCTGGGCCGCGGCGACGAGGCGCTGCTGCTGCTCTCCGAGGACGACAGCAAGCCGGCCAACTCGCTGCGGGTGGACATCGCGTGGCGCGCCCAGAAGTGGGAGGCCGCGGCCTTTGCCCTGAACAAGCTGATCGGCCCGCCGCCGCCGCCGACCCAGCCGATCAACCCGGCGACCTCGCAACTCGTCCTGAACCGCGCGGTGGCCCTGGCCTTGGCCGGGGACGGTACGAACCTGAACCTGCTGCGCAAGGAGTTCGGCTCGGCGATGACCAACGGTCCCGACGTCGACGCCTTCCGCGTGCTGACCCGGCCGGAGCAGGCGCTGGGCCTGATCGACGTCAACACCGTGCGTTCCCGCGTCGCCGAGGTGGACGTGTTCCAGAAGTTCCTGAAGAACTACCGCGGCAAGCAGAGCGCGGCGATCAACTAGGTCCTTCTCCCGATTCGACCGGGACGGGAAGTCATGTTAGGGTTTTGCATCGGAATGCATGCGTCCCAGGGGATTCGGTGATGGACCGCGAATCGGAAATCCTGTCGAAGCTGGACCAGATCATCGCTACTCAACGGATCGACGGGGAGCGTGAGCGCGCTATGGAGGGCGACCTCCGCGAGTTGAAGGGGCAGATGTCCATCATGCTGACGTGGCTGCCATCCATGGATCAGCGTTTTTCGGCGCTGATGGCACCGGTCAATCCACCACACAAGCCTGCAGCCTGACCCCGCTCTTCCACGAAAAAGCCCCTTTCCATCGGAAAGGGGCTTTTTCATTGGCGCGGCGGCAAACCCTCAGAGCTGTACCTGGGTGCCCAGCTCGACCACGCGGTTCGGCGGGATCTTGAAGAAGTCGGTGGCGCTGACCGCGGTGCGCGACATCACGACGAACAGCTTCTCCCGCCACTGGGCCATCTGCGGGTTGATGCGGGGGATCAGCGTCTCGCGGCCGAGGAAGAAGGAGGTCGTCATCACGTCGAACTCCAGCCCGAACGCCTTGCACAGCCGCAGCGCCTTGGGGATGTTCGGCTCCTGCGAGAAACCGTAGCGCACCGTCAGGCGGTAGAAGCCGTCGGCGAGCCCCTCCAGCACGACGCGCTCCTTGGCGGGAACGCGGGGCACGTCCTCGACCATCACGGTCAGGAAGACAATGCGCTCGTGCATCACCTGATTGTGCTTCAGGTTGTGCAGCAGGGCGATGGGCACCGTGTCGGCGCTGGAGGTCAGGAAGATCGCCGTGCCCTTCACCCGCTGGATGTCGGAGGACTTGGCGTGCCGTTTGATGAAGCCATCCAGCGGCAGGGAATCCTCGGCCAGCCGGCGGTTCAGGACGGCGCGGCCGCGGCGCCACGTCGACATCAGCCCCAGCGTTACCGCGGCGATGACCAGCGGCACCCAGCCGCCGTGCGGGATCTTCACGGCGTTGGCGAGGAACAGCGCCAAGTCGACGCTGAGGAACAGCGCGCCCAGCGCCAGACAGACGGGCAGGCTCCAGTTCCAGCGGCGATGCGCCACGACCAGCGCCAGGATGGTGGTGATGACCATGTCGCCGGTCACCGCGATGCCGTAGGCGGTCGCCAGCCGACTGGAGGATTCGAACCAGACGACCAGACCGATGACGGCGAACAGCAGGCCCCAGTTGGCCCGCGGGATGTAGATCTGTCCGCCTTCTTCCTGCGAGGTATGGCGGATGTCCAGCCGTGGGCACAGGCCGAGCTGCACCGCCTGCCGGGTCAGTGAAAAGACGCCGGAGATCACCGCTTGGCTGGCGATCACCGCCGCGCAGGTCGACAGCAGGATCATCGGATAGAGGCCCCACTCCGGCACCAGCAGGTAGAAGGGGCTGCGCACCGCCGTGGGATCGCTCAGCAGCAGGGCGCACTGGCCGAAATAGTTCAGCAGCAGCGCGGGCAGCACCACGGCCAGCCAAGCCACCTTGATGGGGCGGCGGCCGAAATGGCCCATGTCGGCGTAGAGTGCCTCGCCCCCGGTGACGGCCAGAACGACGGCGCCCAGCACCAGGAAGCCGATCCAGCCGTTCGAGGCGAAGAAATGAACGGCGTGGCGCGGGTCGAGCGCGGCCAGGACCTGCGGTTCCTTGACCAGCTCGATCAGGCCGAGCAGGCCTAGCGTGGCGAACCACGCGACCATGATCGGGCCGAACAGCCGGCCGACCTTCTCGGTGCCGCGGCTCTGGATTCCAAACAGGGCGATCAGGATGCCCACGGTCACCGGCACCACGACCCGCTCCAGCGCCGGCTGCGCCACCTCCAGCCCCTCCACCGCGGAGAGGACGGAGATGGCCGGGGTGATCATGCCGTCGCCGTAGAACAGGGCGGCGCCGAACAGGCCCATCGCCATCAGGCCGGACAGCCGCCCGGTGGAATCCGGCCGGCTGTTGGTCGCCAGCGCCAGCAGGGCCAGGATGCCGCCCTCGCCCTTGTTGTCGGCGCGCATGACGAACAGCACGTATTTCACCGTGACCACGAGCACCAGCGCCCAGAAGACCATGGACATGATGCCCAGGATGTTCTGCGGCGTCAGGGCGAGCCCATGCTCCGGCGAGAAGCATTCGCGCAGCGTGTAGAGCGGGCTGGTGCCGATGTCGCCGTAAACGACGCCAAGCGCACCGAGGGTGAGCGCGGCCAGCCTGCCCTTGTCGGGTGCCGCGGCTTTCAGGGTCGTGTCTGACATGTGGGACGTGGAGGGGGTCCGTTGGGAGTCCGAGCGGGGGACGAAGAAGCCACAAGCTGCGGGTACGGCGGCGGTCGGTGCGCTCGCGCGGGCCGATCCTCTTACGCTCTTCCCGGATCCAATACTAGCGCAAGCCGATGCGCCCGTCCGCAGGCGGTTTCACCTGCGACGATCTGTGCCGGAGGCCGTGGCCACCCTGTTCAGAGCGTGCCGAAGCTGCGCGCCAGCGATCCGGCGATCAGGTACCAGCCGTCCACCAGCACGAAGAAGATGATCTTGAACGGAATCGCCACCATGGTCGGCGGCAGCATCATCATGCCCATCGACATCAGGATCGACGACACCACCATGTCGATGATCAGGAAGGGCAGGAACAGCAGGAAGCCGATCTCGAAGGCCCGCTTGATCTCCGAGATCATGAAGGCGGGAACCAGCACGTGCAGCGGGGTCTGCTCAGCGTCCGCCACGTTCTCGATGCGCGCCATGTCCATGAACAGGCGCAGGTCCTTCTCGCTGGTGTGTTTCAGCATGAACTCGCGCAACGGGGCGACCGTGCGGCGGAACGCCTCCGTCTCGTCGATGTCCTGGTTGATCAGGGGCTGGATGCCCTGGTTGTAGGAACGCTCGAACACCGGGGCCATGACGAAGAAGGTCAGGAAGACCGCCAGCGACATCAGCACCGTGTTCGGCGGCACCTGCTGGATGCCCAGCGCCGAGCGCAGGAAGGACAGGACGATGACGATGCGGGTGAAGGCCGTCATCATGATCAGGATCGACGGCGCCAGCGACAGCACGGTGATCAGCGCGACCATCTGGACGATGCGCCCGGTGGTCGATCCCCCGGCGTCGCCCAGGTCGAAGGTCATGCTCTGCGCCAATGCCGGCCCGGCGGCCAGCGCCCCGGCCACCCCGAGCGCCAGCGCCAGCAGGCCGGCGAACACCAGCCGTCCCGCCATGCCCGTGCCGGACCTCACGACCGGTCCCCGGCGCGCGGCAGGGCGGTGGACAACGGAGCGGTGGACGGCGGAGCAGCGGACGTCGGAGCTGAGGCTTCGGCCAACGCACCCGGGAAACCGCCGCGCGGCGTCTGGTCGACCACCTGGTCGCCGAAGGCGCTCAGCAGCAGCAGATGCTCGCGGTCGTCGCGGCGGACCAGCACCAGACGGCGCTTGCCGTCGAGCGGCAGCACCTCGACGACGCCCAGCCGACGCTGGCGCCCCGACGTGGCGGTCATGCCGCCGAAACCGATGCGGCGCATCACCCAGGCCACCAGCACGATCAGCGCGATGACGAAGGCGAGGGCGAGAACGAATTGGATGTACTGGTCGAGGCCCATGGATCAGGTCAGCTCTGTCAGGACGGCGTGGCCGGCGGGTCGGACGGGAGGTCGGCGGGCGCGGCGGAGGTGCCGCGGCCATAGGCGGCGCTGGCACGCTGGCGCGCCGAGTGGGGATCGTGACGCCCTTCGGCGGCGGCGGCCAGCGTTTCCCTTTGGCGGGTCAGCGCCGCCGCGACGGCGTCGAGCGCCGGGAGAAGGCCTTCCAGGGCGGCGGCCAGCTCGGTGTCGCCGCCGGCGGACCGCGCCTCGGCGCACAGGGTGGCGACACGGGTGTCGAGCCCGGTGAGGTCCGCCGTCAGTCCGGCCTCCATCTGGTCGCGGGTCTCCTCCAGCGCCGCGGCCAAAGCCTGGATGTCCCGGCGGAGTGTCGCTGTGTCTGTCACGGAGCCTCTCCGGTGGCCGGTTCCGCAGGAGGCGGCAGCGTGCCGTTGGCGCGGTAGACGTAGGCGAGGATCTCGGCCACGGCGGCGATGGCCTCGATGGGGATTTCCGAGTCGATGTCCACCGCCGACAGGATCTGCACGAGGTCGGCGTCCTCGCGCACCTTCACGCCGTTGGCGAAGGCCAGTTCCAGGATCTGTTCGGCCACATGGCCCTTGCCGGTGGCGACCACGCGGGGCAGGGACTGGTCGCCCAGCTCATACTTCAGCGCGACCGCGACGGGCCGGTTGGGAAGGGGGCGGTGGTTGGGAGTCGGCTCGGACAAGGGGCTCCTGCCGGATGGCCTGTGTCGATGGGCGCATCCTGGCGGAACATGCTTAACGAAGCATGAAGCTCAAGCGCGACGGGTTAAGAACGGAGCGATGCCGTGGGCTGGATTCATCTTTGATTAACTGAAACGGCGGAAGATCGGAATGCTGTGATGCATCCCGCCCGCCTTGGTGCGCGCCTTCGCGCGTCCGGGCGGCAGGCCCTCAGACCGGAACCCGGCGATGAATCTCGAAAACCTCGGCCTCTTCAAGCTGATGTCGCGCAAGATGGGCTGGCTGACCGAACGCCAGAACGTGATCGCGCAGAACATTGCGAACGCCGACACGCCGGATTACAAGGGCCGCGACCTGAAGCCCTTCACCTTCCGCGACGCCTTGTCCGACAGCCGCCGCCTCCAGCCCAACGCGACCAACGCCTCGCACCTCCAGGGGACGCGTGGCACGGGCGGGCTGAACCAGGAGCAGCGCCAGCGCAATCCCTACGAGACGGCGCCGGACGGCAACAACGTGGTCCTGGAAGAGCAGATGCTGAAGCAGGGCCAGACCGGCATGGACTTTCAGACGATCACGAACCTCTACAAGAAGCAGGTCAACCTGATCCGGTCCTCCATCCGCAGCGGCGGTTAAGGAGCGGCGGGGTTCAGGGAGAAGGAGGCGGAACATGGATCTCTACACGTCGATGGCGGTGTCCGCGTCCGGCATGAAGGCGCAGGGCACGCGCCTGAAGACCATCGCGGAAAATCTGGCCAACGCCAACACCACGGCGGAAACGCCGGGCGATCTGCCCTACCGGCGCAAGGTCGTGATGTTCCAGAACGCCCTGGACCGCCAGATGGGAGTCGATCTGGTCCGCGTCGCCAAGATCGACGTCGACAAGAAGGACTTCGAGCGGCGCTACGACCCCTCGCACCCCTCTGCGGATGCCGACGGCTACGTGCTGCTGCCCAACGTCAATTCGGTGGTCGAGGCGATGGACATGCGCGAGGCGCAGCGCTCCTACGAGGCCAACCTGTCGGCGGTGGACAGCGCCCGCCAAATGCTGACGCGCACCATCGACATTCTCCGCGCCTGACGCCGCGACGCTTTTTCTGAAGGAAGGACGCACGTCCCATGGTCAACCCGATCAACGCCGCCGCGGCCTACGCGAACACGGCCGCCTCCACGACCGGGCCGGGCATGGCCCCGCGCAACGGCGTCAGCTTCGGCGACGTTCTGGAGCAGACCGCCAAGGAGGTCATCGGCGACCTGAAGCAGGGCGAGACGATGACCGCCCGGGCCGCCGTCGGGCAGGCCGACCTGACCGACGTCGTCCAGGCCGTCACCAACGCCGAGGTGACGCTGCAGACCGTCACCGCCGTGCGCGACAAGGTGCTGTCGGCCTATCAGGAAATCCTGCGCATGCCGATCTGACGGCGGCTTGCCGACCCTGAGCAGAAGCGCCCCGAGCCAAGCATCATGAGCGAAACCGACGTCATCGAGATCTGCCGCACCTCCATCGTCACGCTGGTGTTCGTGGTGGCGCCGGTGCTGGTCGCCATGATGGTGGTCGGCACGGTGATTTCAGTGTTCCAGGCGGTCACCCAGATCAGCGAGCAGACGCTGGCCATGGTGCCGAAGGTCCTTCTGGTCTTCGGCCTGTCGATCCTGCTGATGCCCTTCATGCTGGGCGAGTTGCGGTCCTTTTTCGAGCATGAGGTCGCCGACCGCATCGTCGCCATCGGCACCGGCGCCAACAGCGTCCCCAACGCCGGAAATCTGCCCGGCGGCGGCGGATGAACCTGCTTCAGCAGTTTCTGGGCGATCAGATCTTCCTCTGTTTGCTGGTCTTCGCGCGCGTCGGGACGGCCTTCAGCATCATGCCGACCATCGGCGACGCCTTCGTCTCCACCCGCACGCGCCTTCTCTTTTCCGTCGCGGTCAGCGTTCTGGTGGCGCCGGTGCTGGGCGACCGCATGCCGCCGATGCCCGACAACATCTTCCGCCTGTTCGTGCTGATCGCCGGGGAGGTGACCGTCGGCATCTTCATGGGCACCGTCGCCCGCCTGCTGATGGGCGCGCTGGAGGTGGCCGGGACGATCATCGCGCTTCAGTCCGGCCTGTCGAACGCCCAGATGTTCAACCCGGCCATGGCGTCTCAGGGATCGCTGCCCGGCGCCCTGATGGGGTGGCTCGGGCTGCTGCTGATCTTCATCACCAACCTTCATCATCTGCTCATTATGGCGGTGGTGGACAGCTATTCCACTTTCGCTCCGGGGGCTCCGATCCCCATCGACGACATGGCGAACGTGGTCGGGCAACTGGTCGGCAAGTCATTCGTGCTCGGCGTGCAGATGTCGGCGCCGTTCCTGATCTCGGGCATGCTGTTCGCGCTGGCGCTGGGTCTGCTGAACAAGCTGGCGCCGCAGATTCAGGTGTTCTTCCTGTTCACCTCGCTGCAGGTCGCGCTGGGGCTGTTCATGTTCGCCCTGACGCTGGCCGCGATGATGATGTTCTGGCTGACCCATTTCGAGGCCGCCTTCGTCGATTTCCTGAGACCGGGCTGAGCGGGGAGAGATCCGGTGTCCGAAGACGCGGATGAATCATCCAAAACAGAAGACCCTACGCAAAAGAAGCTCGATGAGGCCCATAAGCAGGGTCAGTATGCGATGACGCAGGAAATCGGCAATTGGCTGATGATTGCCGCTGCGCTGGTGATCCTGATCACGATTCTGCCTGGAACGCTGAAGGGCATGGTGCCCCGCCTGAACTTCTTTTTCGAGAACCTGGACCAGATCCCCATGGACCAGGGCGGAGTCGGCGCGGTGCTGATGCGGGTGATGAAGGACATCCTATGGGCGCTGTGGCTGCCGATCCTGTTCCTGCTGTTCGCCGGGGTGATCGGCACCATCGGGCAGAAAGGCTTCAACGTTTCCTGGGAACTGATCACGCCGAAATTCAGCAAGCTGAATCCGATCTCCGGCATCGCCAACCTGTTCAGCGCCCAGAAAGGGGTCGATCTGCTGAAGAGCTTGGCCAAGGTCGCGGTGGTCGGCGTCGTCGCCTACATCGCGCTTCAGCCGATGATGCTGACCATCGAGCATTTCATCGGCATCGACATGCTGCTGCTGCTCCGCGAGATGGACGGACTGACCTTCCGACTGCTGGCCGGCGTGCTGGCCATCCTGACCCTGATCGCCGGGGCAGACCTGTTCTGGCAGCGCCACAGCTTCGACAAGAAGATGCGCATGACCAAGCAGGAGGTGAAGGACGAGCACAAGCAGGCCGAAGGCGACCCGCATGTGAAGGGACGCATCCGCCAGTTGCGGTTCGAGCGGGCGCGCAAGCGCATGATGGCGGCGGTGCCCAGTGCCGACGTGGTGGTGACCAACCCGACCCACTTCGCCGTCGCGCTGAAATACGACTCCACCACCATGGGTGCCCCGATGGTGGTGGCGAAGGGCGCCGACGCCGTCGCCTTCAAGATCCGCGAGATCGCCGAGGAGAACGGCGTGCCGGTGATGGAGAATCCGCCCCTCGCCCGAGCGCTCTATGCCGCATGCGATATCGACGAGGAGGTTCCGTCCGAGCACTATCGCGCGGTGGCGGAAGTCATTACCTATGTCTTCAAGCTGAAAGGACGCGCGGTGCGGAACTGAGGACCGTTCCCGGACCTTTCCTTGCAGCGAACGGCTGACCTGGAGTTCCGGTGGACGACACGACCTCTTCCTTTGCCGACAGCGCTCCCGCCGGCCACCGCCCCGATGGTGCCGCGGGGGTGGGGGAACGGCCCGGCGGCGGCTTCGCCACCGCGGTTCTGGCGGTCCTTCTTCTGGCCGGGCTGGTCGCCGCGGGGACTGGGGTGGTTCTGGACCGCGACCCGCTGGCCTGGGCCGGCCTGACCACCGCGGGAGCGGGAGCCTTGGCTTTGGCGATCCGCATGGTCCGCGCGCGGCGGCGGGTGGCCCGCGTCGGTTCCCTGCTGGGCAGCGCGCTGGAGGGGCTTCCCTCCGGCCAGCTTGTCTGCGACGGCGCAGGGCATGTGGTCTTCGTCAACAGCACCTTCCGCTCGCTGACCGGCTGGAGCGAGGGCGAGCCGCCGCTGCGTGCGCTCGAACGCCAGTTCGCCGACGATGCGGACAGCGCCGACGCCTTCCGCCGCCTTTGCGAGCGGGTGAAGGGCGGCTATTCCGGCTCCATTGAGCTGGTGGTCCGCCAGCAGGGGCGCGCTGCCGAGTGGCGCCGCATCCAGGGGCAGCCCATCGATGGACACGCCGGGGCGGTGATGTGGCGCGTCGAGGACATCACCGCGCGGCGGGAGCTGGAGCAGGTGACGCGGCGCGAGCAGACCCAGCTCGTCGATTTCATGGACCACGCGCCGATCGGCTTCTTCTCGGTGGACCAGGACGGGCACTTCCAGTTCGTCAACGCGACCCTGGCGAAGTGGCTGGGCTGCGCGCCGGAGGATCTGGTCGAGGGCGGGCGCCGCCTTCACGACGTTCTGGCCCATCCGCCCGCCGTTTCCGCTCCCTACGACTTCCTGGAGGGCGGCGGGCTGGAGCAGCGCGGCGAGATCGCCATGGACGGGCTCCAGGGCCGCCGCTTCCAGGCCTATGTCGCGCAGAGCGTGGTGAGGGGCGAGGACGGGCGGATTTCGCACACCCGCTCCGTCGTGCGCGACCTGACGCCGGAACGCGAGTGGCAGGAGGCCCTGCGCCTGTCCGAGCAGCGCTTCCAGCGCTTCTTCGAGGACGCGCCGATCGGCATCGCCCTGGTGGACGAGGGCGGGCGGCTGGCCGAGTGCAACCAGGCCTTCCTGGCGCTGATCGGCAGCGAGGCCGGCAATGTCCTCGGGCGGACAATGGCCGACCTGATCGTCCCGGCGGAGCGCGCCATGGTGTCCGAGCGGCTGACCGCCGTGCAGGGCGGCTCCGACCCCGCCGCCCCGCTGGAGGTCAGGCTGACCGGCGGGCGCGAGCTGGTGGCCCAGCTCTACGCGCGGCGGCTCGGAGGGGTGGGGCCGGAAGGGGCGGCGGGGCTGATCCTGCATTTCATCGACATGACCGAGCGCAAGGGGCTGGAGGCCCAGTTCGCCCAGTCGCAGAAGATGCAGGCGGTCGGCCAGCTGGCCGGCGGCGTCGCCCACGACTTCAACAACCTGCTGACCGCGATGATCGGCTTCTGCGATCTGCTGCTGCTGCGCCACAAGCCGGGCGACCAGTCCTTCAGCGACATCATGCAGATCAAGCAGAACGCCAACCGCGCGGCCAACCTCGTGCGGCAGCTCCTGGCCTTCTCGCGCCAGCAGACGCTGCAGCCGCGCATCCTCAGCGTGACCGATGTGCTGGCCGAGCTTGGCAACCTGATGCGCCGGCTGATCGGTGAGAACATCGAGCTGAAGATGCTCCACGGCCGCGACATCGGCTACGTCAAGGTGGACCAGAACCAGCTCGAGCAGGTCATCATCAACCTTGTGGTCAACGCGCGCGACGCCATGGCTGGTGGCGGGCGGCTGACCATCGTCACCTCCAACCATGTGGTGGAACAGGCGCAGCGCCGCGAGCACGAGACCATTCCGGCCGGCGACTACGTGTCCATCGAGGTGATCGACACCGGCTGCGGCATCCCGAAGGAGAATCTCCAGCGCATCTTCGAGCCCTTCTTCACCACCAAGGGCGTGGGGTCCGGCACCGGCCTGG
The DNA here is from genome assembly GCF_022023855.1 of Azospirillum brasilense. Taxonomy (NCBI): domain Bacteria; kingdom Pseudomonadati; phylum Pseudomonadota; class Alphaproteobacteria; order Rhodospirillales; family Azospirillaceae; genus Azospirillum; species Azospirillum brasilense. The sequence continues at coordinate 1,881,780 of NZ_CP059449.1, forward strand.
GGCTGTCCACCGTCTACGGCATTGTCCGCCAGACCGGCGGCTTCGTGCTGGTCGAGTCGGAGAAGGGGGAGGGGACGACCTTCAGCATCCTGCTGCCCCGCCACAAGGGCGAGGCCCGTCCCGACCAGGGCGAGCCGCGCGAGCGGCGCGGCAGCGACCTGACCGGCTCCGGCACGATCATGCTGGTGGAGGACGAGGACGCCGTGCGCGTCTTCTCCGCCCGCGCGTTGCGCAACAAGGGTTATCAGGTCCTGGAGGCCAAGAACGGCGAGGCCGCGCTGCAGCAGATCGGCACGGACGGCAACCGCATCGACCTGCTGATCACCGACGTGGTGATGCCGCAGATGGACGGACCGACCCTGGCTCGCCATGTCCGGCAGGTGCGGCCCGACATGCGGGTGATCTTCATCTCCGGCTACGCCGAGGACCGGCTGGGCGAGATCGACGGGGTCGAGGTCGCCCACTTCCTGCCCAAGCCCTTCTCCCTGAAGCAGTTGGCATCCAAGGTGAAGGAGGTCATCCGGGACGGCAAATAGCGGTGGCCTGGGAGGCCGCGGCGCCGTCTATCCGACGCGCCAGCCGTGATAGGCCCAGCGTTCCGTTCCCGGAACGTCGAGAGCCTCCCACCCGTGACGGCCGGTGCCGATAGGGCGGTCCGACAGGACGAGCGCGCCCGGCGCCAGGAAGGGTTCGACCAGCCTGCCGATCCACTGGCGGATGCCGTCCTCGTCGTCTTCCTGCGCGCTGCCGATGTCGGCGTGGGCCAGCCGAACCGCACCGCGGAAGCGCTCCGCCGCGGCGGGCAGCGTGTCCCGGAAATCGCCGAGGAAAAGCCGGTCCTCGTCCGGCCGCAGGGCGGCGGGAACGCGCGCCCACATGTCGAAGACCAGGATGTCGCGTGGTGGGAACAGGCTGCGCAGATGGTCGTAGGTGCGGCCCTTGCCCAGGCCGATCTCCATCACCAGACCAGGGGTTCCCGCAACGCAGCCGGCGGCCCAGCCGAGGGCGACGCGCTGGGTGGTGAGGCGGTCGATCATGCGGTCGAGTGTGGAGTGGACGGTCGTCATGCGTAGCTCTTCGGGAGGCGTTGGCGGAGCATCTCCTCTTGAACGCCGCAGTTGGAATTCCGTTGCACGGCGCCGAATCGTTCCTAACTTACGATGAGAACATTCGCGGAACTTAGGGCTTTGCGCAGAGGAACAAAGCTGGTACATTTCCTCTCACCGAATGACCGTTGGTGAGATCGTTGGCCCTGGGGCCGCGGATGTGATCTAACAAGGGGAGACGGGCATGTCGTCCGCACAGCTTCGTTTGGTCGAGAAGGATTCCATGGATAAGCAGAAGGCCCTGGATGCCGCTCTGGCGCAGATCGAGCGCGCCTTTGGCAAGGGCTCGATCATGAAGCTCGGCGCCCGCGAGAACACGGTCGAGACGGAGGTCGTTTCCACCGGCTCTCTCGGCCTCGACATCGCGCTGGGCATCGGCGGCCTGCCGCGCGGCCGCATCATCGAGATTTACGGGCCGGAAAGCTCGGGCAAGACGACGCTGGCGCTGCACGCCATCGCCCAGGCCCAGAAGGGCGGCGGCACCTGCGCCTTCGTGGACGCGGAGCACGCCCTGGACCCGTCCTATGCCCGCAAGCTGGGCGTGAACGTGGACGAGTTGCTGATCTCCCAGCCCGACGCCGGTGAGCAGGCTCTGGAGATCGCCGACACGTTGGTGCGCTCCGGCGCCGTCGACGTGCTGGTGGTCGACTCGGTGGCAGCATTGGTGCCGCGCGCCGAGTTGGAAGGTGAGATGGGCGACAGCCACGTCGGCCTGCACGCCCGCCTGATGAGTCAGGCGCTGCGCAAGCTGACCGGCTCCATCGCCAAGTCGAACTGCCTGGTGATCTTCATCAACCAGATCCGCCTGAAGATCGGCGTGATGTTCGGCAACCCGGAGACGACGACCGGCGGCAACGCGCTGAAGTTCTACGCCTCCGTCCGTCTGGACATCCGCCGCATCGGCGCGATCAAGGACCGCGAGACGGTGGTGGGCAACCAGACGCGCGTGAAGGTGGTGAAGAACAAGATGGCCCCGCCGTTCCGAGTGGTCGAGTTCGACATCATGTACGGCGAGGGCGTGTCGAAGGTCGGCGAGCTTCTCGACCTCGGAATCCAGGCCGGCGTGGTGGAGAAGTCGGGCGCGTGGTTCAGCTACGACGGCACCCGGATCGGCCAGGGCCGCGAGAACGCCAAGAACTACCTGCGCAACAACCCGGCCACGGCCGACGCCATCGAGGCGAAGATCCGCGGCAACGCCGGCCTTGTCGCCGACGCCATGATGGGTACCCCGGAGGCCGACGGCGAGGCCGCCACGCCGGAGTGATCCCGGGCGGCAAGCCGGTTTCGTGTGTGAAAGCCCCTCTCCGGTCCGCCGGGGAGGGGCTTTCGCCGTCTTGCCGGACGGCTGGAAAGACCTTACATTCAGGCTGGGCGGACGGGTGTTGCCGCACCCGTCCGCCGGCCCGGTCCTAGCGGTTCAGGATCTCAAGCAGCAGCTTGAGCGCCCGCAACAGCAGGATCAGGAGTTCGAGGATCTTTCTCATCCGTCGAGCCTCCTTATTGGCGGACGGGCCGTGGCCGATTCCACCGCCCGTCCGCGCCGACGATCATGCAAATGTGTGGCGCTCCGTCCACGCGGCCTGTCGCCGCGCAGGGGAGTGGCGGGCACTCTGTGGACAGCCACACCAACTCACGTTAAAAGCACGGTTCGGCCGCGACAAGGCCGCGCCGCCGACTGTAGCCGACCGTAGCCGGAGCCTGGACAGCTTATGAAGACCGCCAACGACATCCGCCGCACGTTCCTGGACTTTTTCGCGAAGAACGGCCACCAGATCGTGGAGTCGTCGCCGCTGGTTCCGCGCAACGACCCGACGCTGATGTTCACGAACGCCGGCATGGTGCAGTTCAAGAACGTCTTCACTGGGGCGGAGCAGCGGCCCTATTCGCGCGCCACCACCTCGCAGAAATGCGTGCGCGCGGGCGGCAAGCACAACGACCTGGACAATGTCGGCTACACGGCGCGGCACCACACCTTCTTCGAGATGCTGGGCAACTTCTCGTTCGGCGACTACTTCAAGGACGACGCGATCGCCTTCGCCTGGAACCTCGTGACGAAGGAGTTCGGGCTGCCGGCGGACAAGCTGCTGGTCACCGTCCACAGCTCCGACGAGGACGCGGCGGGCATCTGGCGCAAGGTCGCCGGCCTGTCGGACGACCGCATCATCCGCATCCCGACCGACGACAATTTCTGGCGCATGGGCGACACCGGTCCCTGCGGCCCCTGCTCGGAGATCTTCTTCGACCACGGCCCGCACATCGCCGGCGGTCCTCCGGGCTCGCCCGACCAGGACGGCGACCGCTTCATCGAGATCTGGAACCTCGTGTTCATGCAGTATGAGCAGCGCGGTCCCGACGACCTGATCGCCCTGCCGAAGCCGTCGATTGACACCGGCATGGGGCTGGAGCGTCTGGCCGCCGTGCTCCAGGGCAAGCACGACAACTACGACATCGACCTGATGCGGGCGTTGATCGTGGCCTCCGCCGAGGCGACGAAGACCGCGCCGGACGGCGCGCACGCCGTCTCGCACCGCGTCATCGCCGACCATCTGCGCTCCTGCTGCTTCCTGATCGCCGACGGCGTGCTGCCGTCGAACGAGGGGCGCGGCTATGTGCTGCGCCGCATCATGCGCCGCGCCATGCGCCACGCCCACATGATCGGCGCGCGTGAGCCGCTGATGCACCGTCTCGTCCCGGCGCTGATCCAGCAGATGGGCGACGCCTATCCGGAGCTGAACCGCGCCCGCGCCCTGATCGTCGAGACGCTGAAGCTGGAGGAAACCCGCTTCAAGCAGACGCTGGAGCGCGGCCTGCGCCTGCTGGAGGACGAGGTCGGTCGTCTGGGCGAGGGCCAGCCGCTTCCCGGCGACGTCGCCTTCAAACTGTACGACACCTACGGCTTCCCGCTGGACCTGACCCAGGACGTGCTGCGCACCCAGGGCCGCCCGGTGGACGAGAGCGGCTTCAAGGCCGCCATGGACGAGCAGCGCCGCAAGGCCCGCGAGTCCTGGGCCGGCTCGGGCGAGGCGACGACCGAGAAGCTGTGGTACGAGTTGAAGGACGAACTGGGCGCCACGGAGTTCTTCGGCTACGACACCGAGGTCGCCGAGGGCAAGGTGACCGCCATCGTCAAGGGCGACGCCCGCGTCGAGCAGGCCGCCGTCGGGGACGAGGTGCTGGTTATCGTGAACCAGACGCCCTTCTACGGTGAATCGGGCGGTCAGGTCGGCGATGCCGGCGTGATCTTCTCCGCCGAGGGCACCGAGGTCGCCGTCTCCGACACCCAGAAGAAGCTGGGCGCCGTCTGGGCCCATGTCGGTACGGTCACCAAGGGCACGCTGAAGGTCGGCGACGTGGTGGAACTGCGCGTCGACACGGAACGCCGCTCGGCCATCCGCGCCAACCACTCGGCCACCCACCTGCTGCATGAGGCGCTGCGCCGCCGCCTGGGCGAGCATGTCACCCAGAAGGGCTCGCTGGTCGCCCAGGAGCGCCTGCGCTTCGACATCAGCCAGCCGACCGGCCTGACCCCGGCGGACATCGCCGCGGTCGAGGATGAGGTGAACCGCCGCATCCTCGGCAACAGCGAGGTCGTCACCCGGCTGATGTCCCCGGACGAGGCCCGCGCTTCCGGCGCAATGGCCCTGTTCGGCGAAAAGTACGGCGACGAGGTGCGCGTCGTCTCCATGGGCGGCCCGCACGGCGAGCTGGACCGCGACTACTCGATCGAGCTGTGCGGCGGCACGCACGTCCGCCGCACCGGCGACATCGGCCTGTTCACGATCGTCGCCGAGGGCGCCGTCGCCGCGGGTGTGCGCCGCATCGAGGCGCTGACCGGCACCGGCGCCAAGGCATGGCTGTCGGAACGCGACCATCTGCTGACCGAGGCGGCGTCCGTCCTGAAGGTCCGTCCGGAGGATGTCCCGACGCGCCTCGCCGCGCTGGTCGACGAGCGCAAGAAGATGGAGCGCGAGCTGGCCGAACTCCGCCGTCAGGTCGCTATGGGCGGTGGCGCCAAGGCCGAGGGTGGCAACGAGGCCAAGGACATCGCGGGCGTCAAGTTCGCCGCCCGCGTGGTCGAGGGCCTGCCGGCCAAGGACCTGAAGCCGATGGCCGACGAGCTGAAGAAGCAGGTCGGTTCCGGCGTCGTCGTTCTGATCGCCTCGAACGAGGGCAAGGCGTCCATCGTCGTCGGCGTCACCGACGACCTGACGGCCAAGATCAGCGCCGTCGATCTGGTGCGCGTCGGGGCGGAGGCTTTGGGCGGGAAGGGCGGCGGCGGCCGTCCGGACATGGCCCAGGCCGGCGGCCCGGACGCCGCGCTGGCGCCCGCCGCCGTCGAGGCCATCGAGAAGGCGGTGGCGGCGAAGGCCGCCTCCTAACTACCGCGCGTCCCGTCCGGCGCTACCCTCTCCAAAGCCGGAGCGGGTGCGCTCGGCGGGTGCTGGCGGATCACGAGGCCAGGGCGGTCGGGAATGCCGTAGCGCCGGTATTCCCGCGCCAACTGGCCGGTGAGGGCGAGCCCGGCCATGCGGACGTCCGCGGCCAGCGAGGCCAGCGGCGCGTCCAGCGTCCTGGGCCGGTTGCGCTCCACCAGGAAATGGCCCAGCCACGCCGCGCCGTAGCCGACCAGCGGTGCCGCCACGAGCGCCCGCCAGTCGCGGCGGGCCAGTCCCACCGTCAGCAAGGCCGCCGCCGACAGTGTGCCGGCGACATGCAACGCCCGGTTCGTCGGGTCGCGGTGCTGTTCCAGATAATCGGGCCAGAAATTGGGATCGGTCGCCATGACGGACTCCTTCCGCGGGGGAACGCCGGGCGGCCCGTGGCGGTTCCGTCTTGCATGACGCCCGCCGTGCTGGAAGGATGCGCGGGTCAACGAACAATACCGCGGAACCGACTGGCATGCGCTTTACCGGCACCGACTCCTACGTCGCCACCGACGACCTGATGGTGGCCGTCAACGCGGCCATCACGCTTGAGCGCCCGCTGCTGGTGAAGGGGGAGCCCGGCACCGGCAAGACCGTGCTGGCCCAGGAGGTCGCCCGCGCCCTGAACAAGCCGCTGCTCGCCTGGCACATCAAGTCCACCACCAAGGCGCAGCAGGGCCTTTACGAGTACGACGCGGTCAGCCGCCTGCGCGACAGCCAGCTCGGCGAGGAGCGGGTGCACGACATCGGCAATTACATCGTGCGCGGCAAGTTGTGGGAGGCGTTCGAGGCGCCGGAACCCCCTGTGCTGCTGATCGACGAGATCGACAAGGCTGACATCGAGTTTCCCAACGACCTGCTGCTCGAACTCGACCGCATGGAGTTCCACGTCTACGAGACGCGGCAGACCGTCAAGGCGGCCCGGCGCCCCCTGGTCATCATCACCTCCAACAACGAGAAGGAACTGCCGGACGCCTTCCTGCGCCGCTGCTTCTTCCACTACATCCGCTTCCCCGACCGCGACACCATGGAGCGGATCGTGGACGTCCATTATCCCGGTCTGAAGCAGGACCTGCTGCGCGAGGCGATGTCGCTGTTCTACAGCCTGCGCGAGGTGCCGGGCCTGAAGAAGAAGCCCTCCACCTCGGAGCTTCTCGACTGGATCAAGCTGCTGATGGTCGAGGACGTGGACCCTGAGACCCTGCGCGCCAAGGATGCCCGCAGCCTGATCCCACCGCTGTGCGGCGCGCTTTTGAAGAACGAGCAGGACGTGCATCTGCTGGAACGGCTGGCTTTTCTCGCCAAGCGGGAGGCGCGCTAGGAAGCGCTTGACCGCGGCCGTCCTTCTGGGGCAGCCTGGACCCATGCAATCGACCCCGCACCTGAACCGAATGCGAATTACCGCCCCGGCGCTCTGACAGAGGGCGCCGGACCGCGAGCGTTCGTTTTCGCAATCTGGTGTGGAGTGAGGCGTGTCCGTGCGCCCTGGGTCTTCCGGAACCCGCAATCCGGTTCATCACGATCCCCTGACCCGTTGCTTCACGCGTGCGTTGCGCCCTCTGGCGGAGCGAATGCGGGGCTCTGCGCGAATTATCGTCCCGGTCCGCTGACGCGGGCCGGGTTTCGCGCCTTCCTTTTCCGCCCCCCGTTCGTTCCCTCCGCCCGAGGACTTCCGCGATGCCGTCCGCGCACGCCACCCGTCTGCCTTCCGTTTCCTTTCGCCGCGACACCGAAGACCGTCTGCCGTCCTGGCTCCCCCTCTCCGCCATCGAGGACGCCGCCGAGCGTTTGAGCGGGCGGATCGTCCGCACGCCGCTGCTGCACGCTCCGACGCTGGGGCGTGACGTCTGGCTGAAGGCGGAGACCTTCCAGGCGACCGGCGCCTTCAAGGAGCGCGGCGCTCTGAACCGCCTGCTGCGCCTGACGGCGCTGGAGCGCGCGGCGGGTGTCGTCGCCATGTCGGCGGGCAACCACGCCGCCGGTCTGGCGCTGCACGCCCAGCGGCTCGGGGTGGCGGCGACCATCGTCATGCCGGTCACCGCGCCGCGCTGCAAGGTCGAACGGACGGAGGCGCTGGGCGCCGAGGTCGTGCTGTCCGGGTCCACCGTGGGGGAGGCGAAGTCCCGCGCGCTGCAACTGGCGGCGGAGCGGCGGCTGACCTTCGTGCATCCCTACGACGACCCGGACGTGATCGCCGGGCAGGGCACGGTGGGGCTGGAGGTGCTGGCTGACCGCCCGGACCTTGACAGGCTGGTGGTGCCGGTGGGCGGCGGCGGTTTGCTGGCCGGAATGGCGGCGGGGGTGAAGGCGCGCAAGCCGTCGGTCACCGTGGTCGGGGTGCGGCTGGCGCGGCGGCGGGGGCCGACCTTGGCCGATGGGATCGCGGTGGACGCGCTGGGCAAGCTGCCGCAGGCGCTGCTGGCCGGCTTCGTGGACGCCCTGGTCGAGGTGGAGGAGGTGGAGGTCGCGGCGGCGATGCGAACCCTGCATGGCTCCTTCGGCATGGTGGCGGAAGGCGCCGGTGCCGCCGCGGTGGCGGCCCTGCTGGCCGGGAAGGTGCCGGCGGAGGGGCGGACCGTCGCCGTGCTGTCCGGTCGCAACGTGGACCCCGGCACGCTGATGCGAACGCTCGGGGTCCAGACGCTGGCTGCCTGAAGGCTCGGCGGTCTACGGGGCCATGAACACGCTGCGGTGTCGGCCGAACTCGCCGCTCGTCAGGTCGCGGGCCACCACCGTCACGTCGGTGGACCCCGGCGTTGCGGCGCCCCGTGGCACGCGGACAAAGATGCGGTAGGTCGCCACCGAATCCGCCTCCGCGGTCAGGGTCAGAGAACTTCCCGACTGGGCGTCCACGCTGGCGACCGACAGGTCGGCGTTCGCCAAACCCTCCACCGACAGGCGGTAGGTCCGCGCCTCGTGGGTCTTGTTCAGGATCTTGATGGTGTAGGCGTTCTGCACGTCGCCGTTTGACTGCTGCACGTAGAGCGGAGCGCGGTCGCGCAGCACGCTGACGTCCAGCGTCGGGCGCATTGCCAGGGAGAGCGCCATGGCGCCGGCCACCACCAGGATGATGAGGGCGTAGATCACCGTGCGCGGGCGCAGCAGCCGCACCGGGGCGGCCTGACCGTCGGCCTTGGCGACCTGGTTTGAGCGGGTGTCGAACAGGATCAGGTCGCGGGGGCGCCCGACCTGGGCCATCACGTCGTTGCAGGCGTCCACGCACAGGCCGCAGCCGATGCAGGAGATCTGCTGGCCCTTGCGGATGTCGGTGCCGGTCGGGCAGACATGGACGCACAGCTTGCAATCGATGCAGTCGCCCAGCCCCTCCGCCGTCCGCTCCTCCCAGCTCTGCGACTTGCGCAGCGGCGCGCGCCCTTCGCCGCGCCAGTCCTGGTAAGTGACGACGTAAGTGTCCTCGTCCACCATCGCCGCCTGGAAGCTGCGCCACGGGCAGACGTAGATGCAGATCTGCTCGCGCGCCCAGCCGGCAAAGAAATAGGTGGTGCCGGCGAACAGCCCGGCGAAGGCCAGGACCTTCCACGACACCTCGCCGGTCACGATCTCGCGCAGCAGGGTCGGGGCGTCGTTGAAGTAGAAGATCCAGGCGCCGCCGGTGACCAGGGAGATCGCCAGCCAGATGGCGTGCTTCGACGCCTTCAGCCCCAGCTTGCGCGCCGACAGCGGCGCCTTGTCCAGCCGGATGCGCTCGGTGCGCGGCCCTTCCATCTTGCGCTCCACCCACATGAACAGGTCGGTCCAGACCGTCTGCGGACAGGCGTAGCCGCACCAGATGCGGCCGAGCAGGGTGGTGGCGAAGAAGATGCCGAAGGCGCCGATGATGAGAAGGCCGGTCAGGTAATAGACCTCCTGCGGCCAGATCTCGATCCAGAAGAAGTAGGCGCGCCGGCCCACCATGTCGACCAGCACCGCCTGATCGGGAATGCCCGGCCCGCGCTCCCAGCGCAGCCAGGGCGTGACGTAATAGACGCCGAGCAGCATCGCCAGCGCCAGCCATTTCAGGCGGCGGAAGCGGCCATGGACATCGGCGGCGTAGACCTTGGGGCGATGCACGAACCAGCGCTCGCGCGGCTGGTCGGCGTCGTGGGCGGTGGGAGCATGAGAGTGGAGGGACATGGTGTGCGACCTTGCTTTGACGCGGCGGTCAACCTAGTCCCTCTTTTATAAGGCTTCCGTGATGTAGTCACACTGCGGCAGATCAACCAACCGGGCGGATAAGGCTCAGACGGTGTCGCCGCGCAGTTCGGCAAGCCCGTCCTCATAGGCGCGGTCGAACAGGGATTCCAGCCGGGCGTCGGTGCCGCGCAGGCCGGCGACGACCGCGTGCGCCCATTCGAAATACTCGATCTTCCGTTCCAGCGGCCAGTCGGCGGGCGGGCTGTGCGCCATCGAGCGCAGGTTGGACACCTTGTCGGCCAGCTTCACCAGCTTGGCGCGGGAGGAGGCGGTGGGGGCGGCGTCGATCTGCCGCTGCTTGCGCTCCGCCTTGCGCAGCCGCTTGTCGTCGGTGGTCTCGGCGACGACCCCGGCGACCTCCGCCCCGAAATGCTGCTCGATTTCCTCATAGGAGGCGTCGGTGTCCTCCAGCGTGTCGTGGAGCAGCGCGGCGATGATCACCACCGGGTCGTTGCCCGCCGTCGCCTCGGCGCAGAGGAACGCCACCTCCGACAGGTGGTTGAGGTAGGGCTCGGCGCGCACGCCCTTGCGGCGCTGGTCGATGTGCTTGTGCGCGGCGAACTCCAGCGCGCGGGCGAAGTCGAGAAGGGCTGTCATGGCGTTCCTGGCGGGTCGGCGCTACGATGAGGGCGGATGGGGACGAAACCCCACGGGGGGAGGCGGCATGTTCACGGGTTTCTTCTTCGAACTGCGCAAGGCGGGCGTGCCGGTCTCGCTGAACGAGTACCTGACGCTCATGGAGGCCATGAAGCGCGGCGTCGCCGACTTCCGCGTCGAAGACTTCTATTACCTCAGCCGGGCCTGTCTGGTGAAGGACGAGCGCAATCTCGACCGCTTCGACCGCGTGTTCGGACAGGTCTTCAAGGGGCTGGAGGGGAGGGAGGGCGTCGAGGGCGACGAGATCCCCGTGGTCGACCTGCCGGAGGAATGGCTGCGCAAGCTGGCCGAACGCTTCCTGACCGAGGAGGAGAAGGCGCAGATCCAGGCGCTGGGCGGCTGGCAGAAACTCATGGAGACGCTGGCGGAGCGGCTGGCCGAACAGAAGGGGCGGCACCAGGGTGGCTCCAAATGGATCGGAACCGCCGGAACCTCGCCCTTCGGCGCCTACGGCTACAACCCGGAGGGCGTGCGCATCGGCCAGCACGAATCCCGCCACCGCCGCGCCGTGAAGGTGTGGGACAAGCGGGAGTTCCGGAATCTGGACGATCAGGTCGAGATCGGCACCCGCAACATCAAGGTGGCGTTGCGCCGCCTGCGCAAGTTCGCCCGCACCGGGGCGGCCAGCGAACTCGACCTGCCCGGCACCATCCGCGCCACCGCCAGCAACGCCGGCTGGCTGGACCTGAAGATGGTGCCGGAGCGCCACAACACGGTGAAGGTGCTGCTGTTCCTCGACATCGGCGGCTCGATGGACGACCACATCCGGCTGGTCGAGGAGCTGTTCTCCGCTGCGCGGGGCGAGTTCAAGCATCTGGAGCACTTCTACTTCCACAACTGCGTCTATGAGAGCGTGTGGCGCGACAACAAGCGCCGCCACGACGAGCGCACCCCGACCTGGGACGTGCTGCACACCTATCCCGCCGACTACAAGCTGGTCTTCGTCGGCGACGCGGCGATGAGCCCCTATGAGATCGCCTATGCCGGCGGCAGCGTCGAGCATTGGAACGAGGAGCCGGGGCAGGTCTGGCTGCAACGGATGCTGTCGGTCTACAGCCGCGCCGTCTGGCTCAACCCCACGCCGGAATCGCGCTGGGGCTACACGGAAAGCACCCGCATGCTGCAGCGGCTGCTGAACGGGCGCATGTACCCGCTGACCTTGCAGGGACTGGACGCCGCGATGCGGGAACTGGTGCGGTAACGACGCTGTCCGGCTGCCGCCTTCGACGGTCGATTGGTTCGTACGGAAACGGATGGCGCGGTGTGGCGTCAGTTGGCGCGATGGGGCACGCCTATGATGGCCGCGTCGAGTAGAACGCCGAAAGGCGTGGCAGCGGACCGTCCGTGGCTGAATCTCAATCTGTGGCTGAGAAAATACTCCGCAATGCGCGTATTCATGTCGCGATGTCTCAGTAATTGATCGAATTTCTGAGCATTCTCAAAGGGAAAATGCGCGAGTCGCAAAGTTAAGCATCTGAACAATCCTCGCCTCTGTATCTCTATACGATGAAACTCTGGCCAGGTTTTCGTTTGTTTTAAACATTGATCGTCATTTTTGCGGCTTCTCTGCAACATTGATCGTCAAACATTTATTGAGAATCGTTCTTCCTTGAACGCATACGAGTGCATTACGGAGCATGCGGGCTCTTGTTCACAGCATGCAGTCGATGAGGGTGAGGGGAAATGGAGGGGGTTCTTGCGCGCATCAGCATCAGCGGCAAAATCTACAGTGTTGTCGCGACTCTGGGAGTTGTTGCCGCAATCATCGGTGGCGTTGGCTCCATTGGAATGCAGACCTACGACGACAAGTTCGACCAGATTCAGAACTGGTCCCGGCGGGCGCTGATCAACGAGCAGATCAACAGCCTGATTTACAAGGTCGTCATGGACAGCCGCGGCATCTACGCCGCGGATGGAACGGCCGACGCCACGCCCTACGCCAAGAACATCATCGGCGCCACCGGCGAGCTGGAAAAGCTCATGGGAAAGCTGGAGGCTCTGCTGCCGCAGCAAAGCAAGGCTGCGTTCGGTGAGGCCCAGCAGATGGCGCGTGCGTTCGTCCTGCACCGCAACGAGGTTGCCCGCCTTGGGATGGAGGCCAGTCCGGATAAGGCGCGCGAACACGGCGATACCACCGAGGGTCGCGCGATCCGCAGCAAGCTGGGCCAGTTCATGGAGAAGGCCTCCGAACGCAACATGCAGGGCATTGACAAAGCCAATGAAGAGTTGAGCGCTCTGAACAGCCTGATGACGACGCTGATGCTGGTCGTCGGCATCGGCGGCGGCGTCGGCGCGCTGGCGTTGAGCGTCCTGGTCGCGCGCGTCGGCATCTCCCGCCCGATCGCCGGGATCACCGACGTGATGGCCCGTCTGGCGACCGGCGACACGTCGGTGACGGTGCCGGGCCTCGGCCGTGGCGACGAGATCGGCGGCATGGCCAAGGCCGTGGCGGTCTTCAAGGACAACGCCGTGGACCGCGAGCGCATGCGGGTCGCCGAGGAGGCGGAGCGTCGGGCCAAGGAGCGGCGCACCCAGGCCGTCGAGGAGCTGGTCCAGTCCTTCGACCGGAACGTCTCCGGCATCCTGCGCACCGTCGCCTCCGCCGCCACCGAACTGGAGGCCACGGCGCAGAGCATGCTGACGACCGCTGACCAGACCAAGAGGCAGGCGGCCAGCACGGCGGCGGCGGCCGAACAGGCGTCGGTCAATGTGCAGACCGTCGCCGCGGCGACCAACGAACTGAGCGCGTCGATCAACGAGATCAGCGGTCAGGTGACGCGCTCCACCAGCATCGCCGGCCACGCGGTGGGCGAGGCGCAGCAGACCAACGAGCGCGTCCAAGGCCTCGTCGCGCAGGCGCAGCGGATCGGCGACGTGGTGAAGCTGATCACCGACATCGCCAGCCAGACCAACTTGCTGGCCCTCAACGCGACGATCGAGGCGGCGCGGGCCGGCGAGGCCGGCAAGGGCTTCGCCGTCGTGGCGTCGGAGGTGAAGAACCTCGCCAACCAGACCGCCAAGGCGACCGACGAGATCGCCTCCCAGATCGCCTCCATGCAGGAGGCCACCGGCGGGGCGGCGGCGGCCATCAACGGGATCGGCGACACCATCGGCACCATCAGCGAGATCGCCACGATCATCGCCTCGGCGGTCGAGGAGCAGGGGTCGGCGACCGGCGAGATCGCCCGCAACGTGCAGCAGGCCGCGCAAGGCACCCATCTGGTGACGACCAACATCACCGAGGTCAGCGACGGCGCCACCCAGACCGGCTCCGCCGCCACCCAGGTTCTGGGCGCCGCCGGGGAGCTGTCCCGCCAGTCGGAGAGCCTACGCACGGAGGTGGAGCGCTTCCTGGCCGGCATCCGCGCCGCGTAAGGGGGCGGGGCAGGGGCGTGCGATGGCGCACGCCCCCAATCCATTACCTCCTGAACGGACCGAACGGCGTTTGCCGGACCGAAATCCCGTTTTTATCGTCACAGTCAATTCGTGTTCGAATGGAGGGTTGACCGTGGCGAAATCCTATCTGGCGTCCTGGAAGAAGGCGAAGGACCGCTTCGAGAAGACGACGGGCAAGAAGAAGCCCGATCCCAAGAGCCGTTTCGGCAAGCTGTTCAGCAAGATCAGCTCGACCGGCCTGGAAGGTGCGCTGAAGAGCTACGATGCCGCCACGACCGTGCAGGATGCGCAAAAGCACGCCCGTGCCTTCCAATCCGCGGCAAGCAGCTACATCCCCACGCTCGACGCGGCGGGCAAGGCGGCCAAGCAGGACGGCGACGCGGTTTACGCCGAGGCCTGCGCCGACATGGTGGCGTCGTTGAATAAGATCGCCGGCAGCGTCGTGACGGATCTGGAGCGGTTCGACGGCCTGCCGAAGACCATCGACGGCTACTTCAAGTCACCATACTGGTTCAAGCTTCTGAACAAGATCGCCAAGCAGGAAATGTCGCTCGAAAATGTCGAGCTGTACGACAAGATCCTGAAAGGCAAGCTGTCGAAGGCGGAGCCTGCGGAAGAGGCATACAAGGAATACGTGGCCGTCCGCTCACCCAAGGAAGTGAACATCGGGTCGGGAACCCGGAGCGCCTGCAAGAAGTGCGCGGATCAGGGCGCTTGGACTGCCATGCCTTGGGACAAGGTGGCAAAGGATCTGGGCGCCAACCTGGCCGACACCATCGGACGCCTGCACAGCGCGCTGGCCAAGGGCGAGATCTGACGGCCGGGAGCGGTTGACGGGGCGGGCCTCCGCCGTCACTTTGAAGGTCCAGCGTGAAGACTCGGCTTTCTAGGGACGGCATCGGGAGGCTCCGCCATGTACATCGCCATGAACCGTTTCCGCGTGCGCCCGGACTCGGAGCAGGACTTCGAGGAGGTCTGGCTGAACCGCGAGGTCCATCTGAACACGGTCCCGGGCTTCGTGGAGTTCCACATGCTGCGCGGCCCGCGCTACGAGGACCACCGCCTCTACTCCTCCCACACCGTCTGGGAGTCGGAGGCGCATTTCCAGGCCTGGACCCGCTCGGAGGAGTTCCGCGCCGCCCATCGCGGGGCGGGCGACCGCAAGCCGCTGTATCTCGGCCCGCCGCAGTTCGAGGGCTTCGAGGTTATCCAGACCGTGGGGCGCGAGGGCTGAGCCGCCGGATGCGCTCAGCCTTTCAAAGCGTCCTCGTCGCCGATCAGGCGGTGGGCGATGGCGACTGTAATGAGGCCGGCGAGCAGAAGGCCGTACTGCCACAGGCTGGACCAGTCGCCGGTCTGCACGTCGCCCGCCACCGCCTGAACCGGGCGCACGATCAGTTGACGCAGCAGCGTGATCATCGCGACCTCCAGGAAGACCCGCAGGTGGAAGCGGTTGGTACGCACATAGTCAACCTCCGCGGAGATCAGCGCGGACAGCGTCCAGACGATGAACAGCACGCCGAGCGCGTGCAGGAAGCCGAGCGCCAGCTGGTCCTTCTGAAAGGCCGCCCAGGCCTCCACGAAGAATTCCCAGACCACCATGGCGCTCGCCGCGACCAGGGCGATCGCCAGGACGACGTGCAGCAGCCCGTTGAAGGACTTCAGGGCGCGGATCAGGCCCTGTTCGAGAAGCGAGTTGGGGGAGGTGCGGGGGAGCGATTGCAGCATCGTGGCTTGTCGCAAGGTCGAAGGGTGCGGGAAGATAGAAGCCCAACCCGGCGGATGCCCCCACCGTTTTGCCATTGCCGCCATGGGGAAAACGCAAGCATTGCAGATCAGCGTCAAGTCGCCGCATCAATGGTCCCGGCTTTGCAGGTGGAAAAAAGCACCGGCCATTGAACTCCGGGCCTGATTTCGTCTAGGGTCGCCGCGGTCCCTCCGGCTTCGTTCCTTCGAGGGTTCCCCCAGGAGTGAATGGATGCGCGAAACCACCCCCATCACGGTCGCCCGCGGCGACGGCATCGGTCCGGAGATCACCGACGCGGTGCTTCACGTGATGGAGGCTGCCGGCGCCCGCCTGAAGGTGGAGGAGGTGCCGGCGGGCGAGCAGGTCTACCGCCGCGGCCATCTGGGTGGGCTGGACGCCGCCGGCTGGGGGTCGATCCGCCGCACCCGCGTCTTCCTGAAGGGGCCGATCACCACGCCCCAGGGCTATGGCAACAAGTCGCTGAACGTCACCGCGCGCACCACGCTGGGGCTGTTCGCCAACGTGCGGCCCTGCGTGTCGCACCATCCCTATGTCCGCACGCGGCACCCGCGCATGGACGTGGTCATCATCCGCGAGAACGAGGAGGACCTCTACGCCGGGATCGAGCATCGCCAGACCGACGAGGTGATCCAATCGGTCAAGCTGATCTCCCGGCCGGGGTCGGAGCGCATCGTGCGCTACGCCTTCGACTACGCCCGCGCCAACCAACGGCGCAAGGTGACGGCCTTCGTCAAGGACAACGTCATGAAAATGACGGATGGCCTGTTCCTGAAGATATTCAACGAGATCGCCGCCGAATTTCCGGAGATCAAGGCCGACCACCTGATCGTCGACATCGGCGCTGCCCGTCTGGCCGACCAGCCGGAGCGCTTCGACGTAATCGTGACGCTGAACCTGTACGGCGACATCGTGTCCGACATCGCCGCCCAGATCACCGGCTCGGTTGGGCTGGCCGGCTCCGCCAACATCGGCGACGCCTGCGCCATGTTCGAGGCGATCCACGGCTCGGCTCCGATGATCGCGGGTCAGGGGATCGCCAACCCGTCGGGGCTGCTGATGGCCGCGGTGATGATGCTGGTCCACATCGGGCAGGGCGACGTGGCGGCGCGGATCCACAACGCCTGGCTCAAGACCATCGAGGACGGCGTCCACACCGTGGACATCTTCAACCGCGGGGTCAGCCGCCAGCGCGTCGGCACCCACGCCTTCGCCGACGCGGTGGTGGAGCGGCTGGGCCAGATGCCGGTGACTCTGCCCACCGTCGGCTACGCCGTCACCGCGCGGCCCGCCTATGAGTCCGGGGTGCGCCTGTCTCCCCGCCGCAAGGCGGTGAAGGAGCTGGTGGGGGTGGACGTGTTCCTGCACTGGCCGGGTGGCAACCCGGACGAGCTGGCCGGGCTGGTGCTGCCGGTGGGCACACCGGCGCTGCGGCTGTCCAGCATCTCCAACCGCTCGCAGAAGGTCTGGCCGGAGAGCAACATCGGCGTCTTCTGCACCGACCACTGGCGCTGCCGCTTCCTGGCGCCGGAGGGCGTGGCGGTCGGCCACCCCGACATCGTCGAGCTTCTGTCGGGTCTTGCCCGCGCCGGTCTGGATTTCACCCAGACCGAGAACCTGTGCAACTTCGACGGCAAGTCCGGCTTCTCGGCAACGTAAGCCGCGAAGCGGGGGAATAATCGTCCCCGGCCGGGCGTCCAGACGGGCAGGACATCCTTCCAAGGGGAGCGCCGCCGCATGCCTCTGCCAAAGCCGCCCCCCGACCTTCCTTCAGGGAACGGCCCCCCAGCCAATGGCGCCCCAACCAGCGGCGCAGTGGACGAGCGGGCCATTGCCGCGCAGGTGCCGCGGCTGCGCCGCTACGCCGCCGCTCTGGCCGGCAACCTGTCCGATGCCGACGACCTCGTGCAGGACTGCATCGAGAAGGCGCTGGCCAACCGGCACACGCTGCGGGACGTCACCCGGCTCGGCGGCTGGCTGCTGTCGATCCTGCACAACCTGCACGTCTCCGGTCTGCGCTGGCGCCGCCGCCGCGGGCCGGAGGTGCCGGTGGAGGATCTCGCCAACGATCTGGCGCTCAGCGCCGCACCCGCCGACCGGGCGGAGGTGCGGGATTTCGTGCGCGCCTTCAACCAGCTGTCGGAGGAGCATCGGGCCGTGCTGCTGCTGACCGGGCTGGAAGGGCTGTCCTACCGCGAGGCGGCCGAGGTGCTGGGGGTTCCGGTGGGAACCGTCATGTCGCGGCTGGCCCGCGCCCGGGAACGGCTGCGCGTCCTGCTGGACGGCGGGATGGAGCAGGCGGTGAGGAGGATCAAGTGATGGACACCGAACCGGACGTCCCGGTGACCGAGGCCGAGCTGCACGCTTGGCTGGACGGCGAATTGCCGGAGGAGCGGCGCGGCGAGGTCGAGCGCCATCTGGCGGGCAACCCCGATCTGGCCCGCCGCTTTGAGCGCTACCGCGCCCAGCGGGCGATGCTCCAGGGAACCTTCGGCCCGTTGATCGACCGGCCGTTGCCGGCGGCCCTGGTGCCGCCCTACGGCCGCGCCGGCCGGCCGGCGGTGCGCCCGCGGCGCTGGCTTCCGGCGCTGGCCGCCGCGGCGGTCCTGCTGGTGTTCGTCGCCGGCGGGGCGGGGGGCTGGTGGCTGCGCGGCTGGTCGGGCGGGGCGGGCGGCGGCGGGGCGGCCTTCGTCGCCGACGCGGTGGCGGCGCACCGGGTCTTCGCGGTGGAGGTCCGCCATCCCGTGGAGGTCGGGGCCGACCAGGAGGCGCATCTGGTGGGCTGGCTGTCCAAGCGCCTGGGCAAGCCCCTGCAAGCGCCGCGGCTTGCCGACAAGGGTTACGATCTGGTGGGTGGTCGGCTGCTGTCCGACGCGCGGGGGCCGGCGGCCCAGCTCATGTACCAGGATGCGGCCGGTCGCCGCATCACCCTCTACATCCGGCCGGCCTCGGATGCGCCCGACACCTCCTTCCGGTTTGCCCAAGACGGCAACGTTCAGGCTTTCTACTGGCGGGACAACGGTTTGGCGTGGGCGGTAACGGGTGACCTCGATCGAGTAACCCTTTCGGCCATAGCCGAGGAGGTGTACGGCGCGTTGAACTCATAACACCCACAGACTTATGCACAGGAATGTTGCGCAAGCCCCCTATCCCTCTATCCGGCCATCTGGTAGGTTGGCCGTCGTTGGGCACAAAATATTGCGCCTTATGGAAAACGGCCGTCTGGTCGGAAGGTATATTGGTTAACCAAGTCACCGGTTACCGGACCACGGGAGACAGGGGATGAGTTGGACGGACGAACGGGTTCAGCAGCTTAAGGACCTCTGGGCCCAGGGGCTGAGCGCGAGTGAAATCGCGGACATCCTGGGCGACATCACCCGCAACGCGGTGATCGGAAAGGCGCACCGACTCGGCTTGTCGGGACGCCCGTCGCCGATCAAGAAGAAGCCGACCCGCGGCGCGACGATCCTCGCCTTGACCGAGCGCATGTGCAAATGGCCGGTCGGCGATCCGAAGCACCAGGACTTCCATTTCTGCGGCAAGCCCTCGCTGCCCGGTCTGCCTTACTGCGCCGAGCACGCGGCGGTGGCTTACCAGCCGGCGTCCTCCGGCAAGAAGCGCGACGAAGACCGCAACACCGGTGAGCGCAACGTCGGCGCCGCCTAGACTCCGCCGGATTTCTCCGCTGGATTTCCGGATTTCGGGCGCTCTTCATGCGGGCGCCCGCCCGACACGGCGACCGGATCGGCGGCCGTAAGAGGAGCGCCGGTCAGATGGGCGCCGCGGTGATCGCCCACCAGCTTCCGGCGATCAGCATCGCCGAGACACCCGCCGCCGCCACGCCCAGACCCAGACCGGCGGCGACCGCCAGACCGTCCTTCACGATCAGCCCCAGCGCGATTACCAGCACCGCCAGACCGGGCAGGGTGTTGCCGAACGGGATGGGCAGGGCGATCAGAACGCCCATCACCAGCACGAAGAGGCCCAGCGGCCGCAGCACCCCCCGGTGAGTCAGCGACGGCCAGCGCGTGCGCAGCCGGGCCTCCAGCCGCTCGACCAGCGGTGTTCCCTTCTCCACGATCTTTTCAAGCGTGGTACGCGCCACACGGCGGCGCCCGATCCAGCCCGGCACCTCCAGCCGGTCGCGGCCGACGATCATCTGGATGGCCACCAGCGCCAGCACCGTGCCGAAGATCAGGCCCGCCGGCAGCCCCGGCGTCGGCACCACGGCCGGGATCGCCAGCGCCAGCAGCAGAAAACCCGGCGCCCGGTCGCCGAGATGGCCCAGGACCTCCCCCAGCGTCGGCTTGTCGCCGGTCATGCGTCCGTGCAGCTTTTTGAGCAGCGCGGACGCCCGTGCCGGGTCCTTCGTGTCCATGACCTGTCCCAACTCCCTCTTTCATCGTCGCCGCGTGGATGTGGTGGCGCGGCGGCTCGCAGGAAAGGGGGAGCTGGACAAAGGCGGGGGTCAGTACTCCTCGACCTCGTGCTTCAACTGCACCAGACGGCCGCTCAGCAGCGACAGCATGAGCTGCACCAGCATCTCGTGAACGATCAGCGTGTGGTGGTTTCCGCTGTCCTGCATCTGCTGGCGCAGCGCCTCGCGCACCTTCGGCACGCCGGTCACGTCGATCAGCACGTCCACCGCCTCGCCGAGCCGTGCGAGGTCCATGAAATCGGTCGTGGTGACGACGCCGCGCTCGCGGGCGAGCCGCATGCCGGGCGCCTCGGTGTCCAGGTCGGCGACGCCGAGAATCTCGACGAAGGGAGCGTCCAGAAGCTGCGTCAGCAGGGGCGTTCCGGTTTCGCCGGCGCCGATCACGGCGATGCGGAAGATGTCCTTGGCCATGGGAAAAGTCTCGAATTCCGGTTCGTCAGGTCCGCGCCGGCATCACACCGCGCGGGCAAGAAAAAAGCGGGGAGCCGAAACTCCCCGCCGCAACCTTACATCGACCGGGCGTCCCGTTTGACCGGGACGCGTCGTCGCACCTGACGCGGAACGCGCGTTACGCCCAGGCGGCCATCTTCTTCTGCAGGTTCTCGTCCAGCTTGTCGAGGAACTGCTTGGTGGTCAGCCAGGGCTGCTCCGGACCGATGAGGATCGCGAGATCCTTGGTCATGAAGCCCGACTCGACGGTCTCGACGCAGACGCGCTCCAGCGTCTCGGCGAACTTCACGACGTCCGGCGTGTTGTCGAACTTGCCGCGGTAGGCCAGGCCCTGCGTCCAGGCGTAGATCGAGGCGATCGGGTTGGTGGAGGTCTCCTTGCCCTTCTGGTGCTCGCGGTAGTGGCGGGTCACCGTGCCGTGGGCGGCCTCCGCCTCGACGGTCTTGCCGTCCGGCGTGATCAGCACCGAGGTCATCAGGCCCAGCGAGCCGAAGCCCTGCGCCACGATGTCCGACTGCACGTCGCCGTCGTAGTTCTTGCAGGCCCACACGAAGCCGCCTTCCCACTTCAGGGCCGAGGCGACCATGTCGTCGATCAGGCGGTGCTCGTAGACGAGGCCCTTGGCCTTGAACTGGGCGGCGTAATGCTCGTCGAACACCTTCTGGAAGATGTCCTTGAAGCGCCCGTCATAGGCCTTGAGGATCGTGTTCTTGGTGGACAGATAGACCGGGTAGCCGCGCTCCAGACCGTACATGAAGCTGGAGTGGGCGAAGCCCTCGATCGACTCGTCCAGGTTGTACATGCCCATGGCGACGCCGGAGGCGGGGAAGTCGTACACCTCGTGCTCGATCGGCTCGCCGCCGCCTTCCGGCACCCACTTGATCGTCAGCTTGCCCTTGCCTGGAACGACAAAGTCGGTGGCCTTGTACTGGTCGCCGAAGGCATGGCGGCCAATGATGATCGGCTTGGTCCAGCCCGGAACGTAGCGCGGAACGTTGGAGCAGACGATCGGCTCGCGGAAAACGGTGCCGCCCAGGATGTTGCGGATCGTGCCGTTCGGCGACTTCCACATCTTCTTGAGATTGAACTCCGTCACCCGCGCCTCGTCCGGGGTGATGGTCGCGCACTTGACGCCGACGCCGTACTGCTTGATCGCGTTGGCGGACTCGACCGTCACCCGGTCATCCGTCTTGTCGCGGTTCTCGACGCTGAGATCGTAGTATTTCAGGTCGATGTCGAGATACGGCAGGATCAGCTTGTCCTTGATGAACTGCCAGATGATGCGCGTCATCTCGTCGCCGTCGAGTTCGACGACCGGATTGGCTACCTTGATCTTCGTCATGGGTGCGAGTTCTCCCCGAACGGGTAGGGGTTGTCTTATGCTTGGACGCCGGGCGCGCTGTGCGAGGGCACGGGCC
The DNA here is from genome assembly GCF_022023855.1 of Azospirillum brasilense. Lineage (NCBI taxonomy): Bacteria > Pseudomonadati > Pseudomonadota > Alphaproteobacteria > Rhodospirillales > Azospirillaceae > Azospirillum > Azospirillum brasilense. The sequence continues at coordinate 1,903,628 of NZ_CP059449.1, forward strand.
GGGGCGTCCATCCGAAGACGGGCCCCGGTTCCCCGGACGGAAACGGATGGCGGTTATATAGCACCGGGGCACCGCCGAAAGAAAGGACCGCGGGGCATCAAAACAGACGATATCGCGCTGAAAACGGCGCGATTTGCGCAATCTGGTCCTACCACTTGGTCTTTTCAGAGCTTTTGTGTGGGAATCTTCAACGTGGGCTCCGGTTCATAGGCCAGCGCGGCAAACACGTCGTCCACGTCATCGACGACGGTGTACAGCGCGCGGTGCGCCGGCTGGGTGAAACCCTGCGCCACCGTATGGTCGATCAGGCCGAGCAGCGGGCGCCAATAGCCGTCCACATCCACGATCACCACCGGCTTGTCGTGCAGGCCCAACTGCTTCCAGGTCAGGATCTCGAACGCCTCGTCCAGCGTGCCGAGGCCGCCCGGCAGCACCACGAAGGCGTCGGCCCGGTCCACCATCATGCGTTTGCGGGTGTGCATGCTGTCGACGACGTGCAGTTCGGTCAGGCCGGTGTGCTCGATCTCGGCGGCCTGGATGTGTTCCGGGATGATGCCGACGACCTGCCCCCCGGCGGCGAGCGCGGCGTCGGCGGCGATGCCCATCAGCCCGACGCGCCCGCCGCCGTAGACGAGCTGGATGCCCCGCCGGGCGAGCCCGTCGCCCAACATATGGGCGGCCTCTTTGTGGACAGCGGCGACGCGGCTGGATGAGCCGCAATAGACGCAGACGGAATTCGGGGCTCTCATCGCTCACCCTTTCTCGCCGGTTGGGTACACGTTCCGGTGACTGTTCCGGTGCGCCCGGCGGGGTCACCTAAAGCAAGGGAATAGCAAAGCCGGGGCGGCGTCTACCCGGACATCGGACTTCAGCCCATCGGGAGGAATCATTATGGATTCGCGCGTCGTCAACGCCCTGGCCGCCATCTCGGTGGCCACGTTCCTGTTCCTCGGCTTCGGCGGCGGGATCGGCTTTCTGACCGGCGGGGGCAAGGCGAATGCAGGCGGCGCCACGACGGTTCAGGCCACGGAAACCAGCGTTTCCTCAGCGGACCTGTCCTCCAGCCGCCATTCCGAGACGGTCGCCAAGCTGGAGAAGTGAGCCGGGAGGCGTGAGCATGGGGCAGCACCACCCGGCGGCGCGAAGGCGGTGCGCGGGTTCCGATGCGGCTATGCGTCTGCTCCATCGGCGGTGTTCAGTTCCACCGCCGCAATCTGCTATCCTGCCGCAAGCCGGCGTGTCTGCCGGCAATGATGCGGCGGTGCTCCGGTGAAGCAAGCTCTCCTGTTCGGCGGTGCGGCGACGGTCGCCGCGGCCGCCGTTGTCGCGTATCTGGCCTTCGATCCCGCGCCCGCGCCGGTCTCCCGCGCCGGAACGGCCGGTTCCGGAACAACCGTCGCGCTGGGCAGCGTGTCCCCGGCCAAGCCTCCGGCCAACACGCCCGCCCCGGCGAAGGCCGCGGAGGAGCCCGCCGGTCCGCGCTTTGACATCGTGCGCGTCGCCCCGGACGGCGCCACCGTGATGGCCGGGCGCGCCACGCCGGGCTCGTCGGTGACCGTCCATGACGGGGAGCGCGCGCTCGGTTCCGTCAACGCCGACGCGCGCGGTGAGTGGGTCCTTCTTCCCGATCAGCCCCTGGCCCCCGGCGCCCGCGAACTGAGCCTGTCGGAAAAGGCTACTCCCGCCGCCGAGCCGACCCCGTCGGAGCGCGTCGTGGTGGTCGTGGTGCCCGACCCGCCGCCCGCCACTGGTGGGGCGTCTTCGGAAGCGCCGACAGGTCCGCTGGCCGTCGCCATGCCGCGCGATGGGCTGGGTGACGGGCGGGGCGGCAGCACGATTCTGCAGGCTCCGAAGGGGCCGGCCGCCCCGGCGACCCGCGGCGTGGCGGCCCCGCCGCCGCCGGGGGGAGTGTCGCTGGAAAGCATGGATTACGACGCCTCGGGTCGGGTCGCCATGGGCGGCCGGGCGCAGCCGGGAAGCGCCGTGCAGCTCTATCTCGACAATCTTCTGGTCGGCAGCGCCCACACCGACCCGAACGGTCAATGGCGGCTACGCCCGGAGCGCGCCGTGGCGCCGGGCGTCTACACGTTGCGCGCCGATCAGGTCACCGACTCGGGCAAGGTCACCGCTCGCGTCGAGCTGCCGGTTCAGGTGTCGGAGGTTCCGGCCAACCTGCCGGACGGCCGATCGATGGTCGTCCAGCCCGGCAACAGCCTGTGGCGGATCGCCCGCTCCACCTACGGGCACGGCGTGCAGTACACGCTGATCTACGAGGCCAACCGCGGCCAGATCCGCGATCCGGACCTGATCTATCCCGGCCAGATCTTTGCGCTGCCGGTCTCGAACTGAGCTTTTTCGAACCGGGCCTTACAGATAGGGGGCGAGCAGGCGCAGGAAGGGGCGCGCCTGCTGGAGCGCGACCACCGTCTGGTGGATCAGATCCTCCGGGGTCGCCTGGCCCTCATATTCCGCTTCGGAGAAGAGCAGGATCTTCTGGCCTTCCTGGACGAGGAAGCGCGTTCCCCGCCGATCCTGGATGCCGCGCAGGATCGCCAGGAGCTGGCGCCGCCGCTCCGGCGACTGGGCGGTGTAGGGGATGTGGCCGATCTCCGCCCACACCTGCGAGCGCGACTTTTCCCCGTCGAAGCCGACGGCGATGCTGAAGGGCAGCCCGTCGGCCATGAAGTGCAGCCGCGCCGGGCGCGGCGGCTGGGCGATGCCCAGCACGCCTTCGGGAGTCATCACGAAGGTGTCGGGGCTGAAGGGCAGGGCGGTCTGCGAGACCTGCGCGAGCGACGGCATGGCCTGAAGGCGGGCGGCGGGAACGGACACGGGGGCTCGCTCATTCCTGTGGTGTCGGTGGCGTCACTCTCCACCTTCCCTGCTAAAATTCTGTAAAGGGCGGGGGATGCTGTCTAGAATGCGCCGCTCCAACGATCCGAGGCTGAAGTAACCGGCGATGTCCGCCCTCAATACCGTAGTCGTTCCGATCCACCGCGCCGGCTGGCCCTTCATTGCCGCCTTCGCCGTGGTCTCCCTGATTCTCGGGCTTGCCGTGGCGAAGCCGCTGGGCTGGCTGGGTCTCGTGCTCACCCTGTGGTGCGTGTATTTCTTCCGCGATCCCGATCGCGTGACGCCGACGCGCCCCGGCCTGCTGGTCAGCCCCGCCGACGGGCGGGTGACCATGATCGTTCCCGCGGTTCCGCCGCCGGAGCTGGGCATGGGCGACAAGCCGCTGACCCGCGTCAGCATCTTCCTCAACGTCTTCAACGTGCACGTCAACCGCGTGCCGGCGGACGGCACGGTGGTGGCGGCGGAGTATCACAAGGGCACCTTCGTGAACGCCGCGCTGGACAAGGCCAGCGAGGAGAACGAGCGCGCCGCCTTCCGCCACCGTCTTCCCGACGGGCGCGAGATTGCCTATGTGCAGATCGCCGGCCTCGTCGCCCGCCGCATCCTCTACTGGGTGAAGGCCGGCCAGGAGGTCAAGGCGGGCGAGCGGTTCGGCCTGATCCGATTCGGCAGCCGCACCGACGTCTATCTGCCGGACGGCGTGGTTCCGCTGGTCTGCGTCGGGCAGACGGCGATCGGCGGCGAGACTGTGCTGGCCGACCTGACCGCCACCGAACCGCAACGGCAGGGGGATGTCCGCCGATGAAGCGTCCGGTCTTCAAGCCGGCAGTGTTCCGCAAGCGCCGTGCGCGCCGTCCGCATCCGCGGCTGAAGGGGTTGTCGATCAACCATCTTCTGCCCAACGTGCTGACGGTGCTGGCGCTGTGCTCCGGCCTGACGGCCATCCGCTTCGCCATGCACGAGCGGTGGGAGCAGGCGGTCGTCTGCATCGTCATCGCGGCGATCCTCGACGCGTTGGACGGGCGGATCGCCCGCCTGCTGAACGGGCAGAGCAAGTTCGGCGCGGAACTGGACAGCCTGTCCGACGTCATCAGCTTCGGCGTGGCCCCCGCATTCCTGATGTATCTGTGGGCGCTGAACGGCGCCGGCAGCCTGGGCTGGATCGCCGCCATGGCCTACGCGGTCTGTGCGGCGCTGCGGCTGGCCCGCTTCAACTCCCGCCTGGACGTCGACCTGCCGCCCTGGGCCTTCAATTACTTCACCGGGGTTCCCGCCCCGGCCGGCGCCGGTCTGGCTGTTCTTCCCATGGTCATCGGCTTCGAGGCCGGGCCGGACATCGCCGGCCACCCGGCCGTCGTGGTGCCCTGGACGCTGGCGATGGGCGGGCTGATGGTCAGCACGCTGCCGACCTTCTCCTTCAAGGGCATGCGGGTGCCGACCCAGTATGTGGTGCCGGGTCTGGTCGGTGTCGGCCTGCTCGCCGCCTCGCTGGTCAGCCAGCCCTGGTGGACGCTGGCGTTCCTCGGGCTGGCCTATCTGGCGAGCCTGCCCTTCTCGGTGGCGCAGTTCCGTAAGCTGCAGCAGGCCGCCCAGCTGATGAAGGAGACAGAGGAGACGTCGACGGAGGAGACTGTCGTCCCCGCTTCGGACGCCCCGCCCCCGTCGCCTGAAATGTTGTCTGAAAAGACCAGGACGCCGTCGTCCGACTGACGCCGGACGCCCGCCGTCGCCGTCACTCGGCGGCGGCGGGCAGGTCCAGCGGCAGGGTCCGTTCGGTCACGGCGACCGTCAGGACCATCGGGATCTGGCGCAGGCAATTGCCGACGTGGTTCGACTCCGCGGCGACCATGCCGGTCATTTCGACCTCCACGGTCAACGTCTCGCCCAGCAGGCGGCTGTTCAGCGACAGCGGGACGAGGCCGCGCTTGGCGAACAGCTCCAGCACGCGTGGCAGGGTGCCGGGATCGGCATCGGCCTGCACGGCGAAGCGGACGAGGCGGTTCGGATCGGTCGGACGGGATTCGGCGGCGGGCGCCGCCAGCGTGACGGTGGACAACGTGACGGTGGACATGGGTCGCTCTTACCTGATCGTGAGTCGATGAGTGCAGGGTCAGACCTGCAGACGTGCGAAGATCCCGGCTCTCAGACGAGAACCGGGCTGCTAATTCGCAGACCCAGGGTAAGGTGACGGTCCATCATGGGCGTCAGGATAGGGCGACGGGCGGCCATGGTCAATGGAGTCGGGGAGTGAAGCTCATTAACCCTCTCCCCTCTGGGGAGAGGGTGGCCCGCAGGGCCGGTGAGGGGGATGTGCTTGTGCCGAACGTAACGACACGCGCAACCCCCTCACCCTAGCCCTCTCCCCAGAGGGGAGAGGGGATGTGGGCGGCGGCAACCAATAAATTCTATCCGACAGGACACGCGAAGCCATGAACGACAACGGCATCCACATCCGCCCGGCCGAACCGGACGACGCGCCGGAGCTGGCGCGGCTCATCGACATGGCCGGCGGCGGCATCTACGAGTTCCTGCTCGACGGGCTGGTGCCCGGCCAGACGGCGGCGGAGATGCTGGTGCCGGGGCTGGCGGGCACGTCGGGGTCCTTCTCCCACCGCCATTCGGGCGTGGCGGAGGCGGCAGGGCGGATCGTCGGGGTCGCCCATGCCTATCCCGTGGATTGGATCAAAACCCAGGACTACACCGGACTGCCCGTCGACCGGCTGGCTCATATGGAGGATTTCAGCCGGGTGCACGACTGGGGCAGCTACTTCCTGTCGGCGCTGGCTGTCGATCCGGCGTGGCGCCGCCGCGGCATCGCCTCCCAGCTTCTCGCCTGGGTCTATGAGCGGGCGCGCCGCGGCCGGTTCGACCGGGTGACGCTGCATGTCTGGGCCGACAACGCCGACGCCCGCCAACTCTATGCCAAGGAAGGCTTCGCCGAGATCGGCCGCGCCGACATCCCCTGGCACGAGCGGCTGCCGCACCAGGGGGGAAGCGTGCTGCTCCGGCGCACGGTCTGATCAGCGGTCCAGTTACTTGCCCGCCTTCAGCTGGTCGCGGGTCAGCCAGAAGACCTCGCCGAAGCTGTTGGCGGTCTCGACCCAGAAGAAGTCGAGGTCCGGATACTCGGCCTCCAGGATCTCGCGGCCCGTGCCGAACTCGCAGAGCAGGCCGCCTTCCGGCGTCAGGTGCTTGGGCGCCTCCTTCAGGATGCGGCGCACGATGTCCAGCCCGTCCTCGCCCGACGCCAGGGCCATTTCCGGCTCGTGGCGGAACTCCGGCGGCAGGGCGGCCATCGCCTCGGCGTCCACATAGGGCGGGTTGGTGATGATGACGTCGTACTTGCGGTTCTTCAGCGGTGCGAACAGGTCGCCGTGGTGCAGGGCGATGCGGTCCTCGAACCCGCTGTCGGCGACGTTGCGCTTGGCCACCTCCAGCGCGTCGGCGGACAGGTCCACCGCGTCCACCTGGGCCTCCGGGAAGATCTGCGCGGCCAGGATGGCGAGGCAGCCGGAGCCGGTGCAGAGGTCGAGCACCCGCTCGACCTCCGTCGGGTCCTCCACCAGCGTGAAGTCGTCGCCGCCGATCAGGTCGGAGAACAGGATCTCCCCGATGTAGGAGCGCGGGACGATCACCCGCTCGTCCACATAGAAGGGGATGCCCTGGATGTAGGCCTTGTTCAGCAGGTAGGAGGCCGGCTTGCGCGTCTCCACGCGGGCGTGCAGCAGGTCGGCCACCTTGCGGCGCTCCGCCAGGGTCAGCCGGGCGTCCACATAGGGGTCGAGCTGGTCGATGGGCAGGCTCAGCCCTTCCAGCACCATGAACACCGCCTCGTCATGGGCGTTGGTGGTGCCGTGGCCGTAATCCAGATCGGCCTCGGTGAAGCGGCTGACGCCGTAGCGGATCAGGTCGCGGATGGTGCGCAGCTCGGTCGCCGCGTCGGCGGGGGTGAGGTCCAGGGAGGGATTGGTCACTTACAGGATCTCCAGAACGCTTTCCGGCGGACGGCCCACGCGGGCCTTGTCGCCCGTGACGACGATGGGCCGCTCGATGGCGGCGGGGTTGGCGGACAATGCGGCGATCAGGGCGTCGCCGTCGAGATCCTTGGCGATCCCGGCCTCCGCCGCCTCTTTGGCGCGCAGGATGTCGCGCGGACCCTTGCCCAGCTTGGCCAAGATGGCCTTCAGCTCGGCCGGGCCGGGCGGGGTCTTCAGATACTCCACGACGGTGGGCTCGACGCCCCTGGACCTCAGAAGCTCCAGCGTCTGGCGCGACTTGGTGCAGCGCGGGTTGTGGTAGATGGTGACGTCGCTCATACCGGTGTTTCCCTCGCTCTTCCCAGCCATGACCTTGTCGGTGGCACGAATACACCCGCTCCGCGTGCGGCGCCAACCCGCCATGCGGAATGGCGGCGGCAGCGCAACATCCCTCGCGTGACAAGGCCGGCGCTTGGCATTACCTTGCGCGCTCGCATTATTGGCGGCCCGCCGCGTGCGGGGCCATTCATTTCGACGGATTCCGGCCGTGACGAAGCTCTCGCTCTCCAAGGACAAGATCAACATCCTGCTGCTCGAAGGCGTTCACGACAACGCCATCAACGAGTTGGCGCATGGCGGCTACGCCACCGTGGAGCGTCTGCCGCATGCGCTGGACGAATCGGAGCTGCTGGAGCGCATCGGGTCCGTCCACATGCTGGGCATCCGCTCGCGCACCCATCTGACTGCCAAGGTGCTGGAGGCCGCGAGCCGCCTGTTCAGCGTCGGCTGCTTCTGCATCGGCACGAATCAGGTCGATCTGAAGGCTGCGCGACGACTCGGCATCCCGGTCTTCAACGCGCCTTATTCGAACACCCGGTCGGTGGCGGAGCTGGTGATCGGCGAGATCATCATGCTGATGCGCGGCATCTTCTCGAAGTCGAACCTCGTGCATGGCGGCGGCTGGATGAAGTCGGCCAAGGACAGCTACGAGATCCGCGGCAAGACGCTGGGCATCGTCGGCTACGGCCACATCGGCACCCAGGTGTCGATCATGGCCGAGTCGATGGGCATGAAGGTCCGCTACTACGACGTCGTGAACAAGCTGGCCCTTGGCAACGCGCAGCCCTGCCACTCGCTGGAGGAACTGCTGGCGGTGTCCGACGTGGTGACGCTGCACGTTCCCGACACGCCGCAGACCCGCGACATGATCGGCGAGGCGCAGATCCGCGCCATGAAGAAGGGCGCCCACCTGATCAACGCCGCCCGCGGCAAGGTCGTGGTGATCGAGGCGCTGGCCGCCGCCCTGAAGGACAAGCATCTGCTGGGCGCCGCCATCGACGTCTTCCCCAAGGAGCCGGGCGGCGACAAGGAGGTGTTCGAGAGCGCGCTGCGCGGGCTCGACAACGTCATCCTGACCCCGCACATCGGCGGCTCGACGATGGAGGCGCAGGCCAACATCGGCACCGAGGTGTCGCAGAAGCTGATCGAGTATTCGGACAACGGCTCGACCATGGGGGCGGTGAATTTCCCGCAGGTCGGCCTGCCGGTCGTCCATGCCGGCTGCACCCGCTTCCTGCACGTCCACGAGAACCGTCCGGGCGTGCTGCGCAAGATCAACGAGGTCTTCTCGGGCCGCAACCTGAACATCGCCGCGCAGTATCTCCAGACCGACCCGGAGCTGGGCTACGTCGTGGTGGATGTCGACGGCGACGTGGACGAGAACGAGGTGGCGAGCGACCTGCGCGCCATCGAAGGCACGCTGAAGGCCCGCTTCCTCTACCCGGGCAAGCGCTGAGGTCCGGCGTCGCGGCCCTTGCCGTCGGCGGGGGCCGCACCGACATAGGCGGAATGAACCTCCGCCCGTTTCGACCGCGTCTGCGCGCCGGCCTTCTGACGCTCCTGTGCCTGGGTGGGGGAGGGTTCGGCTTTTCCGAGCCCGCGGCCGCGCAAACCGCGACGGCCCAAACCATGATTGCCCAGGGCGGGGTCGCTGCCTGTCCGGACTTCGCGCCGGCCCGCGTGGTCCTTGATCTGCAGATCGCCCCGCTGCGCACCGATTACAGCCAGTCGATCCGCCAGCTGGCCCAGAAGCCGGGGCGGCGGCCCGTCGCGGGGCGGACCGCCAATTCCCATACGCTGGGGCTGGCGGCCATTCAGTACAATCAGCAATGGCAGGCCGGCGTCATGACGGCGTCGCTGGGGCAGGGCCGCTACTGCGGCGCGGCCCAGACCTTGACCGTCACCTTCGGCTACGATGAGCGGACCGTCTATGTCGCCCGCGAGCTGCCGCAGGGCAGTTGCATCCACGGCGAGGTCCTGGCCCACGAGATGCGCCACGTCACGGTGGACGAGCAGCTTCTGCGCGAGTATGTGCCGGTCCTGAAGCGTCGGCTGGAGGATGTGGTCGGCCGTGCCCGACCGGCCCAGGGCCGCTCCGAGCGGCAGGTCATGGCGGCGATCGAGCAGCCGATCAAGGCGGCGATGCGCCAGCTGATGGAGGAGTTCGGGCGCGAGCGGAACGCGCGTCAGGCCCGCATCGACACCCCCGCCGAATACGAGCGGATCAGCCAATCCTGCAACGGCGAGATCAACCGTTACCTCGGGCGCGTGTGACCTATCGAGCGGTGCGTCACCGACGGCGCCCGCGCCCGGAGGCGTGACGGTCGATAAATTCCGGCGGCTTGCGGGACACCCAGCGCAGGAAGGCGGCAATGTCCGGGTGGGCGCGCAGGCTGGCGATGGTGTTGTAATGGTCGCGCAGCTCCGCCTCGCTCAGCACCGCGTGGATCTTGGCGTGGCAGATGCGGTGCATGGTCACTGTGTCCCGCCCGCCGTAGGTGCGCGGGATCAGGTGGTGCTCGTTCAGGCTGGGGCCGGGCACCATCGGGCGGCCGCAGAGTGGGCAAGGCGGTTGGGACGAGGGCGGATGCGAAGGGGCAGGCGGCGGCATGGCGTCCGTTCGGGCGGCGGCCGTCAGGCTGATGGCGCCACGGGCAGGGCGGCGCGGATGCGTGTGACCAGCTCGTCGGCCTGATAGGGTTTCTGCAGGATGGGCAACCCGTCCAGCGCCGAAGCCCGCTGGATCTCCGCATAGCCGGTGACCATAAGGACCGGCAGGCCGGGGCGCCGGGCGCGCAACTCCCGCACCAGTTCCAACCCCGTCATGCCGGGCATCGCGTAATCGGTCAGCACGAGGTCCACCTCCGGGTCGCGGGCGAAGGCGTCCAGCGCGTCGGGGCCGCTCGACGCCTCCATGATGCGGAAACCGGCGTGCTCCAGAACCGTCGCGGTCGCCATGCGGACCAGCGCCTCGTCCTCCACCAGCAGGATGGTGGCGGGGCGGGGCGGGGATTGGACGGCGGCGGGAAGCTCGGCGTCCGGGGTGGCATCCTCCTCGGCGTCGGCCCGCGGCAGATACAGCGTCACCGTTGTGCCGGCGCCCAGCCGGGTCGTCAGGACCACCGTTCCGCCGGATTGCGCGGCCAGCCCGTGCACCATCGACAGGCCCAGGCCGGTGCCGTGCCCGACGCCCTTCGTCGTGAAGAAGGGTTCGAAGGCGCGCGCCGCCGTCTCCTCGCTCATCCCGCTGCCGGTGTCGGCGACGGCGATGGACACGCAGTCCCCGGCGGCGAGGTCGAGCGGCCGTCCCTCCATGTCGTCCGGGCAATTGCCGGTGCGGATGGTCAGGGTGCCGCCCGCCGCCATAGCGTCCCGCGCGTTGATTGCGAGGTTGAGGATGGCCATTTCGAGCTGGTTCGGGTCGACCCGCGCCGGCCACAGGCTGGGCTCGGTCTCCGTCACGATGCGGGTGGTGCCGCCCAGTGTGCGCTCCAGCAGCCCGCCCATGCCGGTGACCAGGGCGCCGACGTCGACCGTCTTCGGTTCCAGCCGCTGCCGGCGGGAGAAGGCCAGCAGATGCTGGGTCAGGGTGGCGCCGCGCTCCACCGCCTTCTCCGCCATGTCGAGGGCTTGGGGATGGCTGGCTCCACCGTTTTCCCCCGCGGCGCGCAGCAGGTAGAGCGAGGTGCCGATGGCCTGGAGCAGGTTGTTGAAGTCGTGGGCGATGCCGCCGGTGAGCTGGCCGATGGCCTCCATCTTGCGGGCCTGGTGCAGCGTCTCCTCGATCTCGCGCAGGGCCTGGCCGGTGCGCTCCCGTTCCTCGACGTCGCGGGCGACGTGATAGGCGCCGATGCGCCGCCCGCTGGAGTCCAGGATCGTGCCGAAGGCCAGCTCGTAGCGCTTGCGCTGCAGGGTGGGGTCGCCCAACTCCTCCACGATGGTGAAGCGCTCTCCGCCCAGCGCGCGGCTCCACAGGGATTCCGTGGTGACCTGCGCGGTGGGCAGATGCTCCATCATCTCCAGCAGGCGCTGACCGATGGCCGGGCGGTGGCCGTACAGCGCCTCGACCTCCCGTTGGTAGGCGCCGTTGAACAGGATGTAACGAAGCTCCTGGTCCACCGCGACGATCAGGTCGGTGGAGCTTTCGATGATCGCGGCGAACAGGCGGCGGTCGGAGGCGTGGCGGTCCACCAGTTCGCCCAACTGCATCTCGTGGGCGCGCCGCCGCTCCGTCACGTCCTCCAGGATGCCGACGGCGCGGGTGGTGCCGTCCGGGTCGGTCAGGCAGGACCCGCGCATGGCCAGCCAGCGCACCTGCCCGTCGGGCGAGCCGACGGGGAATTCCGCTTCCAGCTCGCCCTTCGACGGGGCGTCGCGGAAAAGGGCGGCGCGGATGGCATTGCGGTGGTCCGCCGCGACGTTGCGAATCCAGGATTCGACCGAGGCGCCGTCGAGCACCGGGACGCCCAGGAGGGCGGCGGTGTGGTCCGAGCCGTGGAAGCGGCGGCTGCGCATGTCGAAGCGCCAGACGCCCAGCCCGACGACCTCCATGACCAGCCGCTGCTGCGCCTCGCTGTCGCGCAGGCGGCGGGCCGCCCGGTTCAGCGCGCCGGCCACCGCGTTGACCTCGCGGATCGGCGCGGGGGCGGTCATCACCGGCGATGCGTGCGGGCCGTCGCGCCCCAGCGCCAGGGCGGAACCGGCCAACGCCGCGACCGGATCGGCGATGCGCCGCCCGACCGCCAGAGCCATCGCCAAGCTGACCAGCAGCAGGATTCCGCCGCCGCACAACACCAGCGTGACCGAGCGGCGCATGGGTTCGGCGATCAGCCTCTGCGGCACGCCGACGGCGACGGTCCAGCCCGACAGCTCCGACCGGGCGAAGGCGTTGAACAGCGGCGTGCCGTCCCGCGCCACGGCGGTGAAGGTCCCGGAACTCGCCGAGGCGGTCCGGCGGAACACCTCCGCTGAAATCGGCGTGCCGGTGAAGGTGTCGGAGGCCGCGGTCCGGGTGATGACGACGCCTTGCCGGTCCCACAGGGCGGCGATCCATCCCTCCGGAAGGCTTTGCTGGCGCAGCACCTCGATGAACATCTCGGTTGGGATGCTCATGGCCAGCACATGCTCCGAGGGTCCATTCCGCGTGATCGGCAACGCGACGGCGACCAGGGGGCGTTGGGCGACGACGCCCGTGAAGATCTCGGAAATCTGGGTCTGACCGCTGTCCGCCGTCCGCCGGACGAGGCCCGTAACCGCGGTGCGGGGAAGCGGCTCCCCGAACGGGCGGCGCGTGTTGATCAGCTGCTGGCCTTGGGCGTTGCTTAGCACGATATGGACGCCCTCGCGCCGGGAGCCCTTGTGCTGAAGCACCTCGGTCGCCTGCCTGTGGAAAGCCGCGAGATCGCCCTTCACCAAGTGGGGAGAGGTGGTGAGCACCTGGAGCGCCGTCTCCATCGCCATGAGTTCGCGGTCGATGGCGACGGCCAGCGTCCGGGCCAGATCCTGGCCGGATCGCTCGATTGCGGCGCTCTGCGTCTCGGCCATGCGGAAGACCGTCCAGCCGGCGAATCCCAGCATCGGCAGCAGCGCCGCCATGACCAGCAGCACCAGCCCGGTGCGGAGCGACAGGCCGCCGGCCCGGGGCTGGTCGTCGCCCAGGCCGCCGTCGTTCATGGCGGGTGCGTTGTCATCCTGAGCGTGCACAGGCAAGGAATGTCATGCTCCGGTATGCAAGGCGAGGGGCGCGCCCGTAACCATCGCAGAGTCCGGCAGCAAAGGACACACCTTTGACGGAGCAGGGTTTTTATCGAAGGGGGTGGAAAAATCAGCCAACCCGCCCGATAGGGGGGTGTCGGTTGGGCAAAAAAGGAGACGGGCGGCGGCTCCGCGTGACCGGACGGCTGAACAAGAAAAAGGAGCCGCAAGCGGCTCCTCTCCCATCATCGGCCGGTGCGTCCGCCGGGCGTCAGACCGTCTGCTTGCCGTCCATCAACGCCACGAAGCGGTCGAACAGATAGTGGCTGTCCTGCGGGCCGGGCGAGGCCTCCGGGTGGTACTGCACCGAGAAGACCGGCTTGTTCTTCAACCGGATGCCCTCGTTGGTGCCGTCGAACAGGCTGACGTGGGTCACCTCGGCATCGGCGGGCAGGGTCTCCTCCATCACCACGAAACCGTGGTTCTGGCTGGTGATCTCCACTCGGCCGGAAGCCAGATCCTTCACCGGATGGTTGGCGCCGCGGTGGCCCAGCGGCATCTTCTTCGTCTTGGCGCCCAGCGCCAGCGAGAGCATCTGGTGGCCCAGGCAGATGCCGAACATCGGCAGGCCGGTGTCCAGCAGGCCCTTGATCGTCGGCACGGCGTATTCGCCGGTGGCCGCGGGGTCGCCGGGGCCGTTCGACAGGAAGACGCCGTCCGGCTTGTGGCGCATCACATCCTCGACGGTGGCGGTGCCCGGGACCACGGTCACCTTGCAGCCGGCAGCCGCGAGGCAGCGCAGGATGTTGCGCTTGGCGCCGAAATCGATCGCCACGACGTGGAAGCGCGGGCTCTCCTGCGTGGCGTAGCCGGCGCCGAGCGTCCAGGCGCCCTCATCCCAGCCGTAAGTCTGGCGGCACGAGACGTCCTTGGCGAGGTCCATGCCCTCCAGCCCCGGCCAGCCCTTGGCCTTGGCGACCAGAGCGTCGAGGTCGAATTTGCCGTCCGGCGCGTGGGCGACGACGCCGTTCGGCGCGCCGAGGTCACGGATGCGGCGGGTCAGGCGGCGGGTGTCCACCCCGGCCAGACCGACCAGCCCGTAGCTCTTCAGCCAGTCGTCGAGATGGCGCGTGGCGCGCCAGTTCGAAGGGTCGGTGACGTCGGCGCGCAGGATCAGGCCGCGCGCGGCGGGGGTCACCGTCTCGATGTCTTCCGGGTTGGCGCCGGTGTTGCCGATGTGGGGGAAGGTGAAGGTGATGATCTGCCCGGCGTAGCTGGGGTCGGTCAGGATTTCCTGATAACCGGTCATCGAGGTGTTGAAGCACACCTCGCCCACCGAATCCCCCACCGCACCGATGCCTCGGCCCTTGAAGACGGTGCCGTCGGCCAGAACCAGGACACCGGTGTAAGCGCCGGCATCGCCCGCCGGGAGAGTCGATTGAGCCATCCTTCAGACCTTATCAAGAGCCGCCGCGGGCCACATATTCCTGCTTCGCGGAACGTCGGCGCCGCGTCCCGCCCCGCTGGGCGCACGCGTCGTCGTCGGTCCGTGCCCCTCCATCCCGTTTCCTTGCGGTCGGGTGTCTGAGCCTGGATCGATTAGTCGGGACGGGTGAGCCGGTCAACCGTATATGACGATTGGTACCCCGATTTCCAGCGGCGCGTTTGCATAATCGCCGTGCTTCACCGGTGGGGCTTGGCTGTTGGAAGGGCGGTTGGGGGCGTGAAGCGGTTCTTCGGAATTGACGTGGCAATCCGGCGCAAATTTAGGAATATTGCCGGTTCGCGCCGCGTCTCCCGCACCACCCCACGGATGGGGACGGTGCGGATGCTGCCGAGCGGCCGTTATCGTTTCGACCTGATGAACACACCTGACGAACACGAAGGACACACGCAATGCTGCGCACGCGCCTGAACGAGGCTTTGAAGCAGGCGATGCTCGCCAAGAACCAGCGCGCCGTCTCGACCGTGCGCCTGATCCTGGCCGCGCTGAAGGACCGTGACATCGCGGCGCGTTCGCGCGGCGTCACCGACGGCATCGACGAGGCTGAGATCCTCTCCATGCTGCAGACGATGATCAAGCAGCGCGGCGAGTCGATCAAGCTGTACGAGCAGGGTGGCCGCCTGGAGTTGGCCGAGCAGGAGCGCGAGGAGATCACCATCATCGAGGGCTTCCTGCCCAAGCAGATGTCGGAGGAGGAGGTGGCCGTCGCCGTGAAGACGGTGGTGGACGAGATCGGCGCCACCTGCATTAAGGACATGGGCAAGGTGATGGCGGAGCTGAAGGCGCGCTACGCCGGCCAGATGGACTTCGCCAAGGTCAGCGGCACCGTGAAGCAGCAGCTCTCGGCCTGCTGACGGTGCGGTCGCCGATCTAGCACGGGTGCCGCCCGACCATGGCCTTCCCGCCCCAATTCCTGGAAGAGCTTCGCACCCGTCTCGCCCTGTCGGACGTGGTGGGCAAGCGCCTGCGCCTGATCCGCGCCGGCCGCGAGTACAAGGCGCCGTGCCCCTTCCACAATGAGAAGTCGCCCTCCTTCTACGTCAACGACCAGAAGGGCTTCTTCCACTGCTTCGGCTGCGGGGCGCACGGTGACATCATCGGCTTCGTCATGCGCCACGACAACCTCGCCTTTCCGGAGGCGGTGGAGGCGCTGGCCGGCGAGGCGGGGATGCCGGTTCCCCGCGCCACGGAAGAGGACAAGCAGCGCTACGAGCGGCGCAAGACGCTGCACGATCTGGTGGAGCAGGCCGCCCGCTGGTTCGAGCAGCAGCTCTACGCCCCCGCGGGCCGCGCCGGGTTGGAGTATTTCCAGCGCCGCGGGCTGGACACCGACGGCATGGCGCGTTTCCGCCTGGGCTTCGCCCCCGCCGATTCCGGTGCGCTGCGCGGCCAGCTTCTGAAGCAGGGCTTCTCGGAAGAGGACATGGTGACCGCCGGCCTGCTGAAGCGGCCGGACGACGGGCGCACGCCCTACAGCTTCTTCCGCAACCGGGTGATCTTCCCGGTGACCGACCGGCGCAGCCGGGTGGTCGCCTTCGGCGGGCGCATCCTGGAGGGCGACGGCCCGAAATACGTCAACACCGCCGACACGCCGCTGTTCCACAAGGGTACGCTGTTGTACGGCCTGTCGCGGGCGCGGCAGGCGGCGGCGGACGGCAAGCCGGTGATCGTCGCCGAAGGCTACATGGACGTCATCGCGCTGGTCCGCGCCGGCTTCGAGGGCGCCGTGGCGCCGCTCGGCACCGCCCTGACCGAGACGCAGATCCAGGAGCTGTGGAAGCTGATTCCCGACGCGGAGAAGGTCCCCTTCCTCTGCTTCGACGGCGACAACGCCGGGCGCCGGGCGGCGTGGCGGGCGGTGGAACGCATCCTGCCGCACCTCGCCCCCGGTCATTCCGCCCGCGTCGCTTTCCTGCCGGAGGGGGAGGACCCCGACAGCCTGATCCGCCTGCACGGTCCCCGCGCCATGCAGGAGGTGCTGGCCGAGGCCATCCCGCTGTCCGAGGCCGTCTGGCGCATGGAGACCGAGGGCAAGCCCACCGGCACCCCGGAATCCAAGGCGGCTGTGAAGGCGGCGCTGGACTCGCGGGTTGGGCAGATCGCCGACCGCGACGTGCAGTCCTTCTACCGCACGGAGATGCGCCGCCGCGTCGACGAAGCCTTCGCCCCGCCGCCGCGCCAGCGCAACGACCGCGGCCCCTGGGTTCCGGGGGGCTCCTGGCAAGGCGGGGGGCAGGGGGGCGGACGCTTCGGCCAGCAGACGCGCCGGCACACGCCGGGCCTGCCGGGTCTGCGCACCGCACCGCCGCCCGGCCACCGCCGTCGCAACCCCGGCAATCTGGCCGCCGCGCGGGAGCGCGTTCTGCTCGCCGTGATCATCAATCATCCCGAGTTGTTTGATGAGTTGGGCGAATCGCTGGGCATGCTGCCGTTTCCCGACCGGGAACTGGAGGAATTGCGCCAAGCGGTCATCGGATTGCTTGCCGAACGGCGGGAAAACGACTCGGGACTTGACGCAGCATCGCTTTGTCGCCACTTGTCTTCCGCCGGCTATGATACCATTGTCCGCTCTCTGCTCAGCGAGTCGACCTATGTCCATGCCGGCTTTGCACGCCCGGACGCGTCCTCCCTGGACGCGAAACGGGGGTGGTGGCCGACATGGCATCACCTGCATCACAGGCAGGTGATGGCCGATTTGAGAGAAGCGGAGGCGGCTTTGGCCCGTGACAACAGCGAGGCGAACTTCGCGCGGGTCGTGGCCCTTCAACAGGAGGTCATCAGGTCCGGAATGGGTATGACGGATGACGAGGATCTCGACGATGCCTAGCGGCCGGCGCCGCCGGGCGTGGTGCGGAAGGGAAGGGCCGGAGGGAATGAGACCCGGAGGGGTCTGTTCGGACAAGGTCCGGAACGGTTCACAACCGGTTTAAGCAGGTGCGGATCGACAGCGGGGGGCCGCTGCGATGCGTGCTATGGGTTTTTATAATGGGGTAATGCGGGGGCATCGATCGCATGGCCACGAAAGCTGCGAACAGCGTTGAAGTTTCCGAAGCCCGGGACGAGGCCGGCGACGGCCCGCTCATGGACGGCATGGGTCTTGCCGTCAAGAAGATGATCGCCCGCGGCAAGGAGCGTGGCTACGTCACCTATGACGAGCTGAACGCTGCCCTGCCGCAGGATACGTCGTCTTCCGAACAGATCGAAGACACGATGGCCATGCTCTCCGAGATGGGCATCAACATCGTCGAATCGGAAGAGCAGGACGCGGAAGGCAACGCCAACGCCGACGGCGAGGGCGAAGGCCGGTCCGCCGGCAATCTGGACGACGACGACATCGGCCGCACCGACGACCCCGTGCGCATGTATCTGCGCGAGATGGGATCGGTCGAACTGCTGTCCCGCGAGGGCGAAATCGCCATCGCCAAGCGCATCGAGGCCGGGCGCGAAATGATGATCGGGGCGATTTGCGAATCGCCGCTGACCATCCGCGCCATCCTCGAGTGGCACGATGCCCTCATGGAAGGGAAGATGCTGCTGCGCGACATCATCGACCTGGACGCCACCTATGGCGGCGGTCCGGACGGTGAGGAAATTCCCGAAGGTCTGGCCGAGCCGGTGGAAGCCGCCCCGCAGGAGACCGAGGAGGAGCGTCCGCCGCGCCCCGAGGGCGAAAGCGAGGAGGAAGGCGACGAGGACGGCGACAACAGCCTGTCCCTGTCGGCCATGGAAGCCGCGCTGAAGCCGCAGGTCATCGAGACCTTCGAGAAGATCAAGACCACCTACGACAAGCTGCACAAGCTGCACGAGGGCCGCATCGCGGCCATCCAGCGCGGCGAGGACGTGGCCAAGCAGTCGGACAAGAAGTACGACAAGCTCAAGACCGAGATGGTCGAGCTGATGAACACGGTGCGCCTGAACAACCAGCGCATCGAGCAGCTTGTCGAGCAGCTCTACGCCCTGAACCGTAAGCTGACCGGTTTCGAAGGCAAGCTGCTGCGCATGGCGACCGACTGCCGCGTGAAGCGCGAGGACTTCCTCAACCACTATTTCGGGCACGAACTCGACCCGAACTGGCTGGAGCGCATCCGTGGTCTGAACCCCAAGACCTGGGGCAAGTTTTACGACAAGTACGAGGCCGACATCCGCAAGACGCGCGACGGCGTGTCGAGCATCTCGGATGAGGCCAAGCTGCCGATCAGCGAGTTCCGGCGCATCGTTTCCACCGTCCAGAAGGGCGAGAAGGAAGCGAGCCGCGCGAAGAAGGAGATGGTCGAGGCCAACCTGCGCCTCGTGATCTCCATCGCGAAGAAGTACACGAACCGCGGCCTGCAGTTCCTGGACCTGATCCAGGAGGGCAACATCGGCCTGATGAAGGCGGTGGACAAGTTCGAGTACCGGCGCGGCTACAAGTTCTCGACCTACGCGACGTGGTGGATCCGTCAGGCGATCACCCGCTCGATCGCCGACCAGGCGCGGACTATCCGCATCCCGGTCCATATGATCGAGACGATCAACAAGCTGGTCCGCACCAGCCGCCAGATGCTGCACGAGATCGGCCGCGAGCCGACCCCGGAGGAGCTGGCGGAGCGTCTGATGATGCCGCTGGAGAAGGTCCGCAAGGTCCTGAAGATCGCCAAGGAGCCGATCTCCCTCGAAACGCCGATCGGCGACGAGGAGGATTCGCATCTCGGCGACTTCATCGAGGACAAGAACGCGGTCCTGCCGCTCGACGCCGCCATCCAGGCGAACCTGCGCGAGACGACGACCCGCGTCCTGGCCTCGCTGACCCCGCGCGAGGAGCGTGTGCTGCGCATGCGCTTCGGCATCGGCATGAACACCGATCACACGCTGGAAGAGGTCGGCCAGCAGTTCAACGTGACGCGCGAGCGCATTCGCCAGATCGAGGCGAAGGCCCTGCGCAAGCTGAAGCACCCGTCGCGGTCGCGCAAGCTGCGCAGCTTCCTGGACACCTGAGGTTTCCGGGAGCGCAAGCTCCGCACGGATAGCGGTCGTATGGAAAGCGGGGGATCTTCGGGTCCCCTGTTTTCGTTTTTGGTGTCTTCATTTTGGTGGCGGCCTCTGTCGAACGGGGTTGCATAAGCTCCCGGTTCTGGGCACATTCGGCATCCCTCGGTGGGGGCCTGTAGTTCAGCGGTTAGAACGCGCCGCTCATAACGGTGTTGTCGTCGGTTCGAATCCGGCCGGGCCCACCAATCTTTCAAGGGGTTGGCTGTCCCTGTAAGGGGAAAAGCACGTTGATGGGAAAGCAGCCGATCGGCCGCTCATTTCCCTATCGCCCGCCGCAGCATCGTCGTTGGTTGGTAGGATGCCGCTTTCTGCTGCAGGCAGTACAAGATCGCGTCACCATTGTCCCAGCGCCACTTGCCAAAAACGACAATAACGCCGTCGAATCACCTGATCCAACCGCGTTCAGCGAAGTGTCGTTGAGGTTATTAAGGGAAGAGGAGAGTGGCGCGCCCGAAGAGATTCGAACTCCTGACCCCCAGATTCGTAGTCTGGTGCTCTATCCAGCTGAGCTACGGGCGCTTCTCTCTGCCGCGGCGTCGGCGAGGCCGTCGTCTGCGGTGGCGCGGTTTTTAATCGGGCCGTGACCGGAAGGCAACCAAAATCGTCCGGCTCGTGAAATTTTTCCGGCAAGCGGATGTCAGCCCTTTGACGGACTACAGAATGGCGGCGGTTGGGCTTACCTTGGCGTGGAGAGCGACCAGCCAGAAGGGCATTTGAGAACAGCTATGGGCATGACGTTTCTGAGCCGCGCCGTTATGGGGCCGGTGGGGTTGCTGACGGCGCTTTCCGTGACGGCAACGATCGGGGCGGCGGCAATCGCGACGGCACAGGCGGCGGACGACCGGTCCGGCGCCGCGGTGCTGGTGTCCGCGGCCATCGGCAACGAGGTCGTCCAGATGGTCGAACTCGGTCCGAAGGTCATCCAGGTGACCGTCAACGACCGCGTCGTCTACGAGGACCGTGAGGGGCGCACCCTGTCCTTCGTGAACGCCTACAACATGGAAGGGCGCTGGCTGGTGCTGCTTCAGGAAAGCGTGGACGGCAAATGCGCCGCGCGCTTCCGCGTGCTCGACCTCGGCGGGACCAAGGCCTCCGTCTCGCTGCCGTTCGGGACCTGCAGCGACGCGCCGAAGGTGGAGCAGGCGGATCGGACGCTGACCGTTTCGCTGCCGGCTTCGGACGGAAAGAGCACGGCGGCCTGGAACTACCGGGACGGGATGCTCGTTCGCATGCGCTGAATGGAAAGGGAGCGGCGAGGACCGTGGGACATCTGAACCTCTGGCACGTCAACAAGGCGATCTCGCTTCTCGGCAGCACATCCTTCGTGCTGCCGGTGGCAGGCATCCTGATCGTGATGCTGTGGCGCCGCCATTCGGCGGTCTCGGCGGCGCGCTGGCTGGCCGTGCTGGCCATGCTGATGGGCTCGGTGGCGCTTCTGAAGATCCTGGGGCACGCCTGCGGCATCCGCCTGTTCGACGACCGGCTGACCAGCCCCAGCGGCCACGCCGCCCTCGCCGCCGCCGTCTATGGGGCGGTCGGGGTGATGGCGGCGCGTTCGCTGGACGGCTGGCGGCGTGGCGTGGTGGTCCTCGGCGCCCTCGGGCTGGTGGGGGGCGTCGCGGCGTCGCGAATCCTGCTGCGCTACCATTCGGTGACGGAGGTGGTGGTCGGGCTCGTCCTCGGCGGGCTGGCTGTGGCGGCCTTCGCGCAGAGCTTCAACCGGATGACCCCGTCGCGGCTGAACCTCAGCCCGCTGGTCCTCGCCCTGGTCGTTCTGTTCGGCGTCGCCACCTACGCGCTCGGCGACCGCACCAACGCGGAGCCGATGCTGAAGCATTTCGCCTATCTGCTCCGTGAGGAATCTCCGGTTTGCGGCCCGATGCCGCCGCTGAACAGTTTCCTGGAACGCCTGTAGCGGCTGTTTTCCTTGCCGGATACAGCGACCGTCCAGGGTTGGTCTTCCCTGGACTTGGCAACCGGAATGTTTGCCTTGCGGCATCGGTTGAGGGTTGAGAGCGGGCTTGCGACGGGGCATGGTGTGGGCTTATACCGACGCCCCCGTTCCTGACCCGTTCTGCCTTTTCGGTATCCCTTCCGGCCCATGTCGCTGTTCGGTTCCCTTCCTCGCGCCGCCGTCACCGCCAGCGCGACGGTCTCCTTTTCGCAGGAGGATCTGGCGCGCGTCTTCGATGCGAAGACGCTGCAGCGCGGGCGCACGCTCATCCTGACCGGGGCGGTGACGCTCCTGGAGGCGGAAGCGCGGATCGCCGCCACGGTCACCGACCTCGGCCGGACGCTGTCGGTGACCGTCGTTCCGGTGCGCGGGCGCAGCCGGGTGGTCTTCGACAAGAGCTGCACCTGCGGGCGCAACGCCTGCGCCCATATGGCCGCGGCGGCGCTGATGACGCTGGACGCCCGCCCGGAAGGGCGGCAGATGTCCCTGTTCGACGCCCCCCCGGCGGCGGAGCCCCCGGCGCTCCAGGCGGTTCCCGATCAGGCCCCTGCACCGGCGCCGCTTCCGGAACCGGTGCCGCCGCCGCCGCCGCCCGATCCGGTGCTCAGCGTCCGCTGGACTCTGGAGCCGGGCAAGGATGACGCGGCCATGTTCGTCTCCGCCGTCATTGCGGTGGAGGGGGCGGGGGAGGGCGACGACGTGTCCACACCGGCCAGCCCGCGCGACGTTCTGGCCCGCGCGCCGCGCAGCCTGGACGGCGACGTGGACCGTGCCATCGCCCGGATGCTCGGCGGAGGCGGGGTGGTGCGCACGCCGGTCGCCAAGAGCCGCGGCGACGTGGTGGACCGCATCCTGCGCCGCCTGCTCGGCTGCGGGCGGCTGCGCTGGCGCGGCGGCACGGTGCTGGCGGAGGGGGCGGGGATGACCATCCGCGCCTTCCGCGATCCGGCGACGCGCAAGCTGCGCCCCACCGGCCTGCCGCCCGGCGCCGCGTTGATCAAGGGTCTGGGCTACTGGTGCGTCGATCCGAAGGCCGGCACCGTCTGCCCCGTCGAGTTGCAGGTCGTCGAGGTGCCGAAGCCCAAGACTGCGGTCCCTCCGCCCGCTGCGAAGACGATTCCTTCGAAGGCAACACCCCTTAAGGCGGCGCCCCTAAAAGCCTCCGCTCGGCCCGCGCCGGTGCGATCGGCGCCCGAGCGCCCGGACTTCCCGGCGGCCTCCGCCTTCGCCGCGGGCATGCCCGGCGGCGTGCGCATGGGCTCCGACCCCGCCGCCACCATCGTCGAGCGCGATCCGCGCGTCGTCGCCCGGCTGGGCCGGGTGGTGTCCCCGGACGGCGGTCTGGTGGACGTGCTGCGGCTGGCCTTCGACTATGGCGAGGATGATTCGCCGTCGGAGATCGAGCCCGACGACCAACGCCAGTTCGCCCGCGTCGAGGAGCCCGCCGGGGCGGTCTTCGTCCGCCGCGACAAGGCGTTGGAGCAGGGGGCGCTGGAAAGGTTGGCCGCCTTCGGCTTCGCCCAGGCGCGCATCGAGCCGCCCAAGGGCCAATTGAACGCCCGCGGCACCCGCGTGCACTGGCTGACCGGCAAGGACGCCGATGAGCGCTGGTCGGCCTTCCTCACCACTGAGGTGCCGGCCCTGCGCAAGGACGGCTGGACCGTCAAGATCGGCGCCGACTTCGGCACCCGCGTCGTCGAGGCGAACGAGGATGTCGCGGTCGCCGTGCGCGATTCCGGCGACGGCTGGTTCGACCTTGACGTCGGCGTGGAGATCGACGGGGAGCGCCGCGCCCTGCTGCCCATCCTGGCGACGCTGATCGAGCGCGGCGGCATGGAGGCGACCCGCGTCATCGACGGGCGCGCCCATCTGGTGCTGGACGACGGCAACGTTCTGGCCCTGCCGGCGGAGCGGGTCGAGCGGTTGATGAGCGTCCTGGAATCGATGCTCGACAGCGGGCGGCGGCTCGACGACACGCTGAAGGTGCCGCTGACCGAGGCCGACGGCCTTCTGGACATCGACGACCTGATCGCCCGGCGCACCGAGGACACCGGCCAGATCGACCGCTACCTGCGCACCATCCAGGAGCAGGAGATGCCGGCGGAAATGGACCCGCCGCCGGGCTTCCAGGGCACGCTGCGCGACTACCAGCGCGTCGGCCTCGCCTGGATGCAGGGGTTGCGGGCCAACCGGGTGGCCGGCATCCTGGCCGACGACATGGGCCTGGGCAAGACGGCCCAGACGCTGGCCCACATTGCCATGGAGGAGAAGGAGGGCCGGCTGACCGACCCCTGCCTCGTCGTCGTTCCGACCAGCCTCGTCCCCAACTGGGTGGCCGAGGCGCAGCGCTTCACGCCGCACCTGCGGGTGGTCGTGCTGCACGGTCTGGACCGGCACGAGAAGCTGGGCGACCTCGACCGCGCCCACATCGTGGTGACCACTTACGGCGTGGTCGGCCGCGACGTCGAGGTGCTGAAGCGCCGGGACTGGCATCTGCTGATCCTCGACGAGGCGCAGGCCATCAAGAACCCGGACAGCAAGGCGACCCGTGCCGTCTGCGCGCTGAACGCCCGCAATCGACTCTGCCTGTCCGGCACGCCGGTGGAGAACAATCTCGGCGAGTTGTGGAGCCAGTTCGCCTTCCTGATGCCCGGCCTGCTCGGCGACCGCAAGGAGTTCGGGCGCCGCTACCGCACGCCTATCGAGAAGCGCGCCGACGGCACCCGCGCCAAACAGCTGATGCGCCGCATCCGCCCCTTCCTGCTGCGCCGCACCAAGGAGGCCGTGGCCAAGGAGCTGCCGCCGAAGACCGAGGTGGTGGTGCGCATCGACCTGGAGCCGGCGCAGCGCGACCTCTACGAGACCATCCGCCTATCGGTGAACGAGACGGTGCGGGCGGCGCTGGCGGTCAGCGGAGTGTCGCGCAACGCCATCACCATCATCGACGCGCTCCTGAAGCTGCGGCAGGTCTGCTGCGACCCGCGTCTGGTCAAGATCCCCGCCGCCGGCAAGGTGAAGGAGACCGCGAAGCTCGACGCCCTGACCGACATGGTGCTGGAGATGGTGCCGGAAGGCCGGCGTATTCTGATCTTCTCGCAGTTCACCTCCATGCTCGACCTTATCAAGCTGCGGTTGGAGGAGGCGAAGATCGGCTATGTCGAGCTGACTGGGCGCACGCTGGACCGCGCGGAGCCGGTCAACCGCTTCCAGAACCGCGAGGTGCCGGTCTTCCTCATCAGCCTGAAGGCGGGCGGGCGCGGCTTGAACCTGACGGCGGCGGACACGGTGATCCACTACGATCCCTGGTGGAACCCGGCGGCGGAGGATCAGGCGACCGACCGCGCCTACCGAATCGGGCAGGACAAGCCGGTCTTCGTCTACAAGCTGATCGCCGCCGACACGGTGGAGGAGCGCATCCTCGACTTGCAACGGCGCAAAGGCAACCTGTCCGACGCAACCATCGAGGGCACCGGTCTCATCAGTGCACTTGAAGGCGGGGACATCGACTATCTGCTGGGTAGGGCGACGGACTGACCGCACCCTCGGGATTACCGCCCTTCCGGGTCTGGCCTTTGCGGCACCATGGCATAGATGCTTGACGACGAAAGCATTGCGTTCGTTTCCCTTGCAACGGGGAGGGCCATGGCATCGACGAAGCGGGACACCGCACCCGATCCGGAACGGCTCATCGGCGCGTGGCGCGATGCCGCCGCGGACGCCCGCCGTTGGCGTGACGATCCGGACCGCGTGGCCGCCCTGAAGGCGGCGCGCACCCGGCTGCACCAACCGCCGCCGCCGCCGCCGCGCCCGCCCCAGCGGGTGCTGGCCGACGAGCTGCACGCCGCCCGCGCCGCCTGGGAGGAGGGGCAGGGGCTGGATGGCGCCGCTCGTGCCCTGGCCTATGCCAACCTGAAACGCTGGGAGCCCGGTCTCTTCGGCTACAGCGAGACGCAGCGGTCCACCGCCGGCAAGATCGCCGCGTCGGAAGCCGCGGAATCGCGGCGCGACGAGCAGGAGCGGGCGGAGGCTCAGGCCCTGATCCGGGCCTTCCGGCGGGTCCAGGACCGTGCCCGCAGCACCGCCCGCGCCGTGCAGGCTGATTCGCGCGCCCGCGCCATGGCAGCGGACGAGGGGCTGATGCTGCCGGACGGTGATCGGTCCGGCGGTGTGACGGCCCCGTGAAGCGCCGTCTCAAGGCCAACGACGACCAAGCGTCCTTCGCGCTGTCGCCCACGGCATTGCCGGCCTCGGTTTTGCCGGCTTCGGTTTTGCCGGCTTCGGTTTTGCCGGATGAGAAGCTGTTGGAGATCCACCGCCGGCTCTGCCTGATCTTCGGCTGCCCGATCGCCTATTTCCGTGCGCTCGACCCGCTCAGCGAACTGGTGTCCTCGTTGCTGTCGCACCGCACGCGCAACGCGGCGTCCGGTGCCGCCTTCCGTGCCTTGCGGGCGCGCTGGGGGGAGGATTGGGCGGCCGTCCGCGACGCCGACCCGGCGGAGGTCGAGACGGTCATCACCGGGGTGACGTGGCCGGAGCAGAAGGCGCCGCGCATTCAGGCGATCCTGCGACGGATCACCGAGCTGCGCGGCGAGCTTTCCCTGGATTTCCTGGCGGGGATGACGGTGCCGGAGGCGCGGGCATGGCTGCAGGCGCTTCCCGGCGTCGGCCCGAAGACCAGCGCCGCGGTGATGAGCTTCAGCAGCCTGCGCCGCCCCGCCTTGCCGGTGGACAGCCACCATCACCGCGTCGCCGTGCGCACCGGGCTGATCCCGTCCAGCGTGGCGGTCGGCCCGTCGCACACCATTCTGGAGGCGCGGCTTCCCCCGGAGTGGACGGCCCAGCAGATCTACGACCATCACGAGGTGATGATGCTGCACGGGCAGCGGGTCTGCTTCTACCGCAACCCGGCCTGCGAGCGCTGCGTTCTCCTGGAGCTGTGTCCGGAGGGTCAGAAGCGAATGGTGGGCGGGGCGTCGGCGGAGGGCGCTTAGTCGCTTTTTGCCCCCACCCCCGGCCCTCCCCCGCTCACGCAGGGGAGGGTGCCTTCTGCGAATCAGCGTCAGTTCCCTCCCCTGCGACAGCGGGGGAGGGTTAGGGTGGGGGCAAAGTTTCCAGTACGTTCAATTCACCAGCGGCGGGCGGCGCATGCCCGGCAGGGGGGAGGGGTTGCTGCGCTGTGGCCGTTCGCCACCGGAGGCGGCCTGCTCTGCGGCGTCGAGCATGGCTTCGGCCTGCTTCTGCACGGCGGCGGCGCGGGCTTGGTCCATGGGGTCGCTGCTCTCCTTCCGGACATAGCCGGCGGCCTGCTCGGCGAGGTCGAGGGTTTCGACCACCTCGTCCATAGTTTCCTCCAGCGCGGTCACATCGACCTTTTTGCCGGTCATTTCGTCGTCTCCCGTCGTTGCGGTTGGTGATGCCAACAGGAGCGGGACGGTGGCCGTTCCCAATTTGGTAATCCGGGCAGCCACCCGTAAAAAATTCGACGTGGGCGCGGGAATAGTTTTTTGCAGCGCACGTTCGTCAGTGTGTCCGGTGGCGCCCGCCACCCATCTCACCCAGGCTTGCGAAATCCCCACATGAGCAACCCGAAGCGTTCGATCCGGTCTGCGGCCTTGGCCGCGGCGATGCTCGCCGTGACTGCCGGCCACGCGTCCTTCTGGTCCTGGCGCAACGCGCCCACTCCTGTGGACGCCGTGCCGGGTCGCATCGAATCCGTCTCCTACTCCCCCTCGGGCCGCAGCTACGACCCCAACCACCAGCCGGTGGTCGATGCGGTGGAACTGGACCGGGACATGACCGCCATCGCCGGCTTCGCCGACGGTGTGCGCACCTATTCCACGCTCGGCTCCCAGGGCGACGTACCGGCCATCGCCGCCAAGCATGGCCTGGACGTTACGCTGGGCGTCTGGCTGAGCGACGACAAGGCCCGCAACGAGCGCGAGGTCGCCCGCGCCATCGTGCTGTCCCGCACCGTGCGCGGCATCGAGCGCGTCGTGGTCGGCAACGAGACGCTGCTGCGCGCCGAGCTGACCGACACGGAGCTGGCCTCCTACATCCGCCGCGTCCGCGCCGGCGTGCCGAAGCACATCAAGGTCGGCACCGCCGACGTGTGGTCGGAGATCGTCAAGGCCAAGGAGACCATCGCGGCGTCCGACTACATGGGCGTCCACGTCCTGCCCTACTGGGAAGGCGTACCCGTGGAGAACGCGCTGACCTGGATTCGTGACCGGCTGGACACCGTGCGCAAGGCGCATCCGGGCAAGCCGCTGTTCGTGGGCGAGGTGGGCTGGCCGTCGGGCGGCGAGAACTTCCACGACGCCTACCCGACGCCGCAGGCCCAGGCCTTCGTCGTCCGCAACTTCGCCGCCGAGGCGGGGATGCTGGGCATCGACTACAACGTGGTCGAGGCGTTCGACGGCGTGTGGAAGTCCAGCATCGAAGGCTCGCCCGGCCCGACCTGGGGCGTGCTCGACGCCGACCGCGCGCCGAAATGGCCGCTGGCCGGCGACGTCCCGGCCCCCTGGGGCGACCGTGCGGGTGCCGCCGTGGCGCTGGCCCTCGGCCTCGCACTGTCGGCCTTCGCCGCCTTCCGCCGCCGCACCAACATGACCTACGCGCTGGCCGCGTCGGTGGGCGCCAACATCGTCGGCTTCGGCGTCGGCTCGGCCGTCGCCGGCGCCTACGCCGAATATTTCACCTTTGGTGCTGCAACCACCTGGGGCTCCGCCTTCCTGCTGGGCGCGCTGATGATGTCGGTGGCCTTCGCCGACCTGACCGAGGTGGTCCGTCGCCTGTTCACTGGCCGCGCCCCGGCGCTGCTGCCGCGGGTTCCCGCGGTACCGGAGCACAAGCCGATGGTGTCGGTGCACATCGCCGCCTGCCGCGAGCAGCCCGACGTGCTGGCCGCCACGCTGACCTCGCTGGCCCGCGTCGACTACCCGGACTATGAGGTCGTCGTCCTCATCAACAACACCGAGGACGAGGCGCTGGTCCGCCCGGTCGAGGAGCTGTGCGCCGAGCTGGGTCCGAAGTTCAAGTTCCACTGGTACAAGACGATCAGCGGCTTCAAGGCCGGCGCCCTGAACGCCGCGCTGCGCCACACCGACCCGCGCGCCGAGATCGTCGCCGTGCTCGACGCCGACTACACGGTGGAGCCGGACTGGCTGAACAAGCTGGCCCCGACCTTCGCCGACCCGCGCGTCGGCATCGTCCAGGCGCCGCAGGAGCACCGCGACGGTCATGAGACGCCGCTGAAGGCCGCCATGACCGCCGAGTACCGCCCCTTCTTCGACGTCGGCATGCAGGAGGGTCTGACCTCCCAGGCCTTCGTCTGCCACGGCACGATGATCATGCTGCGCCGCTCCGCCATGGAACAGGTCGGCGGCTGGTCGGAAGAGGGCATCTGCGAGGACACCGAGCTGGGCATCCGCATCCTGTCGGCCGGCTACCGCGCCGCCTACACGGACGAGCGTCTGGGTCAGGGCCTCGCCCCCGACAACTTCATGCAGTTCCGCAAGCAGCGCGACCGCTGGGTCTTCGGCTCCACCCAGATCCTGCGCGCCCACTGGCGGAAGTTCCTGCCCGGCGCCACGGAGCTGACGGTCGGCCAGAAGATCGGCTACCTGACCAACTGGGCGCGCTGGTGGTCGGACGCGGTGGGCGTGCTCGCCGCCGGTGCGGCGGTCACCTGGACCTTCGCCTCGCTGGTTCTGCCGCTGCACCTGCCGCCGGTCCAGGCCACCGCCGCGGTGCTGGGCGCCCTGGTCCTGCGCGCCGGGTCGAGCCTGCTGGCCTCGCGCTACGCCTCCGGCAACTCGTGGAAGGAGAGCTTCGGGGCCTGCGCCGTGGGCATGGCGCTGTCCACCACGGTGGCGCTGGCCGCGCTCCGCGGCGTGGTCCGCAAGCGCGACGCCTTCCGCGTCACCGCCAAGGGCGGCAAGCGGACCCAGGGGGCCTTCTGCGCCAAGCCGGAAGCCTGGCTGTCGGGTGCCCTGCTGGTCTCCGCGGTGACCGCTTGGTTCGCCAACCCGCTGGGCACCCTGTCGCTGGAGTTGTGGGCGATCCTGCTGACTGCGATGGCTGTGCCCAACCTGATGGCCGTGGGTCTCGCGATCGGCGACATGCTGCCTGCCGGCACCCCGCGCCCGGCGCCGCTGCCCGCCCCGCAGGGCGTGGTCCAGCCCACCGCCGCTCCGGCCAAGGCCGCCAACGAGCCGGTCGCCGCGTAACCTTGCAGCCCTGAACGGAGAAAGCCCCCTTGCCGCCGGCAAGGGGGCTTTTCTTTGTGGACGGGTCAGCGCTTGCCTTTCTTGCCCTGGATGCTGGTGATCTGCTGGGAGGCAACGTTGCCTTGGCCCATGGCGGCGTTGAAGGCGCTGCCGACGTTGTTGAACTGGATGCCGCCGCTGGCCAGCGCCGTGGGCAGATGCGGCAGCGGACCGAAGTTGCTCATCACCGGATCGAAGAAGCCGTCGGGCGGCGGATTGCCGTTGCCCGTGGTCACGCCCGGCTGGGGCTTCGGAGTCGGAGCCTTCGCCTGCACCGGGGGCGGTGCCTGCGCCGGTGCGGGCGCCTGACCGACGGGGGCCGGCGCGGCCGCTTGCTCCGCGACACCACCACCAGCGACGCCGCCACCGCCGGCGGACCCGTCCGCACCCTGGATGATGAACTGCTCCGTCACGTTGCTGTCGCCGAAGGACAGGGCCAGCGAGCTGTCGAAGTTGTTCACGATGAAGGGCGCGTCGATGAAGGTGAAGTTCGGCACGATGGGTTCCGGCGGCGGCTGGCGGCTGGCGGCCAGCGCTTGGCCCTTGTTGAAGCCGCCCAGGAAGCCGGCGTCGCCGCGGATCTTGGCGATGGCCTGCTGGTGCGAGGCCTGACGGCTGACGTTGGGGTTGGTCACCGTCGCCCCCGGAGGGGCGCCGCGCCGGGTGGCGTTGACGAAGACGGGCTGGCGCGGCAGCAGCGGCGGCATCCCCATGCCCATCCCCATCGACATGCCGACCGCCGCGCCCAGCTGCGGGTTGACGGAGAAGCCGCCGGCGTCCTGGGCGGCAGCAGTTCCGCCCAGCAGCGCCAGGGCGGCGATGCCGGACAGCAGCGGCGCGAAGCGGCGGATGCGGATCATGGCGGGGCTCCTCTGTTCGGCGGTGTGCGCTGATCCTAAGGCGGCCGACCGGGGAGCCGCTGTGAGGCGGGCCACAGGTGCCGTGTTTTATGCCGCTTGGCTTTACGCCTCTTCCTCAAAAGGGAAGTTTTTGCCGAAGGGATGGTCCGGCATCGGTGCGGCCTGCGGGGGCATCGGCGGCATGGGCATCGGCTTCAGGTCGGGCTGCGACGGGCCGCGCCGGCAGGCGGTGTGGCCATTGATGGTTTCGCAGGTCAGCGCGCCCGGCCCGGTCACGCAGGTCGTCCGGTCGTTGACCGTCTGGCACGACAGCGAGCCCGAGCCGCGGCTGCACACCGTCTTCCCGTTGACCGTCTGGCAGGCGAGGTTTTCGGCGGCGGCGGTCTGCGGGGTTCCGGCCAGGGCCAGGATGGCGGCGAGCGCACCGAAGACCGGCAGGGCGAAGCGGAGCATGACGGCAGTCCTCCAGTGAGGAATCCGGAAAGGGGCGCCGCCTTGCGGATCGGCGGCGCCGGATGGGGTGGATCACTGGGCCTTGAGACCAAACAGATTCTGCCCGGCGGCGTTGCCGATGCCGGCGGCGACGTTGGTCGTCACACCGACGTTGGTGTCGAGCAGGCCGCCCTTGCCGAAGCCGAAGGTGACGCCGGTGACGTTCTGCTTGGCCTTGTTGCCGATGCCGGCGGCGACGTTGGTGGCGACGCCGACGTTGGTGTTCACCAGCGACCCGCCGGTGCCCTGCTGCATGGTGAAGACGTTCTGCTTGGCCTTGTTGCCGATCCCCGCCGCGAGGTTCGTCGCGACGCCGACGTTGGTGCTGGAGAGGGAGGGCGCCGCGGCGAAGGGGCTGCCGAAGCCCGGCTGCATCATCATCGGGTTGACCGGCATGCCGCCGGTCTTGAGGTCGTTGGCGAAGGCGTGGGGGGCGGCGAGCAGCGTGGCGGCAGCGGCGGCGATCAGGGTCAGGCGGCGCATGGGCTGGGTCTCCTCCGGGGTGTGGGGCCGTGTGTGGCTCGATGTCCGTGGAGGAGAGGGTAGGCGGATGCCGCCCCCGCCGCTGTGGCCTGGGCCACAGTCGGAGGGTGATTCGGAGACGCTTGGGAAGTATTGCCCCCTCCCTAACCCTCCCCCACTCTCGGCGGACCGAAGGTCCGCCTGCCGCGTCAGCGCAAACCTATGGTTTGCGCGAGAGCTTCGCAGGGGAGGGGACCGTTCTCCCTCCCTCCCCTGCGATAGCGGGGGAGGGGCGGGGGGCAAGCCGACGCTCAGCGCGCGTGCTGGTCCAAGAACTGGCGGCAGGAATCGAAGTCTTGGAGCACTGTGTCCGACAGCTCAACGCCCTTGCGGTCGGCGAGGCTGCGGGCGAAGGCGACCATCTTGTCGGTCGGGGCCTTGCGCCGCGCGCCGCTCGACGGTGCGGCGGGCGGCGGCCGGGCGGCGTCGGCGACCGGAGCGATCGAGTCGGGGACCTCCGGCGCGGCCTTCGCCTTGCGGCTGCGCCGGGGCGTCTTCGGCGCTTCGCCGTCCATATCGGCCGCGGCGACGGCCGTCTTGCGGCTGCGCGTGCGCGGTGTGGCACCGGCGGGGCGCGGGCTCGTGGAGCGACGGCGTCCGACTCCCCGTCCGGCACGGATCGGGCCGCCACGGACGCCGAGATCCACCGCGGGGCCATGGTTGCCGACCAGCACGCCGATCAGCCGCCCGGCTTCGTCGGCGATGCCGTCGATGACGCTGCGGAAATCAGCGCGTCCGACCACCACCTCGTCCAGCCGCATTTCCCACAGGGCGGTGGTGCCGGGATCGACCAGGGTGGGGGCGGCGCCGCGCAGGGTCTCGAACAGCTGCAACCCGGCGGGGGTGGGGACCAGCCACTTGCCGTCGGCGCCCAGCAGGTTCTGCCGTCGCAGGCCCTTGATGATCTCGGCGCGGGTGGCCGGGGTGCCGATGCCCTTGGCTTCCTTCAGCCGGTCGCGCAGCGCCGGATCCTCGACGAAGCGCCAGGCGTTCTGCATGGCGTCGACCAGCGTGCCTTCGTTGTAGCGCGGCGGCGCCTGGGTCCGCTTGGCCTCCACCCTGGGCTCGGACAGGCGGGCCGGCTCCCCGTCGGTCAGCGGGGGAAGGGTCTGCTCCTCCTCCTTCTCGTCGGGCTTGCCGTCCGTCTCGGCGGAGCCGAAAGCCGCCTTCCAGCCGAGCTTCAGGGGGATGCGCCCGACCGCCCGGAAAACCACCGGCTTGCCGTCGACGGGCACGTTCATCAGGACCGTGGTCTGCCGGTACTCGTAGTCGGGCATGACGGCGGCGAGGTAGGAGCGGCAGATCAGCGCGTAGAGCCGTTTCTCGTCATCGGTCAGGCGGTTCAGCCGGCTTTCCAGATCGTCCAGCACGTTGACGTTGGGCACGATGGCGTGGTGCGACACGCCCTCCAGAGCCTTGTCGCAGAAATGGCCGGACTTGCCGCGGCGGATCACCGGGCGGGACAGGTCGAGATGGGCGAAGCCGCGCAGCCGGGTCAGCGCCCCGGTGATCGCCGGGACGTCGGCGATCTGGTTCTCCGACAGGTAGCGCGCCTCGGCGCGCGGGTAGGTGATGAGCTTCTTGCCCTCGCCGTCGTAAAGCTCCTGCGCGACCTCCAGCGTGCGATCGGCGGTCCAGCCCCAGCGCTGGCCGCAGGTCTTCTGCAGTGCGGGCAGGTCGTAGAGCTTCGGCGGAGCCTGCCGCCGGTCCTCCACCGTCACCGACAGGGGGCCGCCATGGCCGTCCGCGGCGCGGGCGATGGCCTCGGCGCGGGCACGGTCCTTGATGCGGTCCTTCGGCGGCGGAGCGTGGCGCATCAGGAAGGAGCCGCCCGCGGCGGTGGCCGTTGCCACGACCTCGAAATAATCCTCGGGCTTGAAGTTGCGGATCTCCAGCTCGCGCAGGCAGACGATGGACAGGGTCGGCGTCTTCACCCGCCCGATGCCGATCACCCCGCGCGTCCCCGGCGCCAGCAGCGTCTTGGTCGCCGTGCGGGTCAGGGACAGGTTGAAGATCTGGTCGGCCTGCTGGCGCGCCACCGCCGCCTCGTAGAGCGGGCGAAGCTCGTTGTTCGGCTTCAGCTTGGCGAAGGCGTCGCGGATCGTCTTGGGGTCCTGGGCGGTGAACAGGGCGCGCTGCACCCGCCCGCGGAAGCCCAGATGCTCCAGGATTTCCTGCCCGATCAACTGCCCCTCGCGGTCGCAGTCGGTGGCGAGGATGACCTGGTCGCAGCCCTTCAGCGCCGCCTTGATGGCCGCGAGCTTCGCCGTTTTGTTACCGCCGCCGTCGGGCCGCGTCGGGTAGAGTCCGTCCGGCTTCAGCAGGGTGGGCGACCAGCGCTTCCAGTCGGGGTTGACCTCGTCCGGCTCGGCCAGCCGCAGCAGATGCCCCTCGGCCGGCAGGATGCGCCCGTAGCGATCCCCCAGCGCGGCGCGCAGGTCCTTTGCCTGACTGGACTTTTCCGTGATGATGAGCGTGGCCATGGCCGCCATGGTAAGACGAACATGAAAACGTATCAAGAACACTTGATAGCCATTCTGAGCGGTTTCCTGGTCGCGGTGCCGCTCCTCGCAGCCGCACTCCCTGCCACGGCGCAGAACCCTCTGCTGCCGGGGATTGGGGCGAAGGACCGGCGGGTGGTGGTGGACGCCACGCACGCGCCGTGGAACAGCCTCGTCAAGGTGCAGAGCAATCTCGGCGCCCGCTGCACCGGTGTGCTGGTGGCACCGCGCCGGGTGGTCACCGCCGCCCATTGCCTGCTGAACCGGGCGCAACGCTTCCTCCCGGCTTCCTCCCTGCACGTCCTGTTCGGCTACGAGCGCGGGGAGTACCGGCAGCACCGCGCCGTCGCCGCGCTGGAAACCGGCGGCCCCTACGACAAGGAGCGGCGGCTCGACGGGCTGGTCGGCGACTGGGCGGTGCTGACGCTGGACGGCGACGCGCCGGAGGGGATGCCGCCGCTGCCGCTCGCCCGGGTCCCGCCGGACGCCGGCACGCCGCTGATGCTGGGCGGCTACAGCCAGGACCGGGCGCACCTCGTCACCGCCGACACCGGCTGCGCGGCGCGCGGCATCAACGACACCGACCGCGGGCCGCTGCTCGTCCACGACTGCGACGGGACGCGCGGGGTGAGCGGGGCGGCGCTGCTGGTGCGCACGCCCGGCGCGGACGGGGCGGGGGAGGGCTGGGCGGTCGCCGGCATCGCGGTGGCCGCGGTCAGCGGCCCCAATCCCCGCAACATCGCCGTGCCGAGCGCCGCTTTCGTGGCCGCGGTGGAGGGAAATACGCCTTCTTTGCGGTGATGCACGGGCGCGGGGCAGCTTTGAGCGGTGGCGCCTCATTTTTTGCTAGGCCCTTGGACGTGAATCGCATAGACGTACGCGCGTTCAAGACCCCGTAACCGGAGCCGTACCGATGTCGATCCAGCGCTTCCATTCCGGACCGCGCATGAGCCAGATGGTCATCCACAAGGACACGGTCTATCTGGCCGGCCAGGTGGCCAACGATCCGACTCCGGACGTGGAGACGCAGACCCGCCAGATCCTGGGCCAGATCGACGCCCTGCTGGCCGAGGGCGGCTCCGACAAGAGCAAGCTGCTGTCCGCCACCATCTATCTGACGGACATGTCCACCTTCGGCGCGATGAACAAGGCGTGGGAAGCCTGGGTCGATACGGCCAACCCGCCCGCCCGCGCCACCGTGGAAGCGAAGCTCGCCGCGCCGGAGTATCTCGTTGAAATTCAGGTGACGGCGGCCAAATAAGCTGCGTGACGGGGCGACCCGGCTCCCTCGGTTGGGGTTTGCCGGCGTGGCCCACCAGACTGTGAGGGCCGCGTGCTTCGAAAAAATCCGGAAGGCTTGACCTTCCGGATTTACAGAACGTTAATCACGCCTTAACAGATCATCCGTAAAACCCCGACCAACCTCTGCCGCCGGAGCGGACGACCGTCGTTGCGCTTCGATAGCTGCGTTACAGTAATGGATTCGCAACATGCCGCGCCAAACGCCTCTTTCTGACATCCGGAACATCGGCATCATCGCCCACGTCGATGCCGGCAAGACGACGACCACCGAGCGCATCCTGTACTACACCGGTCGTAAGCACACGATCATCGACGTGCACGAGACGAAGGACCTGAAGTCCTCGACGACGACCGACTACATGGAGCAGGAGCAGA
Organism: Azospirillum brasilense; assembly: GCF_022023855.1. Classification (NCBI taxonomy): domain Bacteria; kingdom Pseudomonadati; phylum Pseudomonadota; class Alphaproteobacteria; order Rhodospirillales; family Azospirillaceae; genus Azospirillum; species Azospirillum brasilense. Next base: position 1,939,296 of record NZ_CP059449.1, read on the forward strand.
AGCGCGGCATCACGATTCAGTCGGCTGCCGTCTCGGCCTTCTGGCGCAACAAGAAGATCAACGTCATCGACACCCCGGGCCACGTGGACTTCACCATCGAGGTGAACCGCTCGCTCCGCGTGCTCGACGGCGCGGTCGTCGTGTTCGACGGCGTGGCCGGCGTTGAGCCGCAGTCCGAGACCAACTGGCGCCTCGCGGACAACTACAACGTTCCGCGCATCTGCTACGTCAACAAGATGGATCGTTCGGGTGCGAACTTCCAGCGTTGCGTCGGCATGATCAAGAGCCGCCTGAACGCCCGCCCGGTCTGCATCCAGGTTCCGCTGGGTTCGGAAGACAACTTCCGCGGCATGGTCGACCTGATCGAGATGAAGGCGTACGTCTGGTTCTCGGACGACAAGGACGCCAAGTGGGAAATCTGGGAGATCACCGACGATCTGGCCAGCAAGCTCAACCTGACCGTCAAGGAAGACCTGGACAACATCGCCAGCATCCCGTCCCTGCGCGCCGAGCTGGTCGACACCGCGCTCGAGATGGACGACGCGGCGATGGAAGCCTACCTGGAGTCGGGTGAGGAGCCGTCGGCCGAGGTGCTGCGCGCCTGCCTGCGCAAGGGTACGATCACCAGCACCTTCACCCCGGTCCTCTGCGGCTCGTCCTACAAGAACAAGGGCGTCTGCCAGGTTCTGGACGCGGTCGTCGACCTGCTGCCGGCCCCGACCGACGTCGAGGCCATCAAGACGGTGGACGAGGACGGCAACCCGAACGGCGAGCGTCTCAGCTCCGACGACGCGCCCTTCGCGGCGCTGGCCTTCAAGGTGCTGAACGACACCTACGGCTCGCTGACCTTCGTGCGCGTCTATTCGGGCGTGCTGACCAAGGGCATGTCGGTCCTGAACACCACCCGCGGCAAGCGCGAGAAGATCGGCCGCATGGTCGAGATGTTCGCCGCTCAGGCCAACCCGATCGAGGAAGCCCGCGCCGGCGACATCATCGCGCTCGTCTCCCTGCAGGAGACGGACACCGGTGACACGCTCTGCGACGCCGCCCACCCGGTGATCCTGGAGCGCATGCGCTTCCCCGACCCCGTCATCAGCGTCTCGGTCGAGCCGAAGACCAAGGGCGAGCAGGAGAAGTTCTCCATCGCGCTCGGCAAGATGGTCCGCGCGGACCCGTCGCTGCGTCTGGAGACCGACCGTGAAACCGGCCAGACCATCCTGCGCGGCATGGGCGAGCTGCACCTGGAAGTGACGCTGGACCGTCTGCGCACGGAGTTCGGCGTGGAAGGCAACATGGGCAAGCCCCAGGTCGCCTACCGCGAGACGATCACCAAGCCGGTCGAGTACACCTACACCCACAAGAAGCAGACCGGTGGTTCGGGCCAGTTCGCCGAAGTCAAGATCGTCTTCGAGCCGCTGGAGCGTGGCGAGGGCTTCGTGTTCAAGGACGAGACGGTCGGTGGCACGGTGCCGCGCGAATACGTCCCGTCGGTCGCGAAGGGCCTGGAAATGCAGAAGGAAGAGGGCGTGCTCGCCTCCTATCCGACTGTGGACTTCCGCGCCCGCCTGGTGGACGGCAAGTACCACGACGTCGACTCGAACGCCCTGACGTTCGAAATCGCCGCCAAGGCCTGCTTCCGTGAAGCCCTCAAGCAGGCCGGCCCGATCCTGCTCGAGCCGGTCATGAAGGTCGAGGTCGTCACCCCGGATGATTACCTGGGCGACGTCATCGGCGACGTGAACCGCCGCCGTGGCACGGTGCTGGGCCAGCTCGAGCGTGGCACCAACATCGCCGTGGAGGCCCACGTGCCGCTGAACGAGATGTTCGGCTACATCGGCCAGCTCCGCGGCATGACCTCGGGCCGCGCGTCCTACTCGATGGAGTTCAGCCACTACGAGCCGGTGCCGCGCAACGTCACTGACGAGATCGTGGCGGGCCGCAGCAACAAGGCCGCCTGATAACGGGCTGCTGCTTTCAGGAGAAGGGGCCGGCGAAGCGATTCGCCGGCCCTTTTTCTTTGTCCGGCGGGAACTTTGCCGGGACCACCCCGGCGGGATGAGGGATTCTTCTTGCGGCGATACCACTTTCAGATCAGTGTTGCTGGTAAGTGACGCATCCCAGTTTTTGGGAATGACCCAGCGAATCTTCTTGCCCGTGGCCTTCCTGGCCCTCCTGATTCTCGGCGCTACCGGCCCCGGTTCTCGGGCCTGGGCAGGGCAGGAGGATGCGCGACTCGGTGGCTTGTTCCAGGATCTGCAGACCGCTGGCGATGCGGTCGCAGCGGAGGCGGTCGAGGACCGCATCTGGGACGTCTGGCTGGAGCATCCGAGCGATGACCTCATCGTGCTGATGCACCACGGCGTGCAGAGCCTGAACGCCGACCGCTACGGCGACGCTCTGGCCGCCTTCGATCAGGTGGTCGCCGCCGACCCGACCTACGCCGAGGGTTGGAACAAGCGGGCCAACGCCGAATACATGCTGGGCGATTACGATGCCGCGGTGCGCGACATCCGCCGGGTGCTGGCGCTGGAGCCGCGGCACTTCGGGGCGCTGGCCGGGCTGGGCCTCGTCTACCTCGCCATTGACCAGCCGGCGGGGGCGTTGCGCGCCTTCGACGCGGCGCTGGCCATCAATCCGCACCTCGACCGCGTCCGCCAGCAGGCCGCCAACATCCGCCTGCGCATCGCCAGATCGGCGCTGTAATCGTGACGTGACTTAATATTCCCTCCCTGAAAAACTTTTAATCCGCCTGCAAGCCCCCCGTGACTCGGCGCCCGCTACTTTGAGGGCAACGAACAACGCATGCCAGTCACGGAGAGCAACCGATGTCCACCCCCGCCAACGCCGGACGCGCCCCGCGGTCGAGCCGGGTGCGGCGTACCATCGCCGCCGTCCTCCTCGGCACCACGGTGCTGACCGGTCCGTTCCTGATCGCCAACCAGTCCACCGCCGCGGCCGCCGAAAGCGCCCTAACGCAGAACATGCTGTCCCAAAACGCACCGGGCAGCTTCGCCGATCTGGCGGCCAAGGTGTCGCCTGCCGTGGTGAACGTCTCCACCACCCAACAGGCCAAGGCCGAGCGCGGCACCCCGCGCATGCCCGGCTTCCCGCCGGGGTCGCCCTTCGAGGAATTCTTCCGCCAGTTCCAGGACCAGTTCGGCCAGAATGGCGGTCCGGGCGGCGACGACCAGTCCGAGGGTCCTTCCGAGGGCCAGCCGCGCGGCAAGGTCGGCTCGCTCGGCTCCGGCTTCATCATCGACGCGGCCGGCTATGTGGTGACCAACAACCACGTCATCGACGGCGCCGACGAGATCAAGGTCACGCTCCAGGACGGGACGGAGCTGCCCGCCACTCTGGTCGGGCGCGACGCCAAGACCGACATCGCCCTGCTGAAGGTGAAGTCCGACAAGGCGCTGCCCGCGCTGGACTGGGGCGACAGCGACGCCGCCCGCGTCGGCGACTGGGTGATGGCCGTCGGCAACCCCTTCGGGCTGGGCGGCACGGTCACCAAGGGCATCATCTCGGCCCGCGGGCGCGACATCCACAGCGGCCCCTACGACGACTATCTGCAGCTTGACGCCGCCATCAACCGCGGCAACTCAGGGGGCCCGACTTTCACCCTGGACGGGCGGGTGATCGGCATCAACACCGCCATCTATTCGCCCAACGGCGGCTCGGTCGGCATCGGCTTCGCCATCCCGTCCAACATCGCAAAGCAGGTCGTCGCCCAGCTCAAGGAGAACGGCCATGTCGAGCGCGGCTGGCTGGGCGTGAAGATCCAGGAGATCTCGCCGGAGATCGCCGAGTCGGTCGGCCTGTCGCAGTCCAAGGGCGCCCTGGTCGCCGAGGTGACCCCGGACAGCCCCGCCGCCAAGGCCGGCGTGCGCCAGGGCGACGTGATCCTGGCCTATGGCGGCAAGCCGGTGAACACGCTGCGCGACCTGACCCGCCGGGTGGCCGACACCAAGGCCGGCGACACGGTGGACATGACCGTGGTCCGCAAGGGCAAGGAAACGACCCTGACCGCCCACATCGCGCCGCTGCCCGCCGAACAGCGTATGGCCGCCGCCGAGGGGACCGGTCCCGCCGCCGAGAGCGCGGTGGAAACCGTCAAGGGGCTGAAGCTGGCCCCGCTCGATGGCGCCGCACGCAGCCGCCTCGGCTTGGGCGAGGGCGTCAAGGGTGTGGTCGTCACCTCGGTGTCGCCGCAGGCTGGTGATCTGCCCGTCCGTCCGGGCGACGTGATCGTCAAGGTCGGCGACCACAGCGTGACCTCCCCCGCGGAGGTGACCAAGAGCCTGCACGAGGCCGAGAAGGATGGCCGCAAGGCGGTCCTGCTGCTGGTCAACCGCGGCGGCAACGAGAGTTTCGTCCCGCTGAAGCTCGGCAAGGCGTGACGCCGGAAAACACCGGCGATCCTCATCCCCTCCAACGATGGGGGGCCGGTGTGATGGGGTGGAGGATGTCCGCAGTGCGAACCCCCGCCGCGCGGACATCCTCCCCCTTCGTGTCGTTTGGCCCTTTCCCCTCCCCGGAGGGGCGAGGGCATTCACCTTTGGACTCGCGGAAGGATGCGGTAGACTCATGCTCATGAAAGTCCTCGTCATCGAAGACGACCAGCAAGCCGCCTCCTACCTGGCCAAGGGGCTGAAAGAGGCCGGGCATGTCGTGGACGCCGCCAACAACGGCAAGGAGGGGCTGTTCCTGGCCGGCTCCGAGCATTACGACGTCATGATCGTGGACCGCATGCTGCCGGGCCGCGACGGGCTGTCGCTGGTCGAGATCCTGCGCGCCACCGGCAACGACACGCCAGTGCTGTTCCTCTCCGCGCTTGGCAGTGTCGATGACCGGGTGAAGGGGCTGAAGGCCGGCGGCGACGATTACCTGACCAAGCCCTTCGCCTTCTCCGAGTTGCTCGCCCGGATCGAGGTGCTGGTGCGCCGCCGCAGCGCCGCCCAGCCACAGACCCGTCTGGCGGTCGCCGATCTGGAACTGGACCTGCTGTCGCGCACCGTCCGGCGGGCCGGCAAGTCCATCGACCTGCTGCCGCGGGAATTCGCTCTGCTGGAGTATCTGATGCGCAACGCCGGCAGCGTGGTGACCCGCACCATGATGCTGGAGAATGTGTGGGACTATCACTTCGACCCGCAGACCAACGTCATCGACGTGCACATCGCCCGCCTGCGCCAGAAGATCGACAAGGATTTCCCGACGCCGCTGATCCACACGGTGCGCGGCGCCGGCTACAGCCTGCGAGCGCCGCAATGATGGTGGCGGGCCGGGGAGCGTGAAGGCGGCGATTCCCACCCTGCGGCTTCTGCGCACCACGCCGTTCCGGCTGGCCCTGCTGTATCTGGGCCTGTTCATCATTTCGGTCGGGGTGATCCTGGCCGTCGTCTACCGCTCCACCGCGGGCTTCCTGGAGGAGGAGATCGGCGCCACCATCGCGCTGGAGGTTGCCGGGCTTCAGGACCAGTACCGCAGCGCCGGCCTGCGCGGGCTGGTCGACTCCGTGCGCGAGCGCAGCGGTTATTCGCACACCAATTCCATCTATCTGCTGACCACGCCGGGCGGCGTCATCCTGGCCGGCAACCTGTCGGGCTGGCCCGACGCGACGCCGGAGCCGGGCGGCTGGACCCATTTCAAGATTTCCGACTATGGCGGGGTGAACAACCGGCCCTCCACCGCGATGGCGGTCAGCTTTGTCCTGCCCGGCCAGTTCCGCCTGCTGGTGGGCCGCGACATGAGCGAGCTGGACCAGCTCCGCGGGCGTATGGTCGTGTCGCTGCGCTGGGTCTTTCTAGGTGACGGTGGTGCTGGGGCTCGGCGGTGGCCTGCTGCTGGCGCGCGGCGCCATGCACCGGATCGAGGCGATCAACCGCACCACCCACCGCATCATGGCCGGCGACCTGTCGGGCCGGGTGCCGCGCGGCGGCGGTGGCGACGAGATCGACCGGCTGGCCGGCAACCTGAACGCCATGCTGGACCAGATCGAGCGGCTGATGACCGGCATGCGGCAGGTGACCGAAAGCGTGGCGCACGACCTGCGCACGCCGCTGTCGCGCCTGCGCTCCCGCGTCGAGCTGGCCTTGATCCGCGAGACCGACGACCCGGAGGTCTACCGCGGCGTGCTGCAGGACACCATCCTGGAGGCCGACCGGCTGCTCGCCACCTTCACCGCGCTGCTGTCCATCGCCGAGGCCGAATCCGGTGCCAACCGCAAGGCGCTGGAACCGGTGCGTCTGGCCGACGTGGTCCGGCTGGCCGCAGACCTCTACGAGCCGGTGGCGGAAGAGAAGGGCCTGACCCTGGTCACCGACATCCGGGCGGAGCCGACCGTGCGCGGGAACGAGCAACTGTTGGCCCAGGCGGTGTCGAACCTGCTGGACAACGCCATCAAATACACGCCGGAAGGCGGGCGCATCACTCTGCTGCTGGAGGGCGCCGGGCCGGGGCAGGCCGCTCGTATCACCGTGGCGGACAACGGCTCCGGCATTCCGCCGGAGATGCGGGAGAAGGTGCTGGAGCGCTTCGTCCGGCTCGATACCGCGCGGGCCTCGCCGGGGAACGGGCTGGGGCTCAGCCTCGTGGAGGCGGTGGCGCGGCTGCACGACGCGGCGCTGCGGTTGGAGGACAACGAACCGGGCCTGAAGGTCGGCATCGTCTTCCCGCCGGACGCCGGTTGAGAATCTCCACAAGAAAAGAGCCCGCCGTTTCCGGCGGGCTTTTGAGGTGACATCAGCGAGAATGACTCCTTGGCGTCAGACATGATATGGGGCGCCAACCGTCCGCGCGCATTCGGATAAGCGTATTAGCACGAAGGTGCTAGAGGGCTGGCGGTGCAACAGTTTCCTGCGGGCGGCGTTTGTCCATCGGACCGGCATGCCGGTGGCAACACGGCGGGAAGAAACGATGGACGCGACCAGACAGGTTCCTCTTCAGGCCGGGCAGCCGGCGACCGCCGGGCGGAACACCGCGACCGAGCTGAAGCTTTTCACCTGGAAGATGCTGATCGCCGCCGGCGTGGTGGGGACGCTGTTCCTGGCTTGGCAGGTGGCGGATGCGCTGCTGCTGGTCTTCGCCGGCGTGCTTCTGGCGATCCTGTTCCAGCGCATTGCCGGGTTGGTGCGGCGCTACACCGGGTTGCCGCAGGGCTGGTCGCTTGGTGTCGTTCTGCTGCTTCTGGCGGTGGTGCTGATCGGCGGCGGCGTCCTGATGGGCCAGTCGGTGGTGAGCCAGTTCGACCAGTTCTCCCAGCAGATCAGCGGAGCCGTGCAGCAGCTTCCCGGTTCGCTGCGCGATCAGATCATGGAACAGGGGCGGGACGCCTCCTCCTGGCTGAACCGGCTGCAGACGGTCGCCTCCAGCGTGATGTTCTTCCTGGGCGATCTGGTGGTGGTGATGTTCACGGCCATCTACCTCGCGGCCTCGCCCGGCGTCTACCGGCGCGGCGTCATCCTGCTGGTGCCGCCGCGCGGCCACAAGCGGGCGCGGGAGGTGATGGACGTGATGGGGGACTCGCTGTGGAAGTGGCTGATCGGGCAGCTTTCGGCCATGGCCATCGTCGGCGTTCTAACCACCGCGGGCCTGCTTCTGCTGGGCATCCCGAGCGCTCCGGCGCTGGGTCTGCTGGCGGCGCTCCTGGAATTCGTTCCGCTGATCGGCCCCTTCCTGGCGGCGGTCCCGGCGATCCTCATCGCCTTCGCCCAATCGCCCCAGGAGGCGCTGTGGGTGGCGCTGCTCTATCTGGCGATCCAACAGGTCGAGGGCAATGTCGTCATGCCGCTGATGCAGAAGAAGGTGGTGGACCTGCCCCCCGTCATCACCATCGCGGCCATCGCGGCGGGGGGCGTGCTGTTCGGGCTGATGGGCATGTTCCTGGCGACGCCCTTCGCGGTGGTGATGCTGGTGCTGGTCAACATGCTCTACATCGAGGACAAGCTGGGCGAGGGGCGGCACTTTCCCAGCGAGGACAAGGCGTAGGGCGGCGCCTGACCCCAGCCCTCAGGCAACCTCCGCCCCGGCCTTGGTGGCGTCGGCGGCGGAGCGCAGGGGAAGCTCCTTCAGGAACAGGGTCAGCACGAAGGACACCACGGCCAGCCCGGCGGCCAGCAGGAACAGCGTCGAGAAGCCGTGCTCGAACACCGACTGGGCGGCGTCGCGGGCGGCGGGGGGCAGGCTGGACAGGGCGGACGGGCCGCGCTCCATCACCTCGCGCCCGCTGATGCCGGGCAGGCCGGCGGCGTTCAGCCGGGCCTCGACGTCGGCGGCGAAGACTGCGCCGAACACCGCCACCCCGACCGACCCGCCGAGCGAGCGGAAGAAGCCGACCGAGGCCGTGGCCGCGCCCAGGTCGCGCCGGTCGACCGCGTTCTGCACGGCGACCGTCATCACCGGCATGACCAGCCCCAGCCCGATGCCCAGCGGCACCAGGATCAGCGTGGACCACAGCCCGCTTTCCGACACGGTCGGCGACAGGCCGAGCGCCAGATACATCACCGCCGCCAGCGCCAGCCCGGCCAACGGGAATACCTTGTAGCGACCCGACTTGGAGATCAGCCGCCCCCCGCCCCCGGCGCCCAGCACCATGCCCAGCACCATCGGCAGCAGCAGGAAGCCCGACGTGGTGGCGCTGGTCCCGGCGACGAGCTGTGAGCGCAGCGGCAGATAGACGATGCCGGCGAACAGCACCATGGCCGACACCGCCACCACCGGGTTGGCGACGGCCACCACCGGCTCGCGGAACAGGTGGAGGGGCAGGATCGGCTCCTCCACCCGCCGCTCGTGCCATAGGAAGACCCCGAGCATCATGAGGCCCAGGACGCACAGGCCGAGGATCGTTGGGGAGGTCCAGGGCAGGGCGACCCCGGCGCGCGACACCACGAACAGCAGCGAGGTCACCGTGCCCATCAGCAGCGCCGCCCCGAGATAGTCGATGGTCGGCTTCGCCCGCCCTGCCGGCAGGCGGTCGAGCGCCCGGCTGGTCATCAGCAGCGCCGCCGCCCCCAGCGGCAGGTTGATGAGGAAGATCCAGTGCCAGCTCAACTGTTCCGTGAAGACGCCGCCCAGCAGCGGCCCGGCCACGCTGGACAGGGCGAAGATGCCGCCGATGTAGCCCTGGTAGCGCCCGCGCTCCCGCGGGGCCACCACGTCGCCGATGATGGTGAAGGCCAGCGCCATCAGGCCGCCGCCGCCCAGCCCCTGGATGCCGCGGAACAGGATGAGCTGCCCCATGCTCTGCGCCAGCGCGCACAGCACCGACCCGATCAGGAACAGAAAGATCGCCACCTGGAGCACCCGCTTGCGCCCGTAGAGGTCGCTCAGCTTGCCGTAGATCGGCGTGGTCGAGGTCGAGGCCAGCAGGTAGGCGGTGACCACCCAGGGGAGGTTTTCCAGGCTTCCCAGGTCGTGGGCCATGGTCGGCAGGGCCGTCGCGACGATGGTCTGGTCCATCGCCGCCATCAGCATGGCGAGCGCCACCCCGCTGAACACCCGCATGATCTCGCGGTGGGTGAAGACGGCGTGGTCGTTGGAGGCGTCGGTCATGGTCTCGGTTCAGGCCGGAATGAGCGGTGGGGCGTACCATAACCCCCGAGACGTTCCGCGCAAGGACTCCGCCATGAATGGCTGCTAATCTCCCCTTCCACCTTCCGGAATAGTCGCCGTAACCCCTGCATGCTGACCGTGCGCAACCTGTCCACGACCGTGCTGAAGCCCGCCAGTTTCCAGGTGGGGGCCGGCGAGTGCGTTGCCGTTCAGGGGAAATCCGGATCGGGGAAGTCCATGCTGTTGCGCGCCCTGGCCGATCTCGACCCGTCGACCGGGGAGGTGCGGCTGAACGGCGATCTTCGGGAGGACATGCCCGCTCCGCTCTGGCGCCGCCGGGTAACCTACGTCGCCGCCGAGTCGGGCTGGTGGGAGGATCGGGTGGGTGACCACTTCGCCCAGCCGGACCGCGCCGCGGCGCTCGCCGGGGCGCTGGGCCTTCCGGGAGAGGTGATGGACTGGCCGGTGGCCCGCCTGTCCACGGGGGAGCGGCAACGGCTGGCGCTGGTCCGCGCGCTGGTCCAGGGGCCGGAGGTGCTTCTGCTCGACGAGCCGACCAGCCCGCTGGACGCCGAGGCGACGGAGCGGGTGGAGGCTTTGCTGCGCGCCGAGTTGGTTCGTGGGGCCAGTGTGCTGATCGTCACCCATGCGCCGGAGCAGGCCGTTCGCCTTGCCCGGCGGCATCTGCACGTCACGGACGGCGTGGTGGCGGAGGGGTAGGGCGATGCTGGTGACCCTGCATTACACCGACCTCGCCGCAGCGGCGCTGCTGCTGCTGGTCAACGGCGGCCTGTCCTTGGCGCTGGATCTGGGGCTGGCGCGGCCGCTGCTGGTGGCGGCGCTGCGGATGGTGGTCCAGCTGTCCCTGGTCGGGCTGGTGCTGACCCGGCTGTTCGCCCTGGAGTCACCCTGGCTGACCTTGGGGGCGGCGCTGGTCATGCTGCTGTTCGCCGGCCAGGAGACGATGGCCCGGCAGGAGCGGCGGCTGGCCGGCTGGTGGTCCTACGGCATCGGCACCGGGGCGATGGGGACGGCGGCGGGGATCGTCCTGCTGCTCGGCCTGTCCACCGCGGTGCGGCCCGACCCCTGGTGGGACGCGCGCTACGCCATTCCGATGCTGGGGATGGTGCTGGGCAACGCGATGAGCGGGGTGGGGCTGGCCCTCCACACCCTGACCGCGACGGCGGCGCGGGAGCGGTCGGCCATCGAGGCGCAGCTCGCGCTCGGCCATACCCGCTGGACGGCGCTGCGGCCCATCCTGCGCCACGCGCTGCGCACCGCGCTGATGCCGACGATCAACAGCATGGCGGCCATGGGGGTGGTGGCCCTGCCCGGCATGATGACCGGCCAGATCCTCTCCGGTGTCGACCCGGGGGAGGCGGTGAAGTACCAGATTCTCATCATGTTCCTGATCTCCGGCGCGACCGGGCTGGGCGTGCTGGCGGCGTCGCTGGCGACGGTGCGGCGACTCAGCGACCGGCGGCACCGGCTGCGGCTCGACCGGCTGGTGCGGCGGAAGCAAGCGTAAGGAACCCGGACGGGACCGCCGCCGTTGAACACCGATTGGTGTTCACCAACGACGGTGGGGGAGCGGGTCATGGCGCACATCGTGGAAATCCGGAACGGCGCGATCATCGGCAACGACGAGCCCGCCGACGAATATCTGCCTGTCGGAACCCACATCGCCCAGGCCGACGGATTCTATGTGAGCTTCGGCATGGATGTGGAGGGACCCTACGCCCGCAACGAGGCCGAGGAGCGGTTGAACCACCTGAAGCGCGCCACCCAGGCGGATTTGGAGCGTCCGTAAAGGCAGCGGCCTTGCCCCCTCCCTAATCCTCCCCCGCAGACGCAGGGGAGGGAACCAGTGCCACTTCGCATAAGGCACCCTCCCCTGCGAAGCGGGGGAGGGCCGGGGAGGGGCAAGGCGGAGACGATTACCCTTATTAGGTCGCCTCCGTCTCCACGTCGCGGTGTTCCAAGCTGGCGCGCACGGTGCGGCGCAGGTCGTCGGGCTGGATGGGCTTGTGCAGCAGGGCGCATTGCGCGCCGGCGGCTTCGCGCAGCCGGTCGGAGGAAGTGTCGCCGGTCAGCAGCACCCCCGGCAGGTCGGGTCCGAAGCGGCGGCGCAGCGTGTCCATCAGCATCAGACCGGTGTCGCCGTCCGGCAGGCGGTAATCGGTCAGCACGAGGTCGGGCGCCAGCGTGCCGTCCACCAATTCCAACGCTTCCGCCACCGATCCGGCCTCGGTCACCCGGTAGCCCCAGCCGTCCAGCATCAGGGCCAGCGCCATGCGGATCACTGCGTCGTCCTCGACCAGCAGGACGGAGGCGTCGCCGTCCGCCTCGCCACTGCCCGTGGAGGAGGCGTCCGGTGATTCGCCGCACTGCCGCTGATCGAGAATGGCCCCCGACGGAAGGGTGATGGCGAAGCAGGAGCCCTTGCCCGGCGCCGAGGTCACCTCGATGGTGCCGCCCAGCATATGGACGAGGCGCCGCGCAATGCTGAGCCCCATGCCCAGCCCCTCCCGCCGGTCGCGGGCGACGTTGCCGATTTGGTAGAAGTCCTGGAAGATGCGGTCGAGCTGGTTCTCCGGAATGCCGATGCCGGTGTCCCACACCTCGAACCGCAGGGCTCCGTTGCGCCGCCGCGCCCCGAACAACACCCGGCCCTGCCGCGTGTAGCGGATGGCGTTGGTCAGCAGATTGCGCAGCACGCGCTCCAGCAGGCCGCCGTCGGTGCAGGCGCTCAGCCGCACCGGCACGGTGCGCAGCGTCAGCCCGGAGGAGGAGGCGACCGCCCGGAACTCCCCGTGCAGCCGCTCCATGATCGATCCCACCTCCACCGGCGCGGAGTGGGGGGTGACGAGACCGGCCTCCAGTTTGGAGATGTCGAGCAGGCAGTCGAGCAGCCCGCCGAGCGAGGCCACGGTGTCGCGGAGCTGGGTGGCGATGCGTCGCGCGTCCTCGGGGATCGGCTCCTTCAGCAGAAGCCCGGACAGCAGGGTCAGGGCCTGGGCCGGCTGGCGCAGGTCGTGGCTGGCCGCGGCCATGAAGCGTTCCTTGGCGTCCAGCGCCACGTTCAAGTCGCGCTCCATCGACTTGATGGCCGAGATGTCGGTGACGCTGGACACCACCGCCTCGGGCTGTCCGTCCGCGCCCGGCACGGGGTGGCTGGAGACGCGCAGCCAACGGGTGGGGGCCGCCGCCTCGTCGCCCTCGGCGATGCCGACGATCTGTTCAATGACCGGCTTCCCGCTGTCCACCGCCTTGGCGGCGGGCGGCAGTCCGGTCAACCGGGCGCCGTCAGCGCCGATGAAGCGCCGTCGGGCCACGCGGCCCGCCCGGTCGCCCGGCTTGCGGCTTTCAAAGGGGCGGGCAAGGGGATCGAGCAGCACGCCCGCTGGGCCGGCCATCAGCCGCTCCGCCATGGCGTTGGCGACCATCACCGTGCCGTCGCCCGAGCGCATCACCAGCCCTTCGGACAGGGACTGGACCAGCGTGCGGTGACGTCGCTCGCTCTCGGCCAGAGCCTGTTCCGCGGCGCGGCGGGCGGTCACGTCGCGGAAGGCCACCACCGCCCCAGTGATCGCCCCGTTCTGAAGAATTGGGGAGACGGTCAGCTCCGCCACGAAATCGTCGGCGCCCTGGCGGCGGAGGCGCCCGTCGGCCACCTGCCGGACCAACCCGTCGGCCAGCGACAGCGTCAGGGCGCGCCGGCTTTCCTCCTCCGCGTCGCCGCCGATCAGCGCGGTGAAGGAGCGGCCGACCAGCTCGCTGGAGCCGAAGCCGGTCATCGACTGGGCCGCGGCGTTCACGAAGGTGATGGCGCCGCGCGCGTCCAGGCCGCAGATGCCGTCGGCCACCGCCTGCAGAATGTGGTGATAGGCGGCGCGGGTGCGCTCCGCCTCGTCGCGGGCGTTCTGAAGCTCGCCGACCCAGGCGTTGCGCTCCGTCACGTCGGTGATTGTCAGCAGCACATCGCCCTTGTCGACACCGTCCGGCCCGGCCTCCATCTCGACGATCCGGGCGTCGGTCAACCCGTCGATGGCGCTGTGGGCGCCGACGAAGGCGTATTCCTGGCGCGTCCATTGCCCGGAATCGCGCAGCCGGGCCAGCGCCGTGAACAGGCGCCCATGGTCCAGCGACTCCACCATCAACGTCAGCGGGCGGCCCTTCAGCCGGCGCAGCGGCAGGCCGAACTGCCGCTCCGCGGCGACGTTGGCTTCGCAGATGATGCCCGCGGCGTTGACGGTGAAGCAGGCCAGCGGCACCGACTGGAAGAGTTGGAGATACTGGATGCGCGAGGCTTCCAGCGCCTGCTGGGCGGTGCGCAACTCCTCGTTTTGGATCTCCAGCTCGGCCTGATGCACGTACAGCTCGTGCAGGACTTCCTTGAGCGTGGTCGCCGAGACCTCCGCCCCTTCGAAGCCGCCCGAGTTGAGAGCCTGTTCCGCGCGCTTGCGAAGCCGTTCGTTGCGGAATCCGTTCACGCCGCGCCCCCAGCCGCCGGGTCCTTGGCAATGGATGGCCCGGAGTTCTTCTGGCCGTTCCGCCGCCCGCTCGCGCGCAGTTCCATCCGCTTCCGGTTGGTGATGTCGATGTGGCTGACCACCGCTCCCCCTGACAATCCGGCCAGACGGCAGGCGTGCATCATGAACCAGCGCTCCTCCTTGTCGGAATGACAAGGGTATTCGATGGTGAACTGCTCGATGTCGCCGGACAGGATCCGGCGCAGCCCGTCGTTCACGGCACGGGCGATGTCTTCGCCTTCGGTTCCTTCCCCGGCGTTGCACACATCAAGATAATTGGTTCCCGGCCCGCAACGGTCCAGCGCCGGGGCGCCGTTCTTCTCGCCGAACATGCGCCAGGCGTGGTTGACCATGGTGATGGCGCCATCGGAATCGATGACCGCCACATGCTCGGGCAGGCTGTCCAGCACCGTCTGGAGCCGGTGCTCCGCGGCCTTGGCGGCGGTGACGTCCACGAAGGTGACGACCACCCCGGCGACCTGGTTCTTCTCGGTCAGGTAGGGAAGGATGCGCGTCTGGATCCAGCGGTCGCCGCGCACCGGGACGTGGCGTTCCACCGGCGTGTGGTCGTGGAAGACCCGCTCGATGTCCTTCAGGAAATCCGGATAGTCGATGTTGGTGGACAGGTGCGAGATCGATCGCCCAACGTCGCGCGGAATGATGTTGATGAAGCGCGCCGCCGCCGGGGTGAAGCGCCGGATCACCATGCCGCTGTCCAGGAAGACCGTGCCGATCTCGGTCGAGCGCAGCAGGTTGTCCAGGTCGTTGGTGACCTCCGTCAGTTCCTCCACCTTCGCCTGATACTCGGCGTTGACGGAGTACAACTCTTCATTGACGGACTGCAGCTCTTCATTGGTGCTTTGCAACTCCTCATTGGAGGCAAGAAGCTCTTCGTTGGTCGCCTGGAGTTCCTCGTTGGCGGTTTCCAGTTCCTCGATGGTGGCCTGGAGATTCTCGCCGCGGGAAACCAGCTCCTGCTCCAGCCCGCGGATGCGCTCCGCGGTGTCGGTGTCGAAGTCGAAGTCGCTGTCCGGCAGGGCCAGCGCCGGGGCGCTGGGGTCGAGCACGATCAGCGCGAAGCGCCGACCGGTCTTGCGGGCGACGAAGGGCTTCACGCGCAGGCTGACGGCGGGCAGCCCTTCGCGGTCCTTCACCGGGATGTTGGACAGGGCGAACTCCTCGCCGGAGCGGAAGGCCCGCGTCAGCGCGGTTCCCACCACCATGGAGACCGAGGAGGGCAGCAGCTTCAGCGCGTTCAGCGTGGCTTCGCCCGGCGGCACCTTCAGGATGGCCGACGCCTCGCCGAACACATGCATGATGTTCATCTGCTCGTTGACCAGCAGGCTGGGCGGCACATAGGCCCGCATCAGGGTTGAGATCGCCTCGTCGATGGCGGCCCCTTCCTCCTGCGCCTGCGACATGGTCTCGTCGCCGTGGCGGTGCACCGGTGCGGCGACGGTGGGGACGAGCAGCCGCGACAGCCGGTGGGTGCCGGTGCGCAGGCTCTGGAACAGCTTGTTGCGGCTGTCCAGGACGTGGAACTCCGCCGACAGGTCGCCCAGCGTCTCGCTGGTGCCGAGGAACAGGAAACCGCTCTGCCGCAGCGCGTACTGGAACAGGCTGAGCACCTTCCGCTGAAGCGGTGAGTCCATGTAGATCAGCAGATTCCGGCAGCTCACCAGATCGACTTTGGTGAAGGGCGGATCGCGCATGATGTTGTGGGCGGCGAACACCACCATGCGGCGGATGTCGCGCGACACCAGATAATGGTCGCCGCGGGCGATGAAGTAGCGGGTCAGCCGTTCGTGCGACACGTCCTCCGCGATGGAGCGCGGGTATTCGCCCAGGCTGGCGATCTCGATGCTGTCCTGGTCGATGTCGGTGGCGAAGATCTTGACGTCGAAGGACCGTCCCATCCGTTCCTGCGCCTCGGCAAAGAGGATGGCGATGGAGTAGGCCTCCTCGCCGGTGGCGCAGCCGCAGACCCACACGCGCACCATGTCGGTGGGGTTGCGCTTGGCCAGCAGGGTCGGGATCACCTTGTCGGCCAGGGAGGCGAAGGCCCCCTCGTCGCGGAAGAAGCGCGTGACGCCGATCAGCATCTCCTTGTAGAGGCTGACCGTTTCGGCGCTGTTGCGGCGGAGCAGGGCGGCGTAATCGCTCATCGAGTCGAGGCCGGCGGTGTGCATCCGCCGCTCGATCCGACGCAGCAGGGTCGCTAGTTTGTAGTGCGAGAAATCCACGCCGGTGACCGAGCGGATGGCCGCCACGATCTGCGCCAACGGGTCGTTGTCACGGTCCTGCGGCTTGGCCGGGATGGGCAGGTTGCGCGACAGCACCCGGCCGGCGTGCTCGATCAGGCAGGCCGGCAGCTTGTCCGCCGTCTTCACGGCATCCACCTGTCCGGTTGCGATCGCGCTGCGCGGCATGCCGTCGAACTGGGCCGATCCGGGGTCCTGCGCCGCGGCGAAGCCGCCCGCCGACTTGATCGCCAGCAGGCCGCGCGTGCCATCCGATCCGGTGCCCGACAGCACCACGCCCAGCGCCCGCGGCCCCTGGTCCTTGGCAAGAGCGGTGAAGAAGATGTCGATGGGCAGGCTCATGCCAACGGTGGTGTCCTTGGCGGTCAGGATCAGCCGTCCATCCTCGATCGACAGATGCTTGGCGGGGGGCAGCAGATAGACGGTGTTGCGCTCGACCGCCATGCCGTCCGCGGCCTGCACAACCGACATGGCGGTGTGCTTGGCCAGCAGATCAACCATCAGGCTCTTGTGGACCGGCGAGAGATGCTGGACCACCACATAGGCGAGGTCGCTTTCCCCCGGCACATTGTCGAAGAAGCGCTGAAGCGCTTCCAACCCGCCGGCGGAGGCACCGATGCCGACGATGCAGCAGACCCGATCCCGGGTTTCCGGGTAGGGACCATAGACGGAGACCGTGTCCTCGCCCTCATCGGATGGCGTGGGGGCGTCGGTGATGGTGTGATCGTTGTCTTCTGGTTCCACGGAGCACTTCGGGTCTGCGGGAGTAAAGGACGGCCTACTGAATTATTTGCCGTCTGACCGTGACATTCAAACCCTCCCTCGCGCGGTGCCTTTCCTTTTCCGTGCGCACCGGCGGTTTTGAAACGGCGAAGGGTTCAGCGGCTATATAGGAAGCGTCCATGCCAGTCAATCCGGACAATCTGTCCCTTGGGGAGCTGCATCGCGCCGGCATTCAAAAGATCAGGCGTGGGACGGGGTGTGTTCTGTCCTTGACGTTACGCATATGACCAATGGATTTGTGGCGATGTGTTTAATAATCTTCGATTTCAGCTTCGGTGGATCGCTGAATCGAGACTTTCGAATCTGTAGTGATTTTCCATATTCATTTTCTTTCAATGCCCTGAGAGCGATTGCGTGAATTCATTGAGTCCTGGCGTCTCGTTCCTTTTTCCCATCGCCGCGCTTCATGGTGGGGTTGAAAGATAAAAATCGATGGGATTTGCCACCAGCGCACAGCTTACCCAGAAGGTATGATGTGATACGGGCACAACACTGTGCAGGATCTGTTGCCTCGTTCGCTTATGTCGCTTTACGCGATTGGCGCTTTGCGCAATCTTTAATCCGTAGCCACTAATCATGAGAAACGTAGGAAAGGAGTGCGCCAGATGGAGCGCGAGGACGAATGTGCTCTCGACCGATATATCGCGGCGATTCCGCTTAACCTGAGAGTAGTGGCCAGGGCTGCTTACGAGGAGCTGTCGAACAATCCCTTCCTGCCTGTCTTTTCCAAAGACGAAATCGCGCGGTTGGTCTGCTCGCCAGGATTTCAGAGTTACTTGGAGAGTGAGAACCGAACCAGCGCCGGTTCGCTGATGATGCTCTGTTCGGCGGGGTTTGCGACGCGCCATTGATGACGCACTTTTGACGAGGCGCAGCCGTCACAACGCGACGCAGCCACTCTTCTGCAGGCCGGCGGTTGTCCCGCCGGCCTGAATTTTGTCCGAAAGTTCTACTGTTCGAGCCCCAGCGGCGGCATGCGAGCCTCCACTGCGCCGCTGCGCGCCGCGTTCACCAGCGGGGCCAGTTCGGCCAGCGCCGGACGCAATCCGGCCAGCACCGCCACGGCTTCCACCAGATCGCCCTTGCCCGAGGCGAGGTCGAGGATCTCCCGGATCAGCGGCTTCGGGCGTGGATAGCCGGTCACGGTGACGGGATCGTCCGGCGCCAGTTTCGCCGCCTGCTTGGCGAGCGTCAGCGCGGTGGCGACCCCGCCCAACTCGTCGATCAGCCCGAGGTTCTTGGCCTGGGCGCCGGTCCACACGCGGCCCTTGGCGGCGTCCCGCGCCTGTTCGGGGGTGAGGTGCCGGGCCTCCGCGACGCGGGACAGGAAGGTGGAATAGCTGCTGTCGATGATGGCGTTCAGCCGCTCCTCCCCGGTGGGGCCGAAGGGGCGGAAGGGCGACCACAGGCCGGCGTTGGGCGCGGTGTCGAGAACGCCCCAATGCACGCCCAGCCGTTCCGACAGGCCGGCGACCGACATCTTGCCGGCGACCACGCCGATGGAGCCGGTCACGGTGGCGGGGGAGGCGACGATGCGGTCGGCGGCCAGCGCGATCCAATATCCGCCGGACGCCGCCGTCCCGCCCATGCTGGCGATCACCGGCTTGCCCGACTGGCGGGCCTTGACCAGCGCGCGGCGGATCGTTTCGGACGCGGTCACGCTGCCGCCGCCGCTGTCGATGCGGAACAGGATGGCCTTGACGTCTGGATCATCCACCGCGTCCTCGATGGCCGACACGATCGTCTCCGACCCGGCGGTGACCTCGCCCAGGCCGGGCTTGCCGCTGTCGCCGCCGGTGATGGTGCCGGTGGCGTGGATCAGCGCGATGGTCGGGCCGTTGCGATTGGGCGGGCCGGCGATGTCCAGATAGTCCGCCGCTTCCATGGTGTCGGCACCGGGCGCCGCCCCGGCGCGGCGCAACGCCTCCTCCCGCGCCTCGTCGGCGTAGCCCAGACGGTCGACCAGCTTGGCGTCCACCGCCTCACGGTCGATCAGGGGGGCGCGGTCCATCGCCGCCTTCACGGCGGCGGGGGGCAGGCGGCGGCTCACCGCCACCCCGTCGACGATCTGGTTGGTCAGGTCGCCGAGCAGCGACTCCATCATCTCGCGGTGGGCGGGCGTGAAGTCCGTCCGCATGACGCTGTCGGCGAGGCTCTTGTACTCCTCCCGCTGGAACACCTGCGGCTGGATGTCCAGCTTGTCCAGAGCGCCGCGGGCGAAGGGGATCTGGGCGGACAGGCCGGTCAGGCCGAGCAGCCCCAGCGGTTGCATCCACACCTCGTCGAAGGCGCTGGCCAGCAGGTAGGAGCGGTTGCCCGCCCCGGTGTCGCCGTAGGATTCGGCGAAGGCGATGGCGAAGCGGCCCGACGCGCGGAACCGCTCCACCGCCGCCCGCAGTTCCTGCACCTGGGCGAAGCTGGCGCCGTCGCCACCGAAGCGGGCGAGCACGCCCTTCACCCGCGGGTCGGTGCGCCCGCGTTCCAGCGCGTCGAGCACCTCCTGGAAGGTCGTCTCATGGCCGAGGAAGCTGCCCAGCCGGTCCACGCTCCCCTCCGCCAGCGGGTCGCGGAGGTCCAGTTCCAGCACGACGGTGTCGGGCAGGGAGGGCTCATGCCGGACCGCCAGAACGACCCCGGTGACCACGGCGGCCACCACGAGGAAACCAATGAGGGCGAACAGGCGGACAAAGAACCTCAGCATCCGGGGGGCTCCGGTGGTTGCGCGGCGTCAGCGGCCCAGCGTTTGGCGGTCGGGCGTTTAGCGGTCCTGCTTGTGGTAGTCGCGGTTCGGCATCATGTCCACCGCCGAGGCGACGCGGTTCGACATGTTGTAGAAGGCGGCGGTGTCGGCGACGTCGAAGATCTCCTCCTCGCCGAAGCCGGCGTCGCGCAACGCCTGCCGGTCCGGCTCGCCCATGGTCCAGGGCTCCTTGGTCAGCTTCCATGCGAAATCGAGCATGGCGCGCTGGCGCGGCTCCAGCTTGGCGGCGCGGTAGTTGAAGGCGAGCATCTCGCCGAGCTCCGGATCGCCGGACAGTTTGCGCACCGCCTGCCCATGGGCGACGAGGCAGTAGTAGCAATGGTTGGCCGAGGACACGACCACGGCGATCATCTCGCGTTCCAGCTTGGACAGGCCGCTCTCGCCGACCATCAGCTCGTTGTAGAGCTGGGCGAAGGTGCGCAGCTTCTTCGGGCGCAGGCTGTAGGCGCGCAGCACGTTGGGAACGAAGCCCAGCTTCTCCTCGCACTTGGCAAAGAGCGCGGCCATGTCCGGGTCGAGGTCGGGCGTCTCGGGAACGGGTAGGGCCATGACGTGATCGGGCTGGGGCATCGCGGCGGTCTCCTCCGGTGTGTGTTCGTTTCGTTGCGGTGTACGCTGTTTTGGCCGACAGGGTAGCCGGGCGGCGGCGCTTCGCAAAGCCCCACCTCCGGTCAGGCCCATTCACCAGGGGTTGCAACCCTGCCTTTCGTACGTTGTCTCTCGCCAAACCGTCGCCGTCCGTGCGAAGACTGCGCTCCGTCGCAACGCAGTGGCTCGACCGATGAACGAACCGGGCGGCAAGGGCGCGCCCAAGCTCGGCCTCCTCTCGGTTCTGGTGGTCGAGGACAGCGCCTTCATCCGCAACGTGCTGACCGCGACCCTGCGCACCATCGGGGTCGGCGCGGTGCATGCTGAGGCCGGCGGCGCGGAAGCCATCCGCTTCCTGGAGGAGCGCCGTGCCGCCCTGCCGCCCGGCACGGCGCCGGTGGACGTGATCATCACCGATCTGGTGATGCCGGAGGTGGATGGGCTGATGCTGCTGCGCTGGCTGCGCTGCAGCCCGAAGTCGCCGGACCGCTTCCTGCCCGTGCTGATGCTGTCCGGCGCCGCCGACCGCCATTACGTGGAGCAGGCGCGCGACCTGGGCGCCACCGACTTCATCGCCAAACCCTTTTCGGCGGCCATCATCGCCAGCCGCCTGCTGGCAGCCATCGCCCGGCCGCGGCGCTTCGTGCTTGCCAAGGGCTATTTCGGACCGGACCGGCGGAGGACGCAGCGGCCGGTGGCGATGGATTGCCGGATGACCGGCCCCAGGGAAATCCTGGTGGTGCACAGCGCCTCCAAGGCGGTGGGCATCGACCGCTTTCCGGTCGTCCATTTCGACCTGCCCAACCGGTTGGGCGCCAAGATGGGCATCGCGCCGAAGGACCCCGTGCCGACGCTTCCCGAGGAGGTGCTGGCGGCGGCGGAGGCGGAGATCCAGAACCGGGCGGGCGATTACGCCACCTGGATCGCCGGAGAGGTGGACGACCTAGCCCGCCGTGTCGACCGGCTGGGCGCGGACGCCGCCGCGGTCCCGGCGCTGATGGTGCAGATCAACCGCTCCGCCCACGAGATGCGCGGGCAGGGTGGCATTTTCGGCTATCCGCTGATCACCCGCATCGCCAAGTCGCTCTACGAGGCGACGCAGGGCGGCTTTCCCGCCGTCACCGGCAACGAACGCCTGCTGTTGAAGGCCCATGTGGACGCCATCAAGGCGGTGATGGCCGGGCGGATCAGCGGCGACGGTGGGGCCATCGGCCAGCAGCTTCTCGCCTCGTTGGACCGCGCCAAGAAAAAGTACGCCAAGCCGGACGGCGAGGGCGACCCGGCCTGAGCGCCGCCGCTATTTCCAGCGGATGCCGGCCTCGCGGCGGATCTCCTCCATGCGCTCCAACGCCGGCTTGAAGCCGGTCAGGGAGAAGCGCACCTCCGCCTTTCCGCCCGCCGGGGCGGAGCCGACGGCGGAGACCTCCTTGCCGGGAGTCAGCCGTTCCACCAGTTTGGCGTTGGTCTCCGGATCAAGCACCGCGCAGGTGTTGGTCTCCCATTCGAAGTGTTCGCACGGGTATTCGGGACGGAACAGCGCCCGGTCCACCCAGACGCGGACGATCTTCGACAGGTCCATCGTCTGCTCGTCCAGCCGGAAGCGCAGCCCTTCCAGCCAGCGCTCGCTGGAGCGCAGCCAGACGAGGCGCGATCGCCGGTCGCTGCCGGGGCGGGAGAGCAGTTCGCATTCGAGGCGGCGCGGCTCGCTCCAGACCTGGCAGTAGAGGCGCCAGTCCTTGAAGGTCTCCGCATGCTCGCGGTAGGCCGGGGCCTGGGATTGGGCCTGAGTTGGGGCGGCGACCAGCAGAAGCCCTGCGATCACGGCACCACGCCACGCACCCGTCCTGCGTCCCGGTCCCCGCATGGCCTTAGCCCCGCGCGTAGGCGCGGTGGCGCAGCAGATGGTCGGCCAGCACGCAGGCCATCATCGCCTCGCCGACCGGGACGGCGCGGATGCCGACGCAGGGGTCGTGGCGGCCCTTGGTCAGGATGTCGGTGTCCTTGCCCTGCAGATCGACCGTCTGGCGCGGGGTGAGGATGGAGCTGGTCGGCTTCACGGCGAAGCGCACCACGACGTCCTGCCCTGTCGAAATGCCGCCCAGGATGCCGCCGGCGAGGTTGGACCGGAACTCCGGCTCGCCGTCGGGGCCGGCGCGCATCTCGTCGGCGTTCTGCTCGCCGGTCAGGGTGGCGGCCTCGAAGCCGTTGCCGATCTCCACGCCCTTGACGGCGTTGATCGTCATCATGGCGCGGGCGAGGTCGCCGTCCAGCTTGTCGTAGAGCGGGTCGCCGAGCCCGGCGGGCAGGCCGGAGGCCACGACCTCCACCACCGCGCCGATGGACGAGCCGCTCTTGCGGATGCCGTCGAGATAGTCAGCCCATTCGGCGGCAGCCTGCGGGTCGGGGCAGAAGAAGGGGTTGTTGTCCACCTCCGCCCAGTTCCAGCGGCTGCGGTCCACCTTGTGCGGGCCGATCTGCACCAGCGCGCCGCGGACGGTCACGCCGTCGCCCAGCACCTTGCGCGCCACCGCACCCGCCGCCACGCGGCAGGCCGTCTCACGCGCCGAGGAGCGCCCACCGCCGCGGTAATCGCGGATGCCATACTTCTTCCAGTAGGTGTAGTCGGCGTGGCCGGGCCGGAACTTGGACGCGATCTCGCTGTAGTCCTTGGACCGCTGGTCGGTGTTCTCGATCATTAGCGAGACCGGCGTGCCGGTGGTCTGCCCTTCGAACACGCCGGACAGGATCCTGACCTGATCCGGCTCCTGGCGCTGAGTGGTGTAGCGCGACTGGCCGGGGCGGCGCTTGTCGAGCCAGGGCTGGATGTCCGCCTCCGTCAGGGAGAGCAGCGACGGGCAGCCGTCCACCACCACGCCGATCGCCGGCCCATGGCTCTCGCCCCAGGTGGTGAAGCGGAAAAGCGTTCCGAAGCTGTTGCCGGCCATGGCGAGGACTCCCGATGCGACACGATGTTACCGCAAGTTTTGCGGTCGAGCGCGTTTCTTGCGGCGTTTCGGCCGGCGCGTCAAGCGCGAGGGGACTTAGAACGCTCCCTTCTGCTCACGCCGGCGGTCGAGCGCGACCTCGAACTGGCGCAGCAGCTTGTGCGTGGTTTCGAAGTAGAGCTTGCGCTGCGGGTTGTTCTTCATGCAGCGGGCGTCCAGATGGGCGACGCTGGTCAGCGCCGAGACGCAGTAGCCGAGCAGCCAGTAATGGGAGCGGATCTTGCGCAGATAGTCGCGGAAGGGCTCGGGCTGGCCGGCCATGAAGGCGGAGAAGCTCGCCTCGTAGTCGGCGAGGATCTGCCGGATGTCCATCAGCGTGGTTTCCAGCAGCTTGTCCACCTTTTCGATGTGCATCAGCAGCTGGGTTTCATAGGGCTTGTGCATGCGGATATCGACCGGGATGCATTCCCGCGACTTCAGCCAGTTCAGGATGATCCGCGCCCGCGGCGCGATGCGGCGAAGCTGGTACTCGTAGAAGGTCGTGCCCTTCCAGGCGCTGAAGATCTGGTCCGCTTCGCTGCGGTCGATGCCGAAGGCCGAGACGAACAGGCCGGCTTCCTCAAGCTCGGGATTCCAAATCGCCTCCAGGAAGCGTTCGATGCTCTGGGCGCCGGTGCCGCCGCCGTCGATGGCCTTGCGCACAATGGGTTCGATGCGCGCCCGGATCAGGCGGCGGAGTTGCTGGTCTTCGGCGTCGCTGATCGCCCAGTGACGCTTGTCCACCGGGACCTTCTCGCCTTCGAAGCACGCCTTCAGCAGGAAGGCGTCCAGCGAGGGCACGCTGTCGATCAGGGTAAGGGTGCGCAGGTCCGCGGCCGCGGCCTCGCTGTTGGCCTCGCCGATACCGAACTGTTCCGCCAGCAGGAGGTTGCTGTTGCGGGCGCGCAGATAGATGGCGAGGCCGCCCGCTTCGGTGTGTTCGACGCTGTGCGGAATGTAGATGCCGGTCTCGACCGGCCGCGAAGCGGCGTCGCCATCCTCATCCTCGTCAGCGATGGGGTTGGCGTAGTCGTCGGCGTCTTCGTCGAAATTCGGATACTTGAACAGAATGGCCTTGTTCAACCCACGGGCACGGAACAGGCGGTTTTCTTCGGGGATCTCGCGGGTGATGGTGATCAAGTTCATCGAGACGCTGGAGCCGCCGTAGAGAATTTGCTCCAGAATCGGGGACACCGAATCCGATTGCCGCCGTGCACGCATCCGACTGTCACCTTCCGCAACCTTCCGTAAGCGTGAAGAATAGCGGTCTGCTGCGGTGCGCAAAAGTAGGTAATACGACGATCGGTAAAAAATACCTCAAACCAGGTAAGGGCGTTTCCGGCGGGCGTTCCGGAACGAACCGGACGCGCCCGCCGTCGCCAGAGGCTCGGGATCAGGCGGGCTTGGCCGCGCCGCCCAGCGATCCCAGGAGCTGCGACACCTCGGCCGCCGCGTCCACCGCGACCATGCCGACGGTGTGGTAGCCGGAGTCAACGTGCATCACCTCGCCGGTCACGCCGGTGCCGAGGTCGCTCAGCAGGAACAAGCCGGCGCCGCCGACCTCGCCGATGGTGACGTTGCGCTTCAGCGGGGCGTTCAGCTCGTTCCACTTCAGAATGTAGCGGAAGTCGCCGATGCCGCTGGCGGCCAGCGTCTTGATCGGGCCGGCGGAGATGGCATTGACGCGGATGTCCCGACCGCCCAAATCGACCGCCAGGTAACGCACGCTGGCCTCCAGCGCGGCCTTGGCGACGCCCATCACGTTGTAATGGGGCATCACGCGCTCAGCGCCGTAGTAGGAGAGGGTGAGCAGGCTGCCGCCCTCCTTCATCAGCGGAACGGCGCGCTGCGCCACCGCGGTGAAGGAATAGCAGGAGATGTCCATGGTGCGCAGGAAGTTGGCCCGCGTCGTGTCGAGATAGAGGCCGTCGAGTTCGTTCTTGTCGGAAAAAGCGATCGCATGAACCAGGAAGTCCAGCTTGCCCCATTCCTTTTCGATGGCGGCGAAGGTCGCGTCGACGCTGGCCTCGTCGGTGACGTCGCAGGGCAGCAGCAGCGGGGCCTTGACCTGATCGGCCAGCGGCTTCACGCGCTTCAGCAGCGCGTCGCCCTGGTAGGTGAAGGCCAGCTCGGCGCCGTGCTGCGCCAGCGTGGAGGCAATTCCCCAGGCGATCGAACGATCGTTCGCCACGCCCATGATCAGGCCACGCTTGCCGTCCATGAGCGGCTTCGGGTTGGACATCCGTACCTCGTGCATCCAGAGTATGCTTTGAAAAGTGGGCCGCATCCTACACGAAAGACCGGCCCGGTCAAACCAAGGCGGGAGGCGTCCTGTGGCTGAAACCGAAGGCACTTCGAAAGGGGCGTGGAACCCCTTTGTGCGCGTTCGGGAGATCGGCGGCTTCATCGCCTATTCCTCCATGCGCTTCTACAACGACAACTGTTTCCAGACGGCGGCCTCGCTGACCTACACCTCGCTGCTGGCGCTGGTGCCGCTGATGACCATCGGCTTCGCGATCTTTTCGGCTTTTCCAGCCTTCAACGCGCTGCAATCGCGCATCCAGACGTTGCTGTTCAAGAACCTCGTGCCGGAGAACAGCGACGCCATCCTGCAATATCTGGCGGCCTTTATGGCCAACGCCGGGCAGATGCCGGTGTTCGGCATCGTCGGGCTGGCGATGTCCGCGGTCCTGCTGATCTGGACCATCGAGGGCTCCTTCGCCACCGTCTGGCGGGTGCGCGAGCCGCGCTCCTACGTCACCCGCATCCTGTCCTTCTGGGCGGTGGTGTCGCTGAGCCCGCTGTTCGCCGGCGCCAGCCTGTCGCTGTCCAGCACCCTGTGGGCGGTGCTCCAGTTCGCCCATCTGGAGGGCTTCGCCGACCCGCTGGTGGGGATCGGGGCGATCCTGCCCTTCATGCTGCAGCTGGTCGGCTGCACGCTGCTCTACGTCATCATCCCGAACCGGGACGTCGGCTGGATGGACGCCGCCTGCGGCGGGGCGGTGGCCTCGCTGCTGCTGGAGACGTCCAAGGCCGGCTTCGCCATGTACATGAAGGAGTTTCCCGCCTACCAGACCATCTACGGCGCGCTGGCGACCGTGCCGATCTTCCTGTTCTGGCTGTACATCGCCTGGTCGACTGTGCTGTTCGGCGCGGTCATCACCGCCTCGCTGCCGGAATGGCGGGCCGGCAAGATTACCCGCGGCGGGCCGGAGGGGCTGCTGCCGGCCCAGCGGCTGGGGCTGGCCTTGGCCGTCCTGCACGAGCTTCTGGAGGGCACGCGGCTCGGCGTGGGCTTGCGGCGGCGGACGCTGGTCGGGCGCGTGCCGGTCGGCACGGTGCTGATCGACGGCATCCTGGAGCAGCTTCGCGATGCCCACTGGGTGGCCCACACCACGCACAACGCCTGGGTCGTCACCCGCGACCTCAGCGAGGCCACGCTGTTCGACCTGATGAAGGCGCTGGGCATTGGCCTGCGCGGCTCCGTCCGTGGGCTGGGCGGGCTGGAACTGCCCTGGCAGGACCGCACGGCCCATCTGCTGGAGCAGGCGGAACGGGACCAGGAGGAGATCCTCGGCGTGCCGATCAAGGACCTGCTGTCCGACCGGCCGCTGGAGGTGGAGCCGCTCGAATCGGAGCCGCGGGAGCCGGACCCGCAGGAGTCCGGAACGGCGGCGGGGGAGGGCTCCGGCGCGGTGCCGCTGCGCGCGAAGCGCTGGCCCTGAAGGTGGGCCTTGTGCGGACGCTCAGGCCCGGTACTTGGCGATGAGGTCCGCCGCGAAGCCGTCCAGGTTGTTGTCGGCGGGCAGGGTCTGGACGTAGGAGCAGCCGCGGCAGGCCTCGATCTCGTCGCGCCGGCCCTCCAGATGCTTCAGCCGGAAATCGCGCAGCCGCTCGCCGTTCCAGATGTCGCGCAGCGACTCCTCGGCGACGTTGCCGACGATGGTCCCCATGCGCCAGTCGGCGCAGCAGACCGACACCTCGCCGTTGAAGTTGATGGCCAGCTTCAGGAAGGGCTCGGAGCAGACCTTGCGGGCGGTGTCCGGGGCGGCGGCGAAGGCGCTCTCCTCGGCCAGTTCCTCGCCGTGCAGGGGGTGGACGAACAGGCTGTCGGCGATCGGCGTGAAGGTGTCAATGAAGCTCTGCCGCTCCTCCTCCGTCAGCTCCACGTTGATGATCTTGCAGTGGAGGTGGAAGTCGCGGCCCAGCTCGGTCTTGCGGCGGTAGAGATAGGCCACGTTGTCGACGATGGTCTGGAAACGGTCGAAGCGCCGGGTGATGCGCTTGTACATGGCGTCGCTGGCCCCGTAGACGGAGACGCGCATGGCGTCCAGCCCGGCGGCCAGCAGAGCGTCCGCCCTCTCCGGCGTCAGCAGGGAGCCATTGCTGGTCATCTCGACATGGCGGGCGAGTCCCTGCGACTTCAGACGATGCACCATGTGTTCGATCCGCGTGTTCACCAGCGGCTCGCCGTCCTTGTAGAGGTGGACGGATTTGATCGGCGCGTCGAATTCGGCGATGTCGTCGGCGATCTTGCGGAACAGGTCGAACTTCATGGCCCCGCGCGGCCGACCGACCTCCTTCAGCAGCTCCGGGTTGCCGGTGGCGCAGAAGACGCAGCGAAAATTGCAGCCGTTCGACGGGTCGATCAGCAGTGAGAAGGGGGTGGTCAGCGGCAGCACCTGCGACAGGTCGTTGCGGTCGCGGTGGCGGCCATAGGGGATATTCGCGGTGGTGGTCGCTTCGGTCATGACCTTCGCCGGAAAGGGCCGTGGAATGGAGCGTGACTATCAGGGGATCACGCGCACCGTAAAGGAATCCTTCATTCCAGCAACCGGACATTGGCCGGGCGCCCCCAATGCCGCGGGCGCAACGTGGATTTCAGGGGCATGCTCGACAGTCTTTCCCATCGCATCGTCTACAGCGACCGCCGCTTCTACGCGTCCTTCCCCTCGGCGGCGACACTGGCCGACGGGCGGGTGCTGGTGGCCTTCCGGCGTGCCCGCGATCACCGCTGGCTTCATGGGGAGGCGGCGGAGGGCGGCGGCGACTTCACCAGCGTCGATCATGTGGACTCGCGCTCCCACCTCGTGATCCAGCGCTTCACCCCGGATTTCGAGCCGGAGGGTGCGCCGCAGCCGCTGCCCACCGACCCGGAGGCGGGCGACCAGGACCCCAGCCTGTTGGTTCTGCGCTCGGGGCGGATCGTCATGGGCAGCTTCGGCTGGTACCCGATGTCGGCGTGCCATGGCCTGCGGTTGCGCGAGAAGGGTGTCCATCTGCTGGGCAACGCCGGGACGTCGGGCACCTTCTTCCTGTTCTGGGGCGGCAGCACCCGCGTCAGCGACGACGGCGGGCGGCACTGGTCGGCCCACCGCTACCTGCCGGAACTGCCGGACCAGGGGCCGATCCTGCCCGGCCTGCGCCCGATGCTGGGCGGTGCCGTGCGCGGACGTGCGGTGGAGGCGCCGGACGGCACGCTGCTGATGGCGACCTACACCGGCGGCCCCTACACCAGCTACCTGTTCGCCTCCCGTGACCGCGGGGAAAGCTGGGCTCTGCGCAGCACCATCGCGCGCGACCCGGCGGGGCGGGCCGGCTTTTGCGAGACCGCTCTGCACCTGACTGCGGACGGGCAGTTGGTCGCCTTCCACCGCACCACCGGGCTGGGCGACCGCCTCGCTACCTCGGTCTCCCACGATCTGGGGGAAAGCTGGGCGCCCTGGGTCGAGAGCGCGGTCATCGGGCACCCCTACGACGCCTGCCCGCTGCCGGACGGGCGGCTGCTCGTCGTCTACGGCTACCGCCACCAGCCCTGCGGCGTGCGCGCCCGGGTCTGGGACAGCCGGCGGGAGACGCTGGAGAGCGCACCGGAGATCGTCATCCGCGACGACGCGCCGTCGCCCGACGTCGGCTATCCCTGGGCGACCGTGCTGGCGGACGGACGGGTGGCGGTCTGCTACTACATCTGCGACGCGGCGGGCACGCGGCACATCCAGGCGACGCTGCTGCGCGTGAGCGGCTGATTGACGGGCCTCCGCGCACCTCCTATCGTCCCCGGCCATACCGCAATCCCGAGTTTTGGGGAGTAGACTGTCCATGAAGCCCGCCCGCCGGCCGTCGAACCCGCTGTTTTCCTCCGGCCCCTGCGCCAAGCGGCCCGGCTGGTCGCTGGACGCCCTGGACGGCGCGCTGCTCGGCCGCTCCCATCGCTCGAAGCCGGGCAAGGCGAAGCTGAAGGAGGTCATCGACCTGACCCGCGCCGTCCTGGCGATCCCCGGCGACTACCGCATCGGCATCGTTCCGGCCTCTGACACCGGGGCGGTGGAGATGGCGCTGTGGAACCTGCTGGGTGAACGCGGCGTCGACATGATGGCCTGGGAGAGCTTCGGCAAGGAGTGGGTGACCGACGTCACCAAGCAGCTCCGCCTGTCCGACGTGCGGACCATCCAAGCCCCCTACGGCGAACTGCCGGACCTGTCGCAGGCCGATTTCAGCCGCGACGTGGTGTTCACCTGGAACGGCACGACATCGGGCGTGCGGGTGCCGGACGGCGACTGGATTCCGGCGGACCGCGAGGGCCTGTCGATCTGCGACGCGACCTCCGCCGCCTTCGCCATGGACATTCCCTGGAGCAAGATCGACGTCGCCACCTGGTCCTGGCAGAAGGTGCTGGGCGGCGAGGCCGCGCACGGCATGCTGGTGCTCAGCCCGCGCGCCGTGGCGCGGCTGGAAAGCTTCCAGCCCGACCGCCCGCTGCCGAAGATTTTCCGCCTGACCAGTGGCGGGAAGCTGATCGAAGGCATCTTCGTCGGCGACACCATCAACACGCCGTCCATGCTCTGCGTGGAGGACGCCATCGACGGGCTGCGCTGGTCGCTGTCGGTCGGCGGCCTGACCCAGCTCATCCGCCGGTCGGAGCAGAACCTGCGCATCGTCTCGGAGTGGGTTGCGGCCTCGACCTGGGCCGGCTTCCTGGGGGACGATCCGGCGACGCGCTCCTGCACGTCGATCTGCCTGCGCTTCACCGACCCCGAGGTGACCGCCCTGACGCCGGAGGCCCAGGAGGAGTTTGCCAAGAAGCTCGCCGCGCTTCTGGAGAAGGAGGAGGCCGCCTTCGACGCCGGTTCCTACCGCGACGCCCCTCCCGGCCTGCGCCTGTGGGGCGGCGCCACGGTGGAGAACGAGGATATGGAGGCGGTCCTGCCCTGGCTCGACTGGGCCTTCGCCACGGTCAAGGCGGAGACCTTCGGGCGCTGAGTCGTACAGGGCCGAAAAGGAAGGCCGCGCCACGGAGGCGCGGCCTTTTTCATGGCCCGCTCAATCCCGCCAGAAGCTCGGCAGGATCAGCACCAGCACCGTGAAGACTTCCAGCCGGCCGAGCAGCATGGCGAAGCTCAGCACCCATTTCGCGGCGTCCGGCAGGGGAGCCATGGTGCCCGACGGGCCGACCACCGGCCCCAGCCCCGGTCCGGCGTTGGCGAGCGCGGAGGCGACGGCGCTGGCCGCGCTCAGGTAGTCCACACCCATCGCGGCGACCAGAAGCGA
Organism: Azospirillum brasilense; assembly: GCF_022023855.1. Taxonomy (NCBI): domain Bacteria; kingdom Pseudomonadati; phylum Pseudomonadota; class Alphaproteobacteria; order Rhodospirillales; family Azospirillaceae; genus Azospirillum; species Azospirillum brasilense. Next base: position 1,970,299 of record NZ_CP059449.1, read on the forward strand.
CAGGATGCCGAAGGCCGCCATGAAGGCGAAGGCAAGGTTGATGACAGAGCCGACGACATCCTCGTCCAGCACCTTGCCCTGGTAGAGCGGGACGAGCACGCGGTTCGGCTTCAGCATCCGCTGCATCTGGTTCAGCATCGACAGGGCCAGCACCTGCCAGCGGAAGATCTTGATCGACCCCGACGTCGATCCGGTGCAGCCGCCGATGAAGTAGAAGAAGAAGAAGGCGACTACGGCGAAGCTGCCCCAGGTCGAATAGTCGGTGGAGACGAAGCCGGTCCCGGTGATGATCGAGGTGACGTTCACCGCCGAATGGCTGAGCGCGTCCGGGAAGGGCAAGCCGACCACGGCGAAGGCCCACAGGGTCATGGCGACGCCGGCCACCAGAAGGATCGCCAGCAGCGCGTTCACCTGGCTGTCGCCGAAGACCGGCGCGTTGCGCTGGCCGCGCAGCAGGCGGATGTACCAAGTCAGGGGCAAGGCCCCGGAGATCATCGAAAAGGTCGCCACCCACAGCACCGCATGGGAATCGAACCAGCCGAGCGAGGCGTCCTTCGTGGAGAAGCCGCCGGTGGCGATGGAGGCCATGGCGTGGTTGATCGCGTCGAACCACGTCATGCCGGCCAGATGGTAGGCCACCGCCGACAGGATGGTCAGCGCCAGATAGATCATGGCGATGGCGCCCGCGGTGTCCTGCACCGTGGCGAAGGGCTTGTCGCCCTTGTCGGAGGACTCGGTGCGGAACAACTGCATGCCGCCGACCCGCAGGATGGGCAGCACCGCTATCGCCATGACGATGATGCCGACCCCGCCGAACCAGTTCAGCAGCGACCGCCACAGCAGAACCCCCGGCGGGGCGTCGTCCAACCCGACGATGACCGTGCCGCCGGTGGTGGAGAGGCCCGACATCGCCTCGTAATAGGCGTCGGTGAAGGACAGGCGCGCCGCGGAGATCATGAAGGGCAGGGCGCCGAAGGTCGCCAGGACGCACCAGGACAGCGTGGTCAGCAGGAAATGCTGCTTCACGGTGAAGCGCGCGTGCTCCTTGCTCGACGTCGCCAGCACCATGCCGCCGCTGACCGCCAGCGTCGCCGCGCTGGAACCGACGAAGGCTGTCCAGTCCCGGTTGCCCACGGCGGCGTCGGCCAGCGCCGGCAGCAGCATGCCCAGCCCTAGGATGGTCAGAAGAATGCCGATGATGTGGAAGACTGGTCCCAGCGCAATTCCATTGCCGACGCCATTGCCCAAGGCTGTGCCCTTCGTCGCCGCGGAGGCCGATGGCGGCGCCCCGTCTTTCCCGATGTGATGCGCTGATTATCCAAAGGGGCCGGTGCTGTCCATCCGCATCGGGTTGTGTCCCGTCCGCGGGTCAGACGAATCCGGCTTCTCCCAACATGCGGTAGAACTCCCGCAGGGCGCGCTGCTGCGCCGCCGCGTCGGGCAGGTCCTCCACGTATTTCCGGTCGAACTGCGGCTGGCGGAGATGCTCGACGACGCGGCGCCGCACCATCTCCAGCGCCCGCCGGCTGCGCAGGATGCCCGGCGCGCAGACCTGCAGCAGACGATTTGCGCGCAGCCGCAGCGCATCGCCGGGGTCGTCCAGCCGCTCCACCACCCGGTCCTCGGTGATGTAGGCCACCAGAAGCGCGTCGAGGTCGCCGGTCAGGCGGGTTCGCGTCTCCTCCGGCAGCGCCGAGTCGGCGGCTTGGCAATAGAGCAGGGTCAGCGCTTCCAGATTGTCGCGCGGCGGCAGGCGGGGGTGGATGAAGCGGCCATAGCCCGCCGGGGTGCCGGTCAGCGCGTGCAGCAGCCGGGCGATGTCCCCGGCGTGCCCATGCCCGAGGTCGGAGTCGGCCAGCGCCAGCAGGAAGCGTACCCGGTCCCGCGCGTCGGGAATGCGGCCGGCCACCTCCGTGATGGCCTGCTTGCGGCCCGGCGCCCCGCCGCCCTCCAGGAAGCGCAGGTAGCGAAGGACCAGCGCCTCGGCCATCGGGCCGCCCCCGGCCGGTCCGTCGGGGCCGAGCGTGCGCTTCAGGATCTCCTGGAAGGCATCCATCTCCAGCGACGGGTCGGAGCGGTAGAGCGGCTGCGTGCCCTTCAACTGCCGGCGCACCAGATCCAGGATGACCAGCCGCGTCTGGTCCAGGTCGTGGAAGGCGAGAAGCTCGTTCAACTGGACGGCACGATCGTCCTCCGCCCGCTTGGCGGGAGACAGACGGCCCCGCGACAGGTCGATCAGGTTGCACAGCGCCTCCGCCAAACTGCCCTGGGCGCCCAGCAGTTCCTGCGCGACGGAGGGGGCGCCCAGAACGTCGGCGATCACCCCGTCGAGCAGCCCCAGCGGCCGGTCGGCCGCGGCCCCATCCTCCCGGGCCAGCTCACCCAGGAAATCCAGCTTGGCCAGCCAATTGCGCATTTGCACCAGCTCGCGCGACAGCACCACGCGGGCGAGGAAATCGCGCTCCTCCGCCGGCAGGATCGAATCCAGCCGGTCGAACATGGGGCGGAAGCCGGTGGCGGCGATGGCCGGCAGGTCCTTGCGCGCGGCGGCGACGCGCGCGCGGTCGGTCAGTTCGTGCATCAGCAGGTTCAGCGCGTCGCGCCGCCCACGCCCGTCCGTCCCGGCCTTCTCCGCCTGGAGCGCGGCGACCCGCCCGACCGCGGTGGGCACGAGGTTGTCGGTGTTGAGAAGCCGGGCCAGCTCCGCGTGATTGTGCAGCACCTCGGTCGGGGTGACCACCGCGCGCTCCACGTAATTGCGCAGCACGCGGTTCATCGCCATGCGGCTCTGCACGCCGTAGCAATGGTCGAGCGTGAGGCAGAGCGCCGGCGCCTCGTCGATGGGGGAGGCGGCCACCGTGCGGGAGACCTGACGGAACTCCACATGGACTTCCGTCTCGACATGACGACCGTCCGGGCGCCGCCAGTCGCGCACCACCCGCATGCCCTCGATCCTGCCGCCGGACAGCGCCTTGCGACCGAAGACCAGCGCCTCCGCCTCGGTGTCGAAGCGGCCCTCGAGGACCCAGTGGTCCTGCTTGTAAATCTGGACTTCGTAGCTGGCGGACGGGCGTGCCATGGCGCCATTGCCCCGCTGCTGCTGGCACGGTTCGCACACAGGATGCCGGAGATTTCGCATCAAACTCAATAAAGATTCGGCTGGAATGCATTCATGTTTCGAACTGCTCCAGACGGGCGCCTGTGGTCGGCGCAGGGGAGACGGGCACGGGCCGCGGGGCTTTTCCGTTTGCATGAGGAAGGCGGGGTGGGGTATTGACCCGCTCCGTATGCCCGAGCACCGCATGCCCATCGGACTTGCGGGCTCTCGCCATGCCGACGGTTTGCCACCCATTCGACGAGACGACGCAGGCCATGCCCGCTGATTCCCTGAGCTCCGCCCTGTTGCCCGCCGGCCTCCACGACGTGCTGCCGCCCGAAGCGGCGCACGAAGCGGTGGCGGTGGCGCACCTGCTGGCGGACTTCACGGCCCATGGCTATGAGCGTGTCGAGCCGCCGCTGGTCGAGTTCGAGGACAATCTGCTGTCCGGCTCTGGCGCCGCCATGGCGAAGCAGACCTTCCGGCTGATGGACCCGCTGTCGCAGCGCATGATGGCCGTGCGCGCCGACATCACCCCGCAGATCGTGCGCATCGCCACCACCCGCCTGAAGAACGGCGCCCGCCCGGTGCGGCTGTGCTACGCCGGGCCGGTGCTGCGCGTGAAGGGGTCGCAGCTGCGTCCCGAGCGGCAGATCACCCAGGTCGGCGTCGAGCTGATCGGCCCGCTGGAGGCCGAGGCGGACGCCGAGGTGATCCTGCTGGCCGCCCACGCCCTGGAAGGGGTGGGGGTGAAGCACCTGTCGGTGGACCTCTGCGTGCCAACCATGGTGGCGCGGGTCTGCCGTGGCCTGGGGCTCGGCGATGAGGAAACCGCCCGTCTGCGCGAGGCGCTGGACAAGAAGGACGCGGCGGCTGTGACCGCGGTCGGCGGGCCGGCGGCCTCGCTGCTGCACGCGCTGATGGCCGCCTCCGGCCCGGCGGAGCGCGCCATGGAGGTGCTGTCGGCGCTGCCGCTGCCGGAAACGGCGGAGAAGGACCGGCGCCGCCTGACCGACGCCCTGCGCCTGCTGCGCGCCGCGCGCCCCGATCTGACGATCACCGTCGATCTGGTCGAGCATCGCGGTTTCGAATACCAGACCGGCCTCAGCTTCACCCTGTTCGCGCGCGACGTGCGCGGCGAGCTGGGGGCGGGTGGCCGCTACCGCGCCGGCGTGCGTCCGGGCGTGGAGGAGGAGGGCGAGCCGGGGACCGGCTTCACCCTCTACATGGACACGCTCCTGCGCGCCGTTCCGGCGCCGGAGCCGGCCAAGCGCGTTTATGTGCCGCATGGCACCTCCTGGGCCGTGGCGGGCAAGCTGCGCGCCGAGGGCTGGGTCACCGTGGCGGGGCTGGCCCCCGTGGCGGACGCGGCGGCGGAGGCCCGGCGGCTGGACTGCGGTCACCGTCTGGACGGCGGCACGGTCACGCCGCTGACTTGAGACTTCAAGATGAGGTTTCCCCCGCAAGGTCGGGGGACGCCTCTGCATGGGCAACGTTTTCTTTCTGCCTTCTTTTTTTGCGGAGACACACATGGCCAACGTGGCGGTGGTCGGCGCCCAGTGGGGCGACGAGGGCAAGGGCAAGATCGTCGACTGGCTGTCCAGCCGGGCCGACGTGGTGGTGCGCTTCCAGGGCGGTCACAACGCCGGCCACACGCTGGTGATCAACGGCGTGACGTACAAGCTGAGCCTGCTGCCTTCGGGCGTGGTTCGCTCCAACAAGCTGTCGATCATCGGCAACGGCGTCGTCTTCGACCCCTGGGCCTTCATCCGCGAAGTGACGGCGATCAAGAGCCAGGGCGTGGACGTGTCCCCCGCCACGCTCCAGGTCGCCGAGAACGTTCCGCTGATCCTTCCGGTCCACAGCGCGCTCGACAAGGCGCGCGAGGAGGCTCGCGGCGCCGGCAAGATCGGCACGACCGGCCGTGGCATCGGCCCGGCCTATGAGGACAAGGTGGCCCGCCGGGCCATCCGCCTGTGCGACCTCGGCGACGAGGCGGTGCTGAAGGAGAAGGTGGACGCCCTGCTGGCCCACCACAACCTGCTGCTCCGCGGCCTGGGCGCGCCGGAGATGACCCCGGCCGACATCCTGGACCCGCTGCGCGAGATCACCCCGCAGGTGCTGCCCTACGCCTCGGTCGTCTGGAAGACGCTGGACGAGCTGCGCCGCGCCGGCAAGCGCATCCTGTTCGAAGGCGCCCAGGGCCAGATGCTCGACATCGACCACGGCACCTATCCGTACGTCACCTCCTCCAACACGGTGGCCGGCAACGCCGCCGCCGGCAGCGGCATGGGCCCGCGCGCCGTCGGCTATGTGCTGGGCATCTGCAAGGCCTACACGACGCGTGTCGGTTCCGGCCCGTTCCCGACGGAGCTGTTCGATGACGTCGGCGAGCTGATCGGCCAGCGCGGCAAGGAGTTCGGCGTGGTGACGGGCCGCAAGCGCCGTTGCGGCTGGTTCGACGCCGTGATGGTGCGCCAGGCGGTGAAGACCGGCGGCATCGACGGCATCGCCATGACCAAGCTGGACGTGCTGGACGGCTTCGACGAGATCAAGGTGTGCGTCGGCTACCGTCTGGACGGGCAGGAGCTGGATTACTTCCCGGCCAACGCCGGCGCCCAGGCCCGCGTCGAGCCGATCTACGAGACCTTCGAGGGTTGGAAGGACAGCACCCAGGGCGCCCGCTCCTGGGCGGAGCTGCCGGCCCAGGCGGTGAAGTACGTCCGTCATGTGGAAGAGCTGATCCAGGCCCCGGTGGCCCTGCTGTCCACCAGCCCGGAGCGCGACGACACCATCCTGATGAACGATCCGTTCCAGGATTGAGCCGCAAACGCGGTTGGCGAGTGGTTGAGGTGAGCCCCCACCCAACCCTCCCCCGCTTCGCAGGGGAGGGCTTTTCTCCTCCCCCTGCGCAGCGGGGGGAGGTCGGGAGGGGGCCGGAGCGACCACTTACCCCCGCGTTAACAATTTGTTTGCCCTTTTCGAGCGACTAAGGCTGGCACACGCTCGCAGGCTCCGGGGATTCGAACGCCATGCCATCCGATGCCATGACCGCAGCCGCCGCGGATCGGATGATGGCGAACGCCGAGCCGGTCAAGCTGGCCGAGCGGTACGAAATCCACCCCAGCGCGCCGCTCGCCGCCCTCAACACAATCGGCGGCAACGCCTACACGGCAAAGCCGCTGCGTGACAAGCGCTCCGAAGCCTTTGCCATCATCGGCCACGGCGCCACGCTGGCGCGCACCGACATCGCCGCCACCGTCGCCAGCCTCGACAACCAGGCCCACATGCGCCTGCTCGACTGGGGCATGGTGGACTGGCCGGCGAGCCAGGGGCGCCGCCTTTGCATGATCTTCGAGCGTCCGGCGGGCAAGCGGCTGATGAACAGCCTGACCGAGACCACGGACCCGATTCCTGAAGACCATCTGACCCGCCAGATCATCCATCCGCTGGTCGCGGCGCTGAAGGAGCTGTCGAGCCGCGGCGTGGTCCATGGCGCGATCCGCCCGACCAACCTCTATTACCGCGATCTGGCCTCCAGCAGCCTGATGCTGGGCGAATGCCTGTCCACCCCGCCCGGCTACGGCCAGACGGTCCTGCTGGAGACGGTGGAGCGCGGCATGGCCTCGCCGGCCGGGCGCGGCACCGGCACCATGGCCGACGACCTCTATTCGCTGGGCGTGACGCTGCTGCTCCTGCTGCTGGGGCGCAACCCGGTGGGGGCGGCGGAGGACGAGGCGATTCTTCAGGCCAAGATCGAGCGCGGGTCCTACCCGGCGCTGGTCGGCCAGATGCGCCTGCCGCTGGCCATCAGCGAGGTGATCCGCGGTCTGCTGGTCGACGATCCCAAACAGCGCTGGACGCTCCAGGACCTCGACCTGTGGGTCGCCGGGCGCCGCCTCAGCCCGAAGCAGCCGCAGGTGCCGCGCCGCGCCGCCCGTCCGCTGGAGTTCCAGGGGCAGGACTACTGGCATTGCCGCACGCTGGCCCGCGCCTTCGCCCGCCATGTGGCGCCCGCCGCCACGGTCATCGAGGGCGGCGAGCTGGACAAATGGCTGCGCCGCTCCATGGGCGACGACGCCCGCGCCGAGGCGGTGGCGAACGCGGTGCAGACCGCCTCGACCACCGGCAAGGGCGGCAGCATGGCCGAACGGCTGGTCGCCCGCGTCTGCATGGCGCTGGATCCCGGAGCGCCCATCCGCTACCGCGGCAAGGCGATGATGCCCGACGGCATCGGCACCATGCTGGCCGAAGCCTTCCTGCGCGGCGAGTCGCCCCAGCCGTCGGCCGAGGTACTGGCCAACCAGCTTCCCATGTTCTGGGTGAGCGTGCAGAGCGACTTCAAGCCGGAGTTCGTGCCGATGGTGCAGAACTTCGATCAGGTCCGCGGTTTGCTGGACCGCACGGGCCACGGTCTGGGGGTGGAGCGCGTGCTCTACGAGATGAACCCCACCATGCCCTGCATAAGCCCGCTGGTCGCCAAGCAGATGCCGACCAACCCGGCCGAGCTGCTGCGGGCGCTCGACTGGACGGGGGCGGGCAGCGAGCGGCACAAGGACCCCATCGACCGCCACATCGCCGCCTTCCTGGCGGTGCGGCACAGGCGGACCGACGAGATGCTCTACACCCAGCTCGGTTCCAGCATCGAGCCGATGCGCCGGGTGATCGCCATGCTGACCATCCTGGCCGACGTGCAGGCGCGCACCGGCACCGACGGTCTGTCGCACCTCGCCGCCTGGGTGGTTTCCCTGCTCGACCCGGCCTTCCGCCGCTTCCACAGCCGGCCGCACCAGGACAATGTGCGCAAGCTGGCCGACTCCGCGGCCCACAACGGGCGGCTCGGCGATCTGCTGAAGATCGTCGACGATCCGGAGGCGCTGCGTCGCGACAAGCTTGAGTTCGAGGCCGCCCAGATCGCCTACCGCGAGGCCGACGCCGAGATCAACAAGCTGCGGCAGAGCATCGGCGACCGGAACAGCATCATCGAATCGTCCGGGCGGCAGGTGGCCGCCATCGTGTCGAGCCTGCTGTCGACCCTTCTGGTCGGCGGCATCATCCTCTTCTTCGCCTTCTGACGGCGGCCTTCAAACCAAGGATCGGGTGGCACCCATGGCGCGCGGCGGCAAGAGCGGCGGAAAGAAGAAGAAACGCAAGGGCAGCATGCTGACGCTGATCCTGCTGATCATCCCGGCGGGTCTGGTGGTGCTGCCCACCTCGATCCTGTTCGGCATCGGCATGATCCCGACCATCGTCGCCTACGTCACCGACCGCGACCCCGAGAAATCGGCGCCGATCACCGTCGGCGGGCTGAATTTCTGCGGCTGCATGCCCTACGCCATCGAGCTGTGGAAGCACAACCACACCATCGGCGCCGCCGGCAAGATCTTCATGGACCCGCTGGCTTGGCTGATCATGTACGGGTCGGCGGCGATCGGCTGGGCGCTCTATTTCAGCATTCCGCCGATGGTGGCGAATTTCGAGGTGATGCGCGCCGAAAAGCGGGTCGGCGCGCTGAAGGACGTGAAGGTCGGGCTGGTCCAGGAATGGGGACCGGAGGTTGCCGGCGACCTGTTCGACGAGGCCGGCGGCCTGTCGCCGGACGAGCAGGACCAGCTGGCCGAGCCCGCGGGGGCGTGAGAGCGGTTGCCTCTCCCCGCTTTCGGCGGACCAAAGGTCCGCCTGTCGCGTCAACGCAAACGAAGTTTGCGCGTGAGCGGAGGGTTGAGGGTTGATTACCCAGCCAGCTTCTGCTCCACCGCGGCGTTGCGGATAGCCTTCTGGAGCTTCTCGAAGGCGCGGACCTCGATCTGGCGGACGCGCTCGCGGCTGATGCCGTACTTCTGCGACAGATCCTCCAGAGTGGTGGGATTGTCGCGCAGGCGGCGCTCCTCCAGGATGTCGCGCTCGCGCTCGTTCAGGTTCTCCATGGCGGCGGTCAGCAGCTTGCGCCGCTTGCCCAGCTCCTCGTTCTCGGCGAGCGAGATTTCCTGGTTCGCCGTCTCGTCGACCAGCCAGTCCTGCCACTCGCCCTCGCTGTCGGCGCGCAGCGGCGCGTTCAGCGAATGGTCGGGCGCGCTGAGGCGGCGGTTCATGTTGACGACGTCCTGCTCCGGCACGTCGAGGGTCGTGGCGACGTGGCGCACCTGCTCGGGCGACATGTCGCCCTCCTCGATGGCCTGCATCTGGCCCTTCAGGCGGCGCAGGTTGAAGAACAGCTTCTTCTGGGCCGCCGTGGTGCCCATCTTCACCAGCGACCAGCTGTGCAGGATGTATTCCTGGATGGCGGCGCGGATCCACCACATGGCGTAGGTCGCCAGCCGGAAGCCGCGGTCGGGGTCGAACCGCTTCACCGCCTGCATCATGCCCACATTGCCCTCGGAGATCAGCTCCGACAGCGGCAGGCCGTAGCCGCGGTAGCCCATGGCGATCTTCGCCACGAGCCGCAGATGGCTGGTCACCAGCTTGTGCGCGGCGTCCGAATCCTCGATCTCCTGCCAGCGCTTGGCCAGCATGTACTCCTCCTCCGCCGCGAGCATGGGGAACTTGCGGATTTCCTGGAGATAGCGCGAGAGGTTGCTTTCGGAACTGATGACCGGAACGCTGGATATCGTCGCCATGTTGGACCCTCTCCGACGGCTGTTTTTCGTGCCTTCTGACGGGCACACGGCCGTTCACTGTTCTGCGCCGCCTCGCCGTTCGCTTGCCCGTTCGATCCGCCGGGGATGGTCCCGGATGCAAGCGTGAGCGTTGGTGGCTGTTGACGCGAAGAATAACCGACTTCTGCGCGCGGGTATAGTGGATTACAGGGATTCTAAGAAATCTGACAAATCTTTAATATCCGTGGGTAGCGGCGCCTGGAAGCGGACCGTCTCACCCGTTGCGGGGTGTCGGAAGGTCAGCCCCACGGCGTGCAACGCCTGCCGTGGAAAGCCAACAAACCGCTCGCGATGGGGTTCCGGCAGGGCTGACGCGTGCTTGCCGCCGGCGCGTCCGGCACGTCCCTTGCCATAGAGCGGGTCGCCCACGATGGGATGGCCGATGTGCGCCATGTGCACGCGGATCTGATGGGTGCGCCCGGTCTCCAGCGTGCATTCGACCAGCGCCAGCGCGGTGCCGAAGGAGCGGACGACGCGGTAGCGGGTGGCCGCGTGCTTGCCGCCGCCGGTGACCACGGTCATCTTCTTGCGGTCGCTGCTGCTGCGCCCGATGTTGCCCTCGATCCGCCCCTCGCGGGGGGAAGGGACGCCCCAGACGATCGCCTGGTAGGTGCGGCTGAGCGTGCGGCCGGAGAACTGCTCCGTCAGCGCGTGGTGCGCGCGGTCGTTCTTGGCGACGACCATCAGGCCGCTGGTGTCCTTGTCGAGCCGGTGGACGATCCCCGGACGCCGCACGCCGCCGATGCCCGACAGGCTGTCGCCGCAATGGGCGAGCAGGGCGTTGACCAGCGTGCCGTCCGGATTGCCGGCGGCGGGGTGGACCACCATGCCGGCGGGCTTGTCGATCACCAACACGTCCTCATCCTCATAGACCACGTCCAGGGGTATGTCCTGGGCCTCGGGCTGTGCAGGTTCAGCTTCGGGGATGAAAACGTCGAAAGTTTGTCCGGGCTTCACCTTCACGGAAGGGTCCGTGACCGTCCGCCCATTGCCGTCCTGCACGCAGCCCTGCGCCAGCAACGCCTGCACGCGCGACCGCGACAGGCCGGGAAGCCCCGTCGCCAGGGCCTTGTCGAGCCGCTGGCCGCCGGCGTCGTCCGGAACGCTCCAGTGCTGCCGCGCGCCTTCGCCGGTTTCGCCATCCTGCGTTCCGGTGTATTCGTCCTCATCGTCGTCGATTTCGGTGCGTTCGGGCATCGTTCGGCAAAACTCCTCACATTCGCGCGAGAGTGGACCCCAAACCGTGCAGTTCCTCAAGGCACTCATCGTCATCATGGGCGTGATGATCATCGCCGGCTTCGCGTTCCTCGGCGTCGAACTCTACAAGCGCATCAGTGATCCGGAGCGCCGGGCCGGCGCCGACACCGAGCGGGCCGCCGCCCCCGCGGGCCGGATGGAGGAGGTCACGTTGGGCCTGCCGGCGGGCGCGCGCCTGGGCGACCCGGTGGCGGTGGGCAACCGCGTCGTCTTCCGCGTCACCATACCGGACGCCGCGGACCGCCTCTATGTGATGGACCCGCGCACCGGCGCCATCGCCGTGACCGTCACCGCCGGAGCCGCTACGCCATGACCAACGCCCTCGTCTACGACTTCCGCAGCGACAATGTGGCCGGCGCCGCGCCGGAGGTGGTCAACGCCCTGGCCGCGGCCGCGGTCGGGTCCGCCGATCCCTATGGGCAGGATCCGCTGACCGCCGGCGTCACCCGCCGCCTGTGCGCCCTCTTCGAGGCTGAGGTGACGGTGTTTCCGGTCGCCACCGGGACGGCGGCCAACGCGCTGGCCCTGTCGGCCCTGGTGCCGCCCTACGGCGCGGTCTACTGCCACCAGGAAAGCCACATCCACGTCGACGAGTGCGGCGCGCCGGAAATGGCCACCGGCGGGGCTAAGCTGGTGCCGCTGTCCGGGGAGGGCGGGAAGCTGACCACTGCCGCCCTGACCGCGGCGCTGGCCGGGGCAGGCATCGGCGTGGTGCATCGGGTGCAGCCCGCCGCCCTCAGCCTGACCCAGGCGACGGAGGCCGGCACGGTCTACCGTCCGCAGGAGGTGGCGGCCCTGTCCGACGTCGCCCACGCCCACGGCATGGCGGTGCACATGGACGGCGCCCGCTTCGCCAACGCGGTGGCCCGGCTGGGCTGCGCCCCGGCGGAGGTGACCTGGAAGGCCGGGGTGGACGTTCTGTCGCTGGGCGGTACCAAGGGTGGCTGCCTCGCCGCCGAGGCCGTGGTGTTCTTCAACCCGGCGCTGGCCGAGGATTTCGGCTTCCTGCGCAAGCGGGCCGGGCATCTGGTGTCCAAGGGCCGCTTCCTGTCGGCGCAGCTCGACGCCTGGCTGGCCGACGATCTGTGGCTGCGGCTGGCCCGCCACGCCAACGCCATGGCCGACCGGCTGTCGCAGGGCCTTGCCGCTCTGCCGGGGGCGGAACTGGCCCATCCGGTGGAGGCCAACGAGGTCTTCTTGCGGCTGCCCGCTGCGGTGGCCGATGGGCTGGAGGCGGCGGGTTACCGCTTCTACCGCTGGGAGGGTGATCTGCTGCGTCTGGTCACCGCCTTCGACACGCCGCAGGCCGTCGTGAACTCTTTTCTGAAAATCGCCAGAGATCTGTCAGAAAAGGCTTGATCGGGCAGGGTGGGTTCGCTAAAAACCCGCCACGCCGACGACGCCACGTCGTCAGACGACGAAAGACTGTCCCCTTCGTCTAGAGGCCTAGGACACCGCCCTCTCACGGCGGTAACAGGGGTTCGAATCCCCTAGGGGACGCCACTTTCGTTCGGCTGGCAACCGAGCATCGCCCGATGAAGGTCCCCTTCGTCTAGAGGCCTAGGACACCGCCCTCTCACGGCGGTAACAGGGGTTCGAATCCCCTAGGGGACGCCATCCTTTCCGGCATCAACGATCCACGGCCCGCCATTCGGCGGGCCGTCGTCGTTTCCGCACCATGCACCGGCGCCATCCAGCCGTGTCCCCCTCAGCTCTTGCGGATCAGGAAGGACATGGAGTCCGCGGTCTCGTAGAGCGCAACGCCGCAGCGGCAGCGCATCGCCGCGTAGTCGTAATCATTGCCGCCGCATTTGTGGCAGTGCAGAGGCAGGCGGGTGCGTCGGTACAACTCGATCCCGGCGATGTCCGCGTGCAGCGACTTCACCTCCTCCGCCGTGAAGAAGTCCTTGGACGCCAAGCCCGCGGCCAGCGTGTCGGTGAAGGGAACCCCCGTCGTCCGGATGTGCTGAAGGGCGAGGAGCACCTGGAGGCTGGTGGCCGGGGGCTGGGCGTAATCGGCGCAATAGGCCCGGTAGAGGCTGTGGTCCGGGTGCGAGGTGTGGACATCCTCCAGGATGTACAGGCCGCCGCTGCGCAGGTGGGGCAGGGACTGGGTCAGGCACCACGCCTGATGCTGGGGGATGTGGCTGCCGTCCTCGATGATGAGGTCGAAGAGGATGCCGTTGGCCCGCAGGCTGCGCCCGATGTGCTCGGGATCGTTCTGGTCGAACCGCACATACTGGATGCGGTCATCCTGCGGCCATTCCGGCTGCGGCTCCAGGATATCGGCGCCGATGATGAAGGCATCCGGAAACTGGGAGCGCAGCCAACGGATCGAATCGCCCCGGAACACCCCGTATTCCAGGATGATCCGCACCGGCCCCAGGGTCTGGAAGGCCTGACGGTAGGTGTCGATGTACTGGTGCCAGTAATGCTTGTCGGAACCCGTCCCGTCCACATTGCCCATCCGCAATCCCCATCGCCGGCTTTTTCCGCATGATACGGGAAAAGCCGGCGGGAGCGCTTCACCGTTTCGTGGAAACGCCCGGACGGGAGACGCTCAATTCGGCGACCTCCTCCTGCTTGGCGGCGGGCAGGCCGGCCGAGCGCACCACGCCGGGGTCGTGGGGATGGACACGGCGCGGGTAAACGCTGTGGACCTTGACCACATAATCCTGCGTCTCGCGGTAGGGCGGGACACCCTTGTATTGGAGCACCGCTCCTTCGCCCGCGTTGTAGCCGGCCAGAGCCAGCGTCACGTTGCCGTCGAAATAGGCCAGCAGCCAGCGCAGATACTTCATGCCGCCGCGCAGGTTCTGCTCGGGGTCGAAGGGCTTGGTCACGCCGAAGCGCTCCGCCGTCTCGGGGATCAACTGCATCAGCCCCATGGCGTTCTTTTCCGACACCACATCCACGCGGTAGCCGGATTCCACGGCGATCACCGCCAGCACCAGATCGGGGTCGAGCCCGTAGCTGGGGGCCATCTTGGTGACCATGGCGCGGATTTCCTTGGGCGGCATGCGGATCACGCCCCAGCGCACGCTCGGCGGTTCGCAGCGGTCGGGCGCCTTTCCCGCCGCGCTCCTGTTGGAGGTGCTGGCCGGCTTGACCATCTGCGCCGCGTCCTCGTTGCCCAGTTGGGCGGCGCGGCGCAGCCAGGAGCGGCCAAGCTCCTCGTCCTTCGACACCGCACCACGCCCGGCCATGTGCATGCGCCCGGCACGGTAGGCCGCTTCGGCGTAGTCCTGGCGGGCCGCCCGGCAATAGAGGGAGAGGGCCATCCGCTCGTCCCGGTTCACGCCTTTGCCGACCTCGTAGCGCATGGCCAGCTCATACTGGGCGCGGGCGCTGCCCTTGCCGGCGAGCGCCTCCAGCGCGCGGATCGTGCGCTCACCCGTGCTCTGGAAGACGGGAGGTGGGGCCGCCGCCGTCTGGACCGATGCGTCCTGGGCCGTGGCCGGCAACGCCGTCAGGAAGGACGCGATCAGCCCGCCGGCGGCCAGAGCCACCGCGTTTTTCACCGTCTTGACGCAGCTTTTGCCGACTGGTGAAGTCGGCCGGTCTTTCGGCGTATGCGGGAAGATCGGCGCGCTAGCGCCAACGTCCGGCTGTCCACGAAAGACGTAATGCGATATGGTTCCGGCCAACAGAGGAAGCGGACCGCAATGAAATAAGACTTCCGCTAAGGGACGGAAACGCCGCCTACACAGAGAAGAAGAACCGCTGGCAGCGGACCTGCGGATGGATGAATGAGCGAATTCATCGTTGGCCATAGACATGGCTATCCCGCAAAGGAGATTTGAGGTCGGTTGGTGAAAGCCAGCCGGCCTTTTCCTTTTAAGCAAAGTCATGAAGCCTCCCGTATGTCCGGAGACGATACCTCATCCCCGATCGAATGCTACGGGAGCAATCGGACGATTCATGGCATTTAGGGGTAATCTCGCCAAATTGTTAAGGGGCTTAGCCTTTTTCCCAACTGGCAGCCTCTGTGGTGCGCCATTACGTACTGATGGACCGACGATTGTCGTTGGAGAATCCGGTTATGCCCCGCGCGCATTCGGCGCAAGGCGGGGGCCGGAGCGATGGTTCGGGCGTTTCCAGACGCGCCCGGAATGATCGGGACATCTTTCGGTACACAAGGAGGCAGCGTTCCACCGATGGCGAACCACGTCGCGAGTTCCTTGCGCCGTCCGGCAAGCAGCCCCGCGCCGCTTGACCCCGTCGCCCTCAAGCCGGTGATGGGAAGCCGCCGTGCGGACGAGGACGAGTTGAACGTTGCGGTCGAAGCCGAGGATGGCGTCGAAGCCGACGATCCGGCCGTCGAAGACACGGCGGAAGCGTCTTCGGCGCCGCTGGCGCCCCCCGATCCGGCGATCATCGCACAGATCGAGGCGGAAATTCCGCGTTTGCGCCGTTTCGCCCGCGCCATGGTGCGGGACGCCACGCTGGCTGACGATCTCGTGCAGGAATGTCTGGAGCGCGCCTTGTCGCGCCTGCATCTCTGGCGGCCCGGCAGCAACCTGCGTGCTTGGCTCTTCACCATTCTGCGCAACCTGCACATCAACGGCATCCGTCGCCGGCAGGCGGTCGTGGACATCGACGGGGAAGGGCAGGCGGCGATCGGCGCCGCCCATGGCGGTCAGTTCGTCCGGCTGGAGCTGCGCGACCTGAAGCGCGCGCTCGGCCTGCTGCCGACCGAACAGCGGGAGGTGGTCCTGTTGATCGGGCTGGAGGGCATCTCCTACGGCGAGGCGGCGGACATTCTCGGTATCTCCATCGGCACCGTGAAGTCGCGCCTGTCGCGCGGCCGTCGTGCCCTGCGCCAGCTCATGGAAGGGCATAGCCCGACCGACGACGATTGATTCGTCGTCATTTCATAGCCGCCCATGTCCGTAGCCGCTCGTGCCGAGCGCACAGAGAAACCGGCAACGCTCCGGGTGGGGCGTTGCCGGTCAGGTGCGAGGCTAACATCGAGAGGCTTTCGGGGTACTCGCGAGCCCGGCCCTTCGAGACGTGAAAGGCCGGACACGGGCGCGCTGCGGGAAACGCCCGCCCGGACGGTTCCGGGCGGGTGCTGGGTCTAGCGGCGCCTGACCAGGCCCAGAATCAAACTCGCCGCGAACAGGATCAGGAAAAGGAAGAACAGGATTTGCGCAATGCCTGAAGAGGCTGACGCAACTCCGCCGAAACCGAGTGCGCCGGCGATCAGCGCGATCACGAAGAAAACAAGTGCCCAATAGAGCATCCTAACCTCCCTCGCTCGGTCCGAAGCGCATTACGGCTCGTCCGGCGCGCAGTCTGTTGAACGTCCTACTCTGTGAAGAGCGTGTCAGTATTGTGCAGAACACGCCTCCGCTCTGAAAGGTTCCCGGACCCCGTTCCAGTAAAGAGCTTTTTTTGGGTAGGGGCGGTCCCATAAGGGGGAGAGGCATCCCGATAACGCTGGCTTGACCGCAACAACGGCCGACGAGCGCTGTTGTCGGGGTCGCCAGCCTGCTCGGTTCCGGCCGGGCGGGCTAAAAGGCGCAGCGCCGCTGCGGCGGTGCGAGACGCCGTATCGAGAGAAGAGGATGCCATGAACGCCAAACTGTCCCTCGCCGTTCTCGCCGCGACCCTGGCGGCCGCTCCCACCGCGATGGCCCAGACCTATCAGAACAACGCGCCGCAGGTTCCCTACGAGCGCTCCAGCCCGTCGGGCCTGCCGACCACCAGCCCGCAGGTGGAAAGCCTGCCCGGCGAGCGGGCCGACCCTTGGAGCGACCGGACCCAGAACCGGATGCCGGACGGCCGCATGCCCGACCGTGTGACCAGCGGCACCGCCGAATCCACCGTTGGGTCCGGCGCCGCGGGCACCTACGGCAGCACCGGCACCTATGGGGCGCCCGGCACCTATGGTTCGACCGGGAACATGAACAACAGCATGCCGAACAGCGGCGCCATGGGGACCACCGGGTCGGCCACCGGCACCTTGCCCAACACCATGCAGGGCAACCGGCAGGTCATCATGAACGTCGATCCCAACACCACCCAGCGCGCCGAGCGCGGCCAGAACCGCAAGGAGCTGATGCAGACCTCATTGCTGAACTACTTCAGCGCCGCCGGCTTCACCTCGGTCCGCGACTTCCGCAAGCAGGGTGAGAACTACGTGGCGGAGGCCCAGTCGGCCAACGGTACCTGGAGCACCGTGCTGCTCGACGCCAAGACCGGGACGATCTCCGAAATCCGTTGATCCCCGGTCCGCAGCGGCTCACTCCATCAGCCGCGGCCATGATCCGGTCAGGCGGCCGTAACCCGCCGTGACCAACGCGTCGTACAGGGGCAATGGCTGGCGCAGCCGTTGCCCCGCGTCGCGTCCGAGGGTGCGCACCGCGGTCGCCAGCCGCCCGTCCGGCGGCCAGGAGCCGCCGGGGCTGAAAGGTACCGTCAGCGCAATTCCCTGTTCCAGCCGCCCGCCGTAGCGGCTCTGCGCGCCCTCCGGCCCCTCGGTCCAGGTGACCTGGGCGGACAGGCGGATGCCGCCGTCGAAGGCGCGCATCAGTTCGAGCGTGCCGCCCCAATCCCCGCCGAGATAGCGCCCCAGCCGCAGCACACCCGTGGTGGCAGCCCCCGGCGCTTCCCAATAGAGGCTGGCGTGGCCGGTGTTCCGCCCGCTTTCCGGGCCAAGGCGCAGCACGTCGTCGGGCGGACGCTTCCAGACGCGGTTGAGGTCGAGCCCGAGCGCCCAGCGCGCGGTCAGGGGGCGGTACAGCGCCTCGCCTCCCACACCGCCGAACATCTCCTCGAAATGGCCGACGGACAGGCGCGTGCTCCAGCTCTCGGAGGGCGCGGCCAGCCACGCCGCGTACAGCCGCTCGACCGCGGCGAGGCGGTCGGCGTAGCGCGGCAGGTCGCTGCGCACCGGATCCGCCGCCGGGATGGCGTTGGTGTCGAGGAGGTGGAGGTTGTGGCTGACGTTCACCCGCAGCCCGCCGCTGAGAACCAGTCCGCGCAGCGGTTCTGCGGTCAACACGGTGTCGCCGTAGGTCCGCTGCACCAGCGGCGCGCTCTGTTCGAACAGGCTGGCCTCCACGGTCGGAACGACGGTCAAGGTCAACCGTGACGCCCAGTCCCCCGGAGGACCGGCGGAGCGGTCCACGCGAGCCGTCCGCCAGATTTCCTCGGAGCTGCCGCGGTGGCTGGCTGCCTGTTCCACGGCGCGGCGAGACAGGGTGACGGCGGTGCCGTCCAGCCCGGCGTTGCCGGAGACGACGGTCAGCCATTCGACCTCCGATGGCGCGCCGTCGGCCAGTAGGCGGGCGGCGCGACCCACCTCCTGCGCCAGCGGAGCGGTGCCGGCGCCCGCCGGGTCGAGCCACAGGGCCGCCTGGTCGCCGTCGATCAGCACAGCGCGGGCGGGCAACCGGTGCAGCCGGGCCAAGGCAGCGATGTCCGGGGCGGCCAGGGCGGCGCCCGGCGCGGCCGGGCGGGCGCCGACCACGGGCGGCGGCGTGAGTGCGGTGGTTCCTCCTTCCTCGCGTGGGTCGAAGCGCGCGGCGAGACGCAGCATGGCGCGCGATCCCTGCTCGACCCCCGCGCCCAGCTCCAGCCAGTTCCAGGGACGGTAGGCAAGACCGGCGTTCAGCGGCACGCCGGGCCTGAAGGTCGGGTCGTCCTGCTGCTGAGCGCGGAAGCTGTCGGCGCTGTATTCCAACTTGACGCTGAGCCCGTCCAACGGTGTGTGCCACTCGACGCCGCCGAACAGGGCCGCGCGTTCCCCGGTGAACCATGCTTCCGGCCCGCGGGACGACGCCTTCGCCGGGTCGCGGTCGCGCTTGAAGCGCCCGCCGAGGAAGCGCAGCGGGTTGCGGGCATGCCCATAGTCGCCGAGCCCACCCCAGCCGATGCCCAGGCTGAGATCGACGTTCCACCAGCGCCGCGAGGCGACCAGATACTCTCCCGCGAAGCGGCCCTTGCCGGGCAGGTCCAGCCCGCTGCCGGTGACGTCCCGCCCGCCGACCGCCAGCGCCGGCCACCACGGTCCCTCGCGCAGCAGGCGCAGCTTGGCGTCCACCCCCGGCTCGCTGAGGCCGTGCCAGCTCGGGTAGGTGCTGTCGCGGAGGGTGACCTCAAGGCCGGGAAGGAGCTGCGCCCCGGCGAAGACATGCCGGTGCAAGCCACCGAGAGCGGTCACCCCCGCGGTGACGGTGCCGTCCGGCATGCCCCGCGCGTTCGGTGTCTGAAGCAGCCCAACGGCTCCCCAGTCGGACAGGGTCGCCTCAAGCCCCTCCGCCCGAGCGGGCAGGGCGGCGAAGGACAGCGCCAGGACGAGGAGAACGCGATTCACGCCATGGTGGAGATGGTCGGGGAAAGTTCCCGATCCATGGCATTTTCATGCGTATGAATGCAACCTTCATCCCTCTTCCCTTTGGGGAGAGGGAAAATTGGAGGTGATGGACGAGGAGTGTTACAGCGGTTCGGCAGTGCAGGTCAGGCCCATCGTCTCCGCAGTGTTGGCAATGGCGGACAGGCAGGTGCCGGCGCGCTCCGGCGGGATCGAAACGGCGAAGCGGATGGTGTAATGACCTCCCTCCCGCTCCGGCAGGGTCTGGGCGTCCAGACGGACGATGTTCGCCTCGAATTGCGTGAAGATTTCCGACAGACGGGCGATCAGGCCGGGCTGGTCGCCGCCCGACACCTCCACGCGGTGGGTGATTCGGGCGAGCGGGCCGGGGTTGGGATCGAAGTCGAAGGGCGTGACCTTGATCTGCGCGCCGGCCAGTTCGGGCAGGCTGGCCAGCCCCTCTTGAACCTCCCCGACGGGGACGCCGTCGGGCAATTCGCAGACCGCCGAGAATTCCGCTCCGGACCCCATCACCGCGAAGGTCGCGTCGCGCAGGTTGGCCCCCAGCCCGAACAGATGGCCGGTGACCGCGGAGACGAGACCGACGGTCGGGGCAGAAGGTCGAAACCAGGGCGAGGGACGACACGGGCGGAACCTCCGATGCAGCAAAGGGAAGCGGTGGTGGCGATCAGGCCGCCGTACCGCCCACGGTCAGGCCGTCCAGGCGCAGGGTCGGCTGGCCGACGCCCACGGGAACGCCCTGGCCGTCCTTGCCGCAGGTGCCGACGCCGGGGTCCAGCTTCGTGTCGTTGCCGATCATCGACACGCGGGTCAGGCTGTCCGGACCGTTGCCGATCAGGGTGGCGCCCTTCACCGCCGGGCCGAGCTTGCCGTCCTCGATCAGATAGGCCTCGTTGGCGGAGAAGACGAACTTGCCGCTGGTAATGTCCACCTGCCCGCCGCCGAAGTTCTTGGCGTAGAGGCCCTTCTTGACCGACTTGATGATCTCCTCCGGCTCATAGGCGCCGGGGCGCATCACGGTGTTGGTCATGCGCGGCATGGGGTGGCAGGCGAAGCTCTGGCGCCGCCCGTTGCCGGTCGGGCGCATGCCCATCAGCCGGGCGTTCATGCGGTCCTGCATGTAGCCGACCAGGATGCCGTCCTCGATCAGCGTGGTGCACTGGCCGGGAGTGCCCTCGTCGTCCACGGTGATCGAGCCGCGGCTGTTCTCGATGGTGCCGTCGTCCACGATGGTCACGCCGGGCGCGGCGATGCGCTGGCCCATCAGCCCGGCGAAGGCCGAGGTCTTCTTGCGGTTGAAGTCGCCCTCCAGCCCGTGGCCGATGGCCTCGTGCAGCAGGATGCCCGGCCAGCCGTTGCCGAGAACGACGGTCATCTCCCCCGCCGGGGCAGGAACCGAGGACAGGTTGACAAGCGCGGAGCGCAGCGCCTCGTCCACGAAGGCGCGCCACGTCTCCGGCTGCATGTAGTGTTCGTAAGTGACGCGCCCGCCGCCGCCGTGGCCGCCCGTCTCCATGCGGTCGCCCTCGGCCACCACGACGGAGACGTTCAGCCGGACCAGCGGGCGCAGGTCGGCGACGCGCACGCCATCGGCGCGGATGATCTGCACCGCCTGCCACTCGCCGCTGATCGAGCACGAGACCTGCCGCACCCGCGGGTCCTTGGCGCGGGCGTAGGCGTCGATCTCCGCCAGCAGCTTCACCTTGGCTTCGAAGGGGACCAGAGGCAGGGGGTTGTCCGGGATGTAGAGCGCGCGGTTGGTGCCGGCGGGCGGCTCGGCGAAGGTGCCGGCATGCCCGGCCTGGACGGCGCGCACCGTCGCGGCGGCGCGCCGGATGGCGTCCTCGGACAGGCTGGAGGCGTGGGCGAAGCCGGTCGCCTCGTCGGCGATGGCGCGCAGGCCGAAGCCCTGGGTGGTGTCGAAGCTGGCCGCCTTCAGCTTGCCGTCGTCCCAACCCAGCGATTCGCTCTGCGAATATTCCAGATACAGTTCGCCGTCGTCCGCCCCCCGCAGCGCGTCGGCCACCACCCCCTCGACACGGGAACGGTCCAGGCCGGCGCGGTTGAAGAACAGATCGTCGGTGACGGCAAGCGCGCTCATGGGGACTCCGGGGTATCGGTCTATCGTAGGGCAACGATGCGGCACCGGCGCTCTCGCACCCGCACGCGCGATGTGGTCTAAAGATCAGACTTATAGTGTGGCGACGGGCGGCTCATCCGGCAAGGCTCGTCGTCCATGGGCGGAAGGGGCTTGGAAGGGGAATGGCCGCGATGACCGACGACGCGCTGGCGATGGGCCGCACCGGCAACGGAGACGCGCGCTCCCTGGCCCACCCCCTGAAGAACCATGCCCTGCGCGTGACCCTGACCAACGAGGTGCACACCCGCCCGCCGGAGGTCCTGTCCACCCCGGTCCGCGCCACCATGCTGGCGATGCTGTCGGGGGAGGGCGCGTCGGAGGCCGACCGGCTGCATCTGGAGAAGCTGTGCGATTGGGCTGGCGTGCCGCGCCCGCCCGCCGGGGCCACCCATTACAGCGGCTCCTTCGGCAGCTTCCGCCTGAAGTGGGAGCGCCACACCGAATTTTCCACCTGGACCGTCTTCCGTCCCAACGCCGTGTCCCCGGCGAACGTGTTGGTCGATCCCTTCCTGGAACCGGCGCTGAACGCGGTGCCCAAGGAATGGCTGGCCGGGCTGCCGGGCGAGCTGATGGTCGGCGTCCATGTCGCCGTCCTCGATGCCGAATCGCCGGAGCCCTCGGCCAACATGCTGACGGCGATGTTTGGCTCGCCGAGCTACATCGGCACGCGCATCTCCGGGCGGGCGGCGACGGCCTGGACCGACTTCCGCA